>NZ_CP128355.1:1200000-1800000 GCF_038789205.1 Staphylococcus hsinchuensis
GGTTTACAACGCTCGCTAATTTCAAAATTACGAAATGGACAAGTTAAACTTGATAATATAACTTTTAAAAAAGCAATGATATTATACGAATATGCTAAAACCCACCTAAAAAGTTAGGTGGGTAATTTTTTTATAAAAAATATAAGAAAAGTGTTGACTATTACACATATGTGTAATGTAATTATATATGTAAGGTTGAGATACACCTTACAGACCACCATGAGAGGAGGTGGTAAATATGGACGACATCATAAAAATACTGACGTTTATCATATTAGCAACAATACGACAAACGCCAGATATTTTAAAACAACTAAGAAAATGGCACCTTGATTATCTAAAAGCCAAGAAAGATAATCAGAAAGATGATTAATCCTAAGGGGCGTAAGCCCCTCCCTCTTTTCATGGTTATTATATAATAGATGGGTGGTAAATTTCAAATGAAATTAAAAATAAGTTTAATATTGATATTGGTTACTATCATGTTATTACCCGAAATAATAAAATTAATGCGTTTAAAACATATGAATTTATTAGGTTATAAATATGAGGGTGATGAGCTTGTCAGAATATAAAAAAATGATTGAAAAGTTAATTAATAGTGATTTATCAAGTTATCAAATCCATAAAGATACGGGAGTTAGTCATAACGCACTAGCATCAATTAGAAACGGCAGTCGTGAAATTGATAATTTAACATTAAGAACCACAGAAAAATTATACGAATATGCTATAAACCACCTAAAAAGTTAGGTGGTTTTTTGATACCAATTTTGATACCATTTTACCTTTGCACTTAAAAATTAGAGTGTTACAAAAAGAAAGAAACCGCGATAAAACAACGGTTTCTGATTCTCATGATTTAGATAAATTATATTTTTAATCGAAATGGAAGGTTCAATCGGTTAATCAATATCATTGATGTTTCACATCTGAATATTTTATACAAGCATGGGTGATGCTAACAATAGTGTTATTAAAAAGAACAATAACGCTATATATGGCATCATCGCATGCTTTTTTATTGTTTATACGTTAATTAGCATACAGATGGGTAAGCGTTTATAATGTAAGATAAAGGGAATTGTACATTGATGTAATCAAAATTAATATAATTAAGGAGTTATGCTTATATGATTATAGCGATAATCATACTTTTATTTGCTTCTTTTTTCTTTTCAATTAGTGAAACAGCCTTAACAGCAGTGAATCGGTTGAAACTTCAAACCGAAGCTGAAGAAGGAAATAAAAAATCAAAAAACATTACTAAATTATTAACGAAACCACGTCGAATGATTACGACAATTTTAATTGGGAAGAACATTTCAAATGTTTTGTTGATTACTTTAGTGACGATATTAACATTGAAATCTGATACTAATATTATTTGGGCAACAATTATTACTATTTTAGCGGTGCTTCTGTTACTTGAGGTATTACCAAGAGCACTAGCCGAAACGTACCCTTATACCATCTCACGTCTCGTGTATTGGCCTTTAACTATATTTATCATTATATTTTCACCTCTAACATTAGTTGTACATGGATTTACGAATGCGATGAAGAATGTATTACCAAATGCGCAAAAGGATGAACAGCGTTTTTCTAAAGAAGAAATTCGTCAAATTGTTACGATTGCTGAAAGCGAAGGTGCATTCAATAAGATTGAACATAACCGCATTCAAGGCGTTATGGATTTTGAAAAATATAAAATAACAGATGTTGATACAACGCCAAGAATTAACGTTACGGCTTTCCCCTCGGATATTTCGTATGAGGAAGCATACGATACGGTTACTTCTAATCCATTTACACGCTATCCTGTATATGGCGAAGATATTGATGATATCATTGGTGTATTTCATTCGAAATATTTGCTTACGTGGAGCCGGAATCAATCAGATACAATAATGAATTATATTTCTGAACCATTGTTTGTTAATGAACATAATAAGGCTGAATGGGTTTTAAGAAAGATGACTGTCACACGTAAACATTTAGCGATTGTGTTAGATGAATATGGTGGCACTGATGCCATTGTTTCGCACGAAGATTTAATTGAAGAAATGTTAGGTATGGAAATTGAAGATGAAATGGATAAAGAGGAAGAATATAAGTTACGTCAACAAATGAAATCTCACAGTCAACGATAAATATCAATTTCAATGTTTATTTTGAAAGGAAGTGAGGATTATGAATTTAACTACTGAGTTTACACGTATATTTGGTGTTAAATACCCAATCGTCCAAGCAGGTATGGCTGGTAGTACGACACCAGAGCTCGTGGCTACTGTTAGTAATAGTGGAGGTCTTGGAACAATTGGTGCTGGATATTTTACCGCCGAGAAATTAGAAGATGAAATAACAGCCGTTCAAGAACTCACAGATTTACCGTTTGCTGTAAATTTATTTGTACCGGGAGGACAACTCTACATTCCTGAAAATGTTGAGAAAATGCAAGCGTGGTTAAAACCATATCGCCGTGCACTTGATTTAGAAGAACCAGTCGTAAACATTGATGAACAACAAAAATTTAATGATGCGATTGATATTATTATAGAAAAAGGTGTACCGGTCGTTTCATTTACATTTGGTATCCCGGATGCCGAAGTGATTGAAAAACTTAAAGCGAGAAACATTAAAGTTATTGGTACAGCGACTTCAGTTGAAGAAGCTATCGCTAATGAACAAGCAGGTATGGATGTAGTTGTTGCACAAGGAAGTGAAGCAGGTGGCCATCGTGGTGCTTTTACAGAGAGTGATAATGGTCAAACGCCTATGATAGGTACGATGTCGTTGGTACCTCAAGTAGTGGATCATGTAAACATTCCAGTTATCGCTTCAGGTGGCATTATGGATGGTCGAGGTCTTACAGCAAGTATGGCCTTAGGTGCTCAAGGTGTTCAACTAGGTACTGCATTTTTAACAACTGATGAAAGCGGTGCTTCAAACTTATATAAAAATGCTATCGAAAACAGTATAGAAACCGACACAGTAGTAACTAAAGTATTCAGTGGTAAGCCAGCAAGAGGTATTAAAAATGCCTTTATTGAAGAAATGAACGAATACAATGATGAAATTCCAGATTATCCAATTCAAAACCAACTTACCAATCCAATTCGAAAAAAAGCAGCTAAAGAAGGAAAGGAAGAATGGACGCATTTATGGAGTGGCCAAAGTCCTAGACTTGCTAGAGCTATAGCAGCTGCGACATTAGTTGAAAATATAATTAAGGAATCATCTGATTTAATAAAATAAGTAAAAAAGAGTCTGAGGCAAAAATAGATGTCTCAGACTTTTTGTCAACTATGCAGTAGATGAATGAATTGAGAAAGCGTTCATATTAAGCTTTTTCAATCCCTGTCGTCCTTGATGAGGTGGGAGTACGAAATCACCATTTGAAAATTCGATTTCTGTTCTACTCTCTTTTCTAATACAAATTAAAGTTAGAGGAGTAATGATCAAAATGGATAAATCAACGAAAATTGTGATAATGATTCAAATACTGTGTATTCTCATAATACTCATTTGTTTACCAAGTGTAATCCAACATAAAAATTACTACACGATTGCTACTGCTTTTATACCTATAATTTGTGGCACTATCTTTTTATTTAAAAGGTATAATGAAAAAAATGATGAATAGTTTACCATAACTCAATCTATGGATAGAACTCATGTTACGACTGTTTGAGTTATGAAAATATAAATGAAACAAGTGAATTTAATAAAACATCTATGGTATCATAGTTTTGGTGATACTATGATAAATATTGGTCTTACAGGATGGGGAGATCACGATTCGTTATATGAAGATTTACAACGCAAATCAGACAAATTAATTACATATGCGAGTTACTTCCCAATCGTTGAGTTGGATGCAAGTTATTATGCAATTCAACCAGATAGAAATATAAATAAATGGATTAACGAAACTCCACAACGATTTGAATTTATTGTTAAAATACATCAAGCACTCACTTTGCATGCTGATTACCGAGATTATGCAGAATCTCGCAAGGCTTTATTTGAGCAATTTATCGGCATGATTCAACCACTTCAAGAAGCTCAGAAATTGGCAATGGTATTAGTACAATTTCCACCTTGGTTTGATTGTACTGTGCAAAATATTACATATATACGATATGTCCGCGAACAATTAAAGGATTTTCCAGTCTGTATTGAATTTCGCCACCAGTCTTGGTTTAATAAAGAATTTAAAGAAGAAACACTCTCTTTCTTAACACAACAGAACCTTATTCATTCTGTTTGTGATGAGCCTCAAGTGGGTCAAGGTTCAATACCGCTTATTAATCGAATAACTAATAATATCGCTTTTGTACGATATCATGGGCGTAATGCACATGGTTGGACGAAAAAAGATATGACAGATGAAGCATGGCGCGATGTCAGGTATCTTTATGATTACAATAAACAAGAACTTACAGATTTAGCGAATAAAGTAAAGATTTTAGAACAGAAGGCTAAAAAAGTATACGTTGTGTTTAATAATAATTCCGGTGGTCATGCAGCTCAGAATGCCAAAACATATCAACAAATCTTAGGTATAGATTACCAAGGATTGGCCCCGCAACAGTTAAAATTATTCTAGGAGCGATATCATGTTAACAATATTATTATTGATATTAATTGGTGGGCTATCAGCGATTATAGGTTCCGTAGTAGGTATTGGTGGTGGCATAATCATCGTACCGACATTAGTATTTTTAGGTGTAGACCATCATTTATTAAAGGGTATTACACCACAAATAGCGATAGGTACCTCATCTGTTATACTCATAGTTACAGGACTTTCTTCCACATTAGGTTATTTAAAAACGAAACAAGTTGATGTTAAAAATGGATCTATTTTTCTATTTGGGTTGTTACCTGGTTCATTAATCGGATCGTTATTGAGCCGTTATTTAACACTTGAGTCATTTAATTTATACTTTGGGATATTTCTTATATTAGTGGCAATCTTATTGATGGTTAGACATAAGATTAAACCATTTAAAGTATTTGATAAAGAAAAGTTTCGAAAATCATATGTCGATGGGGAAGGTAAAACATATCATTACAGTGTGCCACCTTTAGTAGCCTTTGTGGCAACGTTCTTTATCGGTATACTTACAGGATTATTCGGAATTGGTGGTGGCGCATTAATGACACCACTCATGCTTATAGTATTTAGATTTCCGCCTCATGTAGCTGTAGGTACAAGTATGATGATGATCTTCTTCTCAAGTGTCATGAGTTCAGCTAGTCATATTGTACTTGGTCATGTGGCATGGTTATACTCTATCGTACTTATCATTTCAAGTTATATTGGTGCGAAGATTGGCGTTAAAATTAATCAATCAGTGAAATCTGATACCGTCGTGATGTTATTACGTACAATGATGTTACTGATGGGTATATACTTAATTATAAAATCATTGCTATAAATCAGAGGAGGGAATGCCAAGATGAAATTAACAATTTTTCATACGAATGATATACACAGTCATCTCCATGAATATGCTAGGATTTCAGCATATTTAGCCGAAGCACGTCCAAAGCTTACACACCCCTCACTCTATTTAGATATCGGCGATCATGTTGATTTATCCGCTCCCGTCACAGAAGCAACGATGGGATTAAGAAATGTTGAATTATTAAACAAAGCACAGTGTGATTTAGCTACTATAGGAAACAATGAAGGCATGACCATTTCTCATGAAGCTTTAAACAATCTATATAATGATGCACAATTTGATATCACTTGTGCCAATGTGTTTGATGAGCAAGGACAATTACCAAACCATATTTCGTCATCATATATTAAAGAAATTGATGGCGTTCGTATTTTGTTTGTAGCTGCAACCGCACAGTTTACGCCTTTCTATCGTGCATTAAATTGGCTCGTAACGGATCCACTACAAGCGATAAAAGATGAAGTTAACGCGCAACAAGGACAGTACGACATCCTAATTGTGATGAGTCACGTTGGTATATTCTTCGATGAAAAGTTGTGCCAAGAAATACCTGAAATTGACCTCATATTAGGTAGTCATACACACCACTATTTTGAAAATGGAGAAATGAATAACGGTGTATTAATGGCTGCAGCCGGAAAATACGGTCACTTTGTAGGAGAAGTTACATTAGAGATTGAAAATAAAACGGTCGTAAATAAAACAGCAAAGATACATCCTGTAGAAACATTGCCTGATGTTGAGACGCACTTTGCTGAAGAAAGTAAACGACTATTGAGTGAACCGGTAATTGATAGACCTGTTAACTTACCTCGACACACCGATTCTATTTCACAAGCATCATATATGTTAGCTAAAAGTGTGTTCGAATTCACTCAAGCAGATGGTACAATTATTAACGCTGGCTTAGTTGTGCGTGATATGATTGCAGATCAAGTTACAGAGTACAATATCCATCAAATGTTGCCACATCCTATTAATCTTGTTCGTGTTAAACTCTCCGGTAAAGTATTGAAAGATGTTATAATTAAAAGTCAAAAGCAAGAATATATAAATGAACATGCGCAAGGATTAGGATTTAGAGGTGATATCTTTGGCGGATATATTTTATATAATATCGGTTTAATTGAATCAGAATCGCGATATTTTATTGGGGATGAAGAGATACAAGACGATGAAACATATATATTGGGCACAGTAGATATGTATACATTCGGACGCTATTTCCCGATGTTAAAAGAGCAATCTATAGAATATTTGATGCCAGAATTTTTACGAGATATTTTTAAAAATGCATTACTCACGTAATAGTTTGTAAGCGATTTACGTTTTAAAATAAATTATATTTGTTATAATGAGGATAAATTTGAAATCGGGAGGATTTTGCTGATATGGCTACAAAAAATGAAGAAATTCTACGTAAACCGGATTGGTTGAAGATCAAGTTAAATACTAACGAGAATTACACTGGTCTTAAAAAAATGATGAGAGAAAAGAACTTACACACTGTTTGCGAAGAAGCAAAGTGTCCAAATATACACGAATGTTGGGGTGAACGTCGTACTGCAACATTTATGATTTTAGGTGCGGTATGTACACGTGCTTGCCGTTTCTGTGCTGTTAAAACGGGACTTCCTAATGAATTAGACTTAGATGAGCCAGAAAGAGTAGCTGAATCAGTTGAATTAATGAACTTGAAGCATGTTGTTATTACAGCTGTAGCAAGAGATGATTTAAGAGATGCTGGTTCAAATGTGTATGCGGAAACTGTACGTAAAGTACGTGAACGTAATCCATACACTTCAATCGAGATTTTACCATCAGATATGGGCGGAGATTTTGAAGCGTTAGAAACGTTAATGGCATCTAAACCTGATATTCTTAACCACAACATTGAAACTGTTCGTCGATTAACACCTAGAGTCCGTGCACGTGCTACGTATGATCGTACTTTAGAATTCTTAAGACGTTCTAAAGAATTACAACCAGATATCCCTACAAAATCAAGTTTAATGGTTGGACTAGGTGAAACACATGAAGAAATATTAGAAACAATGGATGACTTACGCGCGAATGATGTAGACATCTTAACAATTGGTCAATATTTACAACCTTCACGTAAACACTTAAAGGTTGAGAAATACTACACACCATTAGAATTCGGTAAATTAAGAAAAATTGCAATGGACAAAGGTTTCAAACATTGCCAAGCAGGGCCATTAGTTAGAAGTTCTTACCATGCAGACGAACAAGTTAACGAAGCAGCTAAAGAAAAACACCGTATGGGTGAAGAACAACTTCAAAAAGAACAAAATATGAAATAAAAATATAAAATGAATTGAAGACTTAGTTCAATTTATAAGGCAACTGATAAAAATGTGTTGCTTTGTATGAACTAAGTCTTTATTTCGCAATAAATACATAGGTATTACTTTGGACGATTACGATTCAACTGATAAAATTTTATTATGATATAGTATAAATAGTTGATGAATAAGGCTTAAAAAGCTATGGTATGTTTAAATAGAGGATTAAAATAGGTGAATTATATGATAAAGATAAATAATCTCTACTTCGAATTGATAGAAGATTATAGAGAGTGCTTTGATGAAACGCATTTTGCGAACCGTTACTCAGAAATATTAGATAAATACGATTTTATCGTTGGTGATTATGGCTACGAACAACTCAGACTTAAAGGGTTTTACAAAGATAGTAATAAGAAAGCAGAGGTAAGTAAGCGATTTTCTACTATACAAGACTACTTACTAGAATACTGTAATTTCGGTTGTCCTTACTTTATTGTAAAACGCATACCCCATCGTGAACTAAAACGCGAAAATGCTGAGGAAGTAGAGACTGAGGTAGTGACGGAGCAGGATAAACTGCAAGATGTAAAGATAAAACCGACAATCCAAGAAAATGAGCACCCATAATTAATAAGTGATCAAAAAATAAAAGCTAGGAATGAACGATGTTATTTCATCTCATTCCTAGCTTTTTGACTATTGAATTACTTCTTGTAAATATTCTGTGATTTCATTGCCTTCTTCTTCAGAAACGCCAAGAATATGGGCGATATAGCCTTCTTCTTCTAAATCATCTGTACCGATAATACCAAACTTATTCGTTTGCATATTCAGAACGATGGTCTTACCGAAGTGGCGATCTGTTTGAACAAGCATGAGATCATAACGGCTATGATCACCGACGAAACCGACAAATTGTACTTGTGATGTTTCGTCATCATCATATAAGAACATATCTATCATAATAATAGCTCCTTATCATCATGGTTGAACCATTAATTTACTGTTAAATTAAAGTGGTCGAAAATCCTAAGATTCATCATGCTTTTCAGTATAACCATAAATGATTTAGCCTGTAAAGATATGGTAAGATAATAGTGTTAGGAGTGACGCAAATGTATTTTGTTAATAAACAACAACTTAGTAAAAAATTGAACTATTTACAACAACTCATCAAGGATTATCCAAAAAATAAAGATAATTATTATGCATTTGAACGAATTGCACAGATGTTGATAGAATCATCCGTCGACATTGGTAATATGATTATCGACGGCTTTATATTAAGGGATCCTGGTAACTATAAAGATGTGATTGATATCATGGAACTTGAAGGTGTGATATCAAAAGATACACAAACCCAAATCAATCAAACTGTTGATGTGCGTAAACAATTTGTTCATAAGTATGATGAACTAGATACGACACAACTAATACCATTATTTGATGAAGCCCTTCAATATTATCAACAATTTATTGAAGAGGTCGTGCAATTTTTAGACAATGAAAATGTACCGATTACAGCTTTTGGTCAAAAAGGAGAATGATATAGAGTGAAAGCATATCAAGCTTATTTAATTGATTTAGATGGCACATTATATAAAGGTGATGAGCCGATAGATGGTGCGAAGCAATTTATTTCATATTTAAATCAACAACGCATCCCACATCTTTATGTGACGAATAATTCTACTAAAGAACCGAAAGATGTAGTATCTAAGTTACAAACGATGGGTATTGAAGCAAAAGAAGAGGAAGTTATCACTTCTGCTTTGGCTACTGCGGAATATATAACTGAGCTAACACCTGGTGCTTCTGTATTTATGTTAGGTGGTACAGGTTTATCAAAGGCACTAACAGATAAAGGGTTAGTGCTTAAAGAGGATGAGCACGTAGACTATGTAGTCATCGGTTTAGACGAACAAGTGACGTATGATAAATTAGCTACTGCTACGTTAGGCGTTAGAAATGGTGCGAAATTTATTTCAACAAACCAAGATGTATCTATACCTAAAGAGAGAGGTTTTTTACCTGGAAATGGTGCAATTACTAGTGTCGTATCAGTTTCAACAGGCACACAACCCATCTTTATCGGTAAACCACAAACGATTATTATGGACATGGCTTTAGATATATTGAATATGGATTTATCTGATGTTGCGATGGTCGGAGATTTGTATGATACAGATATTATGTCTGGTATTAACGCAAATATCGATACGATTCATGTACAGACAGGTGTTACTACAAAATCTGAGATAGAACAAAAAGATATAGCACCAACTTACAGCTTTAAAGATTTAAATGAAGTTATAAACGAATTAGAAAAATAGGGGTGTTTATATGGACAAGGTTATTGTGACTAGAAAGATTCCTCAAAAGTTTATTGAGCAATTAGAACAAAGCTATGAAGTGTACATGTGGGACGAAGCCTATGAACCAATGCCAAGAGATCAGTTTTTAGAAAGTATTAAAGATGCAACGGCATGCTTTATAACATTAAGTGAAAAGATTGACGATACGGTGATAGACCAAGCACCGAATCTTAAAGTCATCGCCAATATGGCTGTTGGCTTTGATAATATTGATGTGTCTCTTGCTCAAAGTCGAGGTATCGTCGTAACGAACACACCGAAAGTATTAACTGAAACTACGGCAGAACTAGGCTTTACGTTAATGTTAACTGTCGCACGTCGTATCGTTGAAGCGGAACATTATGTACAACAAGGTGATTGGCAAAGTTGGGCACCATATTTACTTGCTGGAAAGGATTTATTTAATTCAAAAGTTGGTATTTACGGCATGGGTGATATCGGTAAAGCATTTGCGCGAAGACTCAAAGGCTTTAATACACAAGTTATGTATCATAATCGTACTCGCAATAGACATGCCGAAGAAAAGCTAGGCGCGTTATATGTTCCATTTGATACACTTATTGAACATAGTGATTTCATTATTTGTACTGCGCCACTAACAGAGGAAACAAGAAATAAATTCGATAAACCTGTATTTGAAAAAATGAAAAGTGACGCGATATTTATCAATATCGGTAGAGGAGCCGTCGTTGATGAAAAGGCATTAATCGATGCACTTCAAAATAAAGAAATTGCAGGGTGTGGCTTAGACGTTTTACGTAAAGAACCAATTGATATGTCGCATCCTCTATTAAAGATGGATAATGTTGTCATCCTACCTCATATTGGTAGTGCTTCAGTAACGACACGAGATCGTATGGTTCAATTGTGTGTAGATAACATTACAAGAGTCCTTAATAACCAACCTCCAAAGACACCAGTCCAGTTAGATGATTAATAAAAGATGATTGTAATTATTAAAAGCCTGAGACAATGGGATTTGTCTCAGGCTTTCTATTTAAAATATATATGTCGCATTATCGCGTACCGATAAATGATATTTTAAAAATGAAAAATAGTTTATTAGAATACCTGTTCTACTTCAACTACACCTGGTACTTCTTCGTGTAATGCACGTTCGATACCAGCCTTTAATGTAATTGTTGAACTAGGGCATGTACCACAAGCGCCATGGAGTTGTAATTTAACAATACCATCTTCTACATCCACGAGTGAGCAATCGCCACCGTCACGTAGTAAAAATGGACGCAATTTCTCTATAACTTCTGCTACTTGATCAAACATCGTTGCGTTTTCAGTTGGCATGGAAATGCCTCCTTTCAAGTATATAATTTCAAGTTCTACTTATTTTTCTATTATAATAGATACGTGGAGAAAAATCTATAATTGAAACTAAAGGGATGAATAATATGGATAAGGTAAGTGTAGTTGTGTATGGCGCGGACGTTATATGTGCGAGTTGTGTTAATGCACCTACATCACGGAATACGTATGATTGGTTAAAACCATTATTAAACAGAAAGTATCCGGATGTACAGTTTGAATTTACGTATATAGATATTGAGCGCGATACAGAAAATTTAACGGATCATGATCAACAGTTTATAGAACGTATCCAAGATGATGAGTTATTTTATCCGTTAGTTACGATGAATGATGAATATGTTTCTGATGGGTATGTGCAATTAAATGATATTAAAAAATTTATGGAACAACATTCCGATTTATAATTTAACAACACAAAAAAGAAAGGCAATGAACCATCGTTCATTGCCTTTCTTTTTAATAACTTTAACCGTTATGATATTTGTACATCCATAGTACGCCTGATTTTAATATTGAAGCAAGGCGACCAGTTACAGTACGATCCATAATATAGGCAAAGCCTTTTTTGTCACCAAGAGATCCTAAGAATCCTTGGATTTTAATTTCAGACATTTTTTCTGGTAATGGTTTATTTTCCCATTGTAATTTCATCACGTCAGCAATTTGATCACCTTGTAATTCTGCAAGTTGCGCACTTGGTGCATGAGGTAATTCTGCACAATCACCAACGACAAAGACGTTTTTGTATGTAGGCACCTGATGATATTGGTTTAATATTACTCTGCCACTTTTACTAATATCGATTGGTAAATTTCTTACGACTTCAACTGGTTGTATACCTGCAGTCCAGACGATAAGATCCATTTCTTCAGGAACATCATTATTGTAGATTTTGTTTGGTTCAACGCGATTGATGTCAGAATTTGGTACGACTGTTACATCATTTTTCTTAAACCATTTTTCTACATATGTACTGAGCTTTTCTGGGAATCTACTTAAGATACGTTCACCGCGATCGTATAGGAAGATTTGTAAATCTTCACGACTCTCACGTAACTCACTTGCTAATTCAATACCACTTAGACCCGCACCAACGATACCGACTTTGGCACCATTTGGCAATTCACTTATATGGTGGAATGTTTCACGGGATTTAGATAACGTTTGGATGCTATGTGTATACTCTTCTGCTCCAGGTACGTTATGGTATTTATCTTCGCAACCAAGTCCGATGACCAATTCATCATAATCTACCTTTGTGTCTCCGACAGATACGATTTGATCATCGAGATTAATGTCATTGATTTCACCATAAACAGTATTAATACGATCTGAATCTGGGAAGCTCATACGAACATCTTTATCAGATTTAGTACCCGCCGCAAGTTCGTAAAATTCTGGCTTTAAACCATGGTATGGCATACGATCAATTAATGTGAGTGAATAATTTTCAGGTAGTGCACTAGGTAAAATGTGTGACATTATGCGCATATTACCATAACCGCCACCTAAAAGAACTAAATTTTTCATTTTTGATACCCCTTCAGTTAAATTATTGAATAACGTATGTAGTATTAAATAAAAAAGTGTTGTTGTAAGTTACTAAATGCAATGTGGTAATGTCATATTTTACTTTATTATACCAAATTCATAACCTACTTACTTGTTTCTATTATATGCTTTTTTAAAAGTGACTACAAATGCATATTGTGTGAAAATTAGATTAAATTTAAAAAATATTAATAGCTTTTTCATGATATCAAATTTTTTAGACGATTAACATACGTATTGAGGGAATATACATAATAAAACATGGATTTAAACGATTAAGCTAGTCTGTAGTCAGTACGATGTTATTTTTGTTATAATTGGATAACTGATTAATTAATGAGAGGGTGTATTATGAATCCAATAGTTGAGTTCTGCATCTCAAATTTAGCAAAAGGTGGAGACTACGTATATCAACAACTCGAAAATGATCCAGGCGTTGATGTTTTAGAATATGGTTGCTTACAAAACTGTGGACTATGTTCTAGTGAATTGTATGCATTGGTGAATGGTGATATCGTTGAAGGTGAATCACCAGATGACTTATTACAAAATATTTATGCACATATAGAATCTACATGGATTTTCTAAGGAGGTAATAGATTATGGCAGTAATTAACGTAACAGAAGCAGCTGCATATGAAGTTAAAGATATGCTTGAAAAAAACGATATGGCAGATGGCTATTTAAAACTTAAAGTACAAGGTGGAGGCTGCACAGGGCTTACTTATGGTATGTCAGCAGAGAATGAACCTGCAGACAATGATGAATGCTTAGAATTTCATGGTTTAAAAGTGCTTGTTGATAAAGGAGATAAACCTGTATTAGAAGGTACAACAATCGATTTCAAACAATCATTAATGGGCGGAGGATTTCAAATAGATAATCCAAATGCAATTGCATCTTGTGGTTGTGGCAGCTCATTTAGAACAGCTAAAGTCGCAGGCACTCCAGAAGATTGCTAAGCGAATAATATAGATTTTTAAGGCTACACGTCGCTATAAAGTATGACGGCGTTGTAGTCTTTTATTTTAATTGAGAATTCCCTTTCAATATCTGGGGCTAGCGCTTGAAAATCAATGTTAAAAACTATAAAATTAGAATTGGATGAAAAATTGTCTTTTTTGTGACTTACATAGGAGTAATGAGGGTATAGAAAAAGACTGAAGCAACAAAAAAACTATGAAAGTTTAGGTGAATGAAATGGCTCAAGATCGTAAAAAAGTTTTAGTTCTAGGCGCGGGGTACGCTGGATTACAAACTATTACTAAATTACAAAAAGAAATTTCAGCAGACCAAGCGGAAATTTCTTTAATCAATAAAAATGACTATCACTATGAAGCAACTTGGTTACACGAAGCATCAGCAGGTACTAAGAGTTACGAAGACGTACTTTACCCAGTTGAAAGTGTATTAGACAAAGATAAAGTAAACTTTGTAAAAGCAGAAGTTACTAAAATCGACCGCAATGCTAAGAAAGTAGAAACTGACGCTGGCATTTTCGATTTTGATATCCTTGTAGTTTCATTAGGTTTCGAAAGCGAAACATTTGGTATCAAAGGCATGAAAGACTATGCTTTCCAAATTGAAAACGTATTAACAGCACGTAAATTATCTCGTCACATCGAAGACAAATTTGCGAACTACGCTTCTTCTAAAGAAAAAGACGACAAAGATTTAGCAATCTTAGTTGGTGGCGCAGGATTCACAGGTATCGAATTCCTAGGTGAATTAACAGATCGTATTCCTGAATTATGTAACAAATATGGCGTTGAACAAAGCAAAGTTAGAATTACTTGTGTTGAAGCAGCTCCAAAAATGTTACCTCAATTCTCAGACGAATTAGTTAACCACGCAGTAAGCTATTTAGAAAGCAAAGGCGTTGAGTTTAAGATTGCTACACCTATCGTTGCAGCAAACGAAAAAGGTTTCGTAGTTAAAGTTAACGATGTAGAACAACAATTAGAAGCTAACACAGTTGTATGGGCAGCAGGTGTTCGCGGTAGCAAATTAATGGAAGAGTCATTCGAAGGCGTTAAACGTGGCCGTATCGTTAACAAACAAGATTTATCAATCGAAGGTTACGAAGACATCTTTGTTATTGGTGACTGTTCAGCATTCATCCCAGAAGGTGAAGAACGTCCATTACCAACTACAGCTCAAATCGCTATGCAAGAAGGTGAGCATACAGCATTAAACATCAAGAATATTTTAGAAGGTCAACCAACTCAAGAATTCAATTACGTTGATCGCGGAACAGTATGTTCATTAGGTGCAAATGATGGTGTTGGTATCGTTTACGGTAGAGACATCCAAGGTAAAAAAGCAGCATTCATGAAGAAAGTTATCGATACACGTGCTATCTTCAAAATCGGTGGCATGGGCTTAGCTTTCAAAAAAGGTAAATTCTAATTTAAATCCAATTCAAATATTTAAGAAATACCGAGGGCTGAGGCATCATTGTATGTCTCAGCCTTTTTTTACTATTAATCAACGTTCTATCATATAAAGTTGAATTTTGTTTTAGAAGTGAGGTTTTGTTATGCAATTAAACATTAAAGAAAATGATCAACTCGAAAATCAAGTCATTATAGCAGGGGTACCAGAACATTTGAATCAACTTGTTTCTGTAACGGTCAATAATGAATCAGTAAATGAAATATTAGAAGAATTGAAAAAGCACAAAATCATTAGTAGTAATTTAGGTAAAATGACGTCTACGTATTATCCACTTAAAGGACAATCTATAAGAGTGATTACAGTTGGATTAGGTAATTTAAAGTCGCTTAAAGTCAGTGACTTACTTGTAGTATTTGGGAATTTATTCCAATTTTTAAAAAAAGAACGTATCCATGAAGGTACGTTGCTATTTGATACAATGTTATCTCAAGCCATAGCTACTTCTAATACAGCAGAGATGCTAGGTCGTCAAAGTGTACAATCTATTTATCAGTTTGATAGTTATAAAAACAATAAAGCAGCACCGTATCAATTGAATTTAACTATTCAAACTACACACGATGCTATAGATGATGATATCAAGCAGGGAGAGTCTATTGGCGCATCAATTAATTTAGCGAAAGATTTTAGTTACATGCCTCCTAATATTTTAACGCCATCTTATTATGCGGAATGTATGATTAATCATTTTAAAGATACACAAGTTCGTGTTGATGTTAAAGATGGAGAAACGTTACAAAATGAAGGCTTTGGTTTAATTCATGCTGTGGGAAAAGGGTCAATTCATTCTCCTAGATTAATAACATTATCGTACCAAGGCGCAAGTGAAGATGAGGCACCAATTGCCTTAGTAGGTAAAGGTGTTACTTATGATTCTGGAGGATATTCTATAAAGAGCAAAGTAGGCATGCAGAAAATGAAATATGATATGTGTGGTTCTGCAAACGTTGTAGCGATGATAGATGCTGCACAACGATTAGAACTTAAAGTGAATATCATCGGGGTTATTGCTGCTGCGGAAAATATGATCAATGATGCTGCTATGAAACCGGATGATGTGTTTACTGCTTTAAGTGGTGAAACGGTTGAAGTGTTAAATTCAGATGCAGAAGGTCGCCTTGTATTAGGTGATGCAGTATTTTACGCTAATCAATT
Source organism: Staphylococcus hsinchuensis (assembly GCF_038789205.1). Lineage (NCBI taxonomy): Bacteria > Bacillati > Bacillota > Bacilli > Caryophanales > Staphylococcaceae > Staphylococcus > Staphylococcus hsinchuensis. Next base: position 1,216,651 of record NZ_CP128355.1, read on the forward strand.
CCAACCAAGTATGATATTAGATTTCGCTACGCTTACAGGTGCAGCAGTCGCAGCATTAGGAGAAGATAAAGCTGCAGTGTTTAAAAACAACCAACAAGCCCCACTAGACGCAATATTATCTTCAGCTCAACTTATGAATGAATACGTATTTGAATTACCTATGACTGATACGGAAGAGCAACTCATTAGAAAAAGTGATGTCGCAGATCTTGTCAATCATACTAACGGCCATGGTAAAGCATTATTTGCTGCGACATTTATAAGTCATTTTGCAGGTGCTACACCACATTTACATTTTGATATTGCTGGACCAGCTACCATTAATAAAGCAACACATCTAGGGCCAAAGGGGCCAACAGGTTACTTGATTGCAACGATAGTGGATTGGTTAAGAAAACAATAACTTAACAATTTATGAGGTAACATAAGTCTGAGACAAAAAATAGCTGTCTCAGACTTTTTTCAACTAGTGGGACTATGAAAGCTTTATTAGTAAATTTGATTTCAGTCTCACTCCCATATATTGGCTTTTTATATTAACGCTTTGGTATGAAAACGTTGATAAAAGTCACATTGACATATCAATTATAAGTTGGTAGTATGTTTTTATAATACTTTAGTACGATAATGAAGTAAAGGGGGTGGGAGCGTGTTCAATTCAGTAGTAATTGCAGTAGCACTGATGATTGTACTATGTCTTTGTCGATTGAATGTTGTAATCAGTTTATTTATTAGTGCAGTTGTCGGTGGACTATTATCGGGGATGGATATTACTAAAATTGTATCAGTATTCGGTAAGAATATCGTAGATGGTGCAGAAGTTGCTTTAAGTTACGCCTTATTAGGTGGTTTCGCAGCATTGATTTCTTATAGTGGTATTACAGACTATTTAGTAAACAAGATTATTAAAGGGATAAAAGCAGAAAATAGTAAACTTTCTCGTGTGAAAGTAAAGATAATTATTGTCATAGCTTTACTTGTTTTAAGTATCATGAGTCAGAATTTAATTCCAGTACATATTGCCTTTATTCCAATTGTGATTCCACCTTTAGTTAGCTTATTTAATGAATTACAAATTGATAGAAGACAGATTGCTTTAATTATTGGATTCGGGTTATGTTGGCCGTATGTATTAATTCCATTTGGTTTCGGTCAAATATTCCACCAAATCATTCAAAATGGATTCGAAAAAGCACATCACCCAATAGAAATCGGTATGGTTTGGAAAGCAATGGTTATTCCATCCATCGGTTATATTGTAGGATTAGCGATAGGTCTTTATTATTATAGAAAGCCGAGACGCTATACAGAGCATAAAACTGAAAAAGCAGAGAACATTACTCAACTCAAACCTTATGTACTTGGCGTTACAATTGTAGCTATCATCGTTACTTTTGTTGTACAAATGTTAACAGATTCAATGATATTTGGTGCATTAGCTGGGGTGCTCGTCTTCTTTATTTCACGAGCTTATAAATGGAAAGAGCTAGATGATCAATTTATTGAAGGTATAAAGATTATGTCATTTATTGGCGTGGTTATTTTAACGGCAAATGGCTTTGCAGGAGTTATGAACGAAACAGGAGACATTAATAAACTTGTGCATGGTTTGAGTGATATCACAGGAAATAATAAATTACTTAGTATTATCTTAATGTATATCATTGGGTTAGTCGTGACACTCGGTATTGGTTCTTCATTTGCAACGATACCTATTATTTCGGCTCTATTTGTACCACTAGGCGATCAACTTGGATTAAGTACAATGGCGTTAATCGCATTAATTGGTACGGCAAGCGCATTAGGCGATTCAGGGTCGCCAGCGAGTGATTCTACATTAGGTCCAACTGCCGGCCTAGATATTGATGGCCAACATGATCATATTAGAGATACATGTATACCAAACTTTATTTTTTATAATGTTCCATTAATAATATTTGGAACGATAGCAGCAATGATATTATAATGATGTAGAAGTAATTATTTAAAATGGGGTGTCCGTAATGACTAATATGTTAGAAACATTAGGTATGAAAGTTGAAAAAGAAAATCATGGTTTAGTTATCATGTCTATGCCAGTTTCGGATGCAGTAAAACAACCGTTTGGTTATTTGCATGGGGGAGCAAACCTAGCGTTAGGAGAAACGGCTTGTTCGATTGGTGCTGCAAATTTAATTGATACTGAAAAATATATTCCACTCGGTTTAGAAATGAATGCGAACCATATTAGCTCTACAACGGACGGTACAATTTATGCTACAGCAACAATTATACATGAAGGTAAATCCACTCAAGTATGGAACATCGAAATTAAAGATGACACTGAACGTTTAATTAGTGTGATGAGAGGCACAATTGCAATTAAGAAAAGAAAATAAATTAAGTAAACGCTACAAAGGATGCATTAACCATTCTTTGTAGCGTTTTTTATTACATTGTAATTTAACCTTTTTAAACAAATAAATACCCCACATCAATAATGTATGATGTGGGGTCATCTTTATATTTTCGTATTTGGTAAATCGTCTTTAATATCGTCGTACTTCGTTCTTTTTGAAGAAGGTGTATTTAAATTATATGCTGCTTTAATGATGAGATGGCTCGAAAGGGGGCCAGTAATTAAAATAAATAGAATACCTATTAACAATTGCATATTCACGTAGCCTTCCTCACCGATAAAGAATAAGAAGACACCTGAGATGAGTAACATGGATCCTAATGTTGCTGCTTTACCTGCTGCGTGAGATCTTGAGTAAACATCTTCTAAACGCAATAGACCAATCGCTGCTAATGCACTAATGATTGATCCGAGGACCACGAGTATCAGTGCAATACTAATCACTATCTTTGCTATCATGTCGTATCACCTTACCTTCATCCATATATTTCGCAAAAACAGCTGTTCCTAAAAAGGCTAAAATACCGATTAATAAAATTGCTACTAGCATGTATTTCGTGCCAGTAAAAATACTGAACAACGCTACGATAGCCATAAGTTGAATCCCCATAGCATCTAATGCTACGACACGATCCGCTAATGAAGGACCAAGGATGACACGAACGAGCATTGCAATCAATGATAACGAAACGATGACCAAAGCAATAATGAGAATAATACTGTAATTCATACTTATTCGCCTACCTCTCTTACCACTTTTTCAAGGGAAGATTTAATACTTTCAACTTCTTCTTCTTTTGTGCTGAAATCTAAGCAATGTATATAAATTTTCGTACGATCATCGCTAACACCTAAAACTACTGTACCTGGTGTTAATGTAATTAAATTTGATAGTAATACAATTTGCCAATCGTGTTTTAAGTCTGTCGTATAAGTGAAAAATGCTGGCTTATTGTCCATCTTCGGTTTGATAATGATGCGAATCACATCAATATTAGCTTTTACGAGTTCAATTAAAAATACAAAAACGAGTTTAATAATCTTATAAACTGTAATAATGTAAAATCTTCCAGGTAATACACCACGTAGTATATAAACAAGTAAGATGCCTAATAAATACCCGAGTACAAAATTATTCAAAGTGTAGCTGCCTGTAATAAATAACCAAAAAACGGAAAGTAATATATTTACGAATACTTGGACTGCCATATTATTTTCCCTCCAATACGCTATCGATATAGACAGTTGGATTGTAGAATGTTTCCGCAGCTTCTTTGATAATCGGGTTTAACACATCTGCAGACAATCCGAAAATACTAGAAATGATTACAGATATAATAGCGACTGTGAGCAAGCCTTTATATCTAATTTGTTGATTCGCTTGATAGCCTTTAGGTTCTCCGAAGAATCCTTTTAAGAAAATACGGATGACTGAATATAAAACCGCTAAACTAGATAAGAGAACGATTATGCCACTAATATAAAATCCTTTTTCAAATGTAGCTTGTACAATGTAGTATTTTCCATAAAAACCACTAAATGGTGGGATACCTGCTAAATTTAAAGCAGCGAAAAAGAATGTCCACCCAAGTACAGGATACGCTTTAATCAATCCACTAAATTGGTGTAAATCATAGGATTTTGTGATTTTATAAATGATACCGACTAAGAAGAAAAGTGCTGCCTTTATGAGCATATCATGTAATGTGTAATAAATCGCACCCATCATACCTGATTCATTCATCATTGCGACACCAACTAGTATGACACCAACTGCAATCATAATATTATATAGAATAATCTTTTTCGTATCGTAATAACTTACCGCACCTACGCACCCGAAGATGATTGTAAGTAACGCTAGGAATAGTATCGTATAGAATGAAAAATTAGATGTATCAGTAAAGAAAAGACTTGATGTCCTTGCGATGGCATACACACCGACTTTTGTTAATAAAGCTCCGAAAAATGCAATGATTGCAATAGGGGGAGCATAGTAAGCACCTGGTAACCAAATGTAAAGTGGGAATACCCCAGCTTTAGTTGCGAACACAAATATAAACATGATAAAGACGATACTTACGATTCCTGTATCTTTCGTTGATAGATGACTGAGTTTCTCACTTATATCTGCTAAGTTTAACGTTCCTACGACAGAGTATAAAATTGCTACAGCCATTACAAAGAATGCAGATGAAGTAACGTTTATAAGTACATATTTGATGGTTTCACTTAACTGAATCTTTGTGCCACCGATGACGAGTAATATATAAGACGCCATTAAGAATACTTCAAAGAATACGAATAAGTTAAATATATCGCCAGTTATAAAGGCACCAATTACACCAATTAACATGAAGAGTATTGCGAAGTAGTAATAATACGTTTCGCGTTCTATTCCTACAGATTGATAGGAATAAAGCATAATTAATAGCGTGATAATTAAAGTCGTTATAACTAGTAAAATACTAAATATATCTATGACAAACACAATACTATAAGGTGCTGCCCAAGAACCGAGCTCTAATTTGATTGGTCCTTCCTTTAAAACATTATTTAAGTTAATAAATGCAAAGACTAAAGTAATTGCTGTACCAATTAATGATACATAACGTTTCAACACTGGTCGCTTACCAATAAAAATTAATAAGATGATTGTAAACATCGGTATGGCAAGAAGTGAAATAATGAGATTACTCTCGATCATTATTCAACACTCCCTTCATACTTTCTACATTATCTGTACCTAATTCTTTATAACTTCTGAAAGCTAATACTAAGAAGAAAGCAGTTACAGAAAATGAGATAACGATTGCTGTTAATATTAATGCTTGAGGGATAGGATCGACATAAGATTTAATTCCTTTTTCAAAGATAGGAACTTTACCTTGTTTCAATCCTCCCATGGTGATTAAGAATAAATTAGCAGTATGTGTTTGTATCGTAGTCCCAATAATGATGCGTATCAAACTTTTAGAAAGAATGAGGTAAACGCTCATTGATGTGAGAATACCACAAACAAAAATCATAACTATTTCCATTACTCATTCTCTCCAATCGCTAAAATTATTGTCATTATTGTACCTATGACTGCACACATAACACCTAAATCGAAGAACATTGCAGTATGCAAATGCACTGGTTTTAGTATAAACAATGGGATTTCGAATGGCGTATGGGTAAAGAAATTCTTATGATAAAACCAACTTGCCATTGGCGTTAATAAACAGAATAGTAACCCAATACCTATTAAAATTTTAAAATCCCATGGGTAAATTTTGCGCATCGTTTTGACATCAAAAGCGACTGCGATAATGACAAGTGCACTTGATAACAACAAACCACCGACGAAACCGCCGCCTGGTGTATAATGGCCAGCTAAAAATAAAGATATACCGAACATTACGATAAGAAAGAAGATAACAACTGCTGAATATTGAAAGATTAAATTATTTTTCTGTCTCTTCAACGTGATTACCTCCTTGATCGTTAGCTTTGTTCTTTGTACGAAGTTTGATCATCGTGTAGACGCCTAAGCCTGCGATACCTAACACAGAGGACTCGAATAATGTATCAGTACCCCTGAAGTCAACAAGAATAACGTTGACCATGTTTTTACCGTGTGCTAAATCATAAACGTGCGTTTTATAAAATTCACCAATTGACCCGAAGTGTCGATTACCGTATGCGATTAAACCGATCACTGTTACTACTATGCCAACACCAACCGAAATGATTACATTCAACCATTTAAATGATTGTGTCTCTTGATGTCTGTTTAAATTCGGTAGGTGATAGAAACAAAGTAAAAAGAGTGCTGTCGAAATCGTTTCAACGACAAATTGAGTCAATGCTAAATCAGGTGCACCGAAGAAGATAAAGAATATCGCAACTGCATAACCTACAGCACTTGCCATAATAATGCTGAATAGTCTTGAATGTGCAAAGATAATCATAGCTGTCGCAGTAATAATCAACACTACAATAATTAATTCAAATGGTCGTACAGCACTGACATCTTTAAAGTTAATATGGAAAGGGGTCACACTTAATGTAACGATTGTGAGTATAATTAAAGCTGCAAAAATAATTAATAAATTATTGCGTGTAAACCCAGTTACATAACTATTAGTTAGCTTTTTAGAAAATTGAGGTGTCCACTCACCTAATTTATCGTACCAATAGTTTATTGTGAGTTGTGTAGGTTGCGCTTTTAACACACGCACCCAATATGCAAAACTTAAAATTAATAATATACCTACTACATAAATACCTAAAGTAGTGAAGAAAGCTGGCGTAAATCCATGGAACATATGAAATTCGGCATGTGCATTGTCTTTCATACTTATGGCATTAACAGCTGGTTCAATGATTGAACTAGATAAAATTGACGGTGCAAAACCAAATACAATAACGAGTACTGCTAATATAATTGGTGAAACTAACATGAGTTTTGAGGCTTCATGTGCTTTGTTCGGCAAGGCATCTGGTTTGTGACTGCCTAAGAATACTTGGCCGATAAAACGAACTGAATAAACAAATGTAAATATACTACCAACGATAGCAACGATTGGTATGAGTAAACCAAGTGTATTGAGACTGAATAAATTTGCATGCGTAACTTCAATCATACTTTCTAAGAACTTTTCCTTAGATAAGAAACCATTAAATGGCGGTACCCCAGCCATACTTAACGTTGTAATGATTGTTAATGTGAAAGAAATTGGCATGATGGTTAATAATCCGCCTAATTTCTTAACGTCACGTGTACCTGTTGCATGATCGATAGCACCAGTAATCATAAATAATGAACCTTTGAATGTTGCATGGTTAATTAGATGGAAAATAGCTGCAGTAAAGGCTGCGACGTATAATTTACTTTCTGCACCCTCAAAATGATAACTCACAGCACCGATACCTAACATCGACATAATCATTCCGAGTTGTGAGACTGTTGAGAATGCTAATATCCCCTTTAAATCTTCTTGCTTAGTGGCGTTTAATGAACCCCAAAATAGAGTGATAAGCCCAACAGCTGTCACAGTCCATATCCAACCTTGAGAAATTGCAAAAATCGGGGTCATTCGTGCAACGAGATAAAGACCGGCCTTAACCATAGTTGCTGAATGTAAATAAGCACTTACCGGAGTAGGGGCTTCCATCGCATCTGGTAACCATATGTAAAATGGAAACTGAGCAGATTTAGTCATTGCACCTATAAGTACAAATACCATCGCTAATATAAATAACGGACTAATTTGTATTTCTGAGGCATGTGCAATTAAAGTACGTATACTTGTACTTCCACCTAACATTGTAAGTAAAATCAATCCACCAAGTAATGACAAGCCACCAAATACAGTGACGAGCATTGACTTTTGTGCTCCGTAGATTGATTTCTGTTTATCACGCCAAAATGAAATTAATAAGAAACTTGAAAATGATGTTAACTCCCAAAATAAATATAAAATAATAATATTATCGGATAGAACAACACCTAACATTGCACCCATGAATAGTAAGAGATAACAGTAAAAGTTCCCTAACTGTTCTTGTCGACTTAAATAGCTAATTGAATATAAAACAACTAAACTTCCGATACCAGTAATAAGTAGTGCGAATAGTAAACCTAAACCATCTACATATAAATCAAAATTCATCCCAAAATGAGGCATCCACTTAGCCTGTTTTAAGATGGTATCTCCTGACATCGTCGTCGAAATTTGAGTTAAGAAATATATAAATAAGACGACGGGGATTGGTAACACAAACCATCCTATATGTATTCGTTTATGAAATCGATATACAAATGGAATAATGAGTGCAAATATTAACGGCAAGAGAACCGCTAAATGTAACAAACTCATTATTTAATCCTCCTTTAAAAAAACTGAGTATAACGTCATTATACATGAATTATACGGATCTGAAAAACAACGATCTTCCCCATATTGACAATATTTAAGAGGTTGTTAAATAGGAAGAAACGCGTTAAAGAAATCAATTTTTATACAAATTCTTGTTTATACTGAATACCATAATCTCGTTTCAATTGTTGCAAATTGTTTAATGATTTTTGAGCGTGCAATGTATCTTTAGATTTTAATTTTTCTTCAAGTTCTGTAATCGCATTTTGAAGTGATTGGGTATAAGGTAATTGCTCTACATTAAATGGTTTAAGTTGCGCCATTGTCGTGTAACGCTTTTCATATTGACTCAAAGCTTTACGTTCATGGAAAAATACATTTTCTGTTTCCTTTGGATTATGTAAATCACCTTGCTTCGGATGTTTAATCACTTGTTCGATTTGGACTAACACTTGATCATCATTTTGCTCCTTAATCGTTACACCGTAAACGCCTGTTTTATGTGCAAATTTATATAACTCCATTCATTTCATCCTTTCTATTCTTTTATGTTAAAATACATTTATCATATTAACATGAAATGGAGAATGAACATGACGAACTATCCTCAATTAAATAAACAAGTACAAGATAATGAAATTAAATTAGTAATGCACACAAATAAAGGAGATATGACATTCAAACTATTTCCAGAAATCGCACCAAAAACAGTAGAAAACTTTGTTACGCATGCAAAGAATGGTTACTATGATGGCATTACATTTCACAGAGTAATCCAAGACTTTATGGTTCAAGGAGGCGACCCTACAGCAACAGGTATGGGTGGTGAAAGTATTTATGGAGGACCATTTGAAGATGAGTTCTCATTAGAAGCTTTCAATTTATATGGTGCTTTATCAATGGCCAATGCAGGCCCTAATACAAATGGATCACAATTCTTTATCGTTCAAGCGAAAGAAGTACCTGAATCAATGTTAAGCCAATTGAAAGATGGAGGTTGGCCTGAACAAATTGCTGATGCTTATGGTGAACGAGGCGGCGCGCCATGGTTAGACCAGAAACATACTGTTTTCGGTCAAATTATTGAAGGTGAATCTACATTAGAAGATATCGCAGCGACTAAAGTAGGTGCACAAGATAAACCCGATTTCGATATTACTATCGATAAAATTGAAGTTGAAGAATAAGTCTAGAATTAAGTGATCAATACTTATTGTAAAGAGTTGAATATATGATTTTGTCCTAAGTGTTAGCATGATAAGTTTAATTACTTGGGGCAAAGTGGAAATTATAACAGGATTAACATTCTTGAATTTAATCTACACTGTAAATATGAGGTGTAATTAAACGAAGGAGTTGATTCTGTTTTTTTATAGTGTTGGAACTTAAAGGCGTGGTAACCCCATATTATTTATAATATTAGTGCCGAGAATTAATATGTGCTATTATAATAGTGTTAAGTATTACGAAGTAAGGGGTTATAACGTTGAATCATCACTATAATGTAGGTCAACATATCAAAGTACGTGTGACTGGTATTCAACCGTATGGCGCGTTTGTTGAAACCCCGGATAATGCTGAAGGATTAATCCATATTTCGGAAATTATGGATGATTACGTCCATAATTTGAAAAAGTTTTTATCAGAAGGCCAAATTGTTAGAGCGAAAGTAATTTCGATTGATAAAGAAGGCAAATTGAATCTTTCTTTAAAAGATAATGACTATTTTAAAAATTATGAACGTAAGAAAGAAAAACAATCAATATTAGATGAAATAAAGGAAACCGAAAAATATGGGTTTCAAACAATAAAAGAACGCTTACCGGTTTGGATTAAACAGTCAAAAAATAAGATGAATAATGAATCTTAATTAATGAATAAGGTTAGGGCATGTGTTGTGTCTTAACCTTATTTTTTTATATCAAATAAAGGTATATTATAACTTTAAAAAATTAGAGTTTAAATGTAAGCAAAAAAGTTTCATTTGATAAAACGTATCACTAAAATAGGAATTAGTTAAATACAATATGAAAGTAAGTAATTACAATCAATTGATTTGGAGGAATGTAACGTGAACGATAAGTTTAACCCATTGTTTGAAGAATTGGAGTTGCCAAATAAGGTTAAGTTACGCAATAGATTTGTATTAGCCCCATTAACGCATGTGTCATCAAATGATGATGGTACAGCTTCAGAAGATGAGATTGCATATATGGAACAACGCTCTCAAGATGTAGGTCTCGCTATCACGGCAGCAAGTAATGTAACTGATTTAGGAAAAGCTTTCCCAGGACAACCTTCTGTAGCACATGATAGTGACATTGGAGGATTAAAACGACTTGCCCAAGTGATGAAGAAAAATGGAGCAAAAGCCATTGTTCAAATACATCATGGTGGTGTACAAGCTCTGCCTAATTTAACACCAGATGGAGACGTTGCTGGTCCAAGCCCAATTTCATTAAAAAGTTTCGGACAAAAAGAAGAACACGATGCGAGAGAAATGACATCGGAAGAAATTGAAGAAACGATTAAAGCTTTCGGCGAAGCGACACGCCGTGTTATAGAAGCTGGATTTGATGGTGTGGAAATCCACGGTGCAAATCATTATTTAATACACCAATTTGTTTCACCATATTATAATCGTCGTACAGACGAATGGGGTAAAGATAAATTTAAATTCCCATCACTCGTAGTAGATGAGGTTGTAAATACAGCACGTCACTATGGTAATGATGATTTCATCATTGGCTATAGGCTTTCACCTGAAGAAGCAGAAGAACCTGGTATTAGTATGGAGATTACAGAATCACTTATTCAATTATTAAAAGAAAAACCATTAGATTATGTTCACGCTTCACTTATGGACATTCATTCAAAAACTCGCGAAGGAAAATATAAAGATCAAAGTCGAATTAAATTATTAAGCCAATGGTTAGATGGTGAAATGCCATTACTAGGTATCGGTTCAATCTTTACTGCAGAACAAGTTCTTGATGCAATTGAAAATACAGATGCTGACTTTATTGCTTTAGGTAGAGAAATATTATTAGACTATGAATTCGTTGGAAAAATACAAGCGGGCAAAGAAGATGAAATTATTTCTAAATTTGATCCAGAGCGAAAAGACAAACATCAATTACCACCAAATTTATGGGATCAATTCAATAATGGTTTCTATCCATTGCCAAGAACAGATGAAGAAGAATAATTCATGAGTATGAGAGACGACTATATATGCTTGTAAGCATATATAGTCGTTTTTAGTATATATTTTAATCCAATGAATTGGCTCTAATAATTCTTTTATTCTAATAAAAGATTGGTATAAAGAGTTATTTAAAGATTTTGAATTTTTTATGTAATAGACTTGTATATTTATATCGTTATATGTCATTATATATGTAAGGGTTTTCATAACGCTGAATGACTTAATATAGAGGTGTATTAAAGGCCTCTAAATATTAAGCTGAAATCCTAATTCAAAGCGTTTTTAGAATTAGCATATAGTTTCAGTTAGACAGTAAAATGAGTTATGCTATTGATAAGTGTTGAAAGTGCATTTGAGACGCTAATATTTAAACTAAGGGGAGATATCATGACAAGATCAGAAGAAATCATTGAATTAACAAATCATTTTGGAGCTTCAAACTATGTACCACTTCCTATCGTTATTTCAGAAGGCGAAGGGGTATGGGTTAAAGATCCTGAAGGTAACAAGTATATGGATATGTTGTCAGCATATTCAGCTGTTAACCAAGGTCACAGACATCCAAAGATTATTCAAGCATTAAAGGATCAAGCTGACAAAGTGACACTTGTTTCTCGTGCTTTCCATAGTGATAATTTAGGCGAATGGTATGAAAAGATTTGTAAAATTTCTGGAAAAGAGAAAGCACTACCTATGAATACTGGTGCTGAAGCTGTAGAAACAGCTTTAAAAGCTGCAAGACGTTGGGCATATGAAGTTAAAAACATTGAACCGAACAAAGCAGAAATTATTGCATTCAATGGTAACTTCCATGGTCGTACTATGGCACCTGTTTCACTTTCATCAGAAGCGGAGTATCAAAGAGGTTATGGCCCATTACTTGATGGTTTCCGTAAAGTAGATTTCGGTGATATTGAAGCGGTTAAAGAAAGTATCAATGAGAATACTGCAGCTATATTAATCGAACCAATTCAAGGGGAAGCAGGTATTAACGTACCTCCTGAAGGTTACTTAAAACAAATCAGAGAGTTATGTGATGAACATAATGTACTTTTCATTGCTGATGAAATCCAAGCTGGGTTAGGTCGTTCAGGTAAATTATTCGCAACTGATTGGGATGACGTGAAACCAGATGTTTATATTCTTGGGAAAGCCTTAGGTGGCGGTGTATTACCAATTTCAGTAGTACTAGCAGATAAAGAAGTATTAGGCGTATTTACTCCAGGTTCACATGGTTCAACATTTGGTGGAAATCCATTAGCTTGTGCTGTTTCAAATGCTGCTTTAGATGTTATCATTGATGAGGATTTACCAGGTCGTTCATTAGAGCTTGGTGAATATTTCAAATCAGAATTACAAAAGATAGACCATCCGGCTATTAAAGAGGTACGTGGCCGTGGCTTATTCATTGGAATCGAACTTACTGAAAATGCAAGACCATATTGTGAAGCACTTAAGGAAAAAGGTCTATTATGTAAAGAAACGCATGAAACAGTAATTCGTTTTGCTCCACCACTTATCATTTCTAAAGAAGAATTAGACTTTGCTTTAGATAAAGTTAGAGCTGTATTTGAATAATTATCAAAAAATGTAATATAAGTTTTATTAACACTTTAAAATGCATTATCTTATGTTACAATTAGCATGAAAGCGAAAACATTAGTAACGAAAAAGAGGCGAAAAGGATCATGACTGAGAATAATAGTTTAGTTACTTCTACGCAACACATTATTAAAGAAGCTTTGCACAAACTGGGATTTGACGATGGTATGTATGATCTTGTTAAGGAACCTTTAAGATTCCTTCAAGTAAGAATTCCTGTACGTATGGATGATGGTACAGTTAAGACGTTCACTGGTTACCGTGCACAGCATAATGATGCTGTTGGGCCAACTAAAGGTGGGGTAAGATTCCACCCAGATGTAGATGAAGAAGAGGTTAAAGCATTATCAATGTGGATGTCATTGAAATGTGGCATCGTAGACTTACCATACGGTGGCGGTAAAGGCGGTATCGTTTGTGACCCACGCCAAATGAGTATACATGAGGTAGAGCGTTTATCACGTGGATATGTTCGTGCTATCTCTCAATTCGTAGGGCCTACAAAAGATATTCCAGCGCCAGATGTTTTTACTAACTCACAAATCATGGCATGGATGATGGATGAGTATAGTTCATTAGATAAATTCAACTCACCAGGATTCATCACAGGTAAACCACTAGTATTAGGTGGTTCTCAAGGACGCGATCGTTCAACTGCGTTAGGTGTAGTTATCGCGATTGAACAAGCTGCTCAAAGAAGAAACCTAGAGCTTAAAGGTGCTCGTGTCGTTATCCAAGGTTTCGGTAATGCTGGTAGTTTCTTAGCTAAATTCTTATACGATATGGGAGCAAAAATAGTCGGTATTTCAGATGCATATGGTGCATTACATGACCCAGAAGGGTTAGATATTGATTATTTATTAGATCGTAGAGATAGTTTTGGTACAGTTACAAACTTATTTGAAGAGACAATTTCAAATAAAGAATTATTCGAAATTGATTGTGATGTATTAGTGCCAGCTGCCATTGCGAACCAAATTACAGCTGACAATGCACATGACATTAAAGCTGATGTAGTAGTTGAAGCAGCAAATGGACCAACTACTCCAGAAGGTACACGTATCTTAACTGAACGTGGCATCTTATTAGTACCAGACGTATTAGCAAGTGCTGGTGGCGTAACGGTATCTTACTTCGAATGGGTACAAAATAACCAAGGTTATTATTGGACTGAAGAAGAAGTAAATGAAAAATTACGTGAGAAATTAACTACAGCATTTAATACGATTTATGAACTTTCACAAAACCGTAAGATTGATATGCGTTTAGCTGCATACATCGTAGGTATTAAACGTACAGCAGAAGCTGCACGTTACCGTGGTTGGGCATAATATTTAATAGTGTTTGTTTAAGATAAAAAGAGTTGGAAACTTATCTAGTTTCCAACTCTTTTTTGTGATTTTGCTAATATCAGTTATACAGAATAAATCGTCATAGTCATTTCGACTATAAAATCAAAGTCTCCAAATGCTTTTGTATACATTTTGAAGAATTTAAATAAACCCTACCAAAGATTTATAATCAACATCTTTGGTAGGGCTTTGTTTATGATATATGACGGTCTATGTCATAGATTAATAGTAAATGTATTTGAGTTTATTGTTCTTGGTTTACTTGCTCGTACATGTCAGCATAGTTTGTAAATAAACCATCAACGCCGTATTGATTTAAACGTTCCATATCAGCTTTTGTATTTACAGTGTAAGGGTGAACGAGGAACCCTGCTTTTTTAAGGTTTTGAACATTTTGAGCAGTTAAATCTGTATATTCAGGGCCAACACCAATTGCAGTTTGACGTAAAGTATTGAAGTCTTGTTGAGTCATGCTCGTTAATTCACCTTTATCTAATAATCTCACAAGAGGTACGCTTGGATTTAATCTCTTCATTTTTTCTAAGCTTGCTTGTGAGAATGATTGAATCATTACGTGACCATTTTTAAGTGATTGATTTGTTAACATGTTGTGTCTATTTAATGTATTAAGTAAATCTTGTTCCATACCTGGATATACATCTGGTGATTTTGTTTCGATATAGTAGTTTGCATTTGGGCCGTAACGTTCAAGGATTTCGTCTAAAGTAGGTATTTTTGCACCAGCGTATTTTTCGTTAGCATATTCAGGATGTGTTGCATTGAATTTGCTACCAGCGTCTAATTTTTTTAATTCATCTAATGTATATTGGTCAACTCTGCCTGTACCATTTGTAGTTCTATCCACTGTTTCGTCGTGCATAGCTACTAAATGACCATCTTTCGTTCTTTGTAAGTCAATTTCAATATATGATGCGCCTAATTCGTTATGACTTTTGTCATATGAATAGAATGTATGTTCAGGTGCATAACCACTTGCGCCTCTGTGTGCGATAGTTGTGTGTTTCTCGCCAGTTAAATTATGCGCTTCTTTATGGCTAGCATTGTTTGGATTTGATTTTAATTGTGATGCTGAAGAATAACGATTTTCATTTGGACCTTTGTTTGAATTGTCGTTAGTACTTGCTTGAGATACAGCAGAAGTACCTAGTAAAGATAATGATAATACAGTAACGCTTGAAACCATTAATTTTGTCGCTTTTTTCATAAATACGTTCACTCCTAAATTTTTACTATATTCTCACATTACAAAAAAAGAGGAGTGAATAGAATACTATTTACGCTATCTTTATTTAAAATAAATAATGTTAACTCATCCATAACAATATAAATATTGGATTAATTTTGTTCAATTTTTACTGTAATACTAAAAATGCGATACAGAAAAGTTTTGAAATTATTTCTGTATCGCATTAACCATATTATTCATTTGTAGTTTTAAATTTTTGTTTGATGACTTCGATTTGTTTTTTTACGGCATCATGTCCTGTTGAACCGTAACTTGTTCTACGACTTATACAATTTTCAGGTTTTAAATACTCATAAATATCCGCTTCAATGCTCGCATGGGCATCTTTGTATTGTGTAAGTGGGACATCTAATAAATATACATTATGTTGTATAGCCCATAATACAAGTTTACCTACGATTTCATGTGCTGTTCTAAAAGGAACCCCTTTATTTACGAGATAATCAGCGAGTTCGGTTGCGTTTGAAAAATCTTGTTCAACAGCACTTTGTAGTTGATTTACGTTTACCGTCATCGATGCGATCATACCATCAAAGATACGAAGTGAGCCTTTAATGGTGTGGATTGCATCGAATAATCCTTCTTTATCTTCTTGCATATCTTTATTATATGCGAGAGGCAGTCCTTTTAATGTTGTTAGCATACTTACTAAATGACCTGTTGTTCTCCCCACTTTACCTCGAATGAGTTCAGCCATGTCAGGATTTTTCTTTTGGGGCATAATAGATGAGCCAGTTGAAAATGCATCAGATAACGTGACAAAATTGGCTTCAGCTGAAGACCAAAAAATAATTTCTTCAGCAAAACGAGAAAGGTGTACCATCGTTAAGCTAATATTGTGGAGTGTCTCTACAATGTAATCACGATCACTTACTGCATCTAAGCTATTTTCGTATAGATTTGCAAACTCTAGTGATTCTTGCGTAGTATGACGATCGATAGGATAAGTTGTTCCGCTTAATGCTGCTGCTCCAAGAGGGGATATGTCGATACGTTTTAAACTATCTTGGAAACGTGTTTTGTCTCTATCGAGCATCCAATAATACGTTAATATATGATGTGCAAATGAAATTGGTTGCGCTCTTTGTAAATGCGTATAACCTGGCATAATTGTTTCGATGTGCTTTTCAGCTATATCAACGATTGTTTGTTGGAAAGCGTTAATGAGGGAAATTATTTCATTAACTTCATCTTTTGTGTATAAATGCATATCCGTCGCGATTTGATCATTTCTACTACGACCAGTATGCAATCTACCTCCAGCATCGCCTATACGTTTAATCAACTCATGTTCTATATTTAAATGTATATCTTCTAGAGATATATCTAAAGGCAAGTTTCCATTTTCGTAATCCTTTAGTATTTCAGTTAATCCTTTGATAATTGCATCACAATCAGCTTGAGAAATAATATCTTGTTTGGCTAACATTTTCGCATGTGCAATACTTCCTTGAACATCATATTTAATCAATATTTGATCAAATCCTACTGAAGCATTAAATTCATCTACCCAATCTTCGGGTTTTTCACTAAATCTACCACCCCAAGCTTTATTGCTCATCGTTATAACCTCCATGTAACATTGCGTTCACTTGAGTAGGAAGACCAAAGATATCGATAAATCCAACCGCTGATTCTTGATTGAATGCATCTTCTTTTGTATATGTCGCTAGTTTTTCATTATATAAAGTGTGAGGAGATTTTCTACCATTAACAATTGCATTACCTTTGTATAATTTAATGCGTACTTCACCACTAACATATTTTTGCGTACTATTTATAAATGTTTTTAAGCTATCTGTGAGTGGTGAATACCAAAGGCCATTATAGACTTGCTCAGAAAATTGCTTTTCAATGACTGGTTTGAAATGCGCAACATCTTTTGTCAATGTGATGGTTTCTAAGGATTTATGTCCCTTTAAAATAACTTCTGCTGCAGGTGTTTCATAAACTTCTCTTGATTTAATACCGACAAGTCTATTTTCAACATGGTCTATTCTTCCTATACCATGTTTTCCAGCTAATTTATTTAATTCTAAAATTAAGTCGCTGAGTTTATAAGTTTGTCCGTTTAGTGAAGTAGGTAGACCTTCTTCAAAAGTTAGTAAGATTTCTTCAGCTTCATCAGGTGTGTCTTCTAACTCACGAGTTAAATCATATGCATCTGCAGGTGGTGCTGCGAAAGGATCTTCAAGTATGCCACATTCGTTACTTCTACCCCATAAATTTTGGTCAATTGAGTATGGTGAATCATGTTCAATAGGAACTGGAATATTATGTTTTAATGCATAATCGATTTCTTCTTCACGACTCCAAGCCCATTCTCTAACTGGAGCAAAAACTTTTAAGTTTGGATTTAAAGCTTTTATTGCAACTTCAAAACGAACTTGATCGTTACCTTTACCTGTACAACCGTGGGCAATACCTACTGCATCTGTTTTCTCAGCGATCTCTACTAATTTTTTTGAAATTAGAGGTCTGGATAAAGCAGAAACGAGTGGGTAAGTACCTTCATACATTAAGTTACCTTTGATTGCATAGGCTACGAAGTCTTCACTGAATTCTTCTGTAGCATCTATGATATGACATTCGACTGCACCCATATCTAATGCTTTTTGGTGTACAAGTTCTAAATCTTTTCCTTCGCCGACGTCTAAACAACAAGCTACCACGTCATAACCTTTATCTAATATCCATTTTACTGCAACACTTGTGTCTAATCCGCCTGAATATGCTAATACGATTTTCTCTTTCATAAGTTTCACCTCTATATATTAATTGAAATTTAATTTGTTAAAAATGAGTATAGCAGATTTGTTAGGAGAATAAAACCAATAAATTACATAAATATGCAAATTTCAGAAAATAAAATCTTTTGGCAACAATTTATAAGTAAGTTGAATAATCGTTTTTGTCTATTCTAATGTGTTTGGATATTGTATATTATATGTATATTAGGTTTGGTGAACAATTTGTTTTCAGGGTCAATTGTGTGAAAACTTATTTTGTACAAAGCCAGTTGTTTGAATAGTGAATTTAAACTTAGTAAAATTAGTTTTGAAATATAAACACGGGAGGCAATTCACATGACTCATATTCAATTAGACTATCGTAAGACTTTAGAGTTCTTTGGTGAACATGAAATGCAACAACAACAAGAAGTGGTTTCTACGATTCATAATATAATCCATAAAGGTACAGGCGCAGGAAATGATTTCTTAGGTTGGTTAGATTTACCTGTAGATTATGACAAAGACGAATTTTCACGTATTCTAGAAGCTTCTAAACGTGTGAAAGAGAATTCTGAAGTATTAGTAGTCATTGGTATTGGAGGTTCTTATTTAGGGGCGCGTGCAGCGATTGAAATGTTGACATCATCATTTAGAAATAGTGATGAATATCCAGAAATCGTCTTCGTCGGTAATCATTTATCATCAACTTATACTCAACAATTAGTTGATTATTTAGATGGAAAAGATTTTTCTGTAAACGTTATTTCTAAATCAGGTACGACAACAGAACCTGCAGTTGCATTTAGACTGTTCAAACAATTATTAGAAAATAAATACGGAAAAGAAGAAGCTAAAAAACGCATCTTCGCCACAACTGATAAAGAAAAGGGTGCGCTAAAACAATTAGCGACAAATGAAGGTTACGAAACATTTATTGTACCTGATGATATCGGCGGCCGTTACTCAGTTTTAACTGCAGTAGGATTATTACCAATTGCAGTAGCAGGTATTGATATCGAAGCCATCATGAACGGTGCAGCGAAAGCACGTGAGGAACTATCATCAGACAAATTAGAAGAAAACATTGCCTACCAATATGCGACAATTCGTAACATTCTTTATACAAAAGGGTATACGACAGAAATGTTAATTAACTACGAACCATCATTACAATATTTCAATGAATGGTGGAAACAATTATTTGGTGAATCTGAAGGAAAAGACTTTAAAGGTATTTATCCATCAAGCGCTAACTACACTACTGATTTACATTCATTAGGACAATATGTTCAGGAAGGGCGTCGTTTCTTATTTGAAACAGTAGTTAAAGTAGATACACCTAAACATGATATTAAGATTGAAGCAGACCCAGATGATCTAGACGGTTTAAATTATTTAGCTGGTAAGACAATTGATGAGGTTAATACGAAAGCATTTGAAGGTACTTTACTTGCACATACTGATGGTGGCGTGCCTAATTTAGTTGTAAATGTACCTCAATTAGATGAAGAGACATTTGGCTACTTGGTTTATTTCTTTGAATTAGCTTGTGCTATGAGTGGTTACCAACTCGGTGTGAATCCATTTAATCAACCAGGCGTTGAAGCATATAAACAAAATATGTTTGCGTTATTAGGTAAACCAGGATTTGAAGATAAGAAACAAGAACTTGAAGAACGTTTATAAAAAATTCATTTGAAGAAGCTTTGACATAAGTACAAAATTAAGGCCAACCCTTAAGATTAATTTCTTTTGGGTTGGCCTTTGTATTAAAAATAAAGCACATGCATTGCTAACTATGTTTTTTCTTATACGTATTTTTAAGTACAAATATCATGATGATTATAAATATTAGTAATATAGCAATAAATATATAGGTAATGATTTGTTTCCAATTAATCACAGGTTCAACTTCAACACTAGGTGGGTGGGCGCCTTTTAAAAATGTACGCTTATAATTGAGAGTCAATGTGTTATCATCTGAAATTTTGAAACTGTAATCATGTAACTTTGTAGGAACGACATCGTATAGGTCATGCTTTACTTTATATACTTTACCGTTTATTGTATGTCGACCTTTAGTTAAAACTTTGCGGTATTCATAATGGTCAAAAGCATGTTTAATTAATCCATTAGAAATTTGTTGTCGTGCATGCTTTGCTTTATCACTTGGATAAGGTTGTGTATTAAACAATGTAGAAATTACGCGTAAATGATTTCTTTTCGCGGTTAATACTAAATTATATCCATTATCACTTGTTCCAGTCTTTAAACCATCGACATCTTTCATTCCGTCTGGAAAAGAGGGGAGAGATGTATTCGTATTGTGTAGAGACTTGTGATATTGTAAATCGCTTTTTAGACTTGTGATTTTTAAAGCTTCAGGATAGTGGTTTAATATATAATGTGATAATAATGACATATCGTTGGCAGTCGTATAACTATAAGTTTGATTTTGATACTGTTTAGGCGCAAACGGTTTGAGTAGTTTAATGTTTGCACCGCTTGGATTTGTAAAATGAGTGTTTTGCATACCGATTTGTTTCGCTTTTTTGTTCATACGGTTTGTAAAATGAGAAGAATTTCCATCAATTTCTTCTGCGAGTACTAAAGTAGCAGCATTACTAGATTCAAGCATAGCTTGCTTAACCAATTGGAGTATAGAAAAGGTTTGGCCTGTTTTTAAAGGGAAAGTTGTCAAATTAGGTATTTGGGACATTTTTTGTTCCCTTAAATCGATTTTAACTGTGTCATAAAAATTGAACTTTTTATGTTTGATATCATCAAGAATGAGGGCGAGGGTCATAAGTTTTGTAGTTGAAGCAGGATCGACTTGTTTATGAATATTGTAGTTATATAAAATTTGTCCATTTTTGGTAGTAACTTGAGCGCTTTTTGGATTATTTTGTTTATTTACATGAATATGTTCATTTTCTGCGATTTGGTATGGGGATTGTCCAGCAAATGTATATAGCGGAGCATAGATTGAAAGTAAAATTAAAAACGAAAGTATGACTCCTAACTTTTTCATTGAATCGTCTCCTTGATTTTCATTAAAAAATATTCAACATATTGCATCATTCAAATAGAAATTGTTGGATAAATTAAAATAAATTCCAATGGCAAGTGTCATTACTATTCAAAGGTAAGAAGTATCAAAGTTATTATGAGTAATTGGATTTTACTTATATATTCTAATTCTAACAAAAACGATGATGATTGGGTTGTTTTTTATATAAACATTCATAAATAACACAATAAAATTATAAATCTTTAATTTTAATAGTCGAAACTACCTGGGACTAGAGACCGATTTTTAAGTAAAAAGATATTAAATGGTTCCAATAAGGTGTTTTTACACTTATAATGAAATACCGTAGTTTGTATTATTGTGTAAAGGTTGAAAAAACGTCAGGAGAGTGTCTATGTGAAACGCATCATCAAACATATCATCGCTTTAATATGTGCTTTAATTTTTGTGCTGATGTTACAAGCCTTTGTCATTTCTGGTGCTGTGATACAAGATAATCAGATGAAACCGACTTTACAAAAAGACGACCGTGTTATAATAAATAAACTAAAAACTACTTTTAATTTACTAGGCAATAGTGATATTATATTGTATCGTAAGGGTGACAAAGTCCATGTAAGCCGAGTTATTGGGAAACCTGGTCAATCTGTTGAATATAAACATGGTAAACTTTATCGAGATGATAAATATGTTGATGAGCCTTATACTCATGGCAAACAAATTGAATCGTTATCATTAAGAAAAGTGAAACACTCCGAAGGCAATATATTACCACCCGATACATATTTTGTATTAAATGATCGCCGAGGTAATGATAAAGATTCAAGAACATTCGGACTGATTAAAAAACGAGATGTGATTGGCAACGTGAGTTTAAAGTATTATCCATTTGATCAATTCACGGCTAATTTTAACTTAATAGATGAGGTGTACAAATTGAGAAAAGAAGTAATAGAATGGATTGTCGCAATAATTGCAGCGCTTGCTATATTTTTTTTAGTAACAAATTTTGTTGCAAAGTCATATACAGTTAAAGGTGATTCAATGGATCCTACATTGAAAGACGGAGAACGCGTAGCTGTAAACTTATTTGATTACAAACTAGGCGACATTAAAAAAGGTAACGTTATTGTGTTCCACGCTACAAAAAATGCTGATTACGTAAAACGTGTTATCGGTACGCCTGGAGATTCAATCGAATATAAAAAAGACAAACTTTATGTTAACGGTAAGAAAGTCGATGAACCTTACTTAAACTATAATGAAAAACACAAACATTATGATTATATTACTGGAAGCTTTAAAACAAAAGATATAGATAGAGAAACACATAAAAATAAAATTCCTAAAGGCAAATTACTAGTGCTTGGAGATAATCGTGAAGTCAGCAAAGACAGCCGTTCATTTGGCTTAATTGATAAAGATAAAGTTGTAGGTAAAGTTTGGTTTAGATATTGGCCATTAAATGGTATGAAATTTGGATTTGATCCAGATACAGATTACGGTAAATAAAGAATTATAAGAGCTAGAACATGTTAAAAATGTTCTAGCTTTTTTATGCATGGATGCTGAAATTAGCTGTTGATCATTATCATTGTGTAACACTTTATATGTTAAAATGGAAAACAAAGGAGTGGGATGGTTATGGAATTAAATGCCTATATTGGAAGAGCAGGGACAGGTAAATCTTCAAAGATGATTGACGAGATTCGACAAAAAATGCGTGAACAACCATTAGGTGAGCCTATCATTTTAATTGCCCCGACCCAAAATACATTTCAACTTGAACAAGCGTTTGTAAATGATTCATCGCTAAATGGCAGTTTAAGAACAGAAGTGCTTCACTTTGAACGTCTAAGTCATAGAGTTTTTCAAGAAGTGGGCGGCATATTAGAACAGCAACTTTCTAAAGTCGGCACAGAAATGATGATTTACGATATTATTCAACGACACCAAAGTGAGTTGAATTTATATCAATCCCAAGTGAAATATTATGGTTTTAGTGAGAAATTGTATGAACAAATACAAGACTTTAAAAAATATTCAGTTTCTCCAGAAGCGTTAGAAACATACATAACAGAAAATCAATTACCAACACGATCAAAACACAAACTCCAAGATATTGCATTAGTATATAAAAAGTTAGAAGAACGTATGCAAGGGAATTACGTATCTTCAGAAGACAGTTTAAAACGATTTATTCAAATGATGGATCAATCAGAATGGTTGAAAAAAAGTGAAATTTACATTGATGGTTTCCATAACTTTTCAACAATTGAATATGAAATGATTCGTGGGCTTGTAAAGAATGCAAAGAAAGTGACTGTACTATTAACTACAGATGGTGATAAAGACCCATTCAGTTTATTTAGAAAGCCATCTGAGTCGTTAACGCATTTAGAAACAGTTGCACAAGATTTGAATATTCAATTAAATAAAACCTATTTTGACCAAACGTATCGCTTTGAAAACAAAGATTTGGAACATCTTGAAAGCAATTTTAATGCGTTGCAGCCACAAACAATACCAGCTCAACAAAGTGTTGAAATACTAGAATCTTCAGCGATGCGTGAAGAAGTAAATGAGATAGCGAGACGCATATTAAAGGAAACACGTGAACAAAATAGAAGGTATCAAGATATTGCAATTTTGTATCGAGATGAGTCATACGCATTCTTATTGGAATCTATTCTAGAGCAGTATGATATTCCATACAATATCGATGTCAAAAAATCTATGACACACCATCCTATTATGGAAATGATTCGGTCAATGATTGAAGTGATTCAGTCAAATTGGAACTTCGAACCGATGATGAGACTATTTAAAACGAACGTCCTTACGAAATCTATTAAAGAGAGTAAATATCTTATTGATATATTGGAAAACTTTGTATTAGAACGTGGAATATATGGTAAGCGTTGGTTAGATGATTCATTTTTTGATATCGAACAATTTCGAATTATGGGCATTAAACGAAATAAACTGACAGACGAAGAACGCGAAACATTTAATCGTGTTGTACAGTTGAAAAATAATGTTATTGATAAAATATTAATTTTCGAAAGTAAAATGAATGAAGCTTCAACTGCAATATCCTTTGCGACGGCATTTTATGAATCCATGGAGGCATTTGAATTACCTAGTCAATTAATGACAGAAAGAGATACGTACGATGCAGAGGGTAATCATCAAAAGGCTGAAGAAATTGATCAAATATGGAATGGTTTAATTCAAACACTTGATGATGTTGTAACTGTGTTCGAAGATCAATCGATGAAAAAATCTAGATTTTTAGAATTGTTAGATATTGGTTTGGATCAATTGGAATTCGTTATGATTCCTCAAACGTTAGATCAGGTGAGCATCGGAACGATGGATTTAGCCAAAGTTGATAATAAAGCACATGTATATCTAGTTGGTGTGAATGATGGTGTCATGCCACAAACAGTATCTTCTTCAGGATTAATTACAGATGAAGAAAAGAAAAATTTCCAACAACAAACAGATATTGAGTTGAGTCCAACTTCTGACGTGTTGCAAATGGATGAAGCGTTCGTATTTTACATTGCGATGACACGTAGTCAAGCAGCAGTGACATTTTCATATTCATTAATGGGCGTGAGTGGTGATGAGAAAGAACCGAGTCCATTTTTAGACCAAGTGTGCGCATTATATACAAATCTAGATGCTACGAATATTCAATATAATCATCAAGCACATCCGTTAACGTTAATTGAGCATCCGCACCAGACAAAAATCTCTTTATTTGAAGCATTAAAGTCGTGGTTAGATGATGAAATTGTCGCCGATATTTGGTTAGACACATATCAAGTTATCCGTGATAATAATGAACTCAACAAAGGACTTAATTATCTATTAACTGCATTAACTTATGATAATGAGACAGTTCAACTTTCAGAAAAACAAGCGAAATCACTATACGGTTCAACGATAAATGCAAGTGTATCGCGCTTTGAAGGATATCAAGCATGTCCGTTTAAACATTTCGCATCGCATGGTCTGCGTCTAAATGAACGTACGAAATATAAATTGGAGAACTTTGATTTAGGTGATATCTTCCACAGAGTATTAAAGGCAATCTCAGATAAAATTCAAGGGGACTTTAAAAATTTAAATACGAATCAAATTCATAAATTAACGGCGGAAGCACTGTCAGATATTTTACCTGGCGTTCAATTTAATTTACTTAATTCAACAGCGTACTATCGTTATCTTTCACAGAAAATTGGTGCAATCGTTGAAACGACACTAACTGCACTTAAATATCAAGGTAACTATTCAAAATTTACGCCAGAGCGTTTTGAAGCAGGATTTAGAAGAAAACCACGCGATAACCAAGAATTACTTGCTGAAACACTGAAAACTTCTCAAGGTGTACCAATAAATATCCGCGGTCAAATTGATCGTATTGATACTTATCAACGTGACGGTCGTAGCTTCGTAAATGTTATCGATTATAAATCGTCAAAATATAGTGGCACGTTAGATTTAACTAAAGTGTATTATGGCATGCAGATGCAAATGATGACGTATATGGATATCGTCCTTAATAACAAAGAACGACTCGGACTTACACCTGAAACTAAACCAGGTGGATTATTATACTTCCATGTACACCAACCTCGTATCAAACTTGCATGGAGTGAAATTGATAAAGAGAAACGTAACAAAGAGTTTATTAATTCATTTAAATTGAGCGGTTTAATTAATGATGATGAATCAGTTATAGAAGCCGTGGATACGCGAATTGAACCTAATTATACTTCTGATATCGTTCCGATTGGACTTAAAAAAGATGGCGGGTTAAAAAGTCAAAGTAAAGTTGCTGATGAAGATACGATTTATAAATTAATCCAGCATAACAAACGTAATTTTATTAAAACTGCATCGGATATTATGGACGGACATACAGAAGTTGCACCGTTAAAATATGATCAAAAGTTACCGTGTGAATTTTGTAACTACAAATCCGTTTGTCATGTGGACGGGATGATTGATAGTAAACGTTATCGTGTTGTAGATGAATCCATTGATCCGTTAGAAGCAGTGCGAAATGATGAAAGCGAAGAGGGTGAGTAAATGATGAGTCAAATTCCAATAAAGCCGACAAATACACGTTGGACGGATGGTCAATGGCGCAGTATTTATGCTAAAGGCCAAGATGTACTCGTAGCTGCAGCAGCTGGGTCAGGAAAGACTGCAGTACTTGTTGAACGTATTATCCAACGTATCATTAAAGATGAGATCGACGTCGATCGCTTATTAGTCGTGACGTTTACAAATGCGAGTGCACGTGAGATGAAACATCGTGTTGATCAACGCATTCAAGAAGCATCATTGGAAGCACCAGAGAATACACATTTAAAAAATCAACGTATCAAAATTCATCAAGCACAAATTTCAACATTACATAGTTTTTGTTTGAAATTAATTCAACAACATTATGATGTATTAGATATAGATCCAAACTTTAAAACGAGTAGTGAAGCGGAAAATATTTTATTACTCGAGCAAACAATTGATGAAGTATTAGAGCAACATTATGACAAACTAGACCCGCATTTTATTGATTTAACGGAACATTTATCTTCTGACCGTAATGATGAACTATTGCGCGACACTGTAAAAGAGCTGTATTACTTTAGTGTGGCTAACCCTAACCCGTTAAACTGGTTAGCTCACTTATCAGATCCATATGAAGATGAACAGCAGCAACAAGAATTACTAACATTATTAAATGACATTGCGTCTATATTTATGACCTCTGCATTGGAAGCACTGAATAAGAGTTATGATTTATTTATGATGTTAGAATCAGTTGAAAAACAAGTAGAAGTCATAGAGACAGAACGCCAGTTTATGGCACAGGCTATGGAAGATGGATATTTAAATTCACAACTTATTGCAGATCATCAATTTATCGTACGTTTCCCTGCCAAAAATAAAAAGGTCAAAGAAGCGAATGAAATGATGATGGATGTCTATGATGATGCTAAAAAATATTACGACCAATACAAAGATTTAGTCACAAAAGTACAAACAGATTACTATTCCAGAGATGCGGAAAGTTTAACTAATGATATGCAACAGTTGGCACCACGCATACAATATTTAACACAGATCACATCAGATGTAATAAATCAATTTAATCAGAAAAAACGTCGCCGTAACATATTAGATTTCTCAGATTATGAACACTTCGCGTTACGTATCTTAATGGATGATGACGGAGAACCTACGGAAATAGCAGACCTTTATAGAAAGCAGTTTGAAGAATTACTCGTCGATGAATATCAAGATACGAACCGCGTGCAAGAACAAATTCTAACGTGTATTAAACGTGGAACCGAATCTGATGGGAATTTATTTATGGTCGGAGACGTAAAACAATCGATTTATAAGTTTAGGCAAGCCGATCCAAGCCTCTTTATTGAAAAATATAACAGATTTACAACTGATGGCTCTGAATACGGTATGCGCATCGATTTATCTCAAAATTTCCGTTCCAGGAAAGAGGTATTAACTACAACCAACTATTTATTTAAACACATGATGGATGAAGCGGTTGGCGAAATAAAATATGATGCTGCAGCACAACTCTATTACGGAGCACCATTTGATACGGAAAATCATGATGTACATTTGAATATGCTTATCCAAGATGATCAATCAGATTTAAAAGGTTCTGAACAAGAAGCGGAGTACATTGTGCAACAAGTGGAAAAAATTATAAATGACTATAAAGTTTATGACATTAAAACTGAGCAATATCGTCCAGCTGAATACAAAGATATCGTTATACTTGAACGTTCTTACGGCCAAGCACGTAATATTCAACAAGCGTTTAAAGATCACAATATACCATTTCATGTTAACAGCAAAGAAGGGTACTTCGAACAAACTGAAGTACAGTTAATCTTGTCATTTTTAAAAACTATAGACAATCCGTTACAAGATATATATTTAGTCGGGTTGATGCGTTCAGTCATTTATCAGTTTACTGAAGACGAACTTTCAAATATTCGAATTATCAGTCCGAATGATGATTATTTTTACCAGTCGATTCAACATTATATTCAACATGATGATGTTGATCAAAATCTCGTTGAAAAGTTAAAAGCATTTTTAACAGATATCGAGCTTTATCAAGAATATAGTCAAACACATGCCGTTTATCAATTAATTGATAAATTTTATAATGACCATTTCGTCATTCAATATTTTAGTGGTATTACTGGTGGGAAAGGCCGTCGCGCTAACTTATATGGATTGTTTAATAAAGCAGTGGAATTTGAAGATTCTAGTTTCCGAGGGTTATATCAATTTATAAGATTTATAGACGAATTGATAGATAGAGGAAAAGATTTTGGTGAAGAAAATGTCGTTGGACCAAATGACAATGTCGTACGTATGATGACGATTCATAGTAGTAAAGGTTTAGAGTTTCCTTTTGTCATTTATTCAGGTTTATCAAGAAAGTTTCGTCGTGCAGATCTTTATAAACCGGTTACTTTGAACCAACAATATGGTCTAGGAATGGAATATTATGATGTGGAACATCAATTAACTTTCCCATCATTATCTTCAGTTACGTATAAAGCTATCAATGAAAAGGAAATGATCTCTGAAGAAATGAGATTAATTTACGTGGCATTAACACGTGCGAAAGAGCAACTCTTTTTAATCGGACGTGTAAAGTCAGAGAAAGAGTTACAAAATTGGGAACAAGTTTCTGTTTCAGGTACGCATCTTCCAGTGAGTTACCGTTTAACTGCACAAAGTCCAATTTCAATGATTTATCCGATACTTTCAAAGTATCAGTCTACAGAACTGTCCAATGAGTTGCGTTTTGAACGGAATATTGATGAGGTTGATACCTCAATGAAACCTTATGTTCAATTAAATATTGATCTTTATGAGGATATCGCAACTGAATCAGTGGGTGAGATTGAGCGTGCGCATACATTAAACGAAATGGAATCATTTAATTCAGGTAACGAAGAAGTTAGAATGCAAATCGAACGTCAGTTAGCTTTCCGATATCCATATCAAACTGCTATACATCAACCATCTAAACAATCAGTTTCTGAGTTGAAACGACAATTAGAAACAGCTCAAACAGATACGAACTATGATCGCGTTCGTCAATATCGTATCGGTACGAGAACATATGAACGACCTGCTTTCTTGAGTCATACAAAAGTACGTAGAGCCAATGAGATTGGTACGTTGATGCATACAGTAATGCAACACTTACCATTTACTGAAGATGGTTTAACACGTGAGCAACTCTTAAATTACATCGACCGTTTAATTGATAAGAATATTATTAAAGAAGATGCTAAAAAAGATATTCAAATAGATGATATTATGCATTTTATCGAAAGTCCGCTATATCGCAAAATTGCAAATAGTGATGCAATCTATCGTGAACTTCCATTTGTAGTTAATCAGAATAAAGTAGATAAAAGGCCAGATGACCAAGATGCTTCAATCATTCAAGGTATGATTGATTTAATCTTTGTAAGTGACGGTGAATATTACTTTGTAGACTACAAAACAGATGCTTTCAATAGACGTCGCAGTATGACAGATGAGGAAATAGGTCAACAATTGAAAGATCGTTATAAAATACAGATGGCATATTATAGAAATACGTTGGAGACAATATTAAATAAAGAAGTAAAAGGATACCTCTATTTCTTTAAATTTGGTCAACTCTCAATTGATTAATCTTAATAAAGGAGCAACGTAAATGACAACATCTAAGAGAGTATTTGAGTTAGATGCACTGAGAGGATTGAGCTTATTTGGAATATTATTAATGAATATTTTGCCATTTAGTTTTCCATACGATGAATCTTTTTTACCTGATAAAGTAGATGGGGTGGATGAACTGATTATTCGTATTGTCACGACGTTAATTATCAGTTCATTTTATCCTATATTTACCTTTTTATTTGGGTATGGTCTGGCGATAATGTTTGACCATAGCGTGCAACGTGATTACGGGTACTATCCAGTGATATTTAGACGGTTAACCTTTTTATTAGCATTAGGTTTAATCCATGGTTACTTCATATTTTCAGGGGACATTTTAGTTGATTATGCAATTACTGGGATGATTGCTGTACTTTTAATTAAGAAAAGACCAAAAGCCTTATTTATTACAGCGATTGTATTATTTACAGTAAAAATAGTACTTATCGCTATACCAAAATCACTCTTTACTTGGTTGAATGGTCGCTATGACACTGCAAACTTTACGGGCACATCTATATCGAAGTTTATTAATACGAAGCAACATGGAAGTTATATGAGTAATATTGCTTTAAATACTTATGAAAAAACAATGCACATTTTAGATTTAGTGACGTTTGGTGCTTTTTTTGAATTTCTGCCTTATGTCTTATTAGGTATGGTTGCTCAAAAGGTAAACTTAATTGACTACATACGAAATAATCAACGAAAAGCGATGAAGTGGGGTTGTACCTTTCTCATAATAGGATATTTAGTTAAATTGCCATATGCTATAGATTACGCCAATCAGGCATTGTCAACTTTGAGTACAATGCTTGGTGGTCCACTAGTTGCAACAGGTTATGTATTATTATTTATAATATTATGTCAAAAAAGTAATTTTGTGCGCTTCATTTCAATGTTTAAATATCCGGGGAAGTTAAGTCTCACAATTTATTTAACACAAAGTATAATTTTCACACTTATTTACGGCGGTTTAGGTTTTGGGTTCGGTTTATATGACCGTTTGGCACTATATCAGTCCTATATGATTGCTATTGTAATATTTATACTTCAAATGATATTGAGTTACTATTATTTGAAGAAATTTAAGAAAGGTCCATTTGAATGGATATGGCGAAAATTCACTTATCTTAAGTAATTTCATACTTTAACAAATTTGTTAGAATTTTAAGAATTTTAATGCGTATTTATTTGTTATTTCATCCTTGATGAAGTTATAATAAATATTAATAAAAGATGAGGAGCTGATATTGAATGAAATTCCTATCATTCAGACATGACGGAGAGGCATCTTATGGTGTGAAAGTAAAACGCGAAGAAGCGGCTTGGGACTTGAAGAAAGTTTTTGCTGATTTTTCAGAAGGAGAATTTCACCCTAAACAATTACTAAACGGACTACAACAAAATCAAACGATAGATTTTCAAGAGCAAGTACGTAAGTCAGTTGTAGCTGCTGAAGAAAGTGGTAAAGGAGAAGATTATAAAGTACAATTTTCAGATATTGAATTTTTACCACCAGTAACGCCGACAAATAACATCATTGCTTTTGGACGTAATTATAAAGAACATGCAAGCGAGTTAAATCATGAAGTAGAACGCTTATATGTATTCACTAAAGCAGCTTCATCATTAACTGGTGACAATAGTACGATTCCTAACCACAAAGATATTACTGATCAACTAGATTACGAAGGTGAACTTGGTGTAGTAATTGGTAAATCAGGTGAGAAAATACCTAAAGGTTTAGCATTAGATTATGTGTATGGCTATACAATCATCAATGATATTACTGATCGTAAGGCGCAATCATCACAAGATCAAGCATTCCTTTCTAAAAGTTTAACAGGTGGATGTCCTATTGGACCTTACATCGTTACTAAAGATGAATTACCAACACCGGAAAATGTAAATATCGTAACGAAGGTAAATAATGAAATCCGTCAAGATGGCAATACAAGCGAAATGATTCTTAAAATTGATGAATTAATTGAAGAAATTTCAAAATACGTTGCATTACACCCAGGCGATATTATTGCTACAGGTACACCGGCAGGCGTTGGTGCTGGGTTGGAACCACCACAATTCCTACAACCAGGTGATGAAGTAAAAGTAACAATCGATAACATTGGTACATTAACAAATTATATTGAGAAATAAATTAAATCACGCATAAACAAGGTAGATAGTTATACTGAAATACATGTAATAACTATCTACCTTTTGCATTGTTGGTGAAAAGGCTAGGTATATCTTTAGAAAAATCTTTAAAAATGATTAACAGTTCAGTATCATGGGAATGTGTATGGAGCAATCGTTTATGTTTTGCTACATTAACAATATGACATACAATATTGAGTTAAATGTACAATTGTATGTTTTTACTAACGCTACAAAGACATGTTTATTTTACTTTATTAGTTCAAATTGTAGGGGGGACCAACTATGTTACATATTCATATTATGACATGGGCGTTGGCGATTATACTATTTTTCGCCACTTACTTTAACTTTTCAGAAAAGCAAGGTGCGACGCCATACTTCAAACCAATTCATATGTTACTAAGATTATTTATGGTATTAGTACTGATTTCTGGTTTTTGGTTATGGATTCAAGCATTTACTATGGACAACGCAGGTAGTCATATCGTATTGTTACTTAAAATGTTATGCGGTGTAGGCGTTATCGCTTTAATGGAAGTGACAATAGCAAAAAGAAAAAAAGGACAACCTAGTAATGGGATGTTATGGATTACTATCGTGTTAATCCTTATTACAATGACTTTAGGTACGATTTTACCAAGAGGCCCAATTACACAAATGTTCGGCCTATAAGAGATGAATAAATAAATTAAAGCCCATCATAAGAAGCATAAACTTTTTATGATGGGCTTTTTATATAACATTATACACATTTAATAAATGTCACCATTATTTATTTCGCGCTTTGTAACCAATCATATTAATAACGTCTTTTGGGCTACTATAAGGTGGGGCGTATGCAACTTCAAATTCTGTAAGTTCATCTATGGTAAGTTGATTCATCATCGCCATCGATAATATATCAATACGTTTATCTACGCCTTGTTGCCCCACAGCGGCCGCACGCAAGATGCGGCGATTAGACTTATCAAAATAGACACGTAATGTTATTTGAGTATTACCCGGGTAATAACCAGCATGTGTACCCTGAGTAGTTTCTACATATTCATAATTAAATTGGTCTAATAATTGAGGGTTAACACCTACGCTCGCTAAAGAATAATCAAAGAATTTAACTATATTAGCACCTAAAAATCCTTTGAATACCATATTTGGATTACCTGCAATTTGTTCAGCAATAACACTGGCGGCACGATGCGCACCCCAAGCAAGTGGGATGTGGGCTTCGAGATCTACATGACGATAACAAGCTTTTATGATATCGCCTAAAGCGTATACATTCGGTATATTCGTTTGGAAACGATTATTCACTGGTATATAACCTTGATCGTCTAATTGTATGCTGGAAGATGCAATGAAATCAGAATTTGGTTTAATGCCGACACCTTCAATTATCATATCGTAGCTTTCGACTTTTCCAGATTTGAAGTAAACCTTTTTTCCCTCAACTTTATCGATTTCTTCATTAAATCGATAATTGATTTCACGTTTATCTAATTCATCGATAATCGTTTGGTTTAAATCTTCATCCATGAGTTTATTAATATGTGTGGAGCGGTGAATTAAAGTCGGTGTGATGCCTCGTGCATAAAAATTTTCAAGCACTTCTAAACTAATATAGCCCGCACCTACAATTAAAGCGTTTGAAACGTTATGCTGCTCAATATATGCATCAATATCATCTGTATCTTCCAGGTTTCTTAACGTGAAAGCCATGTCGCTATTTAAACCTAAAGTATTTGCGCTACAACCTGGGCTTAATATGAGTTTATCGTAGCTTTCCTCAAATGTTTTATCTTGTTGAAGGTTATGAACGGTTACAGTTTGATCATCTTCATTGATACTCGTTACTTTATGATGAGTTTTAACAGTGATTTGTTTTTTATCGAAAAATATTTCAGGTGTTGTTTCGACAACTTTATCGCGAGAATCTACCACTTTTCCGAGATAATAAGGTAATGAACAATTGGCAAAACTCATGTCACGATCTTTTTCGAATACAATGATTTCACTTTCTGAATCTAATCTTCTTATTTGGCTAGCAACAGTGGCGCCTCCTGCGACAGCTCCTACTATAACAATTTTATTCATATCTATACCTCCTTAAGTATAAATTAAATATGGGTCGAGATATGATTTTCATAAGGTATATTTAATTTGAAATAATCATTTAAATATCTGCCGATTCCATCTTCATTATTTGAATATGTGATTTCGTTTGCAACGTGCTTGATTTCGTCTAAACTATTTTCCATTGCAATGCCATGTTTCGCGTATTTAATCATTTCTAAATCATTATCTTCATCACCGAAAGCAATGATATGATTTCGGTCAATATTTAATTCATCTGTGATGTAATCGATACCTGTTGCTTTACTGATACCTTTTTTAACAATTTCTATAACTGGGAATGGTGAACCCCATCTTCTGTGCTCAATATTCTCAGCGTAGAAACGTGTTAACATTTGTTTAATGCGCGGTATCATATTTTCTTCAGCTTCTACTAAAATAGAAGTAGGTGATTCAGTTAAAGTTGTGAGTAAATCACCTGTTTCTATTTTAGGATCACCCATAGAGAAACCGTCAAATAATTTCTGATCAAAGTTATCGAGGAACACACGATCTTGTATTTCAGCTATGATATTTGAAACGCCATAGTCATTTAATGATTGAATAATACTTCTTGATAATTCTAAATCTAGAACTTCATGTAAGGTTTCAAATTGATCATTCTTAGGGTGGTGTACGTATGCACCATTAAAATTTATAACGGGTGTATCTAAATTTAATTCATGATAATATTTTTGGCTCGCTCGATAAGGACGCCCAGTAGCAATCATCAGTTGGTGTCCTTGCGATTGTAATTGTTTTAATATTTTTTTAGTATAAGATGAAATTTCCTTTTCATCATTTAAAAGTGTTCCATCTAGGTCTAAACATATTAAGTGAGTTTCCATGCAAAGCTCCTTATTGAATTTTCAGTAATGTATCAATATCATAGCATTTTATTGGCGTTTTGTAAGATATTTGATATATTGTAGTTATCATATTTTTAAGGAGAGGTGAGACAAATGGATGAAGGATTAAAAGATAGCATTTTAAATGCACTAGAAATGGTTATTGACCCTGAATTAGGTATCGATATCGTAAATTTAGGTTTAGTATATAACGTCGATGTAGACGATGACGGATTATGTACGGTTGAAATGACTTTAACTTCAATGGGTTGTCCTCTTGGACCGCAAATTACTAACCAAGTGAAAAGTGTTTTAGCTGAAATACCAGAAATATCAGATACTGATGTAAATATTGTATGGAACCCACCATGGGGTAAAGAGATGATGTCTCGCTATGCAAAAATCGCTCTAGGTATTGGCTAATATAATTGCTTAATTATATATAGACTAGCCTGAATGAAGGAAGATGTACGAGAATGTAACTGTCGACCAGAAGATGTGGTGGTAAGTTGCTTCCTAAGTCTTTACTTCAAACAGGCTAGTTTTTTATATGTTAATTTTTATACGATTATTTGGAAAAGGTAACATTTTACTTGTATACTGTTTATTATGTGAAATAAAAATAATCATTAAAAAAGTTAGCGAGTCGTTACATAAAAGATTGCAGTAATATTACAAAAATATTACAATAAATAAATGGTATGAATTAAATTTAAACGATTAATATAAAAAATGAAAGTTTGGGGAACATGAATCAAAATTCAAATTATGGTGAGAACAAGGCACATCCTTCAAGATATATGCCAGGATTAGATGGATTAAGAGCCATCGCCGTTATTGGAATAATTATCTACCATTTGAATAAACAATGGCTCACAGGCGGTTTTCTTGGTGTAGATACATTTTTTGTTATTTCAGGATATCTTATAACGAGTTTACTCTTGAAGGAATACGAACAAACGGGAATTATTAATTTAAAGAACTTTTGGATTAGACGTATAAAGAGGTTATTACCAGCAGTGCTCGTATTAGTTAGTGTTGTAACGTTAGCAACACTCATATTGAAACCTGCGCATATTGTAGATATTAAACACGATGCTTGGGCGGCTATATTTTATGTTTCAAACTGGTGGTATATTGCATCAGATGTAAATTATTTCGAGCAATTTGCATTTATGCCATTAAAACATTTATGGTCATTAGCAATTGAAGAACAGTTTTATATATTCTTTCCTATTATATTGATAACGTTATTACTTACTTTAAAGAAATATAGAAATGTTGCATTAATATTTTGGATAGTTTCTTTGATTTCATTACTATTAATGGTCATTATTTCGCAACCCAATGTTGGACACTCACGTGTATATTTTGGTACTGATACACGTTTGCAAACTATCTTGTTAGGTGTACTATTTGCGTTTATTTGGCCTCCATTTAAATTAAAGAAAAATCCTGCACCAATATTAAAGCATATAATTGACGGAATCGGAGTATTTGGATTACTAAGTACATGTCTATTATTTTTCTTTGTTAATGATAATAGCAACTGGATTTATAATGGAGGATTTTATTTAATTTCTGTACTAGCTCTATTTATTATTTTAAGTGCAGTTCATCCTACAGGACGTTTTGCCAAAGCTTTAGGCAATCCAGTATTTGTTTATATAGGTAAGCGTTCATACAGTTTATATTTATGGCATTTTCCAGTGATTAGTTTTGTCCATTCTTATTTTGTTGATGGTCAAATACCGTTCTATGTTTATTTTATAGATATTATTTTAACGTTACTCTTAGCAGAACTGTCATATAGATACGTTGAACAACCGTTTAGAAAGCAAGGTTTCAAAGCATTTACGTTCAATCGTTTCAAAACGAAAGCGTTAATCCGTACAGTTGTATTATTAATATTTGCAGTACCGACGTTAATCATTTTTGCAGGTGCATTTGATTCTTTAGGTAAAGATACAACGAAACATAAAAAGACGACATTTAATACTGAAAAGGCAGATAATAAGATTGTACAACCATTACCTATTGATGTATCGAAATTGACTGGACAAAAAGATAGCAACAGCGATACTAAGGTATATACAAAAATTAAGCCATTATTAATAGGTGACTCAGTAATGGTCGATATAGGAGAAAACTTCAAAACACGTGTACCGAAAGCCAAAATTGATGGTAAAGTTGGTCGAAATTTATATGATGTATTACCAGACGCGAAAAGTAAGTACGGTGAATATAACAAGAAAGATGATAAAGTTATATTAGAATTAGGTACAAATGGTGATTTCAATGAAGATCAATTAAACAAATTAATTGGTGAATTTGGTAAAGCCGATATTTATCTCGTTAATACACGTGTTCCTCGTAACTACGAAAGCCATGTGAATAAGCTTATGGCTCAAGCAGCGAAGAAACATAAAAACGTCACATTAGTCGATTGGCATAAACGTTCAGAGGGGCACACAGAATACTTTGCATCTGATGGTATTCATTTACAACAATCAGGTGTAGAGGCATTATCAGATG
This sequence comes from Staphylococcus hsinchuensis, assembly GCF_038789205.1. NCBI lineage: Bacteria > Bacillati > Bacillota > Bacilli > Caryophanales > Staphylococcaceae > Staphylococcus > Staphylococcus hsinchuensis. Next base: position 1,254,547 of record NZ_CP128355.1, read on the forward strand.
AAATATTAAAACAATTAAAAGATAAAAAATAATATTAGAAAATAGACAAACCCTTAATAATTTGAGAAGGGTTTGTCTATTTTTTATTGAGTTTAAATGCTATAAAATGAGTGAAATGATAATAACAAATAATATTAAAAAATTTGTGTTTTATGAACTTAAATTGTTGAATAATAGATGAGTAAGTATTATAATTAAATTAAGGTCAAAGAAAGTCAAAGTCAAAAATAAATCTTTGATCTATCACACATAGTGAGGTGAATGATTTGGATATTAATCAAATGACTTATGCAATGCAAGGCACTTTACAACAAGCTGTTGAAATTGCACAAGAAAATCAAAACCAAAATGTAGAAATAGAAGCCATTTTAAAAGCGGCATTACAACAAGATGAAAGTTTATTTAAAAGTGTATTTGAGAGAGCAAATATTGATACAGAACAATTGATAGAAGCTTATAATCAGAAATTGAAAAATTATCCAACTGTCCAAGGTGACAATGTACAGTATGGCCAATATATTAGTCCTAAAGCGAACCAATTGCTTAACAAAGCTGAAGCTAATATGAAAGCATATGAAGATGAATTTATTTCGATGGAACATTTAACTTTGGCTGCCATGGAAGAAGATGACACAACTAAAAGATTCGTAAATAATAAAGATGAAGTAATTAAAGAAATTATTAAAAAAATAAGAGGAGGGAATCACGTGACTTCACAAAATCCAGAAGCAAACTATGAAGCATTAGAAAAATACGGACGTGACCTTGTAGAAGAAGTTCGTCAAGGTAATATGGATCCCGTTATTGGTCGTGATGAAGAAATCAGAAATGCGATTCGTATATTAAGTAGAAAAACAAAAAACAACCCTGTACTTATCGGTGAGCCTGGTGTAGGTAAAACTGCAATTGTAGAAGGGCTTGCTCAAAGAATTGTACGTAAAGACGTGCCTGATTCATTACTTGATAAAACAATATTTGAGTTAGATTTAAGTGCACTTGTTGCAGGTGCAAAATATCGTGGCGAATTTGAAGAGCGTTTGAAAGCGGTATTGAAAGAGGTTAAAGAATCAGAAGGCAGAATCTTACTATTCATTGATGAGATTCATATGCTCGTAGGTGCAGGTAAAACAGAAGGTGCAATGGATGCTGGCAACATGCTAAAACCAATGCTTGCACGTGGTGAATTACATTGTATCGGCGCAACAACATTAAACGAATACCGTGAATATATTGAAAAAGATTCTGCCTTAGAACGTCGTTTCCAAAAGGTTAACGTTTCAGAGCCAGATGTAGAAGATACGATTTCAATATTACGTGGCTTGAAAGAACGCTACGAAGTTTATCATGGGGTACGTATTCAAGACAGAGCGTTAGTTGCAGCAGCAGAATTATCTGACCGCTATATCACAGATCGATTCTTGCCAGATAAAGCTATCGACCTTGTTGACCAAGCATGTGCGACAATACGAACAGAAATGGGTTCTAACCCAACTGAGTTAGACCAAGTCAATCGTCGTGTAATGCAACTTGAAATTGAAGAATCTGCATTAAAAAATGAATCAGATAACGCAAGTAAACAACGACTACAAGAATTACAGGAAGAATTATCAAATGAAAAAGAAAAACAAAATGCGATTCAATCACGTGTTGAAGAAGAAAAAGGTAAAATTTCTAAACTTCAAGAAAAACGTACAGAGTTAGATGAAAGCCGTAAAGCGTTAGAAGAAGCTGAAACGAACTATAATTTAGAAAAAGCAGCAGAACTACAACATGGAAAAATACCACAAATTGAAAAAGAATTACGTGAAATGGAAGCAACTTTCCAAGACGAACAAAATGGAGACACAGATCGAATCATTAGAGAAATTGTTACTGATGAAGAGATTGGTGACATCGTAAGTTCATGGACAGGTATTCCAGTTTCTAAATTAGTCGAAACTGAAAGAGAAAAACTATTAAATCTATCTGATATCTTACACGAACGTGTAATTGGACAAGATAAAGCAGTAGATTTAGTATCGGATGCAGTTGTAAGAGCGCGTGCCGGAATCAAAGATCCTAATAGACCAATCGGTAGTTTCTTATTCTTAGGTCCTACTGGTGTAGGTAAAACAGAATTAGCAAAATCACTAGCTTCAACATTATTTGATTCAGAGAAACATATGATTCGTATCGACATGAGTGAATATATGGAGAAACATTCTGTGTCTAGATTAATTGGGGCACCTCCAGGCTATGTAGGTCATGATGAAGGCGGTCAATTAACAGAGGCTGTGCGTCGTAACCCTTATTCGGTGATTTTATTAGATGAAATAGAGAAAGCACATTCAGATGTATTCAATGTATTACTTCAAATTCTTGAAGAAGGTCGTTTAACAGATTCCAAAGGTAGAGTCGTAGATTTCAAAAACACAATTATTATCATGACAAGCAATATTGGTTCACAAATCTTGCTTGAAAATGTTAAAGATGCAGGCGTTATTACTGAAAGTACTGAAAAATCTGTAATGACGAGTCTAAATCAATACTTCAAACCAGAAATTATTAACAGAATGGATGATATTGTATTATTCAAACCATTAACTGTAAACGATATGTCACACATCGTCGATAAAATTATTAATGAATTAAATATTCGATTAATGGATCAACGTATCTCTATCAACGTTTCAGACGAAGCTAAAAAATGGTTAGGTGAAGAAGCATACGAACCACAATTCGGTGCACGTCCACTAAAACGATTTGTACAAAGACAAATAGAAACTCCATTAGCTAGAAAGATGATTAGAGAAAACTTAATCGAAGGTACAACAGTTAATGTCGGATTATCTGAAGATGGATTAACATTCGAAGTTAACCAACCTTAAAATGCATAACAAAAAACCATGGTACTGATGAAGTACCATGGTTTTTTTATTTATATTGAATCTATTGCTGTTTATCTGGATGTTTGGTAGTAGGTTTAATGGCTAAATCAAATAAGATTACAAAAATTGTAAATATTACTGCCACAATGAGTGGTGTAATTAGATTTAAAGTCCCGCCACCTTGTAAACTATTTAATACGAAATTGACCATTTGTATTAAAACAATAGACCAAAATAGAACTGCGAGGTATCTCATTATGTAATGCCTCCAATAAGTTTTATATAACTTCATTATAAATAACTCAGTACTATTTGTATAGTAGCAATCAAGTAGTTCAATCATTTATCTATGATTCTACATTTCATTTTCACACTATTAAGATGAAGAAAAATGTGCCATTATGTAACTGTAGATTCTTTTTATAAAGAGACAACTACATAAGGATCGACATTCTTGTAATTGAAAGAAAAATTATGTTAAATTAATACCTGGTATTAAAAATATAGTTTAAGAAGGTGTACAACCATGAATGTGGGTATTAAAGGTTTCGGTGCTTATGCACCTGAAAATATTGTAGATAATGCCTATTTTGAATCATTTTTAGAAACTTCAGATGAATGGATTTCTAAAATGACTGGTATTAAAGAACGTCGTTGGGCGAATGAAGATGAAGACACAACTGATTTAGCATATAAGGCAAGTGTTAGAGCAATTGAAGATGCAGGCATAGAAGCATCAGAGATTGATATGATACTTGTAGCTACTTCAACAGGGGAGCATCCTTTCCCAACTGTAGCGAACTCGTTACAAGAACGCTTAGGTATAGGTAAAGTTGCCTCTATGGATCAACTGGCTGCTTGTAGTGGCTTTATGTATTCATTAATCAATGCGAAGCAATTTATCCAATCTGGAGACTATCAAAATATACTTGTAGTCGGAGTTGATAAGCTCTCTAAAATTACAGATATGACTGATCGCTCGACTGCAATTCTATTCGGAGACGGTGCAGGCGCAGTCGTTGTTGGACAAGTATCAGAAGGTCGAGGAATTCTAAGTTATGAATTAGGTTCAGATGGTTCAGGTGGAAAATACTTATACTTAAATCCAGATAACGGTAAAATATTTATGAATGGAAGAGAAGTATTCAAATTTGCTGTTAGAATTATGGGTGAAGCATCTACAAATGCAGTAGAAAAAGCAAACTTAACACCAGAAGATGTGGATATGTTTATTCCACACCAAGCAAACATTCGAATCATGGAATCATCTAGAGAACGCTTAGGCATTCCTAAAGAAAAAATGAGTGTTTCAGTAGATAGATTCGGTAATACATCAGCAGCTTCAATTCCTTTAAGTATCGCTCAGGAATTAGAAAATGGTAAAATAAAAGATGAAGATGTTTTAGTACTTGTAGGTTTCGGTGGCGGTCTCACATGGGGCGCTGTAACATTAAAATGGGGTAAATAGGAGGAGTATAAATATGAGCAAAGAACAACGAGTTGTGATTACAGGTGTTGGCGCATTATCCCCACTTGGTAATGATGCAAAAACTTCATGGGATAATGCATTAAAAGGTGTCAATGGAATTGATACTTTAACACGTATCGATACATCAGATTATAATGTTAAATTAGCTGGTGAATTGAAAGATTTCGACGTAGAGGATTATATTGATAAAAAAGAAGCACGTCGTATGGATCGATTCACACAATATGCAGTTATTGCTGCCCGTGAAGCTGTAAATGACGCTAAATTGACTATCGATGACAACAATGCGAATAATGTTGGCGTGTGGATTGGCTCAGGTATCGGTGGTATGGAAACATTTGAAACTGCTCATAATAAACTATTAAAGAGAGGTCCTAGACGCGTTAGCCCATTCTTCGTTCCGATGTTAATTGCCGATATGGCTACAGGTCAAGTTTCTATTGATTTAGGTGCTAAAGGACCAAATGGTGCCACTGTTACAGCATGTGCTACAGGTACAAACTCAATTGGTGAAGCTTTCAAAATCATTCAACGCGGAGACGCAGATGCAATGGTTACAGGTGGAGCTGAAGCGCCAATTACACATATGGCCATTGCAGGATTCACTGCAAGTAAAGCACTTTCTACAAATGAAGATAGAGAGACGGCTTGCCGTCCATTTCAAGAAGGTCGTGATGGTTTTGTTATGGGTGAAGGCGCTGGTGTTGTAGTTCTTGAATCATTAGAATCAGCTCAAAAACGTGGCGCAGAAATTTATGCAGAAGTTGTCGGTTATGGCTCAACAGGTGACGCTTATCATATTACAGCTCCTGCTCCTGAAGGTGAAGGTGGCTCACGTGCAATGCAAGCAGCTTTAGAAGACGCTGGTATCGAAGCGAAAGATGTACAATATCTCAATGCGCATGGTACGAGCACGCCAGTTGGAGATTTAACTGAAGTACAAGCGATTAAAAACACATTTGGTGAAGCATCAAAATCATTAAAAGTAAGTTCAACAAAATCTATGACTGGACACTTACTCGGAGCTACAGGTGGAATAGAAGCCATCTTCTCAGCATTATCAATCCGTGATCAACGCGTAGCTCCAACGATTCATGCTAATTCACCAGACCCAGAGGTGGATATTGATATCGTTCCAAACGAAGCCCAAGATGTAGCAATCACACATGCTATGAGTAATAGTCTTGGCTTCGGTGGTCACAACGCTGTACTTGTATTCAAGAAATTTGAAGATTAATAAATATATAAATAGATGCGTTAACTAGGATACTTTTTGAGTATCCTAGTTTTTTATTTTTATAAATAATTATGTACTTTATTAAGTGGAAATTTTAAAAATAGGGTGTGTCATCTGTTTAAAAAAGCTATAATAGAGTTCAAATTCATCATTAACTACAATATTTGCTTAAATGGGGGGACAAAAATGAAAAAGTTTAATACACTTTCGTCAACCTTAAAAAGTAGACTCATCGCTGAGTTTATTTTAAATATTGCAAGTCAGTCAATTCTCCCATTTATGGCTTTATATTTAACAAGTAAAATAAATGCAATATTTGCTGGTACTTTTTTAATAGTGAATATAATTGTGACCTTCGGTATTACCTTTTTAGGAGGATTTATTGGAGACCATTTCAACAGAAAGAAAATTGTAAACATCGTTCATGCATTATATGCCATATGTCTTATCATATTATCGATAACTGTAAATATGAATGGTATTGGTTTAATTATATTTTGTAGCAGCGTATTTATTTTTGAATTGCTATTTGCATTGAGTAATCCGATATTTGAAGCTGCCACTATGGATGCGATATATGAGGAAGTGAGAGAATATGTTTATCAACTCGAATATTGGATGTTTAATATTAGTACAGCACTTGGGATGTTATTAGGTGCGTTACTCTATCTAGGGCATAAGCACTTACTCTTTTTACTTTTTTTAGTAGCGATGCTCATCAGTTGGTATTTGTTTGATAAATATTATGATGTGGAACAGGTCTTCTCTGAAAACCATGAGTCACGTTCACCAATGAAACGTATACTCAATAATTATTTGACAGTGCTAAAAGATAAATATTATTTATTATTTAATTTAGGTTATATGCTTATACTTATGGCAGAACTAAGTTTAAATTCCTATGTTGTTGTGCGATTGAAAGAAGAATTTGATAGTTTTTATATTTTAGGTATTCATATCGATGGTGTACGGATGTTTTCAATTATTATGATAATAAACACATTGGTAGTTGTAACAATGACTTTTGCCATTAACAAATTGATTCAACATCACTCAAAACGTCTCGCATTTTTAATTGGTGGCGTATTATATACTGTGGGATATGGCATATTAACAAGTGCGACATCTTTTTGGTTATTATGTCTCGTAACTATAATTGCTACAATTGGAGAGCTCATTTATTCTCCTATACAAAATGCACAGCGATTTTTAATGATACCCAATGATCAACGAAGTACTTATGCGACGGTAGGCATGGTTTCATTTTATGGCTCTAAAGCTTTAGCCCGTTTTAGTCTCATATTAGGAACGATATTTGCACCTTGGATGATGTCACTTTACATTGTTGTTACAGTCATTATTGGCTTTGCTCTACTTTTTTATGCGATATTCTATAATACGAAATTGAAGCGAGAAGGCAAATCTTATGTATATTATTAAAAGTAAAATTATTAATAAAAGGTCACCTCAATAAAGATTGAGGTGACCTTTTATTTTATCTCTTACGACCTAAGCCCATCGCTTTTTCCATTTTTTTCAATGTTTTAAATGAAGCTTTCTGTGCTTTATCTCTTCCGTTATCTAAAATTTCGTCTAACTCATCTGAATTGTAGAAGTTATTATACTTCTCTTGGAAATCAGTAAGGAATTCTTTTACAATTTCTGCTAAGTCTGTTTTGAATTCACCGTAGTTTGAATCTTTATATTTTTCTTCTAATGTATCTGTCGTTTCCTCAGTTAGGTTTGCATAAATAGATAACAAGTTAGAAATACCTGGTTTGTTTTCTCTATCAAATTTAATAATACCATCAGAATCGGTCACAGCACTTTTAATCTTTTTAGCAGCTCTGTTTGGTTCATCTAATAATGAAATAAAGTTTTTCTGGTTATCGTCACTCTTACTCATCTTTTTAGTTGGGTCTTGTAAACTCATCACACGGCCGCCAACTTTAGGCACGCGTATTTCTGGTTTAACTAATACATCGTTATATCGAGAGTTGAAACGATCAACTAAATTTCGAGTTAATTCCATATGTTGTTTTTGGTCATCACCAACAGGGACAATATTCGTATTATAAATAACGATATCAGCAGCCATTAATGGTGGATATGTAAGTAGTCCGGCAGGCACTCCGTCTGTTTGCTTTAACGATTTGTCTTTGAACTGTGTCATGCGTTCTAATTCACCTATAGATGCAATCGTTGTTAACATCCAACCAGCTTGAGCGTGGGCTGGCACTTCAGATTGTATAAATAAAGTAGATTTTTCTGGGTCTATACCTGCAGCTAAATAAATAGCGGCAAGTTGACGAATTTGTTTACGTAACTTTAATCGATCTTGTGGTACTGTAATAGCATGTTGGTCTACAATGCAAAAGAAACAATCATAATCGTCTTGTATTTCATTAAATTGTTTCAAAGCACCTACATAATTACCGAGTGTCGGAATACCACTTGGTTGGATTCCTGAAAATAATGTTTCCATTGAATAATACCTACTTTCTTAATATTTAATTAGTCAATTCTCATCGGGTTTATTATAACAGTATTTCAAACATTTGTAAGTTGTGATAGACTATAAGTATGTATATAAAGCCATTCTGACTTGATTGGATGAGTAATAAATTATTTTTAGATTTTTGGAAAAATATGAGAGATTCTCATTTAATTTTAATGTTGGATGGGTATACTTAGATTGTAAGGTTAGAAATTGGAAATGCAATTGAAAATTTTTAATCATAAATTTAGAAATCAAATGAATTCAATTCATAAAAATAGGAGAGTGAGATGTATGGTAACATTATTTACTTCACCAAGTTGCACATCTTGCCGTAAAGCGAAAGCATGGTTACAAGAACATGACATTCCGTATACGGAGCGTAACATTTTTTCTGAACACTTAACAATTGACGAAATCAAACAAATTTTAAAAATGACTGAAGACGGAACTGATGAAATCATTTCAACACGTTCTAAGACATATCAAAAACTAAACGTAGATATCGATTCATTACCTCTTCAAGATTTATATTCAATTATTCAAGATAATCCAGGTTTATTACGTCGTCCAATTATTTTAGACAATAAACGTTTACAAGTTGGATATAACGAAGACGAAATTAGACGTTTCTTACCAAGAAAAGTTCGTACGTTCCAATTGCAAGAAGCGCAACGTATGGTTGACTAAATTTGAATAATCAAGATTGCCATAAAGGGATACATACCTGTCACTTTATGGCTTTTTTATGTCTTTGTATATTGATTATTTGCTTTACGGACAAACACGTTCTATGATATAGTTTGAAAATAAAATTCATACGCACATCTTTGGTTTATAAAATAGAATATGTTATCATATAACACTAAATAGATAATGGTAAAATTTAATCAAACAAATTAATTGTAATTTCAGTCAGAGTCTAATAAAATAGTGATTACTATTCATCGACTGTAAGGAGTGAGATGATTTGAGAATAGAGCGTGTTGACGATACAACGGTTAAATTATTTATAACATATAGTGACATTGAAGTTAGAGGATTTAAACGTGAAGATTTATGGACTAATCGTAAACGTGGCGAAGAATTTTTCTGGAATATGATGGAAGAAATTAACGAAGAAGAAGATTTCGTCGTAGAAGGTCCATTATGGATACAAGTGCATGCTTTTGAAAAGGGCGTAGAAGTAACGATATCTAAATCTAAAAATGAAGATTTAATTAATATGGCTGATGAAGATAATGACCAATTAGATTATCAAGTTAATGATTTATTATCACAATCAATGAATCAAGAGGATAGCTTAGAAGATCTATTTGAACAACGTCAACGACAAAAGAAAGCCCACAGCCAAAGTGAAGAACAAGAGACACACAATCAACCAAACGCTCATACTGTTATTGTGAGATTTAATGATTTAGAAGAAGTCATTGAATATGCATATCATAATAATTTAAATACAGACGAATACGAAGATTTACTATATAGCTTAGATAACACTTACTATTATGCGGTTTATTTTGATGCTTCAGTAAATCAAGAAGTTATTGATGATAATTACAGTCAATTATTAGAATTCGCACATCCAAGTGATAAATCAGAAGTTTATCTAAATGATTATGCGAAGATTATTATGAGTCACAATGTAGCTGCACAAGTACGTCGTTACTTTTAATATAATGAATTCATCGTGAGTCTGAGACACTATTAGGTGTCTCAGACTCTTTATTAATTTGGCAGTAGATGTCTGAATTGAATATGCACTTAGAACAAGCTTTTTTCTATCCTAGTCATCCTTGCGGGGGTGGGACTACGAAATCTTTATTAGAAATTCGATTTCTGTCCTACTCCTTCTTTTTTAGTTTGAACGCATTTGTATTGATAATTTAAAGTAATCATCACCGTACTCACGTGTATATAAGTGAGGTGATTGATTATGCTATGTGCTAAAAACCAGTCAGGAGAGATTGTCTTTGCGCAACAAGCGAAGGAACGAAGTCGTTATTTTTGTCCCCATTGTCAGAATGAAGTGATATTAAAGCGAGGGGTTATTAAAGTTGCGCATTTTTCACATAAAGTGAGTAGCACTACTTATTGCCAAAAACAAGAAACAGTTGAACACTTTCAATTAAAGTACCAGTTAGCACAGTGGTTAAGACTTCAAGGTCATCATGTCAATATTGAGCCTTACGTTGCGTCGTGTTTTCAATATCCTGATTTAATTGTTAATGGAACAATTGCGATAGAAATACAATTTTCTCGAATAAACATAAAAGATGTTGTAAAAAGATCGAATGGATTACTCAAATCGGGTTATCACATCATTTGGATAATTAAAAATCCTCATTATAATGGACACACGCATACGTTAACGTTGTCGGATTTTGAAAGGACCTTTATTGATGTAACTCGACGTGAGTTGGTTGCATGGGACACTATACGAGAGCGGTTTTATCTTTATTCTGACATACAGTATGTATCAGGAAAACGGTTTTTAGCACTTAGAAAATACATACCTTTATCGCAACTCATACAACTGTTTGATCCTATAAAAAGAAATTCCTATGAAACGATGATTACATTTAAATTAAGCGAAATTGAAATAAAACGTTATCTTTTAAATTGTAGAAAACAATTTTCTGTTTTAGAACCTACGCTTAGTGTGATGTATCAGTTACAACTATCAGATCGTTGGGTTTACCGACATGTAGGCTATATTTTTCCTGAGCAAATATTTATAAAGTCTCATCCAGTATTTTGGCAGTTACAATTACTCAACTTATTGATCAATCGTGAATATGATGTACATGTCTTTGAAGGTTTAATCAACTTCAATCGCTATTACATAAATACATACGATAAAGAGATTATTATCCAAAAAATTGTGGATCGATTTGTTCAAATATATCGCACATTCAAACATAATGACGTGCAAAATAACTGTTGAAATGAGAAAATTATATCAATGATGTTTAATAGGAGGTTTACAAAGATTATGAGTCAACAATTAACAAGAGAAGAACAAGAACGTAAATATCCACAATATACATGGGATTTATCTACTATATTTGAAAATGATGATGCGTTCGAAGATGCATTTAAAGAAATAGAAAGTCATTTAGGTGAAGAACAAAAATTCCAAGGACATCTTGGAGATGACGCAGAAACATTATATCAAGCACTCGCTTTAGAAGATGAATTAGGTTCTAAACTCGAAAAGGTTTATGTTTATGCACATTTAAAGCAAGACCAAGATGCAACAAATGATAAATATACTGGTTTTGAAGCACGTGCACATCAATTAATCATTAAATTTAGTGCAAATTGGAGTTTCTTAGTACCAGAAATTTTACAAATAGATGAATCTACAATTCAATCATTTATTGAATCTAATGATGATTTGAAACGTTATGCATTTGATTTGAAACAAATTAATGAAAAACGCCCACATGTGCTAAGTTCAGACAAAGAGAAACTATTAACTGAAGCACAAGGTGCATTATCAACTCCTGAAAATGTTTATGGTATGTTTAGTAATGCAGATTTAGAATTTGAAGATGCCATCGATAGTGAGGGGAACCCGCACACATTAACCCAAGGTACATTTATTAAATGTTTAGAGTCTGATGATCGCCAATTAAGAAAATCTGCATACGATAATTTGTATAATGCTTATGGTACTTATAATAATACTTTAAGTGCGACGTTAGCAGGTGAAGTTAAGAAGAATGTATTCAGTGCAAAAGCGCACAACTATGAAACTGCTAGAGCAGCTGCATTAAATAGTAATGATATACCTGAAACAGTGTATGATAATCTTGTGAAAACAGTTCACGATTATTTACCATTACTCCATAGATATACGAAATTACGTAAAGAATTACTCGGTATTGATGATTTGAAAATGTATGACTTATATACACCATTGGTTAAAGATATTAATTTCGAAATGCCGTATGAAGAAGCAAAAGAGTGGATGGTAAATGCACTACAACCAATGGGCGAAGAATATATGAATGTGATTGAAGAAGGGCTTAATAACCGTTGGGTCGATGTTTATGAAAATAAAGGTAAACGCTCAGGAGGTTATTCATCAGGTGCGCACTTAACAAATCCATTTATCTTACTTAACTGGTCAAACACAGTATCCGATCTTTATACATTAGTGCATGAGTTTGGTCATTCTACACATAGTTATTTCAGTAGAAAGCATCAACCATCAAATTCAAGTGATTATACAATTTTTGTTGCTGAAGTTGCATCTACTTGTAATGAAGCATTATTAAGTGATTATATGGACAAACATTTAGATGATGACCGTCGTTTATTATTATTAAATCAAGAATTAGAACGCTTTAGAGCAACATTATTTAGACAGACAATGTTTGCAGAATTTGAACATAAAATTCACCAAATTGAAGAAGCGGGAGAACCACTTACTGCACAACGTATGAATGATGAATATGCTAAATTAAATAAACAATATTTCGGAGATGCTGTTGAAACTGATGAGAATATCAGCAAAGAATGGTCACGCATTCCTCATTTCTATATGAATTACTACGTATACCAATATGCAACAGGATATAGTGCAGCCCAAAGCTTAAGTCAACAGATCTTAACAGAAGGTAAACCGGCTGTAGAACGCTATATTAATGAATTCTTGAAAAAGGGTAGTTCAGATTATCCAATTGAAATCTTAAAAAATGCAGGTGTCGATATGACAACACCAGAACCAATTGAACAAGCTTGTAAAGTATTTGAAGAGAAATTAGATGCTTTTGAAAAACTTATGAAAGCTTAACAGTAGTGAATTCGCTTTCAATTTGACAAGTTTGTGACAAAGTGCATTTATTATGTTTAAAAGCTTGATAGGGTGTAAAGAGCGTGTTATATTGTAAACATGAAATTAATCACATAACAAACATACCTCTTTGTTTGAAGTGAAAAAATTTCTCCCATCCCCTTTGTTTAGCGCCGTGTAATCAGACACGGCGTTTTTTTATGCCATTTTTTAGTATCTTCAAGAAACTTAAATTTAATGGAAATATTTGATTGAAAATTTCATAAAAGCATATTCATTATTCATATGAGCTAATTATGCTTTTTAATGCATTCAAATAGTTCGTTTTGAGTTGTGCGGGATAAATGATTTTTACATTTTGTCCTAACGAAATTAAATATCGAATCATATATTCAAGTTCATCCTCATTATAAAAACCAATGATAAAAGGGATATGATCAATGTATTCTAAATGCATGCTTGGGTAATGATTTTTCTTGAATGATTCAACACCATCCTCATTTAATTGACATTTAAACGGTATATTTCGATAACTTTCATCGTATTGCTTTTTATAATTTTCTAATTGTGTTCTCGATAATAAGTTTTTCTGAGTGTCTTTAATCACTAATGCAGCTATATAATCACAACGAAAAATACCCCATTTTTCATTAGAAAGATCAAAACCTTCTATAAACCAAATGCCATTTCTGTAAAATAATTCATATACTTGAAAGTGAAAGCTTCTAGATTTAGAAGTAGAATATGAGATTTCAATCATCTGTTCATACATAATAGAATATAAAATGTCCGATAGATAGTTAAAGTTATTCATAATATCAGGTGTATAGTATTCGATGAACGATAGGGTTTTTGTGAGATTGTCTTGTGCGTACTTTGGTAATGTGGCGTAAAGTTTCTCTCTGATTTGTTTGTATGTTTTGTTAAATGGCGTACTTGATAAGGAATTTAAAGACTTTAAGGCGAAGAATATGGCTAAAATTTCATCGTTATTAAAATGAATGGGCGTTAATAAATTTTGATTAATAATTTTATATCCACCATATCGACCTTGATCGACATAAATAGTTAACCCCATATTTTCAAGTTCTTTAATATCTCTAATTGCGGTTCTTTTTGAAATATTAAATTCTTCAATTAAATCTTTTAACTGAAAACTACTTTTGCCACTCAGAAAAATGAGTTCTTGATTTAATCGTTCTGATTTTTTCATCAAATTCTCCTTTTAAAGGTGACTTATTCTGACACCTTAACGATTTATAATGAGTGTATCATAAAAAAGGAGTCGATTTGATGAAGACATTAATTATTAATGCGCACCCTGATTTTAATAATGAACAATCTTTCTCACTTAAGTTAGAAAATATGTTTATAGAAAAGTATCAAAAAGTTTTTACAAACAATAAATTAGAAATAATAAACTTATATGATATAGAGATTCCTCAAGTAACACAACAACAATTACTCAACACTTGGGATAAACAACGTCATAAACAAAGTTTAACTCCAGAGGAACAACATTTAGCACAACTATCTAAAAAATTATTGGAACAGTTTAAAGGGGCACAGCGAATTGTAATTGTTACGCCACTTCATAACTTTAATATTACTTCTAAAATGAAAGACTATATGGATAATATTATGCTTGCTCGAGAAACATTTAAATATACGAAAGAGGGATCAGTCGGTTTAATGACGGATAATTATAAAGCGCTGTTACTCCAAGCGAGTGGATCTATATATACTAATGATGATCGCTATACACCGCTTGATTTTTCATACCGTTACTTAAAGGAAATGTTCGAAAATATAATGGGGTTTGATAAATTCTATGTAGTACGCGCAGAAGGGACTGCAATCCTACCGGAAGAAGAAGTAATGCAAAAAGCTTCTCAGAATTTAGATATAGCATTTGAGGAATTTTATAAATAATATTGATATATAAGATAAGCCCATCAAAGATCCTTCAATCTTTGATGGGCTTTTACTGGCAATTATTTCCCAGTTTTTTCTTTAATTTATTTCATTTTAGATTTCCAAAACTTCCCATCTGGTGTCTTAAGTTTTTCAACCTTTTGTTGTAGGGCGAGTTTTTTCAATTCCTTATTCATTAACTTTTCAGGCCATTCATAAATCGTTAGTAGTTCTTCCATTGTCACTAATTGTTGTTGTTGAATATATTGCTCTAAAGTGGGTGGAAGTTCTTTTTCTATAGAAGTACCAATTAATTCATTAATGATATACGTATAAATATGATACGGATATAAACCTTCAACTTTCAAGCCTTCTTCATGCACATCTTCGTTAAAGAATACAAGTGTAGGTGCTTCTTCAATATCCATTTCGCGTGCAATATGCAAGTCAACTTGTAAACTATCGCGTAGTTTACTGTTATGCAAGTCTTCTTTAAAGACTTCATAATCAAGTCCTGCATTTTTGATACAATTATTGACCATCGCTTCTGTAATAATATCCCTTTTTGGAATAATTTCATTTTGTACGAGATGGATAAATCGTTCAGCACGTAAACGACCTTGTAGTTCTGCTGCCTTATAAGATAGGGCAATGTTGTCGAGGTCTGAGGTGCTTTGCGCTTGGCATTTCGTCAATACGCGTAACGAAGGGTTCAAAATATGTCTAATACTGACATATTGTTTATATTCAATTCTTAATTTAGAAAGTATTGCTGATAGTTTAAAGCATTCTTTACTAAATGGGTCGAAAAAAGAATAAATTTCTATCTTACTTACAGGTGAAAGATTTGAATCTTCACGACTTTGTGCATGTATTAACTTTAATTCTTCAGCCATGTTATTTCACCTACAATTATATTTCAGAGTTCACCATATGATTTGCTGTTATGCGCAATCGTTCGTATAAATAATCACCGACACCGTAAGGGAAATTTGCGTGTTGTATAGCAATATACATATTTTCTAACCATGCATCACGTTCATAATTAGTAATAGTAAAGTTTAAGTGCCTTCTTTTAAGCATAGAGTGTCCATGTTCTTCTGTATATAAGTTGGGCCCACCTAAAAATTGTGTTAAAAATTGCTTTTGCTTTCTACTCGTTTCTTCAAAATTCCCAGGAAAAAGATGATTGATTCTGTCATCTCTTTCTACGAGATAGTAAAAATGATCTATCATTTGATAGAGCGCATCACGTCCGATTATTTCGAAAGGTGTTTGTGTCATATTATCACCGTATCATTTAATATATTACTAATATAACACGAATCATAGCATATGGAAGTAATTCGACTCTTTACCCGTTATCGTTAGGTTTCTTGTTTAATTTTTGCTTTCTATCGAAAAATCTTTTTACTTTATTGTCTGGATCAACGTGTTCAATATCAAATTGATCAAGAATAGATTTAAATTGTTCAAGTCCTTTATCGTAATCCGTTACTTCGAATTCCAATTCATAGTCTTCATAACCTAAGTATGTACTTTTATCTAATACGATTAAGTTTTCTTCAAGAGGACGTTCTAATCGTTCGGTAGTTAATGAGCCCAAGATGACAAGGTTATCTTGGTTAATTTGCAATTGGTCGAGCTGCTCACGAATTGAATGTGGTAGTTGAGTAGCTGAGACTTGATCATCTATTTGTGGTTTAATGTCTGTTGGTTCGTTGTATTCCATTAGTCCGACTTCTGAAGGTGTTTTTAAAGTCATTTCATATTGACTATCTTTAACTCTAATACGTAATGCACAAAGTTTAGACATGAGTTGGAAATCTGGTGTATCGATGTAAAAGTTAGTTTGTTTGAATGGTTGTTCACCTTGAAAATATGTATTGTAGAAACTTTCATATTCCTTATTAGTTAGTAATTGTTTAAATTCAATTTCATTGTTTGTACTCACTTCGTACCACTCCTCTATATCAGTCTTAATAATATTTTAAAACACATACCACATATTTTAAATTGATGTGGTTCGGTTATTATATAGTTGTTATACAAAGTGGAACGGTTTTAATATGTCCTTGACACGTGTTATGTATAATTAAATTATGTTAAAATAATGAGGAATAAGGAGGTATAACCGTGCGAATTTATGTGAACGAAATGAAAATTACTGATGACAGTATTTTATGTTATACAGAGGAATCAACAGAAGGTTTAGAAGAAGCAGGTCAAATGCTTGCCGACAGCGATAATTATAGCTTTGCATATATATTAGATGATGGTCAGTCATATTCATATTTAATTTTTGTGCAAGAAACGTGGTCTATGCTTCATGAAAATAAAGGTAAAAAGATTATCGTAAATGATAATTTAGAATTAAAACAATTCGATACAGAATTTAATTACATATTGGATAGTATAGAAGAAAATCCAAATTATGGTAAGGAGTTTGTGTCAGCAGTTGAAAAGACATTCGAACTAGAGTGAAGTGGAGTTGAGGCACAATGAATCAATGGGATCAATTTTTATCGCCTTATAAACAGGCAGTTGACGAGTTAAAAGTTAAATTAAAGGGTCTCAGGAAGCAATATGATGTTGTTGATCATGCATCGCCAATTGAATTTGTTACTGGTCGAGTGAAACCAATGACAAGTATTATCGATAAAGCGAACAAACGTGGTATTCCGTTTGATCGTTTGCATGAAGAAATGTATGATATTGCCGGTCTACGTTTAATGTGTCAATTTGTTGATGATATTGATAACGTAGTTAATTTATTGAGACAACGCCAAGATTTTAAAGTGATTGAAGAGCGAGATTATATTAGTAATACAAAACAAAGCGGTTATCGTTCATTTCATGTCATTATCGAGTATCCAATTGAAACTTTAGATGGCGAGAAGAAGATATTAGCTGAAATTCAAATTAGAACGTTAGCGATGAATTTTTGGGCAACCATCGAACACACATTGCGATATAAATATGATGGAGATTATCCTCCAGAAATACAACATCGTTTAGAGCGTGCTGCTGAAGCGGCTTACTTACTTGATGAAGAAATGTCAGAAATTAAAGAAGAAATTCAAGAAGCGCAAAAGTATTATTCTAAAAAACGTGCTAAGAAGCATAATAATGACTAGGGGTGGCATCTTGCGATATACGATTTTATCTAAAGGCGATTCAAAATCCAATGCACTTAAGCATAAGATGATAAGTTACATGAAAGATTTTCAAATGGTGGAAGATACTGAGAATCCTGAAATAGTCATATCGGTAGGCGGAGATGGCACGTTGCTCCAAGCGTTTCATCACTATAGTCACATGCTTTCACGATGTGCCTTTGTCGGGGTACATACTGGACATTTAGGATTTTATGCGGATTGGTTACCACATGAAGTTGAAAAATTGATTATAGAAATTAACAACTCTGAATTCCAAGTGATAGAATACCCATTGTTGGAAATTATTGTGAGATATAATAATAATGGTTATGAGACGAGATATTTAGCTTTAAATGAAGCGACAATGAAAACTGAAAATGGTACGACATTAGTTGTTGACGTCAATATACGTGGCAACCAATTTGAACGCTTCAGAGGAGATGGTTTGTGTATATCCACACCTTCAGGCTCAACAGCATATAACAAAGCTTTAGGTGGCGCTTTAATACATCCTTCATTAGAAGCAATTCAGATGGCAGAAATTGCATCGATTAATAATCGCGTATTTAGAACAGTAGGGGCACCACTCGTGCTACCAAAACATCATACTTGTTTAATCACACCAGTGAACCACGATTCTATTTTAACGACGATTGATCATGTCAGTGTCAAGCATAAAAATGTTAATGCCATTCAATTCCGTGTTGCTAATGAGAAAATTAGATTTGCTCGATTTAGACCATTTCCATTTTGGAAAAGGGTGCATGATTCATTTATTTCAAGTGGTGATGGAGAGTAATGAAGTTTTCATATCAAATTAAATCTCCAATACTGTTAAGAACATTTTTACAAAATAATGATTATTCAAAGAAGACTATAAGCGCCATTAAAAATAATGGCGCTATATTTGTAAATAATGAGCCAGTAACAGTGCGAAAACAGTTAGAAATAGATGATCAATTAGATATTCATCTTAATAAAGAAGTACCGAGTCAAAATCTGATTCCTTATACGGATTCGTTAAAAATATTATATGAAGATCAATATTTATTAATTGTATCTAAACCACCTAACCAAAACTGTGCACCTTCACGTGAACATAAGCATCATAGTTTAGTAGAACAAGTACTCGGATACTTTAACCAAACTGAACAAGTGTACAACCCTCATATTGTTACACGGCTTGATAGAAATACGGCAGGTATCGTCATCTTCGCAAAACATGGTTTCATACACTATTTAATGTCAAAAGTAAATATAGATAAACGCTATTATTGTATTTGTTATGGTCAAATTGAACAAGAAGGTATCATCAATGCTCCAATTGCTAGAGCCCTTTCAAGTATTATAGAACGACGAGTAGACAAAAATGGCAAACAAGCTAAAACAATGTTTCGATGTTTAGATCGCACAGACCAATATAGTTTATGTGAGGTCCGTTTATTAACAGGTCGGACACATCAAATTCGTGTACATTTTAAACATATTGGGCATTCACTTGTAGGCGATTCGTTATATAATGGTTTACATAGTCAGTATAAACATCAATTGTTACGTTGTGTTCAAGTTGAGTTTGAACATCCAATTACACATGAAAATATTGTAGTGGTTGATCGTTATAAAGCGATAGAATCAATATTTAATATGATATAATTTAACCATTCATGGAGGTGGGAATGTGGCCAATGAAAAAGAATCTATTACATTAGATGATGAACAAGTATACGATCAAGCATTACTAGATCAATTATTAAAAGATAACGACATTGATCAATTTCGTGATGAATTTTTATCAATGCACAATTATGAGCAAAGTGAATATTTTGAAGACAGTGATGAAGAAATTCGTCAACGCATCTATGAAGTGTTATCTCCAGCAGAAGTTGCAGATTTCTTCGAACAATTAGAAATTGATAAAGACGAATATGAAGATTTGTTTGATAAGATGAATGCAAATTACGCGAGTAAAGTTCTGGAGAACATGTCTTATGATAACTCCGTTGATATTATGAATCATTTGTCTAAGCAAAAGGTAGTAAGTTTGCTGACATTAATGAAACGTGAAGATGCTAAAGAAATAAAAGCATTGTTACATTATGAAGAGGATACAGCCGGTGGTATTATGACCACTGAGTACATCTCTTTAAAGGCAACGATGCCAGTTAGAGAAGCAATGATACAAGTTAAAGATCAAGCACCTGATGCTGAGACGATTTATGTCATCTTTACAGTAAATGACGATAAGCAATTAGCAGGGGTCTTATCTTTACGTGATTTAATTGTTGCAGAAAATGATGCTTATATTGAAGACATTATGAGCGAACGTGTGATTTCGGCTAATGCAGCGGATGACCAAGAAGATGTTGCACAAAAAATGCGAGATTATGATTTCATTGCCATGCCTGTTGTAGATTATCAAGATCATTTATTAGGTATCATTACTATCGATGATATTTTAGACGTCATGGATGAAGAGGCAAGTGAAGACTACTCTCGTTTAGCCGGTGTATCAGATGTCGATGCAACCAATGACTCAGTATTTAAGACTGCATTTAAACGTTTGCCTTGGCTCATAATTCTTACATTCCTTGGTATGATTACAGCTACAATATTAGGTTCTTTTGAAGAGACTTTATCAAAAGTTGCATTGTTGGCTGCATTTATACCTATTATCAGTGGGATGTCCGGAAATTCAGGGACACAGTCACTTGCCGTATCGGTTCGTAATATTTCAACTGGTGAAATAGATGAACAGAGCAAATTTAAAGTCGCATTAAGAGAAGCGGGTAGTGGCTTCTTTAGTGGTTTAGTTTGTGCCATTTTACTATCGTTAATTATCATCGTACTTTATCATCAACCAATTTTAGCAATGATTGTTGGCGCAAGTTTAACGATTGCTATGACTGTTGGTACGTTAGTTGGTTCGATGATTCCACTTGTAATGAATAAATTAAATATTGACCCCGCTGTGGCGAGTGGTCCATTCATTACGACTATCAATGATATTGTAAGTATGCTAATTTACTTTGGTTTAGCAACTTCATTTATGACTTACTTAACATAGGGGGGGTTATATGGAATTTATATCACTCGTGGTCGTCGTTATTTGTGCATTTTTGACGCCCATTTTAGTTAATAGATTAAGAATTTCGTTTCTGCCAGTCGTCGTTGCAGAAATTTTAATGGGTATTATTATCGGTGATTCATTTTTAAAATTAGTCGAGCGAGATGAGATGCTGAATATCTTATCTACACTCGGTTTTATATTTTTAATGTTTTTAAGTGGTTTGGAAATTGATTTTAAAGCCTTTAAAAAAGATAAAAATGAACCTGCCGAGCAACAACAGAAAAAAGAACCAAGTCATTTGAAGATTGCTATGATTGTCTTTATGTTTATCATGATAATTTCAATCATATTAGCATATATGTTTAAACTGTTTGGACTTATTGATGATGTACTCTTAATGGTGATTATCATCTCTACGATTTCTTTAGGTGTTGTCGTTCCTACTTTAAAGGAAATGAATATTATGCGTACGACAATAGGCCAATTTATATTACTTGTTGCCGTATTAGCAGATTTATTTACAATGATACTTTTAACAGCGTATGGGGCGATGCACGCTAAAGGTGGCGCTTCGTTATGGTTAATCGGTATTCTTGTAGTATTTACAATTATCTTCTACTTTATTGGTGTTAAATTTAAAAAAGCCAATTTCTTAAAAAAGTTGATGGATGGTACGACGCAAATTGGTATACGTGCCGTGTTTGCATTGATTTTATTATTAGTTGCACTCGCTGAAGGCGTAGGTGCTGAAAACATATTAGGCGCCTTTTTAGCAGGTGTTATTGTTTCGTTACTTGGACCTGAGGAAGATATGGTGGAGAAATTAGATTCATTTGGTTACGGTTTCTTCATTCCTATATTTTTCATAATGGTAGGTGTGGATTTAAATATTCCACAATTAATAAAGGAACCATCGTTATTAATCATTATTCCAATACTGATCTTAGCATTTTTAATTTCTAAGCTCATTCCAGTCTTTTATATACGTAGATGGTTCGATTTAAAAACGACCACTGCTTCAGCATTTCTTTTAACATCGACGTTATCGTTAGTTATCGCATCAGCGAAAATTGCTGAACAGTTGAAGACGATTTCGTCAGAGGTTTCAGGTATATTAATTTTAAGTGCAGTCATCACATGTGTATTCGTGCCTATGGTATTTAAAAAGCTATTCCCTATACCAGACGAAGCTGCACGACAAATTGAAGTGAGTATGATTGGTAAAAACCAACTAACGATACCAATTGCGCAAAACTTATCCTCGCAATTATACCAAGTTTCTCTATATTATAGAAATGACCTCAGCGATAAACGTAAGTTGTCAGATGCGATATCAATGATAGAAATCGCAGACTACGAAGAGGATTTGTTAGAGCGATTAGGTCTGTTCTCACGAAATATTGTTGTTTGTTCTACAAATGATGATGATATCAACCGTAAAGTTGCCTTAATGGCTAAAAAGCACGGTGTTAAACGTGTTATCTGCAGACTAGAGTCTAGATCAGAAGATGAAGCATTACAAAGTCAAGGTGTCGAAGTATTCAGTAGTTATATGAGTAATAAGATTTTACTCAAAGGTTTAATTGAAACACCAAATATGCTTAACATCTTAAGTAACGTAGAAACATCACTTTATGAAATTGCGATGTTAAATCATCAGTATGATCAAATTCAACTACGAAATTTCCCGTTCGATGGAGATATTATCTTCGTGCGAATTATTAGAAATAATGAATCTATCGTACCTCATGGAGACACGCAATTGCGTTATCGTGACAGATTAATCGTTACAGGCTCGAAAGAATATGTGGATGAATTAAAACGCGAATTAGAATTGTATTATTAAGTTCACGTATGTATTCTGTAAAAAAGAGAAAATGATTATAATGTTTTAAAATTTGTTGGCATATTTACGTTGAAATCGTTGTGATATGTAATATAAATTGTTTTCCAAGGTAAGCCAATGTTAAAATGAGGATAAAAGAATTGGCGTCGAAATAAGGAAAACAACTCTAAAACTTCGAACCAGTTTATATTATGAATTAACAAAAAGGAGAAAGTCATTCATGTTTAATTTAGAAAATAAAACGTTTGTCATTATGGGTATCGCTAATAAACGCAGTATCGGTTTCGGTGTTGCGAAAGTACTAGATCAATTTGGTGCGAACTTAGTATTTACTTACCGTAAAGAACGTAGTAAAAAAGAATTAGAAAAATTAGTTGAACAACTTAACCAAAAAGAACCAAAAATGTACCAAATTGACGTTCAAAGTGATGATGACGTAATAAATGGATTCGAACAAATTGGTAAAGACATTGGCTCAATTGACGGTGTTTATCATTCAATCGCGTTCGCTAATATGGAAGATTTACGTGGACGTTTTTCAGATACGTCACGTGATGGTTTCTTATTAGCTCAAGACATTAGTTCTTTCTCTTTAACAATTGTTGCAAGAGAAGCGAAGAAGTTAATGTCAGAAGGTGGTAGCATCGTTGCTACAACATATTTAGGCGGAGAATTTGCAGTTCAAAACTACAACGTTATGGGTGTTGCTAAAGCAAGTTTAGAAGCGAATGTACGTTACTTAGCTTCTGATTTAGGTGAAGATAACATTCGTGTAAATGCAATTTCTGCTGGACCTATCCGCACATTAAGTGCTAAAGGTGTTGGAGGCTTCAACACAATCCTTAAAGAAATTGAAGAACGTGCACCACTTAAACGTAATGTAGACCAAGAAGAAGTAGGTAAAACAGCTGCTTACTTATTAAGCGAGCTTTCAAGTGGTGTTACAGGTGAGAACATCCACGTAGATAGTGGTTACCATATCGTGAAATGAAATCTATTAAAATAAACTGAGTCTGAGACAAAAATAGGTGTCTCAGACTCTTTTTCAACTTGGCAGTAGATGTCTGAATTGAAAATACGCTTAGAACAAGCTTTTTTCAATCCTAGTCATCCTTGCCGGGGTGGGACTACGAAATCTCTATTAGAAAATTCGATTTCTGTCCCGCTCCCAGTTTTTTATTTAAAACAAAAACAACCCAAATGCGTTTCGCATTTGGGTTGTTCGTTCAATATATTGTATTAATCTTTAACGTCGCTACTTGCTTTTTCCATAATTTGTTGTCTGTATTGGAATATATTTTTAACAATCGTTTTGATTGTGGCATATAATGGCACAGCCACGAGTACTAAAGCAAAGCCACCTAAGTTACCTGCAGCTAGTATAACTACGATAATCGTTAGTGGGTGAATACTTAATGATTTACCCATAATATTTGGCGTGATGACATTACCTTCTAATTGTTGTGCGATTAAAGTAATGACACATACCCAAATAAATGTTGCAGGACTTTGAATGATTGCTATGATTGCCGCTGGTGTGAATGCTAACCAAGGTCCTAAGAATGGAATCATGTTTGCTACACATGCGAATAGTACGAGTAACAATGTGTATTTTAAACCAACGATTGAATAACCAATAAATAAAATCACACCGAGTATAAGGCTGACTGTAACTTGTCCTTGAATATAAGATCTTAAAGTGAAATCAAGATCTTTTAAAAGATTAACTACAAAGATTTTTCTATCGCCATTAAAAATACGAGCGATAAATGGAATGAATTTCTCGTGATCCTTTAACATATATATTAAGAAGAAAGGAACCATGATGAGTAAGAATAATGTTGAAATAAATGATGTAACATAGCTTAATGAATTAGACAATACATTCGTTGATGTCTTACTCATAGATTGAACCATTTTGTTAATACGTTCAGTGACATCTGGAGGTAGACGTTTCATTTGATCTAAGCCAAAGTTAACCATTTTCTGGATATCTTTTTGTAATGATGGAATTTGTGAGATTAAGTTTTCGATTTGACTCACAATCATTGGACCAACGAAACCAATAATTACCCCTACAATAATAATTAACACGAGGAAGATAATACTAATACTACCCCACCGTGGAATATTATATTTCTCTAATAACTTTTGAAACGGTAAACATATATAAAATAAAAAACCGCTAAGTAACATAGGAATTAATACTGATTGAATAATAACCAATAGGGGAGTAAACACACTGTGGACTTCCATGATTAATTTGATCAGTAAAAATAGGATCAACAATGCGATGCCTGTCCTGAACCAAACTTTATTGAGCATTGGAAAGTTCCTCCTGAATAAATTGATTTAGTAATTTCAAGTATAGCTTATAAATGAATAGAACAAAAGAAGGAATAATTAATATTGGAAAATTTATTCCACAAAATTCATAAAAATGACAATAGACCGTGTTTGAATCTGTTTTATTTTAAATTTTTTAATCAGTTGATACAATTACAATAAGACAACAAAGGGAGGCACATGGCTGATGAGTGAATTTCAACCAGGTATCGTAAATAAAATAAATTTTCCAAGCGAAATTTTAGATAGAGACATTACTTTATCTATCTATTTACCGAAAGATTATACGGAATTATTCAAACATAAAGTCGTTTTTTGTTTTGATGGTCTAGATTTTTTCAGATATGGCAGAATCCATCAAACTTATGAACGTCTAAGAGATGAAGATAAAATAGAAAGAGCAATATTTGTAGGTTTTCATTATGAAACTGTTGAAAAACGACGTGAAGAGTTTCATCCAAGAGGCGAGCGTACGCCACAAACAGTTAAAGCCTTAGCAAACGAAATCTTACCATATGTAGATAAAACATTTTCCACATTCAAAGTAGGCAATGGTCGACTTGTCTTTGGTGATAGCCTTGCAGGTAGTGTTGCGTTAATGTCAGTACTTTGTTATCCAAATGTCTTTAGCCAAGTCGGTATGCTAAGCCCACAATATGATGAAGTCATTGACACACTTATTGATAGATGTCAGTTTAAGGAACAATTGAACATTTGGCATGTCGTAGGTTTAGACGAAAAGGATTTCGAATTACCAACAACTGGCAAAAGGGCAGACTTTTTAACACCGAATAGACAACTCAACAAAATTATTGAAAGTCAAGATATTACTTACCATTATGAGGAGTTTGAAGGCGGACATCGATGGAAATATTGGAAAAATCTATTAGATGATTTATTAATATATTTCTTATCTGAAAACATTTCTTTTGAAAATTCATAAAGAGAATGTGGTTTAAAGTAACGAATTTTTCGAAAATTTGATATAATAGAGTTATGTTAAACAAAGGAGGAATTTAAATGATTTTAGGATTAGCATTAATTCCGTCAAAAGATTTTCAAGATGAAGTGAATGCATATCGTAAGCGTTATGATAATCACTACGCTATTATTATGCCTCATATCACAATAAAAGGGCAATTTGAAATCAAAGATAGTGATTTAGAGTCTGTAAAAGAAGAAATTAAAGCACGTGTTGAAGGTGTTTCAGCTGTAGATGTACACGCTACAAAAGCTTCAACATTTGCTCCAATCACAAATGTAATTTATTTTAAAGTTGCAAAAACAGAAGCATTAGAAAAACTATTTAATAACTTTAACAAAGGTGACTTCTATGGTGAACCAGATCACCCATTCGTTCCACACTTTACAATTGCACAAGGTTTAACAAGCCAAGAATTTGAAGATGTTTATGGTCAATTAAAATTAGCTGGTATTGATTATAAAGAAACAATAGATCAGTTATCACTTGTTTACTTCAATGAAGAAGAAGAAAAGTGGCAACTACTTGAAAACTATAACTTAGCATAATTGAACGAGGTAAAGACAAAGTGTAGCAAAATATCGATTTAAGTGATTAACATAAACTACGAAATTTAACATACTTACTTTACCTACAACATAAAACGCCACGCATTATCTGTAATAAGATAATGCGTGGCGTTTTTTATATGTTATTTATTCTGAATAGCTCGGCGTTGTTTCATGAAATAAATGCCGTAGAATACCGTTAAGAATAAGAAAACGAGTGAGGCGAAATAGAATGGTAAGTCGAATGATTTAGATACTTCGTAAATCATACCACCGACGATAGGACCAATC
This sequence comes from Staphylococcus hsinchuensis, assembly GCF_038789205.1. NCBI lineage: Bacteria > Bacillati > Bacillota > Bacilli > Caryophanales > Staphylococcaceae > Staphylococcus > Staphylococcus hsinchuensis. The sequence goes on from NZ_CP128355.1 coordinate 1,281,593, forward strand.
ATAGATCCGAAACCTTGAACACTATTAAACACGCCCCAAGTTTCCTCTTGTTCCTCTTTATGAATATTGCCAGCCATAAATGTATTCCATGCTGGTAATAGTAAACCGTACATTAAACCTAGGAAGGCTGCTAATATCCACACAACAATAATATTATTAATAATTGAGAATAAGAAAATCATGATTGTATAAATAACAAAACCACTAAAGATCATAATATGCATGAATTGTCTGCTATTGTTATCAATAATCTTAGATAAAAATAACATTGAGAAGCCACAACCAATACCTCCGAGTATTAGTGCGACTGTGTATTCTATAGTTGAAACATGAACAACTTCTTTGGCATATTTAGGTAAAATAGGTACTAACGCGGTAATCGCTGTACCTTGTAGTAATATACCTGGGAACAGAATCTTATGTCGCTTTGTTACGCTAACAATTTGACCTAATTGCTCTTTCACTGGTCGCGTATTATAATTCGTTAGTTTAATTTTAACGAAATAGTATAAAATCCAAGCCACTAACACCATTAATGCCATCATAAAAGTAAAGTGTGTAGGGTGGAATTTAAATATAAGATTCATACCAACCATACCGACCATTAAACCGATGAGCCATGAGAAGTAAACATAGCCCATCTGTTTACCGCGATGTTCATCATCTACACTCGCAAGCATAATCACCCAAATCGGGCTAACTGCGATACCTAATAAAATCGCACTCGCGATTAATACGAACGGTGAGGTTGGGAACCAAATAACTAAAAATAAACTGAGGAATGCGAGAAGGAATCCTGTCGTTAGAACTAACTTTGATCCGTATCGTTTTAATAAAAATCCGATGACAAAATTAGTTGCTGCATCCGAAATAAAGTGTGCAGATATTGCGGTAGATGTAATACCAACTGCAACAGAAGTCGCAGTTGGCAATAATGATAAGTAGCTTAGTACATACATGCCTCTCGCAAATTCCATAAGAAACAAGATGACTAACATAATTATGAAGTTTTTAGAAATATGTTGATTATTTAACGAAGAGCTTTGCATATAATGGAACCTTTCCGTACACATCTTCATAACGAGATGAATGATTCAATAAATCTAAAAGATCTTTACACAATTTGTATGTAGAATATTGAATGCGTGCTTCACTCATTGTTTGTGACATTGATGATAATTTTGTTGGTGAATGTGTTAGTTTTGAGACTTGTTGAATCGCTTCTTCAGGTGTATTTGCAATACGTCCATAGCCTTTTTCTTCAAAATAAATTGCATTTTCAAGTTCTTGACCTGGTGCTGGGTTAAGGAAAATCATTGGTATTTGACGTGTTAACGCTTCTGAGATTGTGATGCCACCAGGCTTAGTAATCATTAATTGACTTGATGCCATCCATTCGTTCATATGTTTAGTATAGCCTAATATGAGCACATTATCATAATCTTTAAATTGCGCTGATAACGTACGCTTTAATTCTTTACTCTTACCACAAATCATTACGACTTGAGAATGTGGACTGCTAGCAAGAATTTCTTTAATCATTTGATCGAAACCTTTAGAAACACCAAAGGCACCTGCAGACATAAGAATTGTTGGTTTAGAAGGATCTAAATTGTTTTGCTGCAACCAAGATGTCTTATCAATCTCTTCTTCAAATTTATCTGCGATTGGGATTCCAGTTACTTTAATACTCTCGCTAGGAATACCAATATCTTTGAATTCTTGTTTCAAATCTTTAGTTGCTACGTAATATCTTTGAGAGAAAGGGGTTACCCAATTCTTATGCATTCTATAATCTGTCATAACTGTTGCAATTGGAATGTTCATATCAAATTGCTCAGTTAATACTGACATTACAGGAGTTGGGAACGTTAGAAGAATAAGGTCAGGCTTTTCCTTTAACAGTAAGTTGATGAGTTTATTAATTCCATAATATTTATAGAAGCATTTATCCAGCTGATCTGGGCGACTATAGTAAAATGCTTTGTACATATTTCTAAAATATTTAAAGCTATTTATATACCATTTTTTAGTAAGGGATGTCAGGATTGGATGTGCTTCTAAGAATAAATCATGTTCAATCACTGTTAAGTTATCTAATTTCATTTCATTAAATTGATTTACGATACTTTGTGTAACTTGTAAATGACCATTTCCAAACGATCCAGTAATAATCAGTATTTTTTTATTTTGAGTAACCATTAAAGCCACCCTCCAATAGAGTAATTATATCGTACATAGTTTAACGCATTTTCTTCCCAAGTGAAAGAAAAAACACATTTATTAAATAATATATCATTTTATACAGGGAATTGAAATAAATCATACTTAATGCGAAAAGATATCTATTTACACCTATACAATACCATTAATATAGGAAGTTGTGTTTAATTCAGAGCGATTTAAGAAATTATATAGAAAATTTTAACAAATTCATAACATCAAATTAATAATCGCCTGAATCTTTTGTTGAGCCTTTAATAAAATGGGTATAGATTTAAAAGATTGATATATGTTATTCGTAATCTGTTAAAATAATAAGTGTTTTAATGAAGCATCTTGTTCATATAAATCATTATAAAAATGTGTATAATAGAACTACTGGATATAAAGGAGCGATATATTTTGGATGCAAATGCATTGTTTGAAAAAATCAAAGTAAAACAAGTGATAGGTACTTTAGATAGAGATGTGATTGATATCACTACTGATTCACGTACTGTGAAGGCTGGTAGTATTTTTGTGGCATCTAAAGGGTATACCGTCGACAGTCATAAATTCTGTCAGGATGTTGTTGATAAAGGAAGTAAGATTGTAGTCGTGAACCAAGAGCAATCACTTGAAGGTGACGTGACTCAGGTTGTTGTTCCTAACACGTTACGCGTTGCAAGTATACTAGCTAATTTTCTATTTGATTTCCCAAGCCAACAAATGATTACATATGGTGTTACCGGAACGAATGGTAAGACTTCGATTGCAACAATGATACATCATATATATAGGAAGTTAGACAAACATAGTGCGTATTTAGGTACAAATGGATTCCAAATCGATGAAGAGATTACTAAAGGTGCCAATACGACACCAGAGACCGTTTCACTTACGAAAAAAATGCAAGAAGCGGTAACTAAAAAAGCTGAAGCAATGACATTAGAAGTTTCTAGTCATGGACTGTCATTAGGAAGATTAAGTGGTGTTGACTTTGATGTTGCGATTTTTTCAAATTTAACACAAGATCATTTAGATTTTCATGGCACAATGGAAGCCTATGGTCATGCGAAATCATTGCTATTCAGTCAATTAGGTGAAGATTTATCCAAAGATAAATATGCTGTGTTAAATAATGATGATGCTTTCTCTGATTACTTAGCTTCAGTGACACCTTATGAAACATTTACTTATGGCATTGAAAATGAAGCTCAATTTATGGCTAAAGATATAAATGAATCATTACAAGGAGTAACGTTTAACTTTGATACACCAGAAGGTACGTATCAAGTGAAATCACCTTATGTAGGTCGTTTTAATGTCTCTAACATAATGGCAGCAATGATTGCGGTATGGAGTAAGGGTATTGCTTTAGAGGATATTATCAATGCGGTTGAAACACTTGAACCTGTAGAAGGTCGTTTAGAAGTCTTAGATCCTTCTTTACCAATTGATTTAATTATTGATTACGCACACACGGCTGATGGTATGGATAAATTAATAGATGCTGTGAAACCTTTCGCAACGCAGAGATTAATTTTCCTATGTGGTATGGCAGGTGAGCGTGATATGACGAAAACACCAGAAATGGGTCGCGTTGCAAGTCGTGCTGACTATGTTATTTTCACACCTGATAATCCAGCTAATGATGATCCAAAGAAATTAACGTCAGAATTAGCTAAAGGTGCGACACATGATCAATACGTTGAATTTGAAGATAGAGCGGAAGGTATTCGTCACGCGATTGAAATTGCGCAACCAGGCGATACTGTTGTGCTCGCATCTAAAGGTAGAGAGCCTTATCAAATTATGCCAGGTCACGTTAAAGTTCCACATAGAGATGATTTAATCGGTTTAGAGGCTGCTTACGAAAAGTTTGGCGGTGGACCAGTTGATCATTAAATCTTTGTCGATTAATGATATCGCAAGTAATGTATATATTGCTTTAAATAATGAGAATGACATGTATTTGATTGCAATACCAGAATTAAACTGGTCATTAGAGGTAGATAAATCGTTAAGTGATGATGATTTCAAAGATGAACTTGTGATACACTTGTTTACGTTACTGGATGAATCATTATCAAACGATATAGCAAACGCAATCATCCAATGGATATTCGAGGACTAAAGGAGATTATAAATGAGTATTAAGGAAGAAGTAGAATCAAGAAAGACCTTTGCGATTATTTCTCACCCTGATGCCGGAAAGACTACACTTACTGAAAAGTTATTACTTTTCGGTGGTGCGATTAGAGAAGCAGGTACAGTTAAAGGGAAGAAAAGTGGAAAGTTCGCTACAAGTGACTGGATGAAAGTTGAACAAGAACGTGGTATTTCTGTTACAAGTTCAGTCATGCAATTTGATTATGATCATTATAAAATTAATATTTTAGATACACCAGGACACGAAGATTTCTCAGAAGATACGTATCGTACGTTAATGGCTGTCGATAGTGCTGTCATGGTAATTGACTGTGCGAAAGGTATCGAGCCTCAAACATTAAAGCTCTTCAAAGTTTGTAAGATGCGTGGTATACCGATCTTTACATTTATTAATAAGTTGGACCGAGTAGGTAAAGAACCATTTGAATTATTAGATGAAATTGAATCTACTTTAAATATTGAAACATACCCGATGAATTGGCCAGTTGGTATGGGCCAAAATTTCTTCGGTATTATAGATCGTGATTCACGTACAATTGAACCATTTAGAGATGAAGAAAATATCTTACATTTAAATGATGATTACGAATTAGAAGAGGAGCATGAAGTAACAAACGATAGTGCTTTCGAACAAGCGATTGAAGAATTGATGTTAGTCGAAGAAGCGGGCGAATCATTCGATAACGAAGCATTATTACAAGGTGAATTGACACCTGTATTCTTTGGTTCAGCTTTAGCTAATTTCGGTGTTCAAAACTTCTTAAATGCGTATGTAGATAATGCACCTATGCCTGATGCACGACAAACGGTAGAGGATATTGAAGTAAGTCCATATGATACAGATTTCTCAGGATTTATTTTTAAAATCCAAGCTAACATGGACCCTAAACACCGGGATAGAATCGCTTTTATGCGCGTAGTCAGTGGTGCATTTGAAAGAGGTATGGACCTGAAGTTACAACGTACTAAGAAAAAACAAAAAATCACACGTTCAACATCTTTCATGGCTGATGATAAAGAAACAGTCAACCATGCTGTAGCTGGTGATATTATCGGTTTATACGATACAGGAAATTATCAAATCGGTGATACATTAATTGGTGGTAATCAAAAGTTCAGTTTCCAAGAATTACCACAGTTTACGCCAGAAATCTTTATGAAAGTTTCAGCTAAAAACGTGATGAAACAAAAACATTTCCATAAAGGTATTGAACAATTAGTTCAAGAAGGTGCGATTCAATATTATAAAGCACTTCATACAAATCAAATTATTATCGGTGCAGTCGGTCAACTACAATTTGAAGTATTCGAACACCGTTTAAAGAATGAATATAATGTAGAAGTTGTGATGGAACCAGTTGGCCAAAAAATTGCCAGATGGATAGAAAATGAAGAAGATATTAAAGATAGTATGAGTTCATCACGTTCAATTTTAGTGAAAGATATTAAAGATAATTTTGTATTTTTATTTGAAAACGAATTTGCCACTCGTTGGTTCGAAGAAAAGTTCCCAGAAATCAAATTATATAGTTTGTTATAACTTTTGGATTTATGTATAATGACTTTATAAATAGAATACCTATGGCTTAATAGTCAGAGGGGAGTAACTTAGCTATTATTTACAGTATGTAATTTATATATACGTAAACAATGTAGTCATTTTATCGTCATTACGAAGTGCAAGACACTTCCGGTAATGTGGGCAATACATTTATTGTCGAGTGAGACCTTTGCTAATTATGAATGTCTGTTCAACGTTGATTGGATGCAGTGCATGCATATTTAGCTAGGTCTCTATTTTTATGTAAAAAAACTTAAGGAGTTGTCACTAATGGATCCGAGTATTTTATTATCATATGGATGGGTATTAGTTGTACTTTTCTTTTTAGAAGGATTATTGGCTGCAGATAATGCTGTTGTAATGGCAGTTATGGTTAAACATTTACCACCTAAACAACGTAAAAAGGCATTGTTCTATGGATTGCTAGGAGCTATGATTTTTAGATTCATTTCTTTATTTATTATTAGTATTATTGCTCAATTCTGGTGGATTCAAGCAGCAGGAGCCCTTTATTTACTTTATATGTCTGGTAAAAATCTATTTGATTTCTTCAAACATAAAGATGAGGATGATCAACAAGATAATGATGATCATCACTATAATGAAGATGGTGAAGAATCTGAAGCAAGCCCTAAAGAGTTCTGGGGTACAGTATTTAAAGTCGAATTTGCAGATATTGCATTCGCCATTGATTCTATGTTGGCAGCATTAGCCATTGCCCAAACTTTACCTAAAATTGGAATTCCATTTGGCGGAATGGACATAGGTCAATTTGGTGTTATGTTTGTGGGCGGTATGCTTGGTGTAATTATCATGCGTTTCGCTGCGTCATGGTTCGTTAATTTATTAAATAAATACCCAGGTTTAGAAGGTGCTGCCTTCGCAATCGTAGGATGGGTAGGTATTAAATTAATCGTCATGGTGTTAGCACATAAAGACATTCATATTATCCCTGAAAGTTTCCCACATTCACTATTATGGCAATGTATTTTCTGGGGTGTAATGATTCTTCTCGTAATTATCGGTTGGATTGCTTCAGCGAGAAAGAATAAGAAAGCAGAAAAAAAGTAAAAAGTGAAAAGTAGAAACTAGAATGTTAGAGACCTACGCTAATTATGACAATCAATGAGATTGGTTCATAATAGCTAGGTCTTTTTTTAATGATTTTGTTCGGATATCAAAATAAATTAGTAATTTAGAGTAAAAATGATTATAATTTATATTAAGCAGTAGAATATGGGAGATAGCAATATTCATATGATTAGATTATAATTGATGTGAATTTTTGTAAGTAAGGGGGAAAACTTATGTCTAAAGAAGATGAAAAACACGTTATCCCAAAAAATGAATATAAGCGCAAACGACGAGAATACTTTCATAATGAAGAAAGGGAACAGCGCGTAAAAGAAGAACAACAACGAAAAGCACAACAAGCAATAAAAGAGGAACAATTAGCAAAAAATAACGAAGAACGCGTGAAAGATAATTTACGTAAAGCCCGTATTGAAAAGCTGACTCAAGAAGAAATCCAACAACAGCAAGCTTTAGCTGCGAAACGTTCACAACAAACGACATATGACAAGGATCATCAAAACCAAAGCGAAAATAAAGAAGAGACGCACAAAGTGGATGATCAATCAAATGACTCGTCAGTGCACGGTGTTTCAGACAAACAGAAAAATTTAAATACGGTGAATCAAACGCAAAGTGAAACAGAGCAAAATGCTAATTTAAATGAAGATAGCGAACATAAAAAGTCTACCGAAGATTCATCGCCTGTTAACACTAAAACTAATAACAAACAATCTACGTATAAAGAAACCGAAAATGAGAATCAGCAAGGCACTGATGCTAATTCAAAAGAACATAATCAAGGATTTTTTGCTAAACATTGGCCGAAAATTGCGATTGTTGTAGCGGTCATCATACTATTATTATTAATTAAAGCGATATTTGGTGCAGTACATCATAATAAACATGCTCACGAAACTGCATACAATAATGAGATAAATACAAATCAAACCACTGCGATGAATCATACTGAAGGTTCTGAAGCGTCTGCAGTGACAATTAAAAACGCTACGGATGATACAAAAAATTCAGATAAACAATTTAGAAAAAATAGTCAACAACAGAATGAATTAGGTACAAGAGTCTGGGACAAAATAGATGTCTCAGACTCTTTGTCAATTAGTGGGACTACGTAATATCCATTAGAAAACTAGATATCTGACCCACTCCCTTTTTAAGTTATAGCTTTGTCGCAAAAATGCATGTTGTACCATCATTAATATGAAGAGCTTGCACAAAATCGAAAAGTCAATTATCCTATTACAGGCATAAAATTGTTATGATTGATAGTATAAATGATATATATCAAACTGTACCCCGGAAATATCGGTAAAATCACATAATCGGTTAGTCAAAAAATCATTAAGTGCTGTTACAGGTTTGCAAATTAATAATGTCATAGTAAAATTGGATGGTAAACAAGTTGATGCTAACTTAGGCTACTGACAAAGTATTGTTTTATTGAAATCATGAATGAGCATTATATGAAAAATGGTAAAATCGAATAGTTATAAAGAGAAAAATTAAATTGGAGTAATGTTGGGGTGAAAAGAAATTGTCTATTTTTAATCAATTGCTAAAGAAATCAAGTCCTCAACAAGGGATTGCAATCTATTATATATTTGCAATTATTGTGGCATTTTTATTACTTAATTTACCCTTTGTACATAAACCTGGTGTAGATGTTAAACCGATAGACACATTGTTTGTTGCAGTGTCAGGAGTGAGTGTAACAGGTTTAACACCCGTGACGATTGCTGATACATATTCAACTTTTGGTCAAATTATTATTTTAATTATTTTAAATATCGGCGGCATTGGCGTTATGGCAATAGGTACAATGCTATGGCTTGTATTGGGTAAACATATAGGTATGAGAGAACGTCAACTCATTATGTTAGATAATAATAAACATACGATGAGTGGAACGGTAAAGTTAATATTAGATATTGTTCGTACGATTATAATTATTGAGTTAGTAGGAGCCGCATTATTAACTTTCTATTTTTACAGAGATAATCCAGATTTGAAAAACGCGATTCTTCAAGGTGTTTTCGTCTCTGTTTCTGCGACGACAAATGGTGGTCTCGATATAACCGGAGAATCTTTAATTCCGTATGCTAATGATTATTTTGTACAAACAATCGTAATGTTCTTAATTGTGTTAGGTTCAATAGGATTTCCAGTGTTACTTGAAGCTAAGGCATATATACTGAATAGAATAACAAACTTTAGATTTTCATTGTTTGCGAAAATTACAACAATCACTTATTTAGGATTGTTTATTTTTGGTGTGCTTATTCTATTATTATTGGAACATAATCATGCTTTTCAAGGTATGTCCTGGCATAAAGCATTGTTTTCAGCATTATTCCAATCTTCAACGACGAGAAGTGCTGGCCTTCAAACGATCGATGTGAGTCATTTTGGTGATGGTACGAATTTGATTATGAGTATATTGATGTTTATAGGCTCCTCACCAAACTCTGTTGGCGGTGGTATAAGAACGACTACATTTGCGATTCTTATATTATTTATTTTGAATTTCAATAATAACTCCGAAAAGACAGACATCAAAGTATTCAACAGAGAAATTCATATTACGGATGTACAACGTTCATTTGCTGTATTTATTATGTCGATTATACTTACGTTTACGAGTGTTGTCGTTATTTTAGTTACTGAAAAGGAAGGTATCGGATTAACACAAGTTTTATTCGAAGTCATGTCAGCGTTCGGAACTTGTGGCTTATCAGTAGGAGTTACATCTGATTGTAATGATTTAACGAAGGTAGTATTAATGCTATTAATGTTTATCGGCCGTGTCGGTTTGATTAGTTTTATCATTATGATAGGTGGACGGAAAGAACCAGATAAATTCCATTATCCGAAAGAACGTATACAAATAGGTTAACTTAATTTGAACGAGGTAAGGATTATAACTCAAATCCTTGCCTCGTTATTTTTATCTGAAAATCAAAGATGGACTTACTTAAATTTTTTCATAGTATCAAAATATTAAAAAAACATGTTAAAATGTGGGTGATGAGGAGAGGGTAAATATGACAAAAAGCGAGACTATTGATATTGATATCATTGCAACGTCAGATATGCACAGTTACTTTCTAAACGGTGATAACGGATCAAATATTTATAGAGCAGGTACATATGTCAATCAAGTTCGAGAACAAAATGAAAATCTTATCTTATTAGATAGTGGGGGTAGTTTAGCAGGTTCATTGGCGGCATTTTATTATGCCATCGTGGCGCCTTATAAACGTCATCCAATGATCAAATTGATGAATGCTATGCATTATGACGCGAGTGGCATAAGTCCTAATGAGTTTAAATTTGGCTTATCATTTTTCTCAAAGTCAGTATCCCTAGCAAGATTTCCATGGTTATCAGCGAATATTGAATACCAACAAACGCGTGAACCATATTTCTCTACACCATACATAGTTACAGAAAAAGAGGGCGTCAAAATTGCAGTTGTTGGTCTAACTTCTGATGGCTTGATGGAACGTGAACATTTTGAAATGGAAGAAGACGTCATCATTGAAAAAACATTACTCTCTTCAAAACGTTGGATTAGATATATCCATGAAACTGAAGCACCTGACTTTCTCATTGTCATTTATCATGGTGGCTTAAATCAATTGAATAAATCAACTGATGAAAGAGAACAAAATGTAAATGAAGCGGAAAAAATTATGCAGTCCTTAGGTGTTATCGATTTGCTCATAACTGGGCACCAACATCAAACATTTATGGGAAGAGATGATCAAACGTTATATGTGCAAGCAGGACAAAATGCTGAACAACTTATTCACGTAAAAATAAATTTTAAAAAGCGTACAAATTCTTATGAATTGGAACACGTTGATTCAGACATTATTGATTTAAATAATTATGAAGAAGACGCAACGTTGTTAAACTTAACGTATTATGATCGTAAAGCTGTGGAACACTGGGGCGATGAGACGTTAACAGATCACATTCAGTCTACGAAGATAGAAGGTTTAGATGATGTGATAACACAACCGCATCCTTTCACGCAATTATTGCATGATAGTATTCATAGAGCATATAATTATGATATTTCATGTGTACATCTTCCTACCAATGGGGAGAAGGGATTGTCTGAAAGTGTAACTAATAAAGAATTATATGAAGCCTATCCACCCCCAGATGTGCCAATGGATTTAACCATCAAGGGCAAACATATTAAAATGCTATTGGAATATAGCTATGCGCATATTACCTTTCATAATAAAGCATTGAGTTCTACAATTATTGATGAGACGTTATGCACGTTCTGGCAAGGGGTCGATTATACGATTGATATGAATGCCGAACCTTTCGAACGTGTTACGTTAAATAACATCAATTTAGATTATGTTTATCGCGTAACGATGACAGACTACTGTTTCCGTAATTATCGACAATTGTTAGAAGATGCAATCATACACGATAAAGGGGAAACCACAATGGTAGAATTAATTGCTAATAATCTAAAAGATAAAGACTATCGTATAGAGTGCAAACAAACATTTAATGTTTTAACTTAATAGCAAATGCTGACAAATTAATATAATAAAAAAGCTAAGACGTATTTGTCTTAGCTTTTTTGTCATTTCAATAATAAATTAAAACTACTTACAATTTTTTAACAAAAAAGGATAGAACAATGAAGTTCTATCCTTTAAGTATCTATTATTAACGGAAACGGAGGGATTCGAACCCTCGCGCCGCTCTCGCGACCTACACCCTTAGCAGGGGCGCCTCTTCAGCCAACTTGAGTACGTTTCCATATGGCTCCACAGGTAGGACTCGAACCTACGACCGATCGGTTAACAGCCGATAGCTCTACCACTGAGCTACTGTGGATTAATATGTATCTCTTATCAAGCACAAATATAATTATATCAATTGCAGTAATTTTTTCAAGGGTTAATGTTAAAAAATATGTGGAATATTTACACTGTATTAACAAAATACTCCACATATATGATTTTACTATTAAGTAATAGTGCTACAATTACTTTTGTTCAAACAATGAGTATTTTGCTAAAGCTTCGTAGATATTTATCTGAGATTTAGAATAATCAATAGGGGATTCGGGATCAAAAGTTGCAACTTTTGCTGCACGATCCATCATATAATAATAGTAAATGCCATTTAAATATTGATGTTGCATACTGTGAGCTGAAATATTTACTGTGATAGATTGTTTGTCGACGAAAATCACTTTACATTTTTTCTCTTTCATAGGCTTAATATGACTTACGTAATGAATGTTAATCCAAGTGTTTTCTTCTTTTCTGTCAGAGTGTGTAGGGAAAAAATAAGTAGGAAAAAGTGGAGTGAATAAAATAGGGGGCTTACTATTAATGCCTGTAATTCGAATCGTATCTTCTTTCTTAAAGACATAACTGCTACCATAAAATCGGCAAGACCTCTCTATTATTTTATGTGTACGGTCTTTTACGGTGTAATTATCTTCTTGATACCTGTAAATACATGTTCCTGCGTAAGGGCCAATGGTTAAATTACATGGCTGGAGCACCATGTCTCCTTTTTTAATAATGTATTGTTGATTCATTGTTGTTGCCTCCTTTGTATTGTGACGCTAACTAAATAATATACGCAGCTATGATAAAAATCAACTTTTATAATAAAAATATTTTATTGGTTACTAGTATTTGATTTTTGAGTATGCAATTATTGAGATTAATCATTTTTGGTAAAAGTAAGTTCTTCATATCTTTTTTCGAAAAAGTCAGAAAATTCATTGATTTTAAAATTAAAAGCCTGTATACTATTCGTAAATATTAATAGAGAGGTTGTGCTGAGTATGAAACACAATACGAATATTAAATATCATACAGTAGAATCATTTGTTTCGACAATTAATGATTTAGGGATTGAGTTAATTATTGATGAATCATTAAGAAATGTTCGAAAAGATGAACTGGAATCGTTAATCGATCGTGCGCTTGAAAGAAAGAACGAGGAAGACTTTAACCGTTATACAAACGAGTATAAAAAGTTGGAGGCATTTCTCGTTGGATAATTTATATACGAATGATAACATTTAAGGTTAATACAGAAGTTAACTGAGTTAATTGACTGTATAGACCTTTTATTTTTATTAAGCCATTAAACGAATGAGCTCATATCGATCGATTGCACCAAAATAATGATGTAAATCGAAGTGAGAAAGCGCTTCTTCTATATGATTAAATTCATGTAATGAACCAATTAAGGCATTTTCCAATTCTGTCACATCACCTTCACCAAAGAAATCCCCAAATATTTTAGCGTGTTCAATACGTCCTTTTTTTACATCAAATTTTACTTGCACAAATCCTTTATCGAATTTTTCTTCACGTTCGAAGTTGTATTTAGGATTTCTACCGTAATTCCATTCCCAAGTTCGATATTTTTCATTGCTGAGTTGCTCGATATTTTCCCAATCTTCATCTGAAAGTATATATTCTTCAACAGGTTGTTCATTACCGAATATCGTTTTTAAAATGATATCTTTAAATGTATCAATATTAAGTGGTTGTTTTAAAAACTCTTCAATGTTTGCAACGCGACTTCGAACTGATTTAATTCCTTTTGATTTAATTTTTGCTGGGTTCACTTTTAAAGCGTTTTGTACTTCGTTTAAATCACTACTTAACATCAATGTGCCATGGCTAAACATACGTTCTTTTACTTTCACCATTGCATTTCCTGAAATTTTAGCGTTGCCAACTTGAATGTCATTTCTCCCACTCATCTCTGCGTCAACGCCGAGACTATTCAACGCTTGTACAATCGGTTCTGTAAACTTTCGGAAGTTATGGAAACTATTACCATCATCGTCAGTAATAAAGCTAAAGTTCAAGTTTCCCGTGTCGTGATAAACAGCGCCTCCACCTGAAATGCGGCGTATAACATCAATACCGTGTGATTCGACGTAACTTTTATTTACTTCTTCATGTGTATTTTGATTTTTCCCTACAATAATAGAAGGGCGATTAACATAAAATAAAAAATAACTATCATCATTAGGCATGTTTTTTAAAACGTATTCTTCCATCGCTAAATTTAATGATGGGTCAGTGATATCTTTATTACTAATAAATTTCATGAAAACACTCCTTGCCGTCTAAAATACTTTCACTACTAGTTATCCTACATTTTTTATAAAATTACCAATCATATACTTCCATAATATGAAACTTTTAATTACCATTAAAACAATAAGAATTAATAGTTTTTTGTTTATTTGTTGTGAGATTTTTTGTATAATGTTTTCTAGTAAGCAATTCTAGGGAGGATAAAGCATGACTATTGCAGAAGTTGGAAATATTGTAGAATTTTATGACGGTTTAAAAGGTCGTGTAGAAAAAATAAATGATAATTCAGTAATTGTAGACTTAACAATTATGGAGAATTTCAATCAACTAGATTTGCCAGAAAAAACAGTGATCAATCATAAACGATACACAATTGTTGAACAAGAAGGATAAATTTAATGAATAAAATATCAAAAGCATTAATTTGGTTTATAGTAAGTTTTATTGTTTTTCATGTGATTCTCTTTATTATGAGAGGAGAACATCAAGTTTATTGGAATTTATATACAGGAATAATGCTGTTTGCTGGCATTAGCTATGTATTTTATCAGCGAGATTTAGAATCTAAACGCTTATTGAATTCGATCGGTATTGGTTTGTTAGCAGGACTAGTACTGATTATTGTTCAATTGGTTATGTCTGCAATTGCACCAGAGTTAAAGTATGCTGAACTCGTTAAATTATTAACGAAAACAGGCGTTGCTTTCAAATGGCAAATGTTTGTAACTTTATTCTTAGTAGTGCCGTGTCATGAGCTCTATATGAGAACAGTGTTACAAAAGGAACTATTAAAGTTAAAAATACCTGGTTGGATAGCAGTTTTAATTACTGCTATTTGCTCAGCATCTTTATTTTACTACTTAGGTAATTTATGGATTGTATTATTTGTTTTTATTGCACAAGTTATCCTTTCATTTAGTTATTTATATTCACGACGTATTGTTACGACAGTGATTGCACAAATTGTTGCAGTTGTTGTTTTATTAATATTTAACGCTTAATTTTTAATAATTTGCGCGATATATTGTGAATATTTAAGTCCAATTCTATAATAATCAACAGGAAAGAACTCTCTTTCTAAATTACTAAAGCCCTTGGCAATATGACTGCCAAGGGCTTATTTGATTATATTTGGGCGTGAGCGTGCTTTTTTGAAACCATAATATTAACAATGGCCCAAACAATTTGAATGATAAACGGAATGATGAAGAATGCTGCAATGACTGCAATGTTGATTAATTTTAACTCAAAAGTTTGCGTTGCGCCCGTTGCATCTACTTCACGGAACCATAAAAATAGCGAAATTATTGCAAATGTCGCAATTTCTAGTACACAAACAATCCAAAACAATATCCACGAAACTTTCATTAAAATCCCTCCATAATAAAATATTCATCATTAACTAGGAAAACAAATTGATATTAACGAATTTAAAAAGTATTCAATACTATAAGTATATGGGTTTGGTTGTAAAATGTAAACAAAGCCACCAGACAATTAATAGCTTGAATCATCTAAAAACTGATCATCTATAATATCTTTCGTGAGTGTTACTAAGCGAGGTTTCGACATTTGAGCACCTCTGTTGAATTGTACGCCATGCTTTCTTGCAAGTTCGTTCGTATAGTCGTCTAACATGTATAATTTGAAGTTTCTCTTACTATTAACATCATATGGGTTCGGCATTTCATAGTGATTGACAATTGATCGCCATTTTACATGATCAATTTTAATTTTACCTGCTTGCTTAGTGATATCGAATTGTACACTTCCACCAAGGTGATTACTTTCCGTTCCTGTTTGTTGCCCGTTTAAAAAGTTGCCTAAAGAGTAAGCAACTAAAGTTTTATGTTTACCGTTACCTTGAATCCATTTGACTGGTTGAATGACATGTGGATGTGTGCCTATCACAGCATCTACATTTTGTTGAGCTAAAAATTTAGCATAATCTTGTTGTGTTTTATTTGGAAAATGTTTACCTTCATTACCCCAATGTGTAGAAACAATGACCATGTCGCTATGCTTTTTAGCTCGTTTAATATCCCTTTTCATTGTGTGCTTATTTAAATAGTTAACTAAGTACGGCTTTTCTGGTTTCAATCCGTTCGTACCAAAGGTGTAACTTAACATAGATACCTTTATACCCTTGATGTTCAATACGTGTGTTTTGTCACGGTCTTCTTGTGAATTAAACGTACCAGTAAACAAAACTTTATCTTTATATTTCTCCCAAGTTTTTATTCGTGCATTGACGCCAGAGAGTCCCTGATCTAATGCATGGTTATTAGAACCATTAATTAAATTAAATCCTGTATCTACGAGTGATCCAGCAATTGCACTCGGGGTATTAAACTGTTTAAATCCATGGAAGGGTCGATCATCTCCTCCCATTGGTGATTCTTGATTAATATAAGCAATGTCTTTATTTTTTATGTATGATTTGATAGGGTGATACATTTTATCAAAGTTAAAGTTGTTGTTCGTTTTTGCATCATTATAAACGACGGGGTGGATTAGGTTATCACCAACAGCGACAAACTTGATTTTTTCACTATGGGTAAAATAGAAAACGCCATAACCGACAGTTAAAATGATAGCGATTACAAAAAATGATAGTACGATTTTTCTCATAGCAGTCACCTCTAGTATTAAATTTAAAAAAATGTAAATAAGTGTGTGGATTAATACATATAGTTAATTAATGAATATGATTCTAAATTCAGTCGAGCAAAAATGGAATGATTGTTGAATTCTAAAACATAAGAATATCATTATTTATTAGTAAAAATATTCAAAATTGAAAAATAAAATTTAAAATCATTGTATATAACATTTTCTCAAGTATATACATAAAGACATGAAAAATAAAACCCATATATATAAATTTTAACGATGAAATTTATTATGTTGTTGTGAAAAATCATTATTTAACCGAGTACCCGAAACTACATAGACAATATTATATATAGATGGTAATCTATATAGTGATAAAAATTAGGAGGCGTTTAAATGTCTTATCAAGAGATAGCTCTTATTTTAAAGGTTTTAGCAGATGCTAAACGTTTGGAAATAATAGATATTCTTTCATGTGGAGAACTTTGCGCTTGTGATTTACTGGAGCATTTTCAATTTTCACAACCGACTTTGAGTCATCATATGAAATCGTTAGTAGATAGCGGAATAGTCTCTTCCAGAAAGGAAGGGAATAAGCGATTATACAAACTCAATCGCGAGAAGTTAAACGAAGTAAAATATAACTTAGATTTAATCAATACATCTAATCATTTATGTATTTGTAATCAAATAGAGAAAGGTGAATGTCAATCATGATGACAGGCATAGCGATTGCAATATTTGTATTAACAATAACCTTTGTGATTTGGCAACCTAAAGGACTAGATATAGGAATCACAGCAGTAATTGGTGCAATATTAGCAATCATTACTGGTATTGTTAGTTTCAGTGATGTAATAGAAGTTACAGGTATTGTATGGAATGCGACTTTAACATTTGTTGCAGTCATTCTCATATCACTCATATTAGATGAAATAGGATTCTTTGAATGGGCAGCACTACATATGGTAGCAGCATCTAAAGGAAATGGATTGAAGATGTTTATCTATATTATGATATTGGGTGCATTCGTTGCTGCTTTCTTTGCGAACGATGGTGCAGCTTTAATACTAACACCTATCGTATTAGCGATGGTTCGTCATTTAGGTTTTGACCAAAAGACCATATTTCCGTTTGTCATTGCAAGTGGATTTATAGCGGATACGACTTCGTTACCATTAGTAGTCAGTAATTTAGTGAATATAGTTTCTGCCGATTATTTTAACATTGAATTTATTGAATATTTGGCACGCATGATTATACCGAACTTATTTTCATTTATAGCAAGTGTCGTAGTGTTGTGGATATATTTTAGAAAATCAATCCCAGCTAAAGTAAACACAACAAATCTTAAAACTCCACAACAAGCAATCAAAGATCAAAAGCTCTTCAATGTGTCATGGTTAGTTATAGGTGCATTATTTGTTGGCTATATCATGAGCGAATTTATTCATATTCCTGTTTCATTTATAGCGGGTATTATAGCAATAATATTTATCGTTTTGGCTAGGAAATCAAATGCAGTTCATACGAAACAAGTCATCAAAGGTGCTCCATGGAATATCGTGATTTTCTCAATTGGAATGTATCTCGTCGTCTTTGGTTTGAAAAATGTAGGCATTACGACGGTGCTCGGAGATGTACTCACAAATATTTCACATTATGGATTATTTAGTAGTGTCATGGGTATGGGCTTTATTTCAGCATTTTTATCTTCAATAATGAATAATATGCCAACAGTATTGATAGACGCAATTGCGATTGGACACACGCACACTTCAAATATAGTAAAAGAAGGCATGATATATGCTAATGTCATTGGTTCAGATCTCGGTCCAAAGATTACGCCTATAGGTTCTTTAGCAACCTTACTTTGGTTACATGTGTTATCACAAAAAGGTATGAAAATTTCTTGGGGCACATATTTTAAAACCGGGATTGTTATTACTATTCCGGTCCTTTTTATCACTTTATTGGGATTATATTTAACACTTATTATTTTTTAAAAAGGAGCATATCAATTGGATAATAAAATCATTTACTTTATTTGTACCGGAAACTCTTGTCGAAGTCAGATGGCAGAAGGTTGGGGGAAACAACTATTAGGAGATAACTGGGAAGTGTATTCTGCTGGCATTGAAACACATGGAGTTAACCCAAATGCAATACAAGCTATGAAAGAAGTCAACATAGATATATCTGACCACACATCGGATTTAATCGATCAACAAATATTAAACAAAGCAGATTATGTTATTACTTTGTGTAGCGATGCAGATTCGAACTGCCCAATTTTACCATCAAATGTAAATAAAATGCATTGGGGATTCGATGATCCTGCCGGACAACCATGGGCTGAATTTCAACGTGTAAGAGACGAAATCGGAGAGAAAATAAAACAGTTTAAAAAAGAACAAGAAAATTAAAAAGACTAAGGCCAATCAGTGAAGTTATACTGATTGGCCTTCTATAATATAGAGTATTTTTCAAAATTGATATCGACCATAATTATACCCGATTAAACAATTTCATATTTTTATTTATTGGTTGCTCTGCTGATTAAATTTCTAATTGCCTTAACAATATAACCAACTAGAAGCGCTCTGAACACGCGTTGAATAATTTCTTTCATGATTGTACCTCCTTAAAGCGTTGCGTATATAGAATATACTTTTCTAATTATTACCCGAATTTTATCAAATTAAGGGTATTTATTTAAATTATTTGTAGTATATTGCGAAATCTACTTCTCAAGTATGATATAACCTTCGTCATCTGCTTTGTGCAAGAACAATGTGAGGAAACCGCTTATGATTGAAACAACGAGAGGAATACCTGTCCAAAAGAAAATTAAATGTAACATGCCTTGTTTCAGTTGGTTAGAATAAAATTTATGAATGCCCATCCACCCGAGTGTAAAGGCTAATACGACATAAATGACTTTACTTACTTTCATTGTAATGAAAATCCTTTCATGTAACTTGCTAACTTATTTTTATGATAAGTGAAAGGGCGAAATAATACAATTAACTGAATTTATCATTTCAAAAAATGCACCGTGGTTTTAGCATTTTATGAAAAGTTGAATTATAATTAATAATAAATATATAAAAGAGGTGCAAATTATGATAAGAAAAGCAAGACCAGAGGACAGTCATCAACTTGCTGAACTTTGTTATATCATATGGCACGAGTTAGAAGTTGATGTCGTTAAGCACATTGAAAAGTCACGTTTGCTAAAGGCTATAGAAAAAGGTATTGTCGATGTAAAATATCGTGAACACTACAGTCACATTTGGGTGAAGGAAATTGACAATAAAATTGCAGGTTGTCTTATTGCATATTCAGGAGATCAAGAAGAAGCATTAGAACAAGCATGGTTAGATTTAGATTTGGATCAAGATATCCGTCAATTTGGTACGCCCATGCCACAACGTGAGGCTAACAATGATGAATATTATATTGAAACAGTAGTTACGTTTCCTGAGTATAGAGGACAAGGTGTAGCTACTCAATTAATGGATTTTATAATGGATCATAAAAAAGGTGAAAAGTTTAGTTTAAACTGTGATGTAAATAATAAAGGCGCACTTCATATTTATCGTAAATTAGGATTTGAAAGTCAATCCGAGTTTGATTTATATGGTTTGCCACACTATCATATGATTTTCCAAGCATAAATAAAGCCCCTTCAAAGTCAATGAACATGTACTTTGAAGGGGTGATTTTTTTAGAATAAATTAAATATTACCGAGTAAGGCACTAATATAAATACCTAGTGCATATAAAAAACCAAAGAATGTATTGGTTTTACCTGTAGCGGCCATAGCTGGCATCATTAATGAAGGGGTATCATTCTTCTTAAACCGGTTAAATGCTTTAATCGGGAATGGGAATGATAATAATGCGAGTAAGAAAAATATTGAGCCTCCATCTTTAAAGAATGCGATATAAATGACTAATAAATAAGCCACTAGGTACATGAATCCTAAGAATAGAAGACTTAATTTTTTACCTAATAATATTGGCAATGTTTTACGGCCACTCTTCTTATCTTTTACGCGGTCACGTATATTATTCGCCATATTAATCAGGCCAATCGTAATGACGATGGGTAAGCTAATCCATACGGCTAAGCTTTGAATATTACCTGTCTGAATAAAGAATGCGATAAGTATGATGAACATTCCCATAAATATGCCTGAGAATAGTTCTCCTAAAGGTGTCCAAGATATTGGGAAAGGACCTCCTGTATATAAATAGCCGACTGCCATACAAAGTAACCCGATTGGAAGTAACCAAAAAGAACTTTGGCTTGCAATGAAGATACCCAATAGGGCAGCAATCACATAAAAAGCAATTGCAAGGTTCATAACTAGGTTAGGGCTCATCCCATTACGTACAATGGCGCCACCTATGCCTACAGAGGTATGGTCATCTAACCCTTTCTTATAATCGTAATATTCATTGAACATATTTGTAGCTGCTTGTATTAATAAACATGCGAGTAACATCGCTACAAATAAACTTAATTTCAAATGGTCTTCACTACCAAGTAAAAAAATCTTTGCTGTTGCAGTACCTACAAGTACAGGAACAATTGCAGCAGTTAATGTGTGAGGTCTCATGAGTTGCCAATATTTCTTGACTGTAGAGTATTGTTGATATTGAGATGACATATGTTATTTACCTCTTATCCTTTTTTAATAATATAATCATATTTATTTTAAATGAAGTTTAAAACGTGGTCAAATCACTTCAAAATTATATAATGAAATAGGCTATATTTATCACATCAATATCGAAAAATGATACAATAGGATAACGAGCGTAATCAGTTAAATGAAAGAAGTGAAATAGATGACTTTTGATGTCAAGGAAAGTGAAATTGTCGAAGCGGTATATGAAAGTAAACGCAACTGGGTTTCTGTAGAAGCGAAATTAAATTTCGAGTTAGACCCAACGTTACTGTTTCATATTACAGAAGATAATAAGGGCGACCGTTTTTATTTCAAAAAAAATGACAACGAAACTGCATTCTTTGGCTATAATGCAATAAAAAGGTTCAAAAATGATTTTGAGAATAAACAATCTATTTTTCGTGAGTGGGAAAAATATAGAAACGATATTGAGCTCATTCATCCAGAATCAGATAAACATCACCTTAAAATTTGTGGTGGTTTTCAATTTACTGCTCATAAATCAGGTGATGAATGGCGAGAATTTGGAATAAATCATTTTGTGTTACCTGAAGTATTAGTGACGATTGAAGATGGTTGTACATTTATAACTTATACGGTTGAAACGAGCGAATTCGATATTGAATCATTTAAGCATGTCATTAGACAATTATCACAAACAGATATAACGCTTGATCAAGAAATGGGAAATGTTAAGCGGATTGAAGACATCTATAAAGATGAATGGCGTGATTTAGTTAAAGAAACCATAGAAACGTTAGATGATAAGAAGAAAATTGTATTAGCGAGAAGAAGAATTGTTCAGTTTGATAAAGATATAAGTATTCCTACTATTTTAAGACAAGCACTTCAAGCGGAGCATAATAGTTATTTATTTGTTTTAGAATCACAGAATAGTGTCTTTTTCTCACAAACACCAGAACAATTGATGGAAGTTAATGAGGATGTATTATCAACAAAAGCAGTTGCAGGTACGATTAAACGCACACATCAAGAACAACTGGATAATGCAAACATTGAACAGTTTTTACAAGATGAGAAAAACTTAAACGAACATCGTTTTGTAGTGGAAAGTATTTTAAATGACATTGAGCCTTATGTAGAAGAAGTGTCATTTAACAAGCGTCCTCAAATCTTGGCTAATGATCATTTGTATCATTTATATACAATGATACACGGTAACTTAAGTAAGAAATCATATATTGGGCTACTTGATCGTTTACATCCGACACCTGCATTAGGTGGTTATCCTAAAGATGAAGCCGTCGAATATATAGAGCAACTTGAATTTGGTACACGCGGGCTTTATGGCGCGCCTGTAGGTTATATAGATATGTACAATAGTTGCGAATTTATCGTTGCTATAAGATCAATGTTGATAAAGAAAAATAGAACAACATTATTTGCAGGTTGCGGTATCGTAAGTGATTCAGATGCAGATAGCGAAGTGAATGAAACAGCAATGAAATTTATCCCAATGATGAGAGCATTAGGAGTCGATAATTATGACCAACCATAAAGAAGCTTTAACTAAACAAGTCTTTACATTCGTATCACACCTCTATGCCTATGGGGTACGTGAAGTAGTGATTAGTCCAGGTTCACGTTCAACCCCGTTAGCGATTGCAATAGAAGCACATCCAAATTTAAAATCTTGGATTCATCCAGATGAAAGAAGTGCAGCATTTTTTGCGTTAGGGCTAATGAAAGGGAATGAACGTCCTGTCGCTATTTTATGTACATCTGGAACTGCTGCAGCTAACTACACACCTGCGATAGCAGAAAGTCAGTTAAGTCATTTACCTTTAGTCGTATTAACGAGTGATCGACCACATGAATTAAGAGGTATTGGCGCACCTCAAGCTATTAATCAAAACCAAATGTATGCTAACTTTGTACAATATCAGTTTGACTTCCCAATCGTTGATACGGATGAAAATAATAACCATATGGTTAATACTATTGATTTTCAAATGCAAAAAGCAAGTCAATTTCTTACTGGACCTCATCGTGGACCCATTCATTTTAATCTACCATTTAGAGAGCCTTTAACTCCTGATACTGAAAAAGTAGAATGGTTAACAAGTGATGAAATAAAACTACCTCATTATCAAAAAATGACAAACATCGATGATATTGCATCGATTATCCAACAACAAAAAGGATTGATTATCGTTGGTGATATGCAACATCAAGATGTTGACCAAATTCTTACATTTTCTACAGTGCATGATATCCCTGTGTTAGCAGATCCATTAAGTCAGTTAAGACAAGCATCTCATCCCAATGTAATAACGACGTATGATCTATTGTTTAGAGCCGGGATGGAAGTCGAATTAGATTATGTCATTCGAGTTGGTAAGCCAGTGATTTCTAAAAAGGTAAACCAATGGTTGAAAGTAACGCCTGCCTATCAAATTTTAGTACAAAATACTGATTTGCCAGATGCATTTCCAATTGCACCGCACAGATCCTTTGAAATGTCTGCAAATGACTTTTTCAGACAGGCAACTGAAGTTCAGCCTGCTGAACGTACACAATGGTTAAAAAAATGGCAATCATTAGAGCATCATGCCAAGCTTGAAATCCAAGAATACGTTAAATATGCTACAGATGAATCGGCCTATGTGCGTGCACTTTTAGAGAAACTCTCTGACACGGATACATTATTTGTAAGTAATAGTATGCCGATCAGAGACGTTGATAATTTATTGATTGACTGCCAGGCTAAAGTATATGCAAATCGTGGCGCGAATGGTATAGATGGGGTAACCTCCACTGCTTTAGGTATGGCAGTCCACAAACCAACTACGCTACTCATTGGTGACTTAGCGTTTTATCATGATATGAATGGCTTATTAATGTCAAAACTACATGATATCCAATTGAATATCGTATTACTAAATAATGATGGAGGAGGTATATTCTCCTATCTACCTCAAAAGCAAGAAGCGGAAAGCTATTTCGAGCGCTTATTTGGAACACCAATTGGTTTGAACTTTGAACATACAGCGTTATTATATGGCTTTACATTTGAACGGTTCGAATCAATTTCGGCATTTCAACAAACACAGCTTTCAAGTTTTGGTGCCCATATCTATGAAGTCGTAACTTCAAGAGAAGAGAATCATGCGCAACATCAAAAATTATACAAAAAGTTGAGTGATATCATTAATGTTACATTATAATTTTTATGAGTCGAAACAAGAATCAAATACGTTGTTAATCATGTTACATGGTTTTATTAGCGATCAACATGCTTTTGATTATCATGTTGACGTGTTATCAAATCAAATGAATATTGTGACGATTGATTTACCGGGCCATGGTGAGGATAATTCTAACTTTGAATATGATTGGAGCTTTGATTTCATTAATCAACAGCTAGACGACACGTTACAACAATTTGAAAGTTATCAACTCTTTTTACATGGTTATTCCATGGGAGGACGCGTCGCCTTGAATTACGCCCTCACATATTCAGATAAGTTAAAAGGACTCATTTTAGAGAGTACATCGCCGGGTATTGCTCAAGCAGATGATAGAGAAGAAAGAATGCAAGTCGATAATGCACGAGCGAAAGTACTTGATATCGCAGGGTTAGAAATATTTGTAAATGATTGGGAGAAGTTACCTTTATTTTATACACAATATGAATTACCACAAGAAACGAGGAAACGCATTCGTGATATGCGTATGCGCCAACAACCGCAACGACTTGCTAAAGCTTTAAGAGGTTATGGTACCGGACAAATGCCAAATTTATGGCCAAAACTAAGCCAACTTACACTTCCAACATGCTTAATTGTAGGTGAATTAGATAAAAAATTTATCGATATTGCCAGTAAAATGGAAAAAGAACTTAATACAGTACAAATTCATGAAGTTTTAAATAGTGGACATACAGTTCACGTGGAAGATGAAGTAGAATTTGATAAAATAGTATTAGGTTTTATTCAAAAGGAGGAGCAAAATGACTAGACAATGGGAAACACTTAAAGAATATGATGAAATCAAATATGAATTTTTTGAAGGTATTGCGAAAGTGACGATTAATCGTCCAGAAGTACGCAATGCATTCACTCCAAAAACAGTTCAAGAAATGATAGATGCATTTTCAAGAGCGCGTGATGATCAACGTGTTTCTGTTATTATCTTAACTGGTGAAGGGGACAAAGCATTTTGTTCTGGAGGAGATCAAAAGAAACGTGGACACGGTGGTTATGTAGGTGACGATGAAATCCCACGCTTAAATGTATTAGATTTACAAAGATTAATTCGAGTGATACCAAAACCAGTTGTTGCCATGGTACGTGGTTATGCAATTGGTGGCGGAAACGTATTAAACGTAGTATGTGACTTAACAATTGCTGCTGATAATGCGATCTTCGGACAAACAGGTCCAAAAGTAGGTTCATTTGACGCTGGATATGGTTCAGGATATTTAGCTAGAATCGTAGGTCATAAAAAAGCTCGTGAAATTTGGTATTTATGCCGTCAATATAATGCTCAAGAAGCATTAGATATGGGCTTAGTAAATACAGTTGTGCCTTTAGACCAAATTGAAGATGAAACAGTTCAATGGTGTAAAGAAATGATGGTTCATTCACCAACAGCTTTAAGATTCTTGAAGGCAGCAATGAATGCCGATACAGATGGTTTAGCTGGTTTACAACAAATGGCAGGCGACGCTACTTTACTTTATTACACAACTGATGAGGCTAAAGAAGGTAGAGACGCATTTAAGGAAAAACGCCAACCAGACTTCGACCAATTCCCTAAATTCCCTTAATAAAATATAGAGTTAAAGTAGGGATTGGGACAGAAATCGAAATTTCTGTGAGAGGTTTTGTCGTCCCACTAGTTGGTAATGGTTATTTGTATAACACCGTAATCGTGTCAAGAGCAAGGCTCGACCTAGCATCCTAAGTAAGCGAGCAAATTTAATACTCATTATAGATATATATATAAGTAAAGCCCGTCAAAGATTGAAGATCTTTGATGGGCTTTTTGCTAGGAAAGTATAACCCAGCTTTTTATTTTTTGTGCAAATTATCTAAAATGCTAAATGAATATAAATTAGATTAATGCTAAAAACACTTTAATCAGTTGAATTTTTTCTATTATGCGTTAAAATTAAGTTGAATACGTTATATTTTCAGATTAAAAATATCCTAACAATTATAGCTCTGTTTTAATAGAGCGTGAGTTCGACTCAATAAAATTAAATAACTAATCTTTTTACAATTTTTTTAGTACTTATTATTGTATTTGAAACTATTTAAAATGTATAATGACATTATTATAAAAGGATTGAGGGAGAAATATGACAGCACAATCATATAATCAAATGAAGCAAGAAATGAGTTATTTGTTTTATATAACGAGTAAAGAGGTAATCAGTCAATATAATAACAAACTAAAAGCATATGGTATTAGTTTTCCTAATTTCATTGTTTTATTATATATTGAAAAAGACAAACCTATTTATATTAATACACTATGCAAAGAACTCTATTTAGATTCAGGAACAATTAGTCCAATTATGAAACGCTTAGAAAAGAAGAAGCTCATTCAACGCATTCGAGCAGAAGAGGATGAGCGTCGTGTGATGATTAAACTCACTGAGCAAGGTGCCGAATTAAAGGAACACTTTAGCCAAATTACAGACGATGTCGTTGATGAATTTGGAATGGATAAAGAAGATTCGCTTGCTTATTATGAAATTTTAAAAACCTTCGCTAAGAAAAATATATATAATCAGGAATAAGATATAAATAAAGTGGTATGTAATATTTTTTGTAGTAATAACTTATAAAAATAGAGTATTGTTTGCGAGACACCGTAAGGAGGAGTATATGTGTTGAGACCGAGACTCAACCTAGCCCCTTAGGTAACGAACAAATTCAAAACTAAATATCGATATATAAATTAAGCCCATCAAAGTTTGAAGAACCTTTGGTGGGCTTATTGCTAGGTATTTATGTTTTGGTGATATTGTTACATGTATTAACTATAATGCAGTTTTAAATATTGACTTAATCTACGCATTCCTTCTTTTAATGAGGCTAAATCATATGCATACGAAATTCGAACATGGCCTTTGCCAACATCGGTAAATGCTGAACCAGGTACAATCGCTACATGTGCTTTTTCTAATACATCTACACAAAATGCATAATCATCTGAAGTAAATTTTTCAATATTAGGGAAAATATAAAATGCACCTTCTGGTTGTGCATTTAATTCAAAGCCCATTGATGTTAGTTGTTCAATTAAATAATCACGTCGTTCTATATAAGCTTCGTTCATGTGTTGAAGAGCTTCAAGACCTTGAGTTAAAGCAGCAATACAAGCAATTTGTGCAGGAACATTCGCACAAATACAATTATAAGCATGCATAAATGTTAATTTTTCAATTAAATACTCAGGTCCAATTAAAAATCCTATACGAATACCAGTAGCAGAATGTGACTTACTTAAACCTCCGATGAGCAATAACTGGTCACGAATTTCATGAAACTCGGCAAATGAAGTATGTTGATTTGAAAATGTATTTTCAGCATAAATCTCATCACTAATAATGAATATTTCTTTCTCTTTAAGTACTTCAGTGATGGCATGAACTTCTTCATAGCTTAACGTGACACCTGTTGGATTCGTTGGGTAATTTAGTAAGATGGCCTTAGTTTTAGGTGTTACGTGTGATTGGATGGCTTCTGGTGTAACTTTATAATTCGTGGTAGTAGTATCTATATAAACTGGGGTACCACCTAAAGTCTTAACTAATGGTATATAACCTGCGTATACCGGGCCTGGTATTAATATTTCATCACCTTCTTCAATGATGCTTCGGAGTGCAGTATCTAATGCTTCACTGGCACCATTCGTAATGATAATTTCTTCATTTGTATACTTAAACCCATATTTATGTTCGAAATACTGACTTACTGCATCTCGAGTTTCTAATAATCCTTTATTGTGAGAATATCGTGTTTGATCCTCTGTTATCGCTTGTATGTATGCATCTTTTACAGTGTCTGGCATTGGAAAGTCAGGTTGACCAATAGTTAAATTAATACAGTCATCTATATTTTTTATACGACTTGAAAATTGACGTATACTTGGTGCTTTTAAATGTTTTGAATTATTGTTTAATGAAAGTTTCATCTTTTCACCTCAGAAAAATACCGAATTATTTTATTTCCATCATAACATAAGAAAATAAAAACAATTCGGTAAATTTTACATTATTCCTTAAATTTTGCAGGGGATTTCAAATGAATAATTGGGTTCGTCCATTTTGCTACGAACCGAGAAGATAGTACAAATACAATGAGCGCTGTAACGGTAATCAGGTAAATTATAGTTAATATGCTAATATGTTCTTTAAACGGATATATTTTAAAACCACGTAAAACACCTATGATTAAACCATGTAATAAGTAAACTTGCATTGTTCTTCTACCAATATAAGTAAAGAATAACTTTCCTGTTGGTATTAAAACGAAAAATGCAAACATTGATGTAAATATGATGAAGTAGAGTAATAAACGTTTGAACGGACTGTATAAATCATGCTTACCTTCTAATGACATATATGGAGAATCTCCAAGTAACCAATCTGGGTTGATTGGGTGATTGAGGTAAATAAGATAGAACAGAATTAGTACCTCTATAGCAATGATTACTAATCTTTTATCTTTAAAGATGCTCGTGTAACGTTGATCAAATAGAAAGCCAATATAAAATACTGGAAAGAACATGATTGTACGTGAAAAACTTAAGTAATTGTTGATGTCCTGAGAATATCCAGCTAATAATGAAATAATAATGGCTATGGGAAGTACATAATAGGGTTTATAGTTTTTTACAATTACCAATATAATATGAAAGAAAAACAAGGTGAGTAAAAACCATAACGCAAAGACAGGATCAAATGGATCCAATTGAACTTTATCTTCTTTACCTGTTAGGTAATAATATATAGAGAAAAATACAAAAAATATAAAGTAAGGGGCTAGTAATTTTTTTGATACTTTCTCTAAATAACCTTCTTTGCCAGCATTTTTAGCAAAATAACCAGAAATAAATAAGAAAGCTGGCATATGGAAACTATAAATTGTTAAATATAATACTGATAGATATATGTTTTCATCTTTATAAGGTTGCAATAAATGTCCAAAGACGACTAACATAATGAGTACAGCTCTTGCACTATCAAAAAAATAATCCCTGTTTTGTAATTTCGTCATTAAGCTTCTCCTTTAAACAGCGATATTATCCTTTATTCATTCTAATTTATTATAAAAGATAGGGGAAATGCAACAAATCAGACAGATTGTTGCATTGATATTGTATATGTTGAAAAATAACCTTATAATATTAATAAATAATATTGTTAATTAATCGCATGGATTGATGATAAATTATAAATGGAGATGAACAACATGTACACACAGCTGGAAATATTACTTACTCAAATTAGCAATGATTTAAATGTAGTGAGTAAACGATATGGTCAACGTGCAAATTTAACTTCTGAACAAATAGAAATGCTAAGAATTTTGTATCACAATAAGATATTAACACAATATGATTTGACGATGCAGTTGAATAAAGAGCAATCTATTGTGTCGAGATGGGTGAAGAAGCTGTGTCATTTAGGCTATATCCAAAGTAAACAATCGAATACAGATTTAAGATGTAAAGAGTTAGTACTTACTGAGAAGGCGAATCGATTAGTTGAACAAATTTATGAAACAAGGATTACATTAATAAAGGGTAGATGTACAAGTATGACATCTATAGATGTTGAATTATTAAATCAGCTACTATATAAACTGAACAATCAGAAGACGTATATCTCTTGAGTAGTAAATAAAAAAATACTGGATTAAGTCATAAACATGTATTTATAAAATAGAAAAAGAGGTCGGGACATCAAGTCCCGACCTCTTTGAATTTCAATCCTATTTTTTATATGTTGAAATATCGAAATATTTACCTAATTGACCAATTGAATCGTAAAAAGTTTTCATGCGTGTTGCGTTTTTCTCAGCCCAAGAAATATCTGTAGCGTATTGGTGTACACCTGGGTTTAATGGATTCCAACGCATTTTGTAAAGTGTGTTTTGACCTTGGTGGATATAAGAACCGGCAATGAATTTGGCACCGCCAACGATTGCTTTCTGTACTGTATCCCAACCATTGTTTTTCGCAGTTTTAAAGCCTTCTTTAACTGCATCACGATCAATCGCACCTATACCAAACATATTATAGTATTTAGGTGTTACATTTGTAACCACTTTATTATCAATTACATCTCCACCATTAGATAATGTTGAAGTACCATTACCTGTTTCTAATAATGCATGTGAGATTAAATAAATTTCATTGATATTATTCAGTTTAGCAGCTTCACTAAACGCTTCACCTTGCCCCTCTAAAATACCTTTTCCTTTTAATAACTTATTTAGATCCTCAGAAGGGATGTTTTGGGCTTTATCTAATTGTAAGAATTGGTATTTTTGAACTGGATCATTAGCTAATTTTGTAGTATCCATAGCTTGTTTGATTTCACTTGAAGTAGCATCTTCCCATTTACCAGCAATGCGTTGAATTTGTGGTTTTGCAGAAAGTGCTTTTTGTTTAGCTACGGCTTGATCTAATGTATAGCCTGATTGATTATATTGTACTAATTCTTTACGTAAATCACTTGCTTTAATCCAAACTACTTGGCCGTTAGCTAATTTACCATGATACCAAGTTACACCATTGATAGTTTGTTGTTCAAATACAGTGAAAATACCTGTATAGAAATCTTTTAATGAACCAGCTGGTGTTTTAGAAGTAGGATCAGTGTAATAATCACCATTTTCGTTATATATGATATAACTGAAATTCTTCGCTGTAACAGGTGATTGATTTACATCTTGATCATCAGCTTTAGTTAAATCTTTGCCTGCAATCCAACCAGTTTTATTGTTTACATTACCGTAAACATATTCATCTTTACCAACGTAAATTGACTTAGAAGCGTTGAAGTTATTGTCTTCAAGATTTTGTAAGTCGTCTAAGCGTTGCTTAGTAGTTCCCCATGGAATGACATAAAGACCGCCATTAGTTGATTTTACAATATATTTGTTATTGTTAGTAGTTGGTTTACTTAAACTTTGAGTATTAATATCATTTTTGTTTACCCAACCAATTGGTGTATTTTGTTGCGCATTTTGAATTAATACATAAGTGTTATCACCTTGTGTACGTTGCTTTGTTACTGTATACGTTTTTCCTGCATATTTTGTTGCATCTTTACCTTGTGGGTCATAAACAGTTGTTCTGATACCTGAATTAGTCGTATTTAATTGACCGATTTGACTTACTGATTGCGTTGAATTAGTAGCAGTTGCTGCTTCGTTAACAGTGATATCGCCAGTTTTCATCCAGCCGATATTTTCGTTTGAATTATTAGTAAGTAGGTAGAAAGATTTGTCACCTAAGTTAGCTTTCTTGCTTAATTTGTAAGTGTTGCCATTAACTGAAGATTTTTGAGTACCTGTCTTATCATAAACTGAACCATAAACACCGCTGTTAGTATTCTTAACAGTACCTTGTGTATTTGATAATTCAGTTACAGATAAATCATTGTTAACTTTAACTGCAACATCACCCGTTAACATCCAACCGATATTATCGCTTGAAGCGTTGTCAGTAAGTAAGTAGAAAGAACGATCACCTAATGTAGCTTTCTTACTTAATTTATAAGTATTTCCATTAACATAAGATTTTTGAGTACCTGTTGAATTATACACTGAAGTGAACACACCATTGTTTGTACGATTCACGATACCTTGAGTATTTGTTAAAGGTGTAACAGTTAATTGATTTTCAGTTGATGGTGTATCATCACTATCAGAACTTGAATCTGTAAGTTTATCTAGTCTTACCCAGCCAGATAGGTCATTGACTTTACCATATACATAGTTAGTTGAACCAACTTGTTGCATTTTTGTTCCATTAAATGTTTGTGTTGAAGATCCAGATACAGAGCCAACTTTTTGAGAAGAAGTTGCCCACGGTACGCTGTATACGTTTGAACCAGGTTCGATTTTATATGCTTTATCGATTGATTGTACTTTGTTTGCTGATTTATAAGTTACATCGTTTTGGTGGACCCAACCTAATAAACTATCTTTATTGTAGTCAGATACAAGGTAGAATTTTTCATCACCAATTGATGCTGATTTTGTAACTTTTAACGATTGGTTTGTACGACTCGTTTCTTTACCATCATGGTCATAAATTGTTGTATATAATCCATCATTTGTAGAACCAATGCGTGCCATTCCATTCGTAGTATTTACTGATACTTCACCTGTTTTAGGTTGATCGTTACTGCTGCCGTCTGTACTACCAGAAGAAGAAGCGCCCCATGGTGCAACTTGACCAGTTTGGATTAAGTATTTTTCTCTGATTAAGTCGTATAATTCATCATAAGTGTAGCCATGTTGAGCTAAGTAACCATGAGGGTCACTGTGGTCTGAACCGCCTAAATATTTACTTACTGCTCTATGTGTCCAAACAGTACCTTTTGCATCATACTCAGCACTATCAGGTTTTAAACCATAATAACGTAAATTTGTTGCTGCATAGTCAGCATAGTTATTGATAGATCTAGCAAACGAATCGTAATCGTGCGTATGAACAAGTTCAACATGGATGAAACGTTCATTTGCAGCTGGGCCAGCGCCCCAAGCAAGGTAATCCGTATTAGCTGTTTCAATTATACGATTTCCATCGACGTAAGCATGAACAAAAGCCATATTGTAATTGTTTTTCATGTAGTTGACTTCACCAGTAATTGTAGAGTTATCATTCGCAGTATCATGCATTACAATACCTTCTGGAGAACCGTAACGGTAGTTGTAACGTGGTAAATAACTTGCAATATCTTTCTCGTAATTTGGCGCTTCAAATTTATTTTTACGGATGTAATCATTAATTTTTGAACTTACTGTTGGCGTATATTTAGGAAGACTGCTTGTTGTCGCAGCTTCTTCAGTTAGGGAAGCTGAGCGTGTTGAAACTTTGTTTTCAGAACTATCAGTTGTTGAACCAGCTTCAGGAGCACTATAAGCTGCGAATGTTTTGAAAACTGGTGCTTCACTTGAGTTCGTGCTTTCTTGTTGAGTTGAATCATCAGTACTATTTGCAACTTTACGTGCAAGTGTATTTTCTGATGTTGCTTCTGCTAATTGTTCGCTGGAAGAAGTCGCATCGCCATCAGTAGATTGACTATCTTCAGAAGCTTGAGTGCTGTTATCTTCGCTGTCGTTTTGGTCAGCTACAGTAGAATCTTGGTTAGATTGAGATTGCACATCATCTTGTTGTTCACTAGAAGAAGTCGCATCGCCATCAGTAGATTGACTATCTTCAGAAGCTTGAGTGCTGTTATCTTCGCTGTCGTTTTGGTCAGCTACAGTAGAATCTTGGTTAGATTGAGATTGCACATCATCTTGTTGTTCACTAGAAGAAGTCGCATCGCCATCAGTAGATTGACTATCTTCAGAAGCTTGAGTGCTGTTATCTTCGCTGTCGTTTTGATCAGCTACAGTAGAATCTTGGTTAGATTGAGATTGTACGTCAGCTTGTTGTTCGCTAGAAGAAGTTGCATCACCATCAGTAGATTGACTATCTTCAGAAGCTTGAGTGCTGTTATCTTCGCTGTCGCTTTGTTCAGCTACAGTAGAATCTTGGTTAGATTGAGATTGCACGTCATCTTGTTGTTCACTAGAAGAAGTCGCATCACCATCAGTAGATTGACTATCTTCAGAAGCTTGAGTGCTGTTATCTTCGCTGTCGTTTTGATCAGCTACAGTAGAATCTTGGTTAGATTGAGATTGCACATCATCTTGTTGTTCACTGGAAGAAGTCGCATCGCCATCAGTAGATTGACTATCTTCAGAAGCTTGAGTGCTGTTATCTTCGCTGTCGTTTTGATCAGCTACAGTAGAATCTTGGTTAGATTGAGATTGCACATCATCTTGTTGTTCACTGGAAGAAGTCGCATCGCCATCAGTAGATTGACTATCTTCAGAAGCTTGAGTGCTGTTATCTTCGCTGTCGTTTTGATCAGCTACAGTAGAATCTTGGTTAGATTGAGATTGCACATCATCTTGTTGTTCACTAGAAGAAGTCGCATCACCGTCAGTAGATTGACTATCTTCAGAAGCTTGAGTGCTGTTGTCTTTACTGTCTTGTTGAGTAGTAGATGTTTGATCTTGAGTAGTTTGAGCACTTTCATTATTTAAATCATCTAACTGAGCATCGTAATTTGACTCGTCACTATCAGAAGTTTTGACTTGTGTTGGGTCTTGGTAAGCTTGTGTCCCTGAAATATTATTTGTTGGTTTACTCACTTCAGATTTAATTTGTTGACTGTCGTTAAGCGTTTTTTCATCATTTAAAACATTCGTATTTTTAGTTTGGTCTTGAGTGTTTTCTGATGCTTGTGCATGATGTGTTGATAACGCAGTACCAGCCAAAGTTAAAGCTAAGATTGACGGTACCTTGTAATTAAACTTTTTATTAGTCATAATTAATGCCCCTTTAACAAAATTAATTTAGTGTCATTATAATACGTTTAAATCGTACGTGGTTTGATTTCATCGTTTTGTAATAAAAAAGTAATGTTTTCGGTTAAGGTATGTTGGTGAATTATTGAACATGGTGTAGGTTAAATAGATGTTATTAATTTTATGTAAACGCTAGGGGGTCATTGTTTTATAAAATTTGTAAATTGTGTAATATATTAAGAAAATTTTTTGGACATAACGATATGTTCAATGTTTTCTTCCATAAAAACAGAACCCTCCGCTTGATATCCTAAAGTTTCATAAAACTTCTGCGCTTGACATTGGGCATTGAGTGTTACTTTAGAGAAACCTTCATCTTTAGCGTACTGTTCGATAAAATTCATTAATTTTTTACCATTACCTGATTTACGAAATTGCTTTGTGATTGCGACTCTTTCGATCTTTGCTTTATCATCTACAGCACGTAATCGTCCTGTAGCAAAAGGGATGTTTTCCTCATAACCGATAAAATGAGTGGATGTTTTATCATGTGCATCAAGTTCATTTTCTAGTGGAACGCCTTGCTCTTCTACAAAGACTTTTTTACGTACTTCGAAAGCGTCTTCCAGCATTTTATTTGTTGTTACCTTTTGAAACATACTTCAACACCTCGTTTAATATAATTAAAATAACCCTACCATAGTAGCTATGATAGGGCAACGTCCATTAAATTATTGAGCTTCTTGACGAATAATCGCTGAATATTGCCAAAATATTCTCATCTGAGCAATATTCCAATTATTCATTCCCATAGTGAAACCTGATGGTTTGAAAATATTCACATCAGTAACTTCTAAAGCAGCAGCAACTAAATATTGGATTGGGATACTAATCTGTTTCATCGTTTCAGTAATACCATTTTCATCATAAACCCAAGAAAATGGTAACTCTGCTTCAAACACATCGACTTTATCGAAGATTTCTGGTAATGCTACGATATAACATGCGCCATCAACGATTGGATTGTGTTCACTATCCTTATAATAAATTCTTAAGGCTTCATAATTTTCACGATGTTCATGGTTGACGTAAAAGAATTCATTTCTAAATAGAGCCATGTCTTTACTGTGGATTAATTGTTGTTCCAGAATATTGAACATACCATTGATATGAGCAATTTTTTCATATGTTTTACGTGACATGTCGCGTACTCCTCTCTACTTTGAGTATTAAAGTTGAAAATTAGTAAACTGCATTTTGTTGCTGTGTCTGACCTTCTTGATAGTTTGAATTACCAGTGGATTGTTGTGTTTGTGAATCCATAGATTGATTGTCGTTAGTTTGAGTATTATTAGTATTTTGATTTGATTCATTGTCGTTTTCGTTATTATTATTTTCATCATCAGAAGTATCGTTCTGATTCTTTTTAAGTAAACTACTATCAATTTTAGTCTGTGGCACGAGTGTACCATAAAAATCAGTTACACGTTGATTTAAAAATGCATCTTTATCACTAATTTTAGGGAGATTTAAATCATTACGCAATAAATTTGAAGTATTTTGGATACTTTTTATTGAAGGATTGTAATAGTAAATACCTTTTAGATAATCATCTTTACCTTTGAGTTGTTTACTTTTTATATCCATATCATGACGCATGTAAGTTGAAACAAAGCCTTCCATTTCTTTCTGACTAAAGTTATGTTTAGAATTTTTACCTACAATGCTAATGACGTTATCCAATTTATCGAATGAATTTGTCTGTTGTGCTTTGGCGAATAATATTTTAATAAGTTCCATTTGACGTTCGCCGCGTTTTAGATCTGAATCATGATGTCTTGTTCGAGCTACAGCAAGCGCTTGATCACCATTTAATGTTTGGTAACCTTTTTTAACTTTAATATTGCCATCGTCATTCGTATTTGGTTCATCTAAATTATAAGGTACATCGTATTTGATACCGCCAAGTTCATCAACTGCGTCAACGAAGGCATCCATATTTATTCTTATATAATAATCGACAGGCACATTTAATGTTGCTTCTACAGCGTCCATTGAGGAAGTAGGTCCACCAAATACATGAGCATGTGTGATTTTATCATAGTAGCCAACTTTAGGAATATAACTTACCGTATCTCTTGGAATACTTAACAATCTTATTCTATTTTTATCTGCGTTAAATGTAGAGAGGATCATTGCATCACTTCTAGAATGTTCAGTTGTCTGTCCATTTTCTTCTCTACCACTATTTTCATCGATTCCTAAAAATAAAATTGTAAAAGGGTCCTTAGAAGGATCTATTTTTGATTTTCTTACATTTGAAGTTCGATCAGAATCATCTTGGTTATATGAGTTTTCAAATGCTTTTTCAGAAGATTTTAGTATAGTAATAGCAAAGATAATTGGAACAACTACAAGAATTAATGAGAGTAATATAAGAAAGTATTTAAAAAATTTATTCATGTTTGAAGCTCCTTAAATATATGATTGATTTGGAATTTTTATACAATGTTAAGAATGTAAATTTATTGTAAAGTATAAATGTGCTATAACTTATTATTCTATTACTAATAGAGTAATTTATCAATAAAGAAATAAAATTTGTCAAATAAATATCTCAATTTAGGTGAAAATCATCTTAATTAATCGAGGTGTTAGTATAAAATGATTTCTTGCGTAACTTACGATATAATGGGGAATGCAATGACTTTGAAATTGAGAAGATCTATATAGATGATATATAAACCTTGTGCTTAAAATATAAGGAGGATAATTATGAAACAACAGTGGTTGGACAAGATTGATGAAAGTCTAGTGAAATCATTTTATGATCAACAATCAGAAAATGAACAACATGAAGGATTCGAAAATATTTTAAGTTTTGGTACGGCTGGTATACGTAGCAAGATCGGTTTAGGACCAGGCTATTTGAATGCATTCACAGTTCGAAAAGTTGCATTAGGATTAGCAAAGTATTTAAAGGCACAAACTGATGAACCTAAAGCAGTAATATATTATGATACAAGATTACTATCTGATGAATTCAGTGTAGAAATGGCTAGCGTAATGGGCACTTTTGGTGTTCAAGTTATACTTGCTAACAGCTATAAATCAACACCTGAATTATCATTTGCAGTAAAACATTTAAAAGCTGATGCAGGTGTAATGATTACAGCAAGTCATAATCCTAAACAATATAATGGAATAAAAGTTTACAATGAAAAAGGTGGCCAATTACTTCCAGATACTTCAGAAGCATTGAGTGAGTATATTAATAACATCAAAGAGCCTTTAACGATCGAAAAGGGAAATTTCAATGCATTAGTAGATGAAAATGCGATTGTATTTATTAATCAGGATTTAATCGAAGAATATAAACAAGAAGTTAAAGATTTAGTTGGTACAATTGAAGGTAATGAAACACAAGTGGTATTAACGAGTTTACATGGAACGAGTTTACCGATACTTTCTGAAATTTTAGATGAGCTTGACTTCAATCAATATGTAATAGAAGACACACAATCAAAACCTGATGGAAACTTCCCAACAGTGAAAGCAGCAAATCCTGAAGAAGAAGCAGTATTTGAACGTAGCTTAAAATTAGCAGAAGAACGAGATGCACAATTAATCATAGCTACTGATCCTGATGCCGATCGTTTAGGATTTATAGAAAGATATGGCAATAATGATTATAAATATTTTAACGGTAATGAAATTGGATTATTATTGATGAAGTTAAGATTCCAAGTACTAGTGGATGAAGGTAAACCATTGTATATTGTGAAATCTATCGTAACAAGTGAACTTGCTGATAGACTTGCACATGCATTAGATGTAGAAGTAAACAATGTGTTGACAGGTTTTAAATTTATTTCAGATAAAATTGAGGAAAAAGAATCCGACGGGAAAGACCAATTACTACTTGCATTTGAAGAAAGTCATGGATATTTAGCTAAACCAATTTCTAGAGATAAGGATGCAATACAAATTGCGCCTTTATTAATCAAATATAAAAACTTACTTGCAAAAAATGGTCTTACCTTTAAAGATGAAATGAATGATATTTATCAAAATATTGGTAAATTTGAGAATCGTACATTAGCGCCAGAGTTTGAAGGTGAAGCTGGTCGAAGTAAAATAGTGAATATCATGGAAAGATTTAGAAATGAACCACAAACTCAAATTTGTGGTATAGACGTTAAACAAATAGAAGACTATCAAAAAGGTTCTGTTAAAAATCTTGAAACAGGGGAGACAGAATCACTTACATTACCAAATACGAATTTGGTTAGATTTATTTTTGATGATGGTTTTATTGCATTACGACCATCAGGCACAGAGCCAAAGTTAAAAGTGTATTTTTCACTAAAAGCAGAAAATATAGATGAAATTACAGACCAATTTATGAAAGAATATATTGAGACTGTATAAAATTCACTATGTGTGAAACGCTTGTCTCCATTGACTAAGTTAAAATTAAATATTCATATAACAATAAAAAGGGGAGGAAGACAGAAATCGAATTTTTAATAAAGATTTCATAGTCCCACCCCCGGCAAAGATGACTAGGATTGAAAAAGCTTGATATAAGCGCATTTTCAATTCAGACATCTACTGATCTACTGCCAAGTTGACAACGAGTCTGAGACACCTATTTTGTCTCAGACTCGTTTTTATATAGATTTATTAAAGTTTTTGTCAAAATCATTTTGAAAACTTGATATTGAGAATTTTAATTTCTGTTAAATTTCTCAGTTTAAATATATCTAAAGTTAATATTTAGCAATATTCTAGTGCTTCGAAAAATAGCTTTTCTAAAGTTTGAGGGTGAATTGATTTTACAACAGAACAGTTAGGGAAATGACTTGCGAAATCTGTAACTGTAGCACCACGAGTTAACTCGCCGGAAATTTCAATTTGAACATCTGCTTCTTCAACTTCGAATTCTTCCGGATGTAATAAATAAAGCACTGTATAAACGTCGTATAAGTTTAATCCTTTTTCGAAGTCATCACCTTTATAATGTTTGAAAATTTTATATAACATTTGTGTTGCGTCGTTTTGTGATTTGAGTTTTTCTAAACTATCGTGACTTAAAGTTGAACTTCTAGCAACATCTAAGCCTACCATCGTAATTGGCAATCCTGAATCAAACACAATCTTGGCTGCTTCTGGATCACAATATATATTAAATTCAGCTAGGGGAGTCACATTTCCTCTGCCAGTTGATCCACCCATTAATATGACTTCCTTTATATAATCTTTAACCTCAGGATAAGTAGATAATAGTAACGCTATATTTGTAAGTGGCCCTATAGGAATCAATGTAATAGGGTCTTCAGAATTAAGTATAGTTTGACGCATGGCTTCTACTGCAT
Organism: Staphylococcus hsinchuensis; assembly: GCF_038789205.1. NCBI lineage: Bacteria > Bacillati > Bacillota > Bacilli > Caryophanales > Staphylococcaceae > Staphylococcus > Staphylococcus hsinchuensis. The sequence continues at coordinate 1,322,000 of NZ_CP128355.1, forward strand.
GCGAGGAGGCTAAATCTTTTTCATTAATTTCTGGAAAATCATAACCGTCCATACCTGATTCACCATGAACAATACTTGCATCATACAAATCGTTTAACAATGGGCGAGAAGCACCGCGATGTACAGGCACATCACTGTTAAAAAACTTTTTAAGTTTTAATGCATTTGCTGTAGTTTTTTCGATACCTACATTTCCATTTACAGTTGTTATCATTTTTAGGTCGAAATTCGGATGATTTAAAGCGATGCTTAATGTGGCTGCATCATCAATTCCTGGATCTGTATCAATAATGATTGGTTGTTTCAACGTTTCATCCCCCTATAGTATTAAAGTTTATACATCCACTATATCATTTATAGGTGTAAGTCTAAAAAGATGTATATACATAAAAAAACAAACCAAATGCTTAAAGCATTTGGTTTGTTCGTCTTTTATTAAAGGTGACCTGAGTGTCCGCCTTGCATAACCCAATAAGTACCAATAACAGTAATTAACGTTATGATAATTGCGAATAACACTTTGAAACCTTGTAAGTTACCATCTTTACCTTCAGTTAAGTGCATGAACATTAATAATTGAACTGCAGCTTGAATGAAAGCAAAACCAAAGATGATAGTAATCTTAGCGTTAAGTGCCATTGACGTATACAGTGTTACGTATACTGCTAAAATCGTTAAAACAATAGAGGCGATAAAACCGATTGTGTGTTTTACTATTGTATTCATCCGCTAAACACCATCCCTACCATATATACGGCTGTGAAGATGAAGATCCAAACAACATCTAAGAAGTGCCAGTATAAACTTACTATAAATAATTTAGGAGCGTTATCTTTATTTAAACCTCTCATTGCAATTTGAATTAATAAACAAATAATCCAAAAGATACCTAATGTTACGTGGGCACCGTGTGTTCCTAATAGGATGAAGAAGCTTGACCAGAATGACCCAATAGTAGGGTTAACACCTTCATGGGCATAGTGGGCGAACTCGTAAATTTCGAATCCTACGAACACAGCACCTAGTAAGATTGTGATGATCATCCAAATCATCATTAAATTTTGTTTTTCTTGTCGCATGTAATAAATTGAAATACCACAAGTGTAAGAACTAATTAATAATGAGAATGTCATTATAAGAACAAGTGGTAATTCGAATAATTCGGTAGTTAATTTGCCTGCGTAATCACCGCCGTGTTGCAACGTAATTAATGTTGCGAATAACGTACCAAATAGTGAGAATTCGGCTGTAAGGAAAATCCAAAATCCAAGTTTGTTTAAATTTCCTTCATGCGAACGAGAATCTATCGTATTTGCATTATGACTCATGTCTTACAGCCTCCTGTTCTTTAATACGTGCTTGACGTAAACGTTCTTCAGTTTCTTTAACTTCTGATGCATGGATATGGTAACCATGATCAATTTGGAAACTGCGGTAAATCATAGTACCAAAGACACCAAGTAATGAAATAATTGCTGGAACCATAGTTTCAAAGATAAAGAAGAAACCACCGATTGTGAAGAATATACCCATCAATAGACCAACAATTGTATTGTTTGGCATGTGGATGTCTTTGTAATTGTGATTATCTAAATAATGTCTACCGTGTTCTTTCATATCAACAAAAGTATCATAGTCATTCCATTCTGGAGTAATAGCGAAGTTGTACTTAGGTGGCATTGCTGAAGCAGTTGACCATTCTAAAGTACGTCCTAAGCCATCCCAGTTATCACCAGTTGCTTCACGTGGTGATTTGAAGAAGCTGTATACGATACTTGCTACTAAGAACATAAATCCTAGTGCCATCATTAGGGCACCTAGAGTTGAGATTGCGTTTAATAACCACCAGCCGTCTTCAGGCATGTAAGTGTATAAACGACGTGGCATACCATCAAGACCTAATACGAATTGTGGTAAGAAACAAACGTTAAAGCCAATCATAAATAACCAGAAACACCATTTATTTAATGTTTCATTTAACTTATGACCAGTCATCTTAGGATACCAGAATATTAAACCAGCTAACATCGCGAATACAACACCTGTTACTAATGTGTAGTGGAAGTGTGCCACTAGGAAGTACGTATTGTGGTATTGGTAATCGGCTGCTGCCATCGCTAACATGACACCTGTAACTCCTCCTAATAAGAAGTTAGGGATGAAAGCTAATGAGAATAACATTGGTGATTCGAAAGTAATTCGACCTTGATATAAAGTGAATAACCAGTTGAATAATTTTACACCAGTTGGTATACCTATCAACATTGTTGTGATTGAGAAGAATGAGTTAATTAAAGCACCATTACCCATTGTGAAGAAATGGTGAACCCAAACTAAGAAACTTAAGAATGCGATACCTGCTGTTGCCCAAACCATGCTTTGGTGTCCGAATAAACGTTTACGGGCAAAGGTAGGTATGATTTCTGAATATATACCAAATGCCGGCAAGATAACGATATAAACCTCAGGGTGCCCCCATACCCAGAAGAAGTTTGCCCAGAGCATTGGCATACCACCATTTGCAACTGTAAAGAATGTAGTGTCGAATATTCTATCAGTTGTAAATAATGCTAACGCAACTGTAAGTACTGGGAATGCCAAGATAACGATTAATGCTGTGATGAATGCTGTTACTGTGAACATTGGCATTTCCATAAATTTCATTGTAGGTGTTTTACATCTTAGTATCGTTACGAAGAAGTTAATACCGGTCATCAGTGAACCAATACCGGATATCTGTATGGCTACTAAGTAATAGTTAACACCAGGTCCTGGACTGAATTCTCCTGCAAGTGGTGCGTAGTTAGTCCAACCAGCTGCTGGTGAACCACCGATAATGAATGATAGGTTGAATAACACCATACCAGAGAAGAATAACCAGAAACTAATACTATTTAATACTGGGAATGCTACGTCGCGTGCACCAATTTGTAATGGTACTACGACATTCCATAAACCGAATACGAAAGGCATTGCCATGAAGATGATCATGATAACACCATGCGTACTGAAAATTTCATTATAGTGGTTAGATTCTAAGAATTTATTATCTGGAATCGTTAATTGAGCACGTAGTAATAATGCATCAATACCACCTCTGACAAACATCAGTACAGCACAGATTAAGTACATCGCACCAATTTTCTTATGGTCGACAGACGTGAACCATTCCTTGTAAAGATATTTCCATAATTTAAAGTACGTAATAACGGCAATGAGTCCAATGATAAAGAATGGGGCACCAATCTGTGCCATTGTAATCATCCAGTTACCATGAACGATCAATTGATCCCATGGAAAGTTCATTAATGTCCACCTCCATTTTCTTGGTCTTTTTTCTCAATTTTAGATGCTTCTTTGTCTTTAGCACCTTCAGAGAGTTTTTCCATTTCATCCATATTATGTGATTCTTTTTCTTTGAATTCACTGTCATATGGTTCGTCATTTTTCAGAATCGTAGGTGTCATGCCATGACGTTTATAGTTAGGGTTTGTGATCTTAGGCTTACGTGCAGGTTGATCAGGTTTATCTAATACATCTTCTTTAATTTGTTTTTCAGAATTAAAGTTTGGATCTTTTTGAACATAGTTATAACGATCGTATGCATAGAATAAATATTCTGGATCAGCTGCAGGATCGACAAACGCCATATGCGTACCACTGAATGTTAATTTTTTGTTTTCAGTCGTAGGTAAAAGTTGCTTATCAAATGTATCTTGTTTTAATTTTTTCTTAGATTGAGCTTTTTTCACCCATTTATCAAAATCTTTTTGACTGACTGAGTTAACATCGAAAGTTTGACGGGCGAAACCTTCACCGTTGAAGTTTGAGTTTCGTCCTCTGAATTTACCTTCTTCACTAGCTGTTAAGGTCCAATCCATTGTCATACCTGTCATAGCGTATTTTTGACCACCTAGTTGAGGAATCCAGAAACTTGTCATCGTATCCATTGATTGGAGTTTGAAGACAACAGGACGATCCTTAGGAATTGTTAAATGGTTAATCGTTTCTACCTTTTGTTCAGGATAACTGAAGAACCATTTAAAACCAGCACTTGTAGCATAAACAACAAGCGGGTCATCCTTTTTCTTAACTGGTTTGTCATATTCGTAAAGTGATTTAACTGTTGGAATAGCTAAAGCAATTACGATGATGACTGGAATAATAAACCAGATAAGTTCCATTAAGGAATTGTGGTGCATTTTACCAGATTCTTTGGTGTTTCCTATTCTATATTTCCATAGGAATAGCGCGAACATTATAAGCACCGCGGCAATGATAACAAGCATGAAGATAATTGAATAGATAATCAAGAATCTAGAATCGCTTGCCATTGGCCCTTTTGGGTTTAAAACTTCTACATTAGAACAACCACTTAGTAACATAAGTGACCCTAATAGTAGAAGCAAAGACTTAAATTTTGACACTTTATTGACCTCCTAATACTACAATTGTAGGGCTTATCATCAATTTTAAGATATTACGCGATATTTACAAGTGCTTATCACAAAAAAATTATTTAAAAAAATTAAAAAACCCAACAGAATCAAGATCTGTCGGGCATTTTGGGATTTGTTAAAATTATGTGTACATTTTGTGAAAAGTGCCATATTTCTATTCAGTCATAAAATATAACTATTATATAGAACGATTTAACATTAATTGTAATATTTTATGTAATGTTATTTTACTTCTACATAATGCGTTGACTCATTGACTGCACCATCAGAATCTTCAACTTTATAAACGACTTTGTATTTACCAACTTTATCTGTATTAATGTCACTATCAACAGTAATTTTGTGAGTTAAATCACCATCTTCTTTGTCATAAGCGCTTACGCCTTTAAGTAGATTGTAATATTCTCCTTTTTCAATAACTGTGTCTTTTGTGCCTTTGAGTTGGGGAATTGTATTGTCAGTAGCTTCAGCACTTAGGTTAGGGGTTACTAATGTAGCTGAAACGCCAATTGCTGATAATGATTGTATTAATTTATTCATAAAGTTAACCTCCGCTTTGAAAAACCATTAGTTGATTTAATATCAATATACGATAAATGAATATATTTAACATCATACTATAGTACCAATATAACCATCGAATTTTAACTAGTATAAAAATTTGAGTTAAAATTAAGTAAAGTGACATATTTATGAATATTATCACATAAAACTATTTTGAACGATGTTTTGTATTATAATAATTATTGAAGGATATATATTTTGAATAAGGGAGTAGCTTAAAATGTTAAATGAAAATGAAAAAAATATTATTCAACAAACAGTACCAGTTTTACAAGAAAAGGGCGTAGCAATCACTTCTTATTTTTATAAAAGCATGTTTAATCAGCATCCTGAACTAAAAAATATGTTTAATCAAACGAATCAGAAAAAAGGTTTACAATCAACTGCATTAGCACAAAGCGTTCTCGCAGCAGCAATGAATATTGAAGATCTAACGCGTATATTACCTGTTGTAGAAGAAATAGCGTATAAACATTGTGCATTACAAGTACCACCAGCTGGATATGACATTGTAGGAAAGCATTTGTTAGAAGCTATACAAGAAGTATTAGATTTAGATAGCGAGGATGAAATCGTCGTAACGTGGGGAAAAGCTTACCAAGAAATCGCTGATGTCTTTATTAAAGTAGAACAACAAATATATGAACAAATGGCTTGGGAAGGATTCGAATTATTCGAAATTTTACAAATTGAACAAGTTTCAACAGATATTAAATCATTCACAGTAAAATCAGAACAGTTCGATTTCAGTCATTTTACACCAGGTCAATTTATTACAGTTGATATAGAAAGTGAACATCTACCATACCGTGCAAAACGACACTATTCTATTATTGAAGGAAATAATGATACATTAACTTTCGCAGTAAAGCGAGATACGTCAACAGAACATGAAGGTGAAGTTTCTACCGTTTTACATGATGAATACAAAGTCGGTGATCAAATTCAATTATCTGCACCTGTAGGCGCTTTTTCTATTCAAAATGAAACGCATCCACAACTATTTATTGGTTCTGGTATAGGTGTAACGCCATTAATTCCAATGTTCAAACAACTTTCGAAAGGGGAAAATGAAGTTAATTTTATTCAAAACACTTCTGATATAAATGATGTTCCTTTTGAAGAAACATTAACTGAAATTGCAGAATCTGGAAATAATAGTAGCTATGTAATATATGATAAACGTAAAAATGGCTATATTGATGAAAGCTATTTAAAAAATTATATTAATGATGAAACTGAAATTTATGTGTGCGGTGGCCAATCATTTTTACAATCTATGATTGAAACATTGAAAGCTATGGGCATCGCGCCTTCGAAAATTCATTTCGAATCATTTATACCTAAATTAAGCATACAAGCATAAATAACTATAAAAGATATTAAAAAACTGGGGGAGGTACGAGTAAAACTTAAACCCCACAAATTAAATAAAGATACAAAACATGTACAAATGAAAACGATTTACATCAACTATTTATTACAGATGTAAAAACAACATATGACCGAAAGCGCCCAAACCTTGTGAAATAAAGGTTTAGGCGTTTATTAATATTAATATAATGTTTTGTTATAGGTAGTGACGTTGTATATAATATGCATTGGAATTTTTAACCTCAATTGATTTAGAAACACCACCTTCTTCTTGCAATTCTTTCAACGACTCAAGTTATTTGAGCTATCATCTTGTGCATTGACACTTACTGTAGTTAAAACAGTGCCACATAATAAGTTCTTAACTAACTTTTTCATTAATTTCTTCGATTGATTTGACTTTATTACATTTAAAAACATATCATAAAAAGGTAGAATAATATTTATTTTTTACAAAATATTAACAAGAATAAAAATTTACTTTAGGAGCTTAATATGAAAAAAATATTTAAAATTATTTCAATTGTCGTCATTATTTTAATTATTGCTTTAGTCGTAATTATCTATGCAGGAAAACATATGTATTTAAATTATCAAAAACATGAAGAAGCTAAAATCAAAGAGAAAGTTCATCGTGTACTTAAGAAAAAAGGGTGGGAAAAGAGAATCAAAACAGAAGAGCCCACTTTCACGTTAAATACTGGATATAACTATTTAGAAGTCACTTATAAAGATGAACCTTATAATACATATCAATATGATGTTGATGATAATGGTAAAATAACTGGTGATGCAAATTTAAAAGATAAATATAATAAATATTGGAATAATAAGAAAAAGCGTGAAAAATATAAAAAGAGACATCACTTTGATGAAAAATATGATTTGAAATAAATGGAAAGAGACTAGCAAATTTTTGCTAGTCTGTTTTATATTTATTACTAATTTGATTATGTAATAATTTATATTTTTATAAATTTATAAAAATATAATCTGTAATAACGATATACGATAACATAATTCTTATTATAGAAAGCTAGGTTTTATACTCGTTTCATTAATCTTGAAAACATTTTACGATTTGTTCTTAGACACATAGGGTTCTTCCTCTAAAATATATTTATAGTAAGATTCCTTTTTTTCTAATTCAGTCATATCAGTAACAACATAATCATTGTCACTATTACTAAGTGCAGGTTTTGGGGTTACTACATAACAATAATGAACATTAGGTTGATCTTTATATACAACCCATTTTTCAGCGTCGCCCATCATTATATTAAAGCTCATCTTTTCGTGTTTTATTTTTTTGTCCCAACCTTTACGTTCTATGACATGATCGATAATTTTCTCACTCTTATGTTTCTGATAAGCAATCACACTTAAAATCCAAACTGTTAAGGTAAGAATGATACAAATAATAGAAATTATTAAAATTTTTAAGGTCTTGTTCATTTTTTATTTACTTCTCCTTTTTACATTTCCGGTGAAATCAATATAACTAGTACAAACCTTATACGATAACTTAGTTGTTTTTTCATTGAGAGAAATTATGTATAATTTTAGGTCATTTTATGTTCTTATTTAATTGTAATGTAACATAAACATTAGGGATATTTTTAAGAGTATAAGAAGTGAAGGGAACTTGATTCAAAATTGCATAAAACAAAGAAAACGTTAATTTCTATTTATATCTCAATAGAAATTAACGTTTATTTTTAATCAGTAATATTTATGCCTAAGCACAACTTTATATCTATTTAATACCTCTGCGCATTTTTTCTGCGATTAATGTATTATTTAACACCATTGTGATTGTCATTGGGCCAACGCCACCAGGTACTGGTGTGATTGCACCTGCAATTTCTTTAACGTCTTCGTATTCAACGTCACCTTTTAATTTTCCATTTTCATCTGGTGTGTTACCAACGTCTACTACAACTGCACCTTCTTTAACATCATCTTTAGTAACTAATCCAGGTCTACCTACCGCACTTACAATGATATAGGCATTTTTTAAATGTTGATGCATATCTTTTGTTTTTGAATGTAGTATCGTAACTGAAGCATTTTTTTGTAGTAAAAGTTTAGAAACTGGTTGCCCTACGATGTGACTACGACCTAAGATGACCGCATCTTTACCTTCGATATCCATATCTGCGTGGTTTAAAATTTCCATAATACCTAATGGTGTACACGGAACGAAAGTTTGTTCATCGATATATAATTTACCAATATTAATAGGATGGAAACCGTCCACATCTTTATCTGGGTTGATTGATTCTAATACTTTTTGTTCGCTAACTTGTTCAGGTAGTGGAACTTGAACGAGAATACCACTTACAGAATCATCTTCATTTAAACGGTTTAGTTCGTTTAATACTTCCTCTTCACTCGTAGATTCATCTAAATGTACGATTTCAGAAATCATACCAATTTTTTCTGCTGCCTTTTTCTTTGCATTTACATAACTTTGGCTAGCACCATCATTACCTACTAATATAACTGATAATTTAGGTGTATAACCTTGTGATTTTAATGTTTCAACTTGTTCTTGAAGTCCTGCTCTATAGTCTTTAGCAATTTGCTTACCATCTAAAATTTTTGCGACCATGTATATTCCTCCTCGAAGTGATTAACTTAACTTTAACATAGAATGTACACCGAATACCAACCAAAAGACGTAGATTAAGAACGAAAATTGTTTTAAAGTTCGATTTTTGATTGAAAAACCATGGTTTAATTGTTATGCTATATTTGTAATATACAACGATTAGTAGTACTATTTCAAATTTCTGAAAGGGTGTTCAATTTGAGAGTGGTAGTCATTATGGGTAGTTCTTCAGATTGGGAAACAATGAAAGAAAGTTGCGCAATGCTTGAAGAATTCGAAATTCCGTACGATAAAAAGGTAGTTTCAGCACATCGTACGCCACAATTAATGTTTGAATTTTCAAATGAAGCAAGAGCAAATGGTTACGATGTTATTATAGCTGGCGCAGGTGGTGCAGCTCATTTACCAGGTATGGTTGCGTCTATGACAACTTTACCAGTTATAGGTGTGCCAATTGAGTCTAAGAGCTTGAAAGGATTAGATTCTTTATTATCAATCGTTCAAATGCCAGGTGGTATTCCTGTTGCAACAACAGCTATAGGTAAATCAGGAGCCAAAAACGCAGGCATTTTAGCTGCAAGAATGCTCAGTATTCAAAATGATGAAGTACGTGAAAAATTAGAAAATTATGAAAGATCATTGGTTGAGAAAGTGAGTGAAATGCAACGTGAACTTTAAAACATTGAACTTTGGTTCAACAATTGGAATTATAGGCGGCGGACAACTTGGTAAGATGATGGCCCAGTCAGCACAAAAGATGGGTTACAAGGTCATCGTATTGGATCCGGACGAAGCATGTCCTTGTCAGTATGTTGCCAATGATTTTATCAATTCGAATTATGACGACATTGATGCACTGAATAAATTAGGTAAACTGTCAGATGTAATTACGTATGAATTTGAAAATATTTCAGCAACACAGTTACAAACATTAGTCTCAACATATAATATTCCTCAAGGATACGAAGCTATTCAATTACTACAAGATAGATTGACGGAAAAAGAATCACTCCAAGCGGCTCAAACGAAAATTGCTCCTTTCGTACAAATATCTGAGCCTAGTGATTTACAAGAGGCTATAGATACAATCGGTTATCCTTTTATCTTAAAAACGAGATTCGGTGGATATGATGGTAAAGGTCAAATATTAGTTGAAGATGAGAGTGCATTAGATGAAGCTACTGAACTTGTAAAAGAACAAGAATGCGTGGCTGAACAATATTTAGCATTACAACAGGAAGTATCTCTAACCGTGACAATCGGTAACGATAACCAAATTGCGTATTTCCCACTACAGGAAAATGAACATCAAAATCAAATATTATTTAAAACAATCGTTCCTGCACGATCAGATAAAACGCAGGAAGCACGTGAAGAAGTTGAAAAAATTATCAATCATATTCACTTTGTAGGTACTTTTACAGTAGAGTTCTTTATTGATGTAAATGATAATTTATACGTTAATGAAATTGCACCAAGACCTCACAATTCTGGACATTATTCAATTGAGGCGTGTGATTATTCGCAATTTGACACACACATTTTAGCTGTGACTGGTCAACAATTACCTGCGAATATTGAATTACTTAAACCAGCTGTCATGATGAACCTATTAGGCAGAGATTTAGATTTACTTGAAGATCAATTTAGTTCGCATCCTGAATGGCATGTCCATGTATATGGAAAGACTGAGCGTAAACCTGATAGAAAAATGGGACACATTACAATCTTAACGGATGATGTTAATCAAACTGAGAGTGAAATGTTAGAGAAATTTGAAGGGAGATATAATTAATGTCTTTATTATATGAAGGTAAAGCAAAACGTATCTATTCAACTGAGCAATCTGATGTATTACGCGTTGAGTATAAAGACGAAGTGACAGCAGGAAACGGTGCTAAGAAAGATTCAATCGAAGGGAAAGGTCGTTTAAACAATCTGATTACTTCAAAAATATTTGAATATATTCAATCTAAAGGCGTAAATAGTCATTTTGTAAAGCAACTCTCTGAAACGGAACAACTTGTTAAATCAGTAGAAATTATCCCATTAGAAGTAGTAGTCCGAAACATTGCAGCTGGCTCAATTACAAAACGTCTTGGTTTTGAAAAAGGTCACGAATTTGACACACCGTTAGTCGAATTTTTCTATAAGAATGATGACCTCAATGATCCACTAATTACCGAAGACCATATCCAATTATTGCACCTTGCTTCTGAAGCAGAAGTAGGTCATTTAAAACAAGCTGCACTTGAAGTAAATCAAGCATTAGTTAACTTAATGGATGAAATGAATTTAAGATTAGTAGATTTTAAAATCGAGTTTGGCCGTACACCAGAGGGTAAAATATTACTAGCAGACGAAATTTCTCCTGATACATGTCGTATTTGGGAAAAGCATAGTGATAAAAACTTAGATAAAGACGTTTATCGTGAAGACACAGGTTCAATTATTGACACATATGAAACTTTCTTAAATAAATTGGAGGCATTATAAAAATGAAAACTATTGAATTGCATATCACATTACAACCACAAGTATTAGATACTCAAGGACAAGCGTTAAACCGTGCGGTACATGATTTAGGTTATACGCAGGTGAATGATATTCGCGTTGGTAAGGTTTTATACATGACAGTAGATGAAGCGACAGATGAAGCGGTAAATAATGTCGTAACTACATTAAGTGAGAAACTATTTGCAAATACGGTTATCGAAGAATATAGCTACAAAGTCGTGGAAGAAGGAGAGAAAGCATAATGAAGTTTGCAGTGCTTAAATTTCCAGGGTCAAACTGTGACCGTGATATGTACAATGCAGCCATAAAATCTGGCGTAGATGCAGATTACGTTGATTATCGTAATACATCTTTAGAAGGCTTTGATGGGGTGCTTATCCCTGGAGGATTTTCATTTGGTGATTATTTAAGATCAGGTGCAATGGCTAGTGTGGCACCTATTATAAAGGAAGTAAAACGTTTAGCGGACGAAGGTAAACCTGTATTAGGTGTGTGTAATGGTTTCCAAATTTTAACTGAAATAGGTTTATTACCTGGTGCTTTATTACACAATGATTCTCATCTATTTGTTAGTCGTAATGAATCACTAAAAGTTATCAATAATGAAACACCGTATACAAATTTATACGATAAAGATGAAGTCGTAGTATATCCTGTTGCACATGGTGAGGGACATTATTATTGCACGTCAGAAATGTACGAAGATTTAGAAAAAAATAATCAAATTATTTTAAAATACGAAGACAATCCTAACGGTTCATACAATGATATTGCTGGTATCGTAAATAAAGAAGGAAATGTCTGTGGAATGATGCCACATCCTGAACGCGCAATAGAGTCTATTTTAGGAACAGATAGTGGTATGAAATTATTTGAAGCAATGGTGAATAGTTGGAGGGAACAAAATGTCTAAATTTATTGAACCTAGTGCGGAAGAAATTAAATTAGAACGTTTGTATAAAGACATGGGTTTAAGTGATGCTGAATACGATAAAGTTTGTGAAATATTAGAAAGAGAACCAAATTTTACTGAAATTGGTATCTTCTCAGTTATGTGGAGTGAACATTGCTCTTATAAACATTCAAAACCGTTTTTAACACAATTCCCAACATCAGGTGAACATGTATTAATGGGTCCTGGTGAAGGTGCAGGTGTTGTAGACATCGGCGACAATCAAGCAGTAGTATTTAAGGTTGAATCACATAACCACCCTTCAGCCGTTGAACCATATCAAGGTGCAGCAACTGGTGTCGGAGGTATTATTAGAGATATCGTTTCAATAGGTGCAAGACCTATTAATCTATTAAATAGTTTACGTTTTGGTGAATTAACAGAAAAACAAAATCGTCGCTTATTAAATGGTGTAGTTGCAGGTATCGGTGGTTATGGTAACTGTATCGGAATTCCAACTACAGCTGGTGAAATTGAATTTGACGATCGCTATGATGGCAATCCTTTAGTAAATGCAATGTGTGTAGGTATTATCGACCACGACATGGTACAAAAAGGTACAGCTAAAGGTGTAGGAAACTCTGTAATTTATGTCGGTCTTAAAACAGGGCGTGATGGCATTCACGGCGCTACATTTGCATCTGAAGAATTGAGTGAAGATAGCGAAAGTAAACGACCTTCTGTTCAAATCGGGGACCCATTCGTAGGTAAGAAATTGATGGAAGCTACTTTAGAAGCGATTACGTACGATGAACTTATAGGTATCCAAGATATGGGTGCTGCTGGTTTAACATCATCTTCTTCAGAAATGGCAGCTAAAGGTGGAAGTGGCCTACACTTACAATTAGAAAAGGTTCCAACACGAGAAGAAGGCATCTCACCGTACGAAATGATGTTATCAGAAACGCAAGAACGTATGTTACTCGTAGTTGAAAAAGGCACTGAGGATAAGTTCTTAGATTTATTTGAAAAACATGAATTAGATAGTGCAGTTATTGGTGAAGTTACAGATACAGATCAATTCGTATTAACTTATGAAGATGAAGTTTATGCAGATATTCCTGTTCAACCATTATCTGATGAAGCTCCTGTTTATGTCTTAGAAGGTGAAGCACCTGAGTATAACCAAAGTAAAAATGATTACAGCGATATCGACGTTAACAATGTCTTTGATCAATTGTTACAACATCCAACGATAGCATCTAAACGTTATTTATACGAACAATACGATCAACAAGTTGGTGCGAATACAATTATCAAACCAGGACTTCAATCATCTGTAGTACGAGTGGAAGACACAAATAAAGCTATAGCTTCAACAATTGATGGTGAAGCACGTTATGTATTTAATAATCCTTATGAAGGTGGAAAGATGGTTGTAGCAGAGGCCTATCGTAATCTAATCGCAGTAGGTGCCACACCATTAGCTATGACGGATTGTCTTAACTACGGTTCACCAGAGAAAAAAGAAATTTATCAACAATTAAATGATTCTACAAAAGGCATGGCGGAAGCTTGTAGATCGTTAGAAACGCCAGTCGTTTCAGGAAATGTTTCATTATATAACGAAACACGTGAGACTTCTATATTCCCAACTCCAATAGTTGGTATGGTCGGTTTAATTGAAGATATCAATTATTTAAATGACTTTAAACCTCAAGCGAATGAAAAAGTATATGTGGTAGGCGAAACAAATAATGACTTTGGTGGAAGTCAAATTGAGAAATTATTATTTGATAAAGTCAATCACGAATTTGAAAGCATTGATTTGTCAGATGAAATTCAAAAAGGTGAAGCGATCAAATCTGCAATTAGAAATGGCGTAGCATCACATGTACAAACAGTTGGTAAAGGTGGTTTATTAATTACACTAGCTAAATTAAGTGCACATTACCAATTGGGTATGGATGTTGAATTAGATGTTACGAATGAACAATTATTTAGTGAAACACAAGGACGCTATATCGTAACAGTTAAAGAAGGTCAGTCATTAGACATAGATAATGCAGTTGAAATTGGAACATTAACATCAGATAACAGTTTCAAAGTTACAAATAAACAAACGAATGTGGAACGCGAAGTTTCAAATCTGAATGAAATATGGGAAGGAGCAATTCCTCAATGTATGACATCAGTGGATTAAATGAAGAATGTGGCGTATTTGGTATTTGGAATCATAACGAGGCAGCACAATTAACTTATATGGGACTGCATAGTTTACAGCATCGTGGTCAAGAAGGTGCCGGTATTGCAGTTTCAAATGGAGAAACACTTAAAGGTGAGCGCGGTTTAGGTTTATTAACTGAAGCTATTTCAGACATTAAATTAGAATCATTAAAATCGCACCAACATGCAATCGGCCATGTGAGATACGCAACATCTGGAAATAAAGGCATCGAAAACATTCAACCGTTCGTATATCATTTCTATGATATGAGTGTAGCAGTTTGTCACAATGGTAATTTAATCAATGCGCAAAGTTTAAGAAAAGCATTAGAACATCAAGGATCTATATTCCATTCTTCATCAGATACTGAAGTAATTATGCACTTAATTCGTAGAAGTAAAGCACCTTCATTTGAAGAAGCATTAAAAGAAAGCTTAAGAAAGATTAAAGGTGGTTTCACGTTTGCATTATTAACAAAAGATGCACTATACGGGGCAGTCGATCCTAATGCAATCCGACCGTTAGTTGTCGGTAAAATGAAAAACGGTGCGTATATATTAGCAAGTGAAACTTGTGCAATAGATGTACTAGGTGGCGAATTCGTTCGTGATATCCATGCAGGTGAATATGTTGTAATAAATGATGACGGTATTCGAGTGGAATCATATACACATCATACTACGACAGCGATTTCAGCTATGGAATATATTTATTTTGCAAGACCAGATTCTACAATTGCAGGTAAAAACGTACACGCCGTACGTAAACAATCTGGTAAACAATTAGCGATTGAAAGTCCTGCGCAAGATGCCGACATGGTGATTGGTGTACCGAATTCATCACTTTCTGCTGCATCTGGGTACGCCGAAGAAAGTGGTTTACCTTATGAAATGGGACTCGTAAAAAACCAATATGTTGCAAGAACTTTTATTCAACCGACACAAGAACTCCGTGAACAAGGTGTACGCGTAAAATTATCAGCTGTGAAAGATATTGTACAAGATAAAAATATCGTCCTAGTTGATGACTCAATTGTAAGAGGTACGACAAGCCGTAGAATTGTGCGCATGCTTAAAGATGCAGGTGCGAAATCAATACATGTACGTATTGCATCACCTGAATTTATGTTCCCAAGCTTTTACGGCATTGATGTTTCTACTACGTCAGAATTAATTTCAGCAAATAAATCACCAGAAGAAATAAGCGAACATATCGGTGCTGATTCTGTTGCTTACCTTTCAGTAGATGGATTAATTGACTCTATTGGTTTAGATGAAGATGTCCCATACAGTGGATTATGTGTAGAAAGTTTTACAGGTGATTATCCAGCCGGATTATACGATTATGAACCGAATTTCATAGATCAATTGAGCGAAAGACAAAAAGAATATTTAGCAAATCACAAACAATACTTTGATAAAGAGGGTAATTTGAATGTCTAAAGCATATCAAAAAGCAGGTGTAGATATTAACGCAGGTTATGAAGCGGTTGAACGAATGTCGAGCCATGTGGAACGCACGATGCGTAAAGAAGTACTAGGTGGACTGGGTGGTTTCGGAGCAACATTTGATTTATCACAGCTAGAGATGAAAGCACCTTTACTTGTATCTGGAACTGATGGTGTAGGTACGAAATTAAAGCTTGCTATCGATCATAATAAGCATGACACAATTGGTATCGATGCTGTTGCAATGTGTGTTAACGACATTTTAACGACAGGTGCAGAACCTTTATACTTCTTAGATTATATTGCGACAAACAAAGTGGTTCCTGAGGTAATTGAACAGATTGTTAAAGGTGTTAGTGATGGATGCGAGGAAACAAACACTGCTTTAATCGGTGGAGAAACAGCTGAGATGGGCGAAATGTACCATGAAGGTGAATATGATTTAGCTGGTTTTGCAGTAGGCGCAGTTGAAAAAGATGACTATATCGATGGTTCTTCAGTCAAGCCAGGTCAAGTAATCATTGGTCTTGAATCAAGTGGCGTTCATTCAAATGGTTATAGTTTAGTTAGAAGATTAATTAAACAATCAAATATTAATTTAGACGATCAATTTGATGACAACCGAAGTTATTTAGAAGCATTTTTAGAGCCTACACGATTATATGTAAAACCTGTATTAGCAGTAAAAGAGCAAATTAAAATCCATGCAATGACACATATTACTGGCGGTGGATTTTATGAGAATATTCCTAGAGCATTACCAGAAGGTGTAACAGCGAAAGTAGATGTAACTCAATTCCCAACACCAGAAATTTTTAATTGGATTCAATCAGAAGGCGAAATTTCAACTGATGAGATGTACAACGTATTTAATATGGGAATTGGTTTTACACTCATTGTTGATGAAGATAAAGCTACAGAAACTTTAGAAATCTTAAATAAGCATCAAGTAAATGCATATCAAATTGGTGAAATTGTAGAAGGCGAGAAGTCAATAGAGTTAACGGGGGTAGAAAATTGACCAAAATAGCTATTTTTGCGTCCGGTTCAGGCAGTAACTTTGAAAGCATCATGAATGCTATCGAAGAAGGAAAGTTACAAAATATTGAAGTAACAGCTTTATATACTGATAAAGCTAATGCTTATTGTATCGAACGCGCTAGAAAATTCAACCTCGATGTGCATATTAATGAGTTGAAGAACTTTGATTCTAAAGCAGATTACGAACGAAAGATTATAGAATGGTTAACTGCCGAGAAAGTAGAGTGGATTATCTTAGCTGGTTATATGAAGCTTATCGGTGAGCATATACTCAATGCATATGATAGACGGATTCTAAATATACATCCGTCCCTTTTACCTAAATACAAAGGGAAAGATGCAGTTGGACAAGCATTTGAAAGTGGAGATACGGTGACAGGTTCAACCGTACATTATGTAGACAGTGGGATGGACACAGGAGAAATTATCGAACAAGGAACTTGTCCAATTTATAAAGAAGATACGAAAGCACAATTGGAAGAGCGTATCAAAGCAATCGAACATCAATTATATCCAGAAGTTATATCAAAAATCATTCAATAAGAGGTGCTAAGTAACATGAAAAAAGCAATTTTAAGTGTATCAAATAAAAGTGGCATTGTTGCGTTTGCTCAATCTTTAAACAAATTAGGATATGAGTTGTATTCAACAGGAGGCACAATGCGTACTTTAGTCGATGCTGATGTCCCTGTTAAATCAATTTCAGATTTAACGCAATTTGAAGAAATTATGGATGGACGTGTGAAAACATTGCATCCATCAGTACACGGTGGCATTTTAGCAGATCGTGATAAACCTGAACATCTTGAACAGTTAAAAGAACAACATATTGATTTAATCGATATGGTAGTTGTGAATTTATATCCGTTCCAAGAAACAGTAGCTAATCCTGATGTTACTGAAATGGATGCAATTGAAAACATTGATATCGGTGGACCGACAATGTTACGTGCAGCAGCTAAAAACTTTAAACATGTCACAACTGTTGTACACCCATCTGATTATAATGACGTAATCGAAAGATTAGAAAACGATAATTTAGATGAAGATTTCAGAAAATCATTGATGATTAAAGTATTTGATCACACAAATCAATATGATGCTGCAATTGTTGAGTTCTTCAAAGATAATAAAGAACAATTACGCTACGGTGAAAACCCACAACAATCTGCGCATTTCGTACGTACTTCAGACGCATTGCATACATTAGCTGGTGCAAAACAATTACATGGTAAACAGTTAAGTTTCAATAATATTAAAGATGCAGACGCTACACTTTCATTAGTAAAACAATTTGATAAACCAGCAGCTGTTGCAGTTAAACATATGAATCCATGTGGTGTAGGGGTAGCAGATACAATTGAACAAGCTTACAAATATGCATACGAAGCGGATAGTCAATCAATCTTTGGTGGTATTGTAGCATTCAATAGAACAGTAGATACTGAATTAGCACAGTCTTTACATGAAATCTTTTTAGAAGTAGTCATCGCACCTAAATTTACGCGAGAAGCGTTCGATGTATTAAGTCAGAAGAAAAATATTAGATTGTTAGAAATTGATATGACGATTGATAATAGTGAAAAAGAGGTTGTATCTGTTTCAGGAGGATATCTCGTTCAAGATAAAGATAACGTCGTTACAAATCGTGAAGAGATGGAAGTCGTTACCGAAGCAGAACCTACGGAAGCTCAATGGGATGCAATGTTATTAGGTTGGAAAGTCGTTGCATCAGTTAAAAGTAATGCAGTTATTTTAACGAACCCTAAACAAACTGTTGGTATTGGTGCTGGTCAAATGAATCGTGTTGGTTCAGCAAAAATTGCCATCGAAAGAGCAATCGAAATTAATGATGAAGTCGTTATGGTTTCAGATGGTTTCTTCCCTATGGATGACACAGTAGAGCTTGCGGCACAATCAGGCATCAAAGCGATTATTCAACCTGGTGGCTCTATTAAAGATAAAGACTCTATTGAGATGGCAAACAAACACGGAATTGCAATGGTAACAACTGGCGTACGTCATTTTAAACACTAATATTATGGAGGTAAATCAAGTATGAAAATTTTAGTCATAGGTGCAGGTGGTAGAGAGCATGTACTAGCGCATAAATTACATCAATCTCCACTCGTCAATGAATTATTTGCCATACCAGGAAATGATGCAATGTCAGAAATTGCACAAGTGCAAAGTGATATAGCTGAAACAGACCATGATACAATCGTGTCATTTGCACAAGAACATGATATCGATTGGACAGTTATTGGGCCTGAACAACCTTTAACTGAAGGTTTAGCAGATAAACTTGAAGCAAATGACATAAAAGTATTTGGTCCTAAAAAAGCAGCAGCCCAAATCGAAGGTTCAAAGCTATTTGCCAAACAGCTCATGCAAAAATATGACATACCTACTGCAGAATACAAAGAAGTCAAAACAAAAACCGAGGCTCAAAATTATATCCAACGTTGTGAATACCCAATTGTATTGAAAAAAGACGGGTTAGCTGCAGGTAAGGGCGTTATCATTGCTAATAATTTAGAAGAAGCAAATGAAGCTGTTGAGAAACTTTATCCTGAAGAAGACGGTATCGTTGTTTTTGAGCAATTTTTAGAGGGTGAAGAGTTCTCATTAATGACATTTGTTAATGGAACATATGCAGTTCCATTCGATTGTATTGCTCAAGATCATAAACGTGCCTTCGATCATGATGAAGGTCCAAACACAGGTGGTATGGGTGTTTATTGTCCAGTGCCACATATCGGTGAAGATGTGTTACAACAAACAAACGACAAGATTGCGCAACCTATTGCAAAAGCGATGGTTGAGGAAGGTACACCGTTCTTTGGTCTGTTATATATTGGTGCGATTTTAACGTCAGAAGGTCCAAAAGTAATTGAATTTAATGCACGTTTTGGAGACCCTGAAGCACAAGTATTATTAACGCGTATGGAAAGCGACTTAATGCAACACATCATTGATTTAGAGCAAAAACAACCCATTACATTTAAATGGAAATCACAATCAGTTGTTGGTGTAATGTTAGCATCAAAAGGCTATCCTGGTAGTTATGAAAAGGGTAAACAAGTATCAGGTTTCACTTTAGATGGTAAGTATTTTGTAAGTGGATTAAAGAAAGAGCAAGACAAATATGTAACTTCTGGTGGACGTGTTATTTTAGCGATAGGTGAAGGTGATGATATCGCAAAAGCGAAAGTACAAGCCTATGAAGCGGTTGATAAAATAGAAAGTGATGCACTCTTCTATCGTTCAGATATTAGTGATAAAGCAATAAAAAAATAAATAAAAATCGTCGACATCATATAAAGCGTTTTGATGTCGACGATTTTTTAATTTAA
The DNA here is from genome assembly GCF_038789205.1 of Staphylococcus hsinchuensis. Lineage (NCBI taxonomy): Bacteria > Bacillati > Bacillota > Bacilli > Caryophanales > Staphylococcaceae > Staphylococcus > Staphylococcus hsinchuensis. Next base: position 1,342,493 of record NZ_CP128355.1, read on the forward strand.
ATTAATACATATTTGAAACACGCACATCATGGATGCCTGATATTGGAAGCATATGTGCACATATACCTGCTACAAGCACAATACATAGCACTACTATAATAAAGATTAAATCTTTGTAAGAGAAACCTGCATAGTAATAATATGTTCGCTTGCCATCTTGGAATCCTTTTTTCTCCATCGCAACGGATAATTGATGAGCCTTGCGGATGTTTTGACTTAATAAAGGAATAAGTAAATGTTTGAGTCTCTTAAAACCTCTATAATTTTTGGCATCTATCATTTGATAACGCATTTTTAAAGAGCGCCTTAATTGAATGAGTGAAGTTATCATAAGTGGAACCATACGGATAGCTGCCATAAAGGCGTATGCAAACTTAGGTTTTACCTTTAAGTGTTGCATAAGACTATAAAAAATCATAACTATTTCAGATGTGAAGGCAAGCACCATACCATAAGTTGCGACAGTAAATGAACGTAAAGCTAAGTGCAACCCTCGATATAAACTTTCCACACTGATTTTTATAAATCCGAATTTGAAAATGACATGAGTGCCTTCACCATAAAAAATCATGAAGAGGCAAGATAAAAAACAGAAAAATATCGTGGCGACGATAAATGATAGTGTCACTTTCATCTTTAAACCACTAAATAATAACAAGAACACCAACATGAATATTCCTAGATATAACATATAATCAAACTGGTGTATAAAGATGACATAAAAGAACAATAAGATACCTAAAGTAAGTTTGGTGATAATGTTGACGTCATCAACAAATGTATAATGTTTTTTCCAAATATCAAACATGAGCTACCTCCTCGACTTCAACCAATTGTTGTTGATTTACATGTAAACGAAGTGTAGGATAGCGTGATATGATTTCAGGATCATGTGTTACCATGATAATCGTTTGACCTTTCGTAATACGTTCATTAAATAAATTGATTAAATTGAATGTATTATGACTATCCAATCCGAATGTAGGTTCATCTAATATAATAAACTTTGAATTAGAACTTAAAGCAATCGCAACGCTTAAACGTCGTTTCTGACCCACTGAAAGCTCGAATGGGTGTTGAGATTTAACTCTTTCTAAATCTAATGTTTGTAACATTGATAGTGTTAACGCGTCCGCTTTCTTTTCATCTGTTTTATGATTTTTAAACTGAATATTGATTTCTTCATATACAGAATTCGTCATAAATTGTAATTCTGGGTTCTGATATACGAGATACATATGTTGAGCTGCTTCTTTAATTTTAGACAATTTTTTCTGATTAAAATACATTTTCCCATCGTATTTAATTAACTGCATCATTGATTCAAGTAAAGTTGTTTTACCCGAGCCGTTACGTCCAGTAATCGTAATCCATTCACCTGAGTCGATTTCTCGATAGGGGATGTGGATGAGTTCATGTTTACTCCGTTTTATATGAGTATCTTTAAATTCAAATTTATCATCATCTGTTATTTGCGGTTGGTATTTAATAGGTTGTGGTGCTGCGTTCCATGCTTTCGGATGCCAAACACCATATTCAGATAACAGATGTTCATAATTGTTTAAAATATTTATCGGTGTATCATCTGCAACAATCGCACCATCATAGTTAATTAAAATAACGCGGTCCACATGTTGCCAAATGTGTTCAACTTTATGTTCGACAATAATGACAGTTTGATTTGACCATAAGTCCTTAATTTTGTTCCACAAATCAGCGGTAGATTCGATATCCAACATCGCGGTTGGTTCATCTAAAAACAGTGTGTCGGCTTGTTGCAATAATGTTTCAGCTATTGCAAGCTTCTGTTTCATACCGCCACTTAAATGGTTAATGTATTGTTCTTTATCGACATCTAGTCCTACAGCTGATAAGGCTTCTTCAATGTGTCTGTCCATTTCATCTCTGGGCACTTGACGGTTTTCTAACACAAATGCAAGTTCTTCGTATACTTTAGGCATACAAAATTGTGCATCGGGATCTTGGAATATCATGCCACAATGTTTATCAATTTGGAGTTTATCGTATTTCATTGGTAAATCGATTAATTCTGGCACAATTCCACTTAAAACATTCAATAAAGTGCTTTTGCCAGAGCCAGATGGACCAACAAGTAATACCTTTTGTTTATCAGGTATTTCTAAATTTAAATTATCAAATGTTTTATGATCGACACTTGGATATTTAAGTCGTAAATTTTTTGCGATTATCACATTAAGAGCCCCTTATAAATTGTCGTAGTCACTTTTGTTTGAAGTTCTAAACAATCTCGTTACTCCTGTCTGATCTAATGCCTTAACGATTAAGTAAGAGAATAAACCAGCTACTACGATGCCTCCGATGAGACGGAAAATAATATATAATGCTAAATTCCATCCTGCTAGTTCATTTAAATAACCATATGCAAAATCTAAAGGTAATGTAGAGATAGCTGTTAATAATCCGGCGAGCATTGCGACCATTGCTGAACGAGACTTATATCTAAAGATAGCGAATATAATCTCACAAGCTAAACCTTGGATAAAGGCATAAATCATTACGGCGGGATCGAATTTTCCTGTAATGATTGTTTCCCCAGCGCCTGCAGCAAACTCTGCTAATAATGCGATTCCTACTTTTGGAATAATTAAGTACGCAACAACAGCAGCCATAAACCATGCGCCATAAGAAAGCTCTTCAATATGTAGCCCAGTTACTTTCATTGCATTGTAAACTACATACCAAAGGTTATATATGACCGCAAAGACAACAGCAATTAATACGGTAACAAGTATTTCTGATAATTTGAGTCCTTTTGACATTGTTCTTCCTCCTAATATAAAAACGCACAACCTAAAATAGATTGTGCGTACGAAAGCATCCGAATCACAGTTTGTGTATACACATTGATTCGGTACACTTTCCTACGCTAGTTTCATCTAGATCAGGTTCGAAGGGTTTGAGGGTTTACCTCATCTCAGTCACAAAACACCCCTAGTGCGAATGTTATATTTAAATTTTAATTCTAATGTATGCCTTTTGTTACATCCTGTCAAGGTTATCATGGAATGTTCTTTTCGTAAATTGGGACTGGGACAGAAATCGAAATTTCTATTATAGAGATTTCGTAGTTTCACTCATTGACAAAAAGGGAGTGGGACAGAAATCGAATTTCCTAATAAAGATTTCGTAGTCCCACACGGGAAGGATGACTAGGATTGAAAAAAGCTTGTTATAAGCGCATTTTCAATTCAGACATCTACTGCCAAGTTGATAAAAAGTCTGAAAAACCTATTATTGTCTCAGACGCAGATGTTTGTGGTAATTTGAATATAAGAAAAATCATGAATTAAAAAACGCCATTCACGTAAAAGGGAATGACGTTAATCTATTTTTTAGTCTAATGTGTCTTGAATATCTTGTTGTGTTTCTTCAGAACCTTCATCTTTAGATTCTTGTTGTTCTTTTAATTTATCTTCAGCTTTTTTTGCTTCTTCGGCAGCTTGTTTGTTTTGTTCTTCTTTACTCATATCACATACACTCCTTACCATATTTGTAAAATATGTTTCACTCTATATTTACCCGTTTCGATAAAATTAAACCACTAACAATTGTTATAACGTCGACGATATAATGGAGGACGTTGGAATTTCTGTACTAAAAATTTTTGTCACATGTATTGTAGAAGTTTAAATATGCAAATTATAAGGTATTTATATCATACTAAAGACTTATTTGCTAATTTATTAAAGACAAGAACGCGATGTTCATATATAATAACCTTGAGGTGAATGGTATGTCCTTTTTAAAGAAGCACGCTGAGATATTATACAGTTATATTATTGGCATTGTTTCTCTATTTTTAGGTCTCATTATTTTAGTGAACTTATCATTAATAAACAAATTAAATGGTAAAGGTAAGATTGACTTACATATTCATAATGTATGGGACTTTATAAATGCATTTTTTAGAGAAATAATTCGTGTGATGAGTAATTATATTGGGAGTTTCCCGATTATCAGTGCTATTTTAATAATATTATTTGGAATTGCATTAATTTATATTGGCGTAACACTTTTTAGAACAACGAGCTATGATTACGATATTTCTATTTTCTTTTTAGTCATAGGTGTTTTATTCTTCATCATTACAATTGCATTAATGACGCAAGTTTATAGTTTCTTTGCAATCATATTCATCATACCGTTTGCTATACATATAGGTTACATTATTTATAAGGATGAATTAAATCCTAATCATAGAAAAGCCCATTTCTTATGGATAATCTTTTCATATGGTATTACCTATTTGTTAACGCAAATTGTACTATACGGTCGTATAGATGATAAACAGATTGTACCTGTAGACATCTTAAGTGTGAACACTTTCTTCTTAATTATGTGGTTATTAGGTCAAATGGCGATTTGGAATTTCTTATTCTTAAGAAGATCATTGCCTTTAACGAAACAGGAATTAGGGGAAGAAGAACCGGAATTATCACGAACTAAAAAAGAATCAATGTCTAATCAAACTAAAGAACACTTTAAAAGTATACAAGACAAAACAACAGAGTTTACTAGAAAAACAAGAAGAAGCGTTGATTTACAAAAGGTTAGAGATAAAAAAGATAAGTTTATCACTAAATGGAAAGAGAAAATTGATATTCAAGAAGATGATATTCCAAATTGGATGAAAAAACCAAAATGGCTTAAAACATTTTACGTAGAGCTCTTCTGTGGGGCAGTGTTACTATTCTTTACTTTATTTGAATTTAGTAACCGAAGCGAAATCTTCACAAGTGATTCTTGGGATTTATCACAAACACAAGTAGTCATAGAATGGGTAACATTATTAATTCTAATGTTAATCATGATTGCTTACATTTTAACTACATTAACGAATTATTTAAGAGGTAAGTTCTACTTCTTACATTTATTCTTAGTAAGTATATTATTCTTCAAATTATTAACAGAATTCGCAAACATCATGGTCCATGGTTCATTATTCTCAACATTTATTACGCCAACATTATTATTAATGTTAATTACAATTACAGTAGCTTTCGTAATTAAATTGCGAGAACCATCCAAAGATTAATCGATGAAATTACTCATTAACTTAAGAAATAATCGACAAAGTATGATTAATGTACTTTGTCGATTTTTTTATTGAGCTACAATCAAATGAAAAGATAGTGTTTATCGTTAAATTTACAACTATATATAACAATATTGGGTTAACTTTTTTCAGTAATTTAAATATGTTTAAATGAACATGGTATTTAACCTCACCAAGATGATAAAATGAATAAATAACAGATAAATTAGGAAAGGCGGACAAAATGTAATGAAGACTGCCACATTAAATAAAGGTAAAGAAACGAAATATTTAAATGAATATCCATTAATTGAAGAAGAAGATTTATATGCATACGATCATTTAAAGGATGGAGAACTGTTTCATCTCGTAAATGATCAAGGTAATTATATTGCTACAGCATACGTTGGTAAACAACATAAAGGTATAGGTTGGGTGTTAAGTTACGATAAAAATGAAGTGATTAATACACAATTTTTCGAACGACTATTTGAAATCGCGAAAGAAGATCGTCAATATTTTTATAATATAGAAGGTACGAATGCGTTTAGAATATTTAATGGTGAAGGTGACGGCGTCGGTGGTTTGACTATTGATAATTATGATGGTCATTTTTTAATTCAATGGTATTCAAAAGGCATTTATAAATTCCGTTACAGTGTATTACAAGCCTTTAAAAATGTATTTGAATATACTTCAATTTTTGAGAAAACACGTTTTAAAGATGCACAAATTGATGGTGGCTTTGTTGACGGAGAAGCTCCAGAATTTCCAATTGTAATAGAAGAAAACTTCACATTTTATAATGTTGATTTAAATGATGGTCCAATGACAGGTATTTTTCTTGATCAAAGAGAAGTAAGAAAGAAATTAAAAGATCAATTTTCCGAAAATAAGCGTTTATTAAATGTTTTTAGCTATACAGGTGCATTTTCAGTTGCTGCTGTTGAACATGCAAAAGTAACGACGAGTGTGGACTTAGCTAACCGGTCACGTCCTTTAACGGAAGAAAACTTTGGTCTTAATGGTATTGACCCAAAATCACAATATATTTTCGTTATGGATACTTTTGACTTTTTCAATTATGCGAGTAGACATCAATTTGATTATGACACCATCGTTGTTGATCCGCCTAGTTTTGCTAGAAATAAAAAGAAAACATTTTCTGTAACGAAAGATTATGATAAATTGATTCAAGGCGCTTTGCAGGTACTCGCACCTCAAGGCACAATGTTGTTATGTACAAATAATAGTACATTTAATTTGAAAGCTTTTAAAAAGGTAGTGAAAGATACTTTAACACAAGCTGGTGTAGACTTTGAATTAGCAGAAGTTATGGGCTTGCCGAAAGATTTTAAAACACATCCACATTATAAACCTTCAAAATATTTAAAAGCGATTTTCGTTAAAATACAATAATTTTCTTCAAATAGGGTAATTCATTCAATATGAATATATTAACGAGGAGTGAAATTCATGGGTATAAAAAATAAAGTGACGAATAAATTCACACAAAAAGTTGGTAATAAAGTATTAAATATAGAAGAAATTAGTGAAAAAAGTAACTTACCAGTAACAAGTGATGATATTGCTGAAAGACGTCAACGTGCGCAAACTTTAGTTAAAAAGAAATCAATGCTTTCATCAGGCGTAAGTGTCGTTCCGATTCCTGGTTTAGACTTTGGTGTGGATATTAAATTAATGAAAGACATCATAGAAGATATAAACAAAATTTATGGTGTAGATCATAATCAAGTAAGCACAATGGGCGACGACATGAGAGAACGTGTATTTGCTGCCGCAGCTGTTCAAGGTAGTCAATTTATTGGGAAAAAAATTTCAGAAGCATTATTAAAAATGGTTGTTAAAGATGTTGCGAAAAGAGTAGCAGCTAAACAAACGAAATGGTTCCCAATTGTAGGTCAAGCTATTTCAGCATCATTAAGTTATTATTTCATGAAAAAAATGGGCGATGAACACATTGAAAAATGTGAAAAAGTAGTAAAAGAAATTGTCTAATTAAATAAATATGAAATTAAAGGAGTAGAACAGTAATCGAAGTTTCTAATAGAGATTCCTTACTCCCACTTATTGAGAAAGAGTCTGAGACATTTATTTTGTCTTAGACTCTTTTTTATCAATTTTAAAATTAGAAACTCAAAACATCCGTTACAGAAAGATGTTTGAATAGTTAGAATTTTATTACACTTTAACCGCATTTGGCCCAAATTACGCTACATCACAGGTATAACGCATTGAATTTACATGCATATTTTGGTAATCTTATTTGTATAAAACATTGATAGGTTTTATAATAAACTAACGAGTCTAACTATGCGAAGGAGAAATCTTAATATGGAACAAAAATCATATATAATCATTGACGAAACAGGTATTCACGCACGACCAGCTACGATGCTTGTTCAAACTGCATCTAAATTCGATTCAGATATTCAACTTGAATATAATAGTAAAAAAGTTAACTTAAAATCAATCATGGGTGTTATGAGCTTAGGCGTAGGTAAAGATGCTGAAATCAACATCTATGCTGATGGTAGCGATGAAAAAGAAGCAATTGAAGCAGTAACTGAAATCTTATCTAAAGAAGGTTTAACTGAATAATATGGCAAATTATATTAATGGGATTGCTGCATCTGATGGTGTAGCAATTGCCAAAGCTTATCTAATTGTCGAGCCGGATTTGTCATTTAACAATGAAAAGGTTACTGATGTAGACGCAGAGCTACAATTGTTTAAAAAGGCTATCGAAACATCCAAAGTTGAGTTAACAAAGATTAGAAACAATGCTGAAAAAAATATAGGTGCTGATAAAGCAGCTATTTTTGATGCACATTTACTTGTGTTAGATGATCCAGAATTAATTCAACCGATTGAAGAAAAAATAAAAAATGAAAAAGTTAACGCACCAACTGCATTAACAGATGTTACTGGTCAATTCATTACTATATTTGAATCTATGGATAATGAATACATGAAAGAACGTGCTGCTGATATCCGCGATGTTTCTAAACGTGTATTAGCACATTTATTAGGTGTCGAATTACCAAATCCTAGTATGATTGATGAAAGCGTTGTCATCGTTGGGAACGATTTAACACCTTCAGACACTGCACAATTAAATAAAGAGTTCGTGCAAGGTTTTGTTACGAACATTGGTGGAAGAACATCGCATTCAGCTATCATGAGTCGTTCTTTAGAGATACCTGCCGTAGTAGGTACTAAAACAATTTCCAAAGAAGTTAAACAAGGTGACATGATTATTGTAGATGGCTTAACAGGTGAAGTTATAGTTGACCCTACTGATGATGAAGTCATTGCTTATGAAAACAAGCGTGAACGTTTCTTTGAAGATAAAAAAGAATTACAAAAACTTCGTGATGAAGAAACAAAAACGTTAGATGGCAAACATGCAGAACTTGCAGCAAATATCGGAACACCTGATGATTTAACTGGTGTGATGGATAATGGTGCAGAAGGTATCGGTCTTTACCGTACTGAATTCCTTTACATGGGTAGAAATGAGTTACCATCTGAAGATGAACAGTTCGAAGCTTATAAAAAAGTGCTTGAAACAATGGAAGACAAACGCGTCGTTGTGCGTACGTTAGATATCGGTGGGGATAAAGAATTACCATATCTTAATTTACCGGATGAAATGAATCCTTTCCTTGGATACCGTGCAATTCGTCTATGTCTTGATCAGCCTGATATTTTCAGACCACAACTTAGAGCACTGTTACGCGCATCTGCTTACGGAAAGTTAAATATTATGTTCCCAATGGTAGCAACAATACAAGAATTCCGTGATGCAAAATCATTATTACTTGAAGAAAAAGAAAAATTACAAAATGAAGGTGTAGAAGTTTCTGATGATATCGAATTAGGTATCATGGTAGAAATACCTTCAACTGCGGCTTTAGCAGATATCTTTGCTAAAGAGGTTGATTTCTTCAGTATTGGTACGAATGATTTAATTCAATATACGATGGCAGCAGATCGTATGTCTGAACGTGTTTCATACTTATATCAACCATATAACCCTTCAATTTTACGCTTAGTTAAACAAGTCATTGACGCTTCACATAAAGAAGGTAAATGGACAGGTATGTGTGGTGAAATGGCAGGAGATGCTACAGCAATACCATTATTATTAGGTCTTGGTTTAGACGAGTTTTCAATGAGTGCAACATCTGTACTTAAAGCACGTCGCCAAATCAAAGGTTTAAGTCAAAATGAAATGGAAGAATTAGCTGCTAAAGCAATTAACTGTGCGACAACTGAAGAAGTTCAAACATTAGTTGATCATTACGCAAAATAATCGCAATTACATGATAAATAAAAATCGGGTGTGGGACAGACATCGAATTTTCAAACAAAAATTTCGTAGTCCCTCCTTAATGATAAAGAGTCTGAGACATCTATTTTGTCCCAGACTCTTTTTTGTATATTAATCAATATTTAATCTCTTATTCAATTTGTCCATATCTACTTGGTACATAGGTTCATCATCTAACAAGATAAAAGGAGTTGCAAAAGCATCATAATCAATCATTTCATTTCTATATTGTGAATTTGAAATATTTTTTTCTGTGTATGAAACGTCTTTGTCGGAAAGATAGTTTTTTATAAATTCACAAGGTGGACAGTCATCTTGAGTATATATTACGATATTTGTCATCTTCATCATCCCTTCAATATAATTTAACTCATTTTAATATAGGTAACATTTTAAAGAAATTCAAGTATATGATTTCTCTATACATACGCCACTAATTTGTCACTCTTTTGTGTTATATATAATTTTAAAATGATTTAAAAAGGAATATACTAAAAGTGTTAATGTGATTATCACAAATATATAGAAAAAAGGTGATTACATGGATTCAATTGAAATCGCACGTTTTCTAACAGCCATGACACTCGCTGTGCATATCATATTCGCAACAATTGGGGTAGGTATGCCATTAATGTTCGCGATTGCCGAGTTTATAGGCTTGAAACGTAATGATTATCAGTATATTGCTTTAGCTAAGCGTTGGACTAAAGGTTATACGATTACGGTTGCAGTTGGAGTTGTAACCGGTACAATTATTGGATTACAACTTTCATTACTATGGCCGACCTTCATGCAAATGGGTGGTCATGTTATAGCTTTACCATTATTTATGGAAACTTTCGCATTTTTCTTCGAAGCAATCTTCTTAAGCATTTATTTATATACATGGGATAGATTTAAAAATAAATGGACGCATTTCCTCATAAGTTTACCAGTTATTCTCGGTGGTTCATTCTCAGCATTCTTTATTACGGCAGTGAATTCATTTATGAACACACCAGCTGGCTTTGAAATGAAACATGGAAAAATGGTTAATGTTCAACCATGGGCAGCAATGTTTAATGATTCATTTATTATTCGTTCATTCCATGTTGTTGCTACTGCTTATATGACGATGGCATTTGTATTAGCAAGTATTGCCGCTTATAAATTATTAAAAAATAAATTTTCACAAGATACAGCTTATCATAAAAAAGCACTCAAATTAACGATGATATTAGGTATTGTGTTTACTGTAGGTGCTATGATAGCTGGAGATGCATCGGCGAAATTTTTACACAAAGAACAACCTGAAAAACTTGCTGCATATGAATGGCATTTTGATACCCAATCTAAAGCAAATTTAGTTTTATTTGGTAGTTTAGATGAGAAAACTGAAAAAGTAAAAGGCGCTATAGAAATACCAGGTGTACTTAGCTTTTTAGCAGATAATAACGTAAATACTAAGGTGAAGGGACTCAATGATTTCCCTAAAGAATTACGTCCACCAATGATGGTGCATTACTTCTTTGATCTGATGGTATTTATGGGCGTATTTTGTTTCATTATTTCAGGTGTCTTTATCCTTACCTTATTAATAAAAAAATTAAGACGCTTTACATTTTCGAAAGCGATGGTGATTGGCACAATCTTAACAGGGCCTGCATCAATATTAGCCATAGAATTTGGTTGGTTCTTAACTGAGCAAGGACGTCAACCATGGCTCGTGCGAGGATATCTAAAAGTTGCTGACGCCGCAACACAAGCAGGGGGCTTAGCACTCGTCACAATTATGTTTGCGTTATTGTATCTTGTATTATTATTCACAAGTGCTTATGTGTTAATAAGAATGTATCGAAACAATCCGGCATATAAAGACGTTGAAAAAGTGAAAATCGAAAGAGGTGCTAAGTCATGATTTATTCATATATCGGTATTACAGTATTGTGGGTATTTTTATATTGTTATATCATCGTGGCATCTATTGATTTTGGTGCTGGGTTCTTTACGGTCCATGCTAAAATCACGAAACAGGATAAGAAGATTAATCATATTATCGCACGTTATCTCAACCCAGTTTGGGAAGTAACGAACGTATTCTTTGTATTTTTCTTTGTTGGGATGGTTGGATTCTTCCCGGATACAGCTAAATATTTCGGGACAGTCTTGTTGGTACCAGCTTCTGTAGCACTATTACTCCTTTCAATTAGAGGTGCTTTTTATGCCTTTGAAAATTATGGCCCAGATACAAAGCTACCTTGGTTGATTATGTATGGTTTAGCAGGATTGTTTATTCCAGGTTCACTGGCAACGGTTTTAACAATATCTGAAGGTGGTTATATAACTGGAAAAGAATCGCATTTAGATTTAAATTGGACAGAATTATTGCTAAGCCCGTACGCATGGGCAGTAGTATTTTTAGCCATTGTTTCGGTATTATATATTTCTTCAGGATTTTTAACTTACTATGCTTCTAAAGCTAAAGATACTGAAGCATATAAATTGTTGAGATACTGGTTCTTGTTCTGGGGGCCACCGATGATAGCTATTTCATTATTTGTATTTTTATCATTACGTGTACAAAACAAACACCATTTTGAAGTTGCTGTTACACATTACTGGTGGATGTTTTTACTAAGTTTTATTTTCTTTGTAATCGCAATGATACTAACGTTAATTAAGAAATATCATGGTATCGCATTTATCATGGTCATGTTCCAAATGGCTTTTGCATTTTTCGGTTATGGCATGAGTAAATTGCCTTATATTTTAGACCCTTATATTAAACTTAATCAAAGCGTTACGAATCCAAGCATGGCGATTACGTTAATCGTTGTATTCATTTTTGCTTTACTTTTACTCATACCATCGTTAATATTGTTAATGAGATTATTTATCTTTGATACCTCTTATGTGAGAGGCAAGAAATAACCATATAATAATGCTGAGGTGAGTTTGATTCATACTTTACGTATCTTACGTACGAACTGGATCAACTTACCTCGATTTTTAGTTGGAGGACAATTATGGATAAAGAATATGTAGTCATTGGTTTAGGCCGATTTGGCGGAAGTATTGTAAGAGAACTTAACGCTTTAGATATGGATGTTATGGCGATTGATATGGATGAAGCACGTGTGAACGAATACAGTGATATCGCTACACATGCTGTAGTTGCAGATACAACGGATGAAACTGTAATGAAGAGTTTAGGTATAAGAAATTTTGACCACGTGATTGTTGCAATCGGGGAAAATATTCAATCTAGTACATTAACTACACTTATCTTAAAGGAATTAGGGGTTAAAAAGGTTACTGCCAAAGCCCAAAATGATTATCATGCTAAAATATTAAATAAAATAGGCGCGGACACAGTTGTACACCCTGAAAGAGATATGGGTCGTCGTATTGCACATAATGTGGCAAGTGCGAGTGTGTTAGATTATCTTGAACTTGCGGATGAACATTCAATTGTTGAAATTAAAGCAAGTGAAAAGATGGCCGGACAATCAATTATTGACTTAGATATTCGTGCACAATTCGGTATAAGTATTATTGCAATTAAACGCGGTAGAGAAATTCTTGTATCACCGGATCCTAATATTAGTGTTGAAATAGGCGACATTCTCATCATGATAGGTCACGATAATGACTTAAATCGTTTCGAGAAAAAAGGTTGTCAGATAACTGAATATAGTAAAAGCACGTGAATGATTATAAATCATTCACGTGCTTTTTATTGATTATGACTGTTTTTTATCAGTCAATTCTTTTTTATTCTTCTTGAAGTTTTTAAACTTCTTAGGTCCAGATTTAGTATCTCTTTTACTTGATTTATGTGAATTGCTTTGTGATTTTTTGGAAGGTTGGTTATTTTTATCTTCATTGACTTTCATAATTACTGGCAAAATCATTGGTTTACGTGCTGTTTTGTCATATAAATAAGGTTGTAACGTTTCAATGATTGATGATTTAATTTGATGCCATTGAATATCTTTATTTTGATTTAATTTTGAAATAACATCAGTTTTGATTTTACGTTGAGCATCATAAATCAATTGACCTGATTCTCTCATATAAACGAAACCTCGTGAAATTATATCAGGCCCAGACAGTAGAGTGTTTGTCTTGAAATCGATACTAACGACTACAATGACAAGACCTTCTTCAGATAATAATTTACGGTCTCGAATCACGACGTTACCGATATCTCCAATACCACTACCATCTACAAGTACATTACCAGATGGGATTCTTCCGGCTTTTCGAGCTGAATCTTTCGTAAGTGCTAAAACATCACCAATTTCAAAGATAAAGACGTTGTCTGGATTGACGCCACATTCGACACCGGAATTACCGTGGGCTTTTAACATACGATATTCACCATGAATAGGTAAGAAAAACTTAGGTCTAATTAATCGTAACATCAATTGTTGGTCGCCTTGGGAACCGTGACCAGAAGTGTGTATATTTGAAACCTTATTATGGATGACATCTGCACCAGCTCGGTATAACGCATTAATTGTACGGTTAATGCTCTTCGTATTACCAGGAATTGGTGAAGAACTAAATACCACTGTATCTTCTGGAATAATTTTGATTTGTTTATGCGTACCGTTCGCAATACGAGACAACGCTGCCATTGGCTCACCTTGAGAACCAGTACAAAGGATGAGTAATTCATGTTTCGGAATACTGTTAATCTTATTTGGTTCTACAAACGTTTCAGGTGGCGCTTTAATATAACCGAGTTCCATTCCAATTTTAATATTATTTTCCATGGAACGACCGAACGTAACTATTTTACGGTTATATTTGATTGCAGCTTCGACAGCTTGTTGGACTCTGTATATATTTGATGCAAAGGTTGCAAATATGATTCTTCCTGTGCAATTACGGAAAATCTTTTCGACATTTTGTCCAACTTCACGTTCACTTAATGTAAAATCTGGAACTAACGAATTGGTTGAATCTGAAAGTAAACAAAGTACGCCTTCTTCACCAAGTTTTGCCATTTTAGCTATATTTGCTGGTTCACCAACTGGCGTGAAATCAAATTTAAAATCACCAGTATGCACGATATTACCTTCTGGCGTATTTACTATAACACCATAAGCCTCAGGTATACTATGTGTCGTTAAATAGAAAGAAACTTCCATATGTTTAGACTTAATAACACTGGACTCATCTATCGGAATAAGTTCTGTTGTTCTCAATAGATGATGTTCTTCCAATTTATTTCTAATTAGACCTAATGCTAAAGGTCCACCATAAATTGGCACGTTAATTTGTTTTAATAGGTAGGGCACACCACCAATATGGTCCTCATGTCCATGCGTTATAAATAATCCTACAATTTTGTCTTGGTTTTGTTCTAAATATGTGAAATCTGGGATGACGTAATCTATACCTAAAAGATTATCATCAGGGAATTTAATACCTGCATCGATAATTACAATTTCGTTCTGGTATTCAACGGCATACATATTTTTACCGATTTCACCCAAACCACCAAGTGCGTATATCGCAACTTCATTTTTTTGGATTTGTTTCATTACTGCGCTTGCTCCACGTTAAAGTCTTCTGATTGCTTTTCATATTCTAAATGTGCGCCCTCTAATTTAGTAATGAATTCGATATTATAGTCTCTATCTTTTAAATAACGTCTTACTTGTTCTTCTGATTGTGCTTCGACATAAATCGTTTGTGTCTTTTCACGTACGATTACTTCAGATTTGTTATGTTGAAAAAATACTTTAAATACTGCCATTATTGACTGTTCCTCCTGTAATAACTAGAAATTATTATTTATTTGAATCCTATAAATTCATCGATTAAAACGTACGATCTATATAAAAAATACTTTATTGTTATATCGTTTTATTACCGAATATAAAATAACATACTAGCGAATGTGCCAAGTATGTTGCTAGGATTTATTGTTGTTCGTTCGCTAAAAAAATACATTATTAAGCTATGTGTTTTCAGTTATTACTCATTTTACATGATGTGAAGAAATAAATAAAGCAGTTTTATTTTTGTTGTTCTTTTAATATGAATGCTTTGAAATAAATATCTATACACTAAATTCCATTTAATGGAAAATATTTTTAACATTGAATATATTTGTGCTTGAGTCAGTGTGAGAAGTTCATTATGATTAAAGTGAAGCGTCCGATATATTTAGAATAATTGGGCACCATTATAGAAAGAAAAGTAAGGGTGATAACATTGGATCATGTAACGCAAATTATTGAGGATATTAAAGTTGAGAAAAAACGCTCTGACAAAATATTTACAGGAATTACATTTGAAATTAGATCTGAACAAGTCATTATGTTTTTTAACTATGACGAAATTATCGATAACGTAGAAGGGGATCAAGTATATGTCAAACACAACCATGATCCTGAATTTATAGATACAAATAAACTCAAACATATAAAACAGCAATTAGAAGGTATAAATGTTGAGTACACAGAACGTCGAGATGATTTTTTATAAGAAAAAGCCATCAACCTAACTTTTACGCTAGAGTTGATGGCTATAACTATTTTCATAAGAATGTTAAACCTCAACGGCATCATCATGTGGTTGGAGTGGATTGTTTTGATCGATATAGTCATAGAACATTACACCGTTAAGATGATCGATTTCGTGTTGTAATATGATGGCAGGATAACCTTTTAATCTTAACTTAATTTCATTTCCATCTATGTCATAAGCTTTCACCGTGATTCTGTTTTTACGGTGCACAAGACCAGGAATGTTTTCATCTACACTTAAACAACCTTCTCCAGACGGTAAATAAGCTTCCTGTACACTATGGCTCATTACTTTCGGGTTGACAAGCATTAAATCGTAGCTCTTACCGTTTCCATCATCTGGTAAATATACCGCTAACATTCTTTTCGAAACGTTGATTTGTGGAGCGGCAAGACCAACACCAGAACGTAGACCATATTTATTAGCTGTCGTTTCGTCCTGACTGTTAATAAGAAACTCACGCATTTCTTTTAAAGTATTTCGATCTTCATCTGATAAAGGGAAATGAACATCTTCGGCTTTAGCACGAAGTGTAGGGTGTCCATCTCGAATAATATCTTTCATAGTTAACATTTATTCATACACCTTCCTTATTGTAAAATATACCAAAGATTAGGCAGTAAAATACAGTGATACATTTGATTTATAATAAATTATTATATAACATTACATTCAAATAAAGGAGGATTTTTCAAAAATGAAATTAAAGTATGGCATCGGTGCTGTGTTAGCATCTACTTTGTTAGTTGCAGGTTGTACGACTGATAAGGGAGAAATCAAAGCGTATAATAAAAATATTCAAAGTGCATTTGATGAAGAAAAATCTCTTACATCAGTAGGTAAAAAACTAAACAAGTTAGAAGAGAAGAAACAAGAATTAGTACAAAATATTGATGGAAAAGATGAACAAAAAGTAAAAGAAACATCTAATAAGGTAGTAAAAAACGTTGATGATCGTCAACAGCAATTTAAGAAAGAGCAAGATGCAATGGCTAAATCTGAAAAAGAATTTAAAAAAGCTGAAAAACACATAGGTAAAATAGAAAATAAGAAAAAGAAAAAAGAAGTTAAACAACTCAACGATGCAATGAAAGACAAATATAAAGCACACGATAAGTACGCTGAAGTTTACGAAAATATCATGAAAAAAGAAAAAGATATGTTCAACTACACAGCGAAAGGTCAAGTTGACCAAAATACAATTAATGAAAAATCAAAATCAGTATCAAAAGCATATAAAGAGATGAACAAAGCGTTTAAAGATTACTCCAAAGCAACAAATAAAGTGAAAACAGAAAAGGCAGATGTCGATTCGCTAGCTTAGAGTTGAACAAGTATATTGATTTGAAATTTAAAAGGTGAAGATATAAAATATTAAATGAGGGCGCTTACATAAAAGAACACACTGTTTTATGTATGTTTGCAAATTGAGTGATACAGACCGCTCATAAATAATAATACAGTTCTCTAACTGTAGTCATTGCAAGTGTTACAGAACTTTTTATAATTGTTTAACAGTATAACAGTTTTGTGATACAATATTAAAGGATAAAATGAATTTCTATTATACGGGAAAGGTATGGTGAATTGAATGGCTCCGAAATTACAAGCCCAATTCGATGCAGAGAAAGTATTGAACGATACTCAATCGCAATTTGAAATGATACAAATTTTGGATGAAGAAGGTAATGTTACAAACGAAGATTTATTACCGGATTTATCAGATGAAGAACTTACTGAATTAATGGAAAGAATGGTATGGACACGTATTTTAGACCAACGTTCAATTTCATTAAACAGACAAGGTAGATTAGGTTTCTATGCACCTACAGCAGGTCAAGAAGCTTCTCAAATCGCTTCACAATATGCATTAGAGAAAGAAGACTTTATATTACCAGGTTACCGTGACGTACCACAAATCATCTGGCACGGATTACCTTTAACAGAAGCTTTCTTATTCTCAAGAGGTCATTTCAAAGGAAATAGAATGCCAGAAGGCGTTAACGCATTAAGTCCACAAATCATCATCGGTGCACAATATGTACAAACAGCAGGTGTTGCACTAGGTATTAAGAAGCGTGGTAAACAAGCTGTAGCTATCACTTATACTGGTGATGGCGGTTCATCACAAGGTGATTTCTATGAAGGTATAAACTTTGCCTCTGCATATAAAGCACCAGCTATCTTTGTAATTCAAAATAACAACTATGCAATTTCAACACCACGTAGTAAACAAACTGCTGCTACAACATTAGCGCAAAAAGCTATCGCAGTTGGTATTCCTGGATTGCAAGTTGACGGCATGGACGCTTTAGCTGTTTATCAAGCTACTAAAGAAGCGCGTGAACGTGCTGTAAATGGTGAAGGTCCTACACTTATTGAAACAGTGACTTATCGTTACGGCCCACATACAATGGCTGGTGATGACCCTACAAAATACAGAACTTCAGATGAAGACTCTGAATGGGAGAAAAAAGATCCACTTGTTCGCTTCAGAAAGTTCTTAGAAGCTAAGGATCTTTGGTCAGAAGAAAAAGAAAACGAAGTCATCGATTGTGCGAAAGCTGATATTAAAGCTGCAATTAAAGAAGCAGACAGCACAGAAAAACAATCTGTTACTGATCTCATGGAGATTATGTACGATGAAATGCCTTCACATTTGGCAGAACAATATGAAATCTATAAAGAAAAGGAGTCGAAGTAACAGATGGCACAAATGACAATGGTTCAAGCGATAAATAATGCGCTTAAAACTGAATTACAAAACGATGAAGACGTGTTACTTTTCGGTGAAGACGTTGGTGTAAACGGCGGTGTATTCCGTGTAACTGAAGGTTTACAAAAAGAATTCGGTGAAGACCGAGTATTCGATACACCATTAGCAGAATCAGGTATTGGTGGGTTAGCCTTAGGTTTAACGACTGAAGGATTCCGCCCGGTAATGGAAATTCAATTCTTAGGTTTCGTATTTGAAGTATTTGATGCGATTGCAGGCCAAATTGCACGTACACGTTTCCGTTCAGGTAACTCAAAACAAGCACCTGTAACTATTCGTGCACCATTTGGTGGTGGGGTACATACACCTGAATTACACGCAGATAACCTTGAAGGTATCTTATCTCAATCACCAGGTTTACATGTCGTAATCCCATCTAGCCCATATGATGCTAAAGGATTATTAATTTCTGCAATTCGCAGTAACGATCCAGTTGTATTCTTAGAGCACATGAAATTATACCGTTCATTCCGTGAAGATGTGCCTGAAGAAGAATATACAATTGATATCGGTAAAGCGAACGTGAAGCAAGAAGGTAATGACATTACTTTAATCGCTTACGGTGCAATGGTTCAAGAATCATTAAAAGCTGCTGAAGAGTTAGAAAAAGAAGGATACTCTGTTGAAGTTATCGACTTAAGAACAGTACAACCAATCGATATTGAAACATTAGTAGCTTCAGTTGAAAAAACTGGACGCGCTGTAGTTGTTCAAGAAGCTCAACGTCAAGCTGGTGTAGGTGCTACAGTAGCATCTGAATTAGCAGAACGTGCAATCCTTTCATTAGAAGCACCTATTGCACGTGTTGCAGCTGCTGACACAGTATATCCTTTCACTCAAGCTGAAAATGTTTGGTTACCAAACAAAAACGATATTATTGAAAAAGCTAAAGCAACATTAGAATTTTAATAACTACTAATGAGAGCAGATGACGTTTATCTCTCTCATTAGCGTTTATATAAAAGATAAGAACTGACATTTTGTCACACGTTCTTTGTCTCATTTAGAGTTAAATTGAATATTAGGAGGATAATAACGTGTCATTTGAATTTAAATTACCCGATATTGGTGAAGGTATCCACGAAGGTGAAATAGTAAAATGGTTTATTAAAGCTGGAGATCAAATTGAAGAAGACGACGTTTTAGCAGAAGTTCAAAATGATAAATCTGTTGTTGAAATCCCGTCACCTGTTTCTGGAACAATTGAAGATGTATTAGTTGATGAAGGGACAGTAGCGGTCGTTGGTGACACAATCGTTAAGATTGACGCACCTGATGCTGAAGAAATGCAATTTAAAGGTAGCGATAGTGACGATTCAGCTGATTCATCTAAAGAAGAACCACAAGAAGAAAAAGAAGAAAAATCAGAAACATCTGAAGAACCAGCTAAATCAGAAAGTTCTGATGAAGATGTAGATGAAAACAAACGTGTTAAAGCAATGCCATCAGTGCGTAAATATGCACGTGAAAATGGTGTTAACATCAAAGCAGTTGCTGCTACAGGTAAAAATGGTCGTACAACTAAAGAAGACATCGATGCTTACTTAAATGGCGATGCAGCAGCATCTTCTGATCAAAGTGAAGAAAGTCAAGCTCAAGGTCCAGAGTCAGCACAATCTGCACCTGTTTCAACTGAAGGAGAATTCCCAGAATCAACAGAAAAAATCCCTGCAATGCGTAAAGCAATTGCAAAAGCAATGGTTAATTCAAAACATACGGCTCCTCACGTTACGTTGATGGATGAAATTGATGTACAAGAACTTTGGGATCACCGTAAGAAGTTCAAAGAAGTTGCAGCAGAACAAGGTACGAAATTAACATTCTTACCGTATGTTGTTAAAGCACTTGTTTCTGCACTTAAGAAATATCCAGCGCTTAACACTTCATTCAACGAAGAAGCTGGAGAAGTTGTGCATAAACATTATTGGAATATCGGAATCGCAGCAGATACAGACAGAGGTTTATTAGTACCTGTTGTTAAACATGCTGATCGCAAATCTATGTTCCAAATTTCAGATGAAATCAATGAACTTGCAGTTAAAGCAAGAGATGGTAAACTAAGTTCAGAAGAAATGAAAGGTGCAACTTGTACAATTAGTAATATTGGTTCAGCTGGTGGCCAATGGTTCACACCAGTTATCAATCACCCAGAAGTAGCAATCTTAGGAATTGGCCGTATTGCACAAAAACCAATTGTGAAAGACGGAGAAATTATTGCAGCTCCAGTATTATCATTATCATTAAGCTTTGACCATAGACAAATTGATGGTGCTACTGGACAAAACGCAATGAATCACATCAAACGATTATTAAATAATCCAGAATTATTATTAATGGAGGGGTAAAATTATGGTAGTTGGAGATTTCCCAATTGAAACAGATACTATAGTTATCGGAGCAGGACCAGGAGGATACGTTGCAGCAATTCGTGCAGCACAATTAGGACAAAAAGTAACAATCGTAGAAAAAGGTGAACTAGGTGGGGTATGTTTAAACGTTGGTTGTATCCCTTCTAAAGCATTATTACATGCTTCTCATCGTTACGATGAAACAAAGAGCTCTGAAAACTTAGGTGTTATTGCTGAAAGTGTTTCACTTAAATTTGACAAAGTTCAAGAATTCAAACAATCAGTTGTTCACAAATTAACAAGTGGTGTTGAAGGTTTATTAAAAGGCAACAAAGTTGAAATTGTTAAAGGTGAAGCTTACTTCGTAGACAATAACAGCTTACGCGTTATGGACGAAAAAAGTGCACAAACTTATAACTTCAAAAACGCTATTGTTGCTACTGGTTCAAGACCAATTGAAATCCCTAACTTCGAATTCGGTAATCGCGTAATCGACTCAACAGGTGCTTTAGGTTTACAAGAAGTACCAGGTAAATTAGTTGTTGTTGGTGGCGGATATATCGGTTCAGAACTTGGTACTGCATTCGCAAACTTCGGTTCAGAAGTTACGATTTTAGAAGGCGCTAAAGATATCTTAGGTGGATTCGAGAAACAAATGACTCAACCAGTTAAGAAAGGTATGAAAGAAAAAGGCGTTGAAATCGTCACAGAAGCTATGGCTAAATCAGCTGAAGAAACTGAAGACGGCGTTAAAGTTACTTACGAAGTTAACGGTGAAGAGCAAACAATCGATGCTGACTACGTATTAGTAACTGTAGGTCGTAAACCAAATACAGACGAACTTGGTTTAGAAGAATTAGGTATGAAATTTGCTGACCGTGGTTTAATCGAAGTAGACAAACAAAGCCGTACTTCAATTGAAAACATTTATGCAATTGGTGATATCGTTCCAGGATTACCACTAGCACATAAAGCTAGTTATGAAGCGAAAGTAGCAGCTGAAGCTATTTCAGGTGAAGCTGCAGAAGTTGACTACATCGGTATGCCAGCAGTTTGCTTCACTGAACCAGAATTAGCTCAAGTTGGTTATACAGAAGCGCAAGCTAAAGAAGAAGGTTTAGAAGTGAAAGCTGCTAAATTCCCTTACGCAGCAAATGGCCGTGCATTATCACTAGATGATACAAACGGATTCGTTAAATTGTTAACACTTAAAGAAGACAATACTTTAGTAGGAGCTCAAGTTGTTGGTTCTGGTGCTTCAGACATTATTTCTGAATTAGGTTTAGCAATTGAATCAGGTATGAATGCTGAAGACTTAGCATTAACAGTACATGCTCACCCAACTTTAGGTGAAATGTCAATGGAAGCTGCTGAAAAAGCTTTAGGTTTACCAATCCACACTATGTAATTTATATAATTACAACTGAACTTTTAAATAATCTACAGAAAATAACCACTGGTATGCTTACTAGTGGTTATTTTTCAATTTATGGTGCACCATTCAATTACTTTAAATAACTTAATAAAAATTAAGAGGAGAAATTTCATTATGGAATATCAATATCCGATAGATTTAGATTGGACCAATGAGGAAATGATGGAAGTTGTCTCATTTTTTAATGCGGTAGAATCATTTTATGAAGATCGTGTTGAAGGAACAACATTGCTAAACCGTTATAAGCAATTTAAAAAAATTGTGCCAGGTAAGGCAGAGGAAAAACAAATTTTTAAAACTTTTGAAAAGAGTAGTGGGTATGACAGTTATAAAGCCGTAAAAACTGTGCAAACTTCAAATGACGACCAAAAATACTTTAACTCTTCAGGCATTTAATATTTGAAATTTTGTTATCTCGTATATAAGTAGTATACATTTCATATGTAAAAAAATGTTATAATGGTTAAAACACAAAAAATACTTTTGTATGATAATTTTTAGAGGTATTTGTCTTTTTAGAAATTATTTAAATAATGAAAGTGTTTATTAATGTGAGAGTTACTGTAAAACATATATTACTATTTATTGATTTCATTAATGAGCTAAATATGTTATTTTTATGCAAAACAAAACATGTAATTTAATAACGTAACACTTAAAACATGTCCTCATTCCAAGGTTAAAAGTGTTTCAATTAAGTAGATGTGAGTAGTTATTTAATAATGATTTCGGTATAATAGTTTGATAAGAAACGTAAGGAGTTGTAAAACATGTCAGGAGAGCAATATACTCAAGTAAGACGTCCTGTGAGCCGTCTTGCAGAAAAGGTATTGGGTTGGTTGAGTTGGCTGTTTTTACTGTTTTTAACTATTGCAACGATGTTTATCGCATTAGTATCATTTAGTGATGACAGTTCAATTCGAAATTTAGAAAGCTTTTTAAATAATAATGATTTAATCCAACAAATTCTTGGAACAAGTAATTTTAATACGACACAATTTGTTATATGGTTGCAAAATGGTATTTGGGCATTAATTGTATATTTAATCATTTGTTTATTAATATCATTCTTGGCTTTAATTTCCATGAACATTAGAATTTTATCAGGATTTTTATTCTTATTAGCGATGGTTATAACTTTACCACTTGTTGTACCACTCGTAACATTAATTATACCAGTGCTATTTTTCATTATTGCAATTATGATGTTTGCTAGAAAAGACAAATCTGAAATCGTGCCTGCGCATTACGCTGGTAACCAACATGAATATGATTCAGATTATGACTATGATTATGAACCTGAAGCAGACAATCATTATAAACATCAACCTACTTCTGATGCATATGAAGACGATCACCAAGATCAACAACTTAGAAGAGGTGGTTATAGTTCAGCAGTAGCAGAAAAGGTTAATTCAGACTACAATAAAAAAGATGATGATGAACCTCAAGTGTTGTCTCGACAAGCTAAATACAATTATAAAAATAAAGCTCAAAAAGACAATAGTGATGATATTGAAAATAGTAAAGACGAGTTTGGTCAAGTGAGCAATGTTTATGATGAAAAAGGCAATCACGTAGAGACAGAAGAACAACGACTTAGAAGACAAGAAGCTGAAGAAGAACGTCAAAGACAGCAACAACAACAAGCCGAAGAAGAAGCACGTAGAAAGCAAGAAGAACGTGAAGAGGCACAGCGTCGTAAACAACAAGAACGTGAAGAAGCAGCGAGAATGAAACAACAAAAAGCTGAGGAAAAAGAACGTATCAAACAAGAAAAGAAAGAAAGAAAACGTCGTAAGAAAGAATTGAGAAAGCAACAACCAAGTGCAGTCAATCAACGTAGAATGAATTTTGATGAACGTAAAAAAATGCATTCTCATGATTCAACTCAAGATGAAAACGTAGAGACGAATTCAAAAACTAACAACGACGAAGAAAAATAATATCGATTTTAATGTAAAAGGGAGTGGAACAGAAATCGAATTTTCTAATAGAGATTTCGTAGTCCCACCCCGGCAAGGATGACTAGGATTGAAAAAGCTTGTTCTAAGCGTATTTTCAATTCAGACATCTACTGCCAAATTGATAAAGAGTCTGAGACACTTATTTTTGTCTCAGACTCTTTTTTTGAATCATGATTGCTTAAATTTGTTATAGTCGTTAGTGATATTGTTTTAATTTTGATATGATTGAACTACATATTTGAAAGGGGAATTATGATGAACAGAATGCCAGAGAAAATTATTTCTTGGATTGCTATAGGGATAAGTGCAATATATTTTATAATATTACTCATATCCTATTTATTCATGAATAACGCGCCTCAATTTAAAGCTAGTCTTAAAAGTTCAAATCAATTAGGGGCTAATGCTGATCAAACAATGGCACAATCGCAAATGGCGATGCCTGTCCTTTTAGGAATATTAGGTGCGGTTGTTATTTTAGGAATCATTGCGACATTGATTATGAAGAAAAAGCGTGTGTTATGTATATGCTTATTTTTTGTTATTGCTCTTTTAGTCTTTTTCACTATGAATCTACTCTCAGCATTGCTTTGGGTGGTCGTAGCGATTATGCTCATTGTACGTAATGGCAAAAAGCACACTACGCATCAAAATCAGCAATTTACGAATAAAGAACAAGATATGAACCACCAACATCAACAGAAAAAAGAAAACGACCCTTATATTTATTAAATATCGTTATTTAACGAAAAAGAGGTGTGGGCATTTACTTACATGCCCACACCTCTTTCGCTTTATCGATAAAACATTAAGAAATGTTCAAAAGTGTCTTCGATAAAGCTTAGAAAAGCCTTATCAGTTTTTAATTGCTTGTCTTGTGGTGATAAAGTACGAGCTATAAAGAGTTCACCTTTTTTAACATTTTTAACTCTATCTATCGCTTTTTTAATGTCATCGTCAGTCATTTCATTGATATAGGTCTTTTTCTGACTCATATGATCTAAGCTAATACTATAGTCGTCGGGTAAATTTTTCAGTTTATTAAATTGATCTTCGAACACTTTTACTTGATCAGCCTTATTTTTAGCCTCATGCATGACGCCATACATTACAAATAATTGATCTCTAAATAAACCTATTTGAAAATGAGGTTGCATTTTATAACCTCGATTATTAGTGGAAAAAGCAACCCACGTATCTACTGGTGGATTGACACTCCTACGCGCATGTTTGGCTACATGTGGGTAAAACGTTTCACCAGTGGTTGTTTCTAGATACTCTGCAAAATACGTCCCCAGTTCATTGAGTTGTGGGCGAACATGTTTATCAAGGGCTTCCATTCGTTCATTAAGACCTTCAACTTCAAACGATTTAAAATCATTCGGCTTAAAAGTATATTTAGTCATGAAATTCTCCTATCTTTTCACGTTTTTATTTATTGTAGCATAGATTTTATCACGGCTCATCGCATAGGATTAGCTAATATTTGTTCTGTTAATATCGTAAGTGTAAACGGGAAGATAATAGGGTAACGATGATTATAAAGCTTTAAAGTACATACATTATTCCTTTATATAATTAACAGCATTTATTGTGCTTTTAACTTATAATAAAGGTGTAAAAGGAGCTGATTGTATGTCTGTATATGAATTTGCGAAAGGGCTCATCATTGAGGCAGGTAATAACGTTAAAAAAATAATGAAAGAAGATATTAATATTGAAACTAAATCGAATCCAAATGATTTAGTGACAAACGTAGATAAAGCAACTGAAGCTTATATCGTAGAAAATGTTAATAAAACATATCCGAACCATTCCATCATAGGTGAAGAAGGTCATGGTCACGATATAACAAATGTGGAAGGCATCACATGGGTAGTTGATCCGATTGATGGAACATTAAACTTTGTGCATCAACAAGAAAATTTCGCCATTTCTATTGGAATTTTTCAAGATGGGCAACCCTATGCTGGCTTCGTGTATGATGTCATGAATGATGTGTTGTATCATGCGAAAAGAGGGGAAGGTGCATTTGAAAATGAACAACCTTTACCTCAAATAGAAGCTACTCAACTGCACCGTAGTATTATTGGAATCAATCCAAACTGGCTAACGAAACCAAAGTTAGGAGAAATGTTTAAACCAATTGTTGAATCCGCTCGAAGTTCTAGAGCATACGGATCTGCAGCCTTGGAAATTGTAGCGGTTGCTACTGGTAAATTAGCAGCATATATGACACCACGATTACAGCCTTGGGATTTTGCAGGCGGCGTTATTATTTTAAATGAAGTAAATGGTAAAGCCTCTAACTTGAAGGGTGGCGATTTATCTATTTATCAAGCAAACTCTGTAGTTATCGCAAATCCATCATTACATGAAGAATTAATGCAACAACATTTTAGTAAACATCAATCAACGATAAATTTATTACATGAACGTTTAAATAACTAAATGTCTACTATTAATGTTGATAAAAAAGGACGCAAGTTCCCTTTACATAGGATCTTGCGTCAAAAAGTTGTATAGCTCAAAATAACTGATTTAAAACCAATCATTTTCTCTGTATTTCTTTTTAAGCGTAAAGCCAACACCAAATGTTGCAATGAACAATATAAGTGTTAAAATCATCATTGGAACATTAGAAGCAGCTAAACTAAAGCTAAATAATAGCAAGAATAAAATTGCAACTATTGCTAAAATCCAAAATATTGATTTTGATTTTTTTTGTTGCATCCAACCACACCTTTATAGTTTTCTTTAACATATTATATGATATAATAAATAAGTTGCAAAGAAAAGTGGGAATCTATTCTAGAAAGGAAATTGTAAAATGACTAATAAGAGAGAAGACGTTCGAAATATAGCAATCATCGCCCATGTTGACCATGGTAAAACAACATTAGTTGATGAATTATTAAAACAATCTGGTATATTTCGTGAAAACGAACATGTAGATGAAAGAGCGATGGATTCTAATGATTTAGAAAGAGAACGTGGTATTACAATTTTAGCCAAAAATACAGCGGTTGATTACAAAGATACACGTATCAACATTTTAGATACTCCGGGACACGCTGACTTCGGTGGCGAAGTTGAACGTATTATGAAAATGGTTGATGGGGTTGTCCTTGTTGTAGATGCTTATGAGGGTACGATGCCACAAACACGTTTCGTATTGAAAAAAGCGTTAGAACAAGACCTAAAACCAGTAGTGGTCGTAAATAAAATTGATAAACCCGAAGCGAGACCAGAAGGCGTAGTTGATGAAGTGTTAGATTTATTCATCGAATTAGAAGCTTCTGACGAACAATTAGAATTCCCTGTAGTTTATGCTTCAGCTGTGAATGGTACTGCGAGCTTAGAAGCAGATAAACAAGATGAAAACATGAAATCATTATATGAAACAATTATTGAATACGTACCAGCACCAATTGATAATAAAGATGAACCATTGCAATTCCAAGTCGCATTATTAGACTACAACGATTATGTAGGACGTATCGGCGTTGGACGTGTATTTAGAGGTACGATGCGCGTTGGTGACAACGTATCACTATTAAAACTTGACGGATCAGTTAAAAACTTCCGTGTTACGAAAATTTTCGGTTACTTCGGTCTAAGAAGAGAAGAAGTAAACGAAGCACAAGCAGGAGATTTAATTGCCGTTTCAGGTATGGAAGATATTAACGTTGGGGAAACAGTAACGCCTCACGACAATCAAGAACCATTACCAGTATTAAGAATAGATGAACCAACATTAGAAATGACATTTAAAGTAAATAACTCACCATTTGCTGGTAGAGAAGGTGACTACGTTACTGCACGTCAAATCGAAGAACGTCTAGATCAACAATTAGAGACAGACGTTTCATTAAAGGTTACACCAACGAAATCACCTGACACTTGGACAGTAGCAGGCCGAGGTGAATTACACTTATCTATTCTCATTGAGAACATGCGTAGAGAAGGATATGAGTTACAAGTTTCTAAACCGCAAGTTATTTTAAGAGAAATCGATGGCGTTCAATGTGAACCATTTGAGCGTGTACAATGTGAGGTACCACAAGAGTACACAGGTGCAGTAATTGAATCATTAGGACAACGTAAAGGTGAAATGTTAGATATGGTTACAACTGACAATGGCCTTACACGTATTATCTTTATGGTTCCAGCACGTGGTTTAATCGGTTACACTACTGAATTCATGTCACAAACACATGGTTATGGTATTATTAACCATACATTTGAAGAGTTCAAACCTCGCGTGAAAGGTCGTCTAGGTGGTCGTAGAAATGGTGCACTCGTTTCATTAGACAAAGGTCAAGCAAGTTCATATGCAATCATGGGCTTAGAAGATCGTGGAACAAACTTCATGGAACCAGGAACTGAAGTTTATGAAGGTATGATTGTTGGTGAGCATAATCGTGAAAATGACTTAACTGTTAATATCACAAAAGAAAAACACCAAACTAACATACGTTCTGCTACCAAAGACCAAACAGTAACAATGAAACGTCCAAGAGTTATGACTTTAGAAGAAGCATTACAATTTATAGATGATGACGAACTTGTTGAGGTGACACCAGAAACAATTCGTATTAGAAAGAAAATCCTTAATAAATCAGCACGTGAAAAAGAAGCAAAACGTGTTAAACAAATGATGCAAGAGGAAGAATAAAGATAAAAAAGCCCTGAAGTACAATTACTGTACTTCAGGGTTTTTTTATCTTTAATGGTGATTGAAAGTCGTTTCTTGATTTCGATGTTTTGGTGTATCAAGCCTACTCTTACATTCATCACACATAAATGTATGCATAGGATCGTTGCGTAAACGTTTAGCTTCTAATGTATTTTCATCGATATATACTTCAATATCGCAAATGATACATTGAACTTTCTTCATTTAAATCACCTCTATATTTGTTACGTGTTCGAACTGATAAGAATAACCTTCCTCAGGAATATATACGAAACTATCTACGGCGTTATCTGAATATAATTTCTTTCCATCTTTAGCAAATTGGAAGAATAAATATGGTAATAAATCGATTGGTACTTCGATATGATTTTCATCATTGAAAAGTCGAATTGCTGTCCCATTCGGTTTGACTTCAGCATTTTTAAAGAATGGTGTCATGTTGATAACGAATGAACCTTCTAATACTGCACGTTTTTTATACTTAATTTCTGAGTTTAATGTAGGAGGATTTGTTTGACCTTCTAAAATTGCACGGTTCCATTCGCGATTATCATCAAAGCTAATTGGTTTAGTACCATCGAAGACACCATTTTCTAAATCTTCTAATTGAACCTTTCGATCATCAAAAATCCAAGTCGTACTATCTAACGTAATTGGAAAATTTACTGCACCCGTTATTTGAATCATAATTCCACTCCTAATATATATTTAATTTATTTATAGTTTGTTTATAAAATGTAGTTAAGTAACAGAAAAAAATAGGTAATCATTAATTTAAAATGAATACTTCTCAATTTTCTATTAACTTTAAGTTAAAACACTCATCTGAGAACTATAAATAGTAAGGATAAATTTTTCTTTAATGTCCATTTTATCACATAAAATCGTTTAAAGTATATTAGGAAATTTACTTGCTTTTTAATATTTAGTAAGATACACTTTTAATTATAAAGTTACAATTGATAGGGGGAGTATGTCATGGCCAAGCGTGATCAGCTTAATAATGCGGCATATGACCAATTAAATAAAGATGCAAATCGTATTCTACAACTCATTAAAGTACAGATGGATAATCTTACTTTACCTCAATGCCCATTATACGAAGAGGTTCTTGACACGCAAATGTATGGTTTGCAAAAGGAAGTAGATTTCGCAGTCGAATTAGGTTTAGTAGAAAGCGAAGCGGGCAAAGATTTAATGCTTCGATTAGAGAAAGAACTTTCTAAATTGCACGATGCATTTACAAATGTATAATTGGTCTAAGATAAATTATATTGATTTTAAATCTATTTAAGAAATTGACAGTAACAATAAATATAAATCGATATAAATAATGAAGAGTGACTAGGATATCAAACTCATTGATGATCTTTTAGTCACTTTTCTTAATTTTGACGGCAAAACAACAATAGTTAAACTGAAATATTAAATTTAAGATATATTTATTCGAGAAAATACGACTAAGTTTGATATAATGAAACAAGCTCACTGTTTATTAGATAAATTTCGCTTTTAAATTTAATTTATACTGTGAACATAACAAAATTGATATGAATAATAAGTAGAATTGGATGATATGTCAAATGAATAACATAAAGCAATTTTTTCGATATATAGGCAGTAACGTCAAATATATCGATTTCCCATTAGTAATTACATACCTACTTTTATGTCTCATTGGTTTGGTCATGGTATATAGTGCGAGTATGGTACCTGCTACGAAAGGTTCATTGACTGGTGGGGTGTCCGTGCCGGGGACTTACTTTTACACACGACAGTTAGTGTATGTAATTATGAGTTTAATACTCGTGTTCTTTATGGCCTTTTTCATGAATGTTAAAATTCTTGAAACAACACGCTTTCAAAAGATTATGATACTGGGAATTATTGTGCTTTTAGTTGCAACATTAGCAATCGGAAGTAATATCAATGGTTCAAGAAGTTGGATTAAATTAGGATTTATGAACTTACAAGCTTCCGAATTATTAAAGATTGCACTAATTCTTTACTTACCATACATGATTGAGAAAAAACGGCCAAAGATTTTTAAACAACCCAAACTATTAACGTCACCAATTATTTTAATGGCGTTTTGTATTGCGCTCGTATTTTTACAAGGTGACATTGGACAAACTTTATTAATTGTTATTATTTTCTTCTCTATACTATTCTATGCTGGAATCGGAGTTGAAAAATCAATTAAATTTGGTTTAGTCATATTATTAGCAATCGCAATTATAGGAACATTATTACTACTCGTTGGTTTAGTGCCTGATTATTTAACAGCACGTTTTAGTACGTTGACTAATCCATTCAATAAGGAATCAGGTACGGGTTACCATATTTCTAACTCATTAATCGCAATTGGTAATGGTGGTTTATTTGGTAAAGGTTTAGGTAACAGTATTATGAAATTAGGTTACTTGCCTGAACCACACACCGACTTTATCTTTTCAATTATTTGTGAAGAATTAGGATTACTTGGTGGATTATTTGTCATTTGTTTATTATTTTATATCGTCTATAGAGCTTTTGAATTAGCTAATAAAACGAATTCATTTTTCTATAAATTAGTTTGTGTAGGTATTGCAAGTTATATCGGTTCACAAACATTTGTAAACTTAGGCGGTATTTCAGGTACGATTCCATTAACAGGTGTGCCATTACCTTTCATTAGTTTCGGTGGTTCTTCAATGATCAGTTTAAGTATAGCCATGGGTCTATTATTAATAACAGCTAAGCAAATCAAGAAAGATGAAGCTAAGAAAAAGCAAGGTTC
Source organism: Staphylococcus hsinchuensis (assembly GCF_038789205.1). NCBI lineage: Bacteria > Bacillati > Bacillota > Bacilli > Caryophanales > Staphylococcaceae > Staphylococcus > Staphylococcus hsinchuensis. Next base: position 1,374,456 of record NZ_CP128355.1, read on the forward strand.
CAAACGATTCAATGTAGTTAAATAATGTATAAATAAAGGGACTAGAACAGGAAATGTTCTAGTCCTATTTTAGTTCATGCTAAATTTCAATTAGCGTTTATACACTGTGTATATGTAAGAGTAAAACAGTCGTAAGCTATAAATTATTTACATAAGTTTTCATTATGATTTTGTATAACTTCTAATTATGCAATATTTATGATAAAATATTTTATCTAGGGATTAAGAAAAATAGATGTAGGAAATAAGTAAATTTAAAGTATGTTTGATAGGTAAGTAAAGTTGTTACGAATATATGAGGAAAAACTGATACATGGAGTGATGACTCAGTCGTACTGTATTCACTTTCCAGTATTTTATGTTTCATTCATAAGCAATTGATTTTTCTTAATAAATTCACATCCCTAATTTTTTGAATATTCAATCACTTTAAGGGGGCTTTATTGTGCAAAAAATCAATAAACTATTAGTAGCTAACCGAGGAGAAATTGCAATACGAATTTTCAGAGCTGCAACAGAATTAAACATTCAAACGGTAGCAATATATTCAAATGAAGATAAAGGTGCTTTACATAGATATAAAGCAGATGAATCGTATTTAGTAGGCGAGGATCTTGGACCGGCTGAATCCTATTTAAATATTGAACGGATTATTGAGGTTGCTAAACATGCAGACGTTGATGCGATACATCCTGGTTATGGATTTTTAAGTGAAAATAAAACATTTGCCAGTCGATGTGCCGAAGAAGGAATTAAGTTTATAGGTCCTTACACTGAACATCTTGATATGTTTGGGGATAAAGTTAAAGCAAGAACGACTGCGATTAATGCAGGTTTGACGGTTATTCCTGGTACAGATGGACCAATTGAAAGTTATAATGAGGCGCAAGTTTTCGCTGAAGAAGCTGGTTACCCATTAATGATTAAAGCAATAAGTGGTGGGGGCGGTAAAGGGATGCGTATAGTTAATTCTGAATCAGAATTAGAAGATGCATTTTACCGAGCTAAATCAGAAGCTGAAAAGTCATTTGGCAACAGTGAAGTTTATATTGAAAAATATATTGATAATCCAAAACATATAGAAGTCCAAGTAATTGGTGATGAACATGGGAACATCGTACATTTATATGAGCGAGATTGTTCTATTCAGCGACGTCATCAAAAGGTGGTTGAAGTAGCACCCTCTGTTGCTTTAAAGGACAATTTGAGAGAGCGAATATGTGAGGAAGCAATTAAGCTCATGAGAAATATCGGTTACGTTAATGCTGGGACTGTTGAATTCTTAGTATCGGGTAAAGACTTCTACTTTATTGAAGTGAATCCGCGTGTACAAGTTGAACATACCATTACTGAGATGATTACAGGTGTCGATACCGTCAAAACGCAGTTGTTAATTGCGAATGGTGAGAAACTCTTTGACGAAGCTATCTCAATGCCACAACAAAATTCGATTCAGACATTAGGGTATGCTATTCAATGTCGTATTACAACAGAAGATCCGTTAAATGACTTTATGCCTGATACAGGGAGAATTATCGCTTATCGTTCAAGTGGTGGGTTCGGTGTGAGACTAGATGCTGGTGACGGTTTCCAAGGTGCAGAAATATCACCTTTTTATGATTCATTATTAGTAAAATTATCTACCCATGGCATGTCCTACAAGCAGGCCGAAGAAAAAATGGATCGTTCGTTACAAGAAATGCGTATAAGAGGCGTCAAAACGAATATACCATTTTTAATTAATGTGATGCGTCATCCAAATTTTAAAACGGGAGATTATACAACGAAATTTATTGAACAGACACCTGAATTATTTGATATCCAACCTTCTTTAGATAGAGGAACAAAGACACTAGAATACATTGGTAATGTCACGATTAATGGATTTCCAAACGTAGATAAGCGTCCGAAACCTCATTTTGAAACTTTTAAAACGCCTACTGTGTCGAAGCAATACATTGAAAGTCTTTCAGGTACTAAGCAATTATTAGATCAAAAGGGACCTGAAGCAGTTGCTAAATGGGTTAAAGACCAAGATGATGTGCTATTGACTGATACGACATTTAGAGATGCCCATCAGTCATTATTAGCTACGCGTGTTCGTACGAAAGATATGATGAATATCGCTTCGAAAACATCAGATGTAATGCAAGATCATTTTTCTTTAGAGATGTGGGGCGGTGCAACATTTGATGTGGCTTATAACTTTTTAAAAGAAAACCCATGGGATCGTTTAGAAAGATTAAGAACAGCTATTCCGAATGTGTTATTCCAAATGTTGTTACGAGCATCAAATGCTGTTGGTTATAAAAACTATCCTGATAATGTGATTAAAAAGTTCGTGAAAGAGAGTGCAGCAGCGGGTATTGATGTCTTCAGGATATTTGATTCATTAAATTGGGTAGATCAAATGAAAGTTGCCAATGAAGCGGTGCTCAATGCCGGTAAGATTTCTGAAGGTACTATTTGTTATACGGGTGATATTTTAAATCCAAACAGATCTGATATTTATACGATAGACTACTATGTGAAAATGGCTAAGACCTTACAACGAGAAGGGTTCCACATGTTAGCGATAAAAGACATGGCTGGTTTATTAAAGCCGAAAGCAGCATATGAACTTGTAGGTGAATTGAAAGCGGCTATTGATTTACCAATTCATTTGCATACACATGATACGAGTGGTAACGGATTAATGATTTATAAAGAAGCGATAGATGCAGGTGTAGATATTATAGATACTGCAGTGGCTGCAATGAGCGGATTAACGAGTCAGCCAAGTGGTAATTCCTTAGCTTATGCGCTCAATGGTTTTGAACGTAACATTCGTACCGACGTAAACGGTTTAGAATCGCTATCGCATTATTGGAATATTGTTCGTCAATATTATAGTGATTTTGAAAGTGATATAAAATCGCCGAATACTGAAATTTATCAACATGAAATGCCAGGTGGACAGTATTCTAATTTAAGTCAACAAGCTAAAAGTTTAGGACTTGGTCATCGATTTAATGAAGTGAAAGATATGTACCGACGTGTGAATTTCCTATTCGGAGATTTGGTAAAAGTTACACCATCCTCTAAAGTAGTCGGAGACATGGCATTATATATGGTACAAAATGACTTAGACGAACAATCAGTAATTGATCAAGGACATAAATTAGATTTTCCAGAATCTGTGGTATCCTTTTTCAAAGGTGAAATTGGTCAACCGGTTAATGGTTTCAACAAGCAATTACAAGATGTCATATTGAAAGGTGAGAAGCCATTGTCAGCGAGACCAGGTGAATATCTTGAACCTGTGGACTTTGAACAAATTCGTAAACAACTAGAAAATAAACAACAAAATGAGGTTACCGAGCAAGACATTATCAGTTATGTACTATATCCAAAGGTTTATGAACAATATCGAGCAACTCAAGAACAATTTGGTAATATATCTTTATTAGATACACCAACATTTTTCTTTGGTATGCGTGCTAATGAAACTGTTGAGATTGAAATCGATAGAGGTAAACGTTTAATTATTACGCTCAAAACTATCACTGAACCTGATGAAGAGGGTGTGCGTACTATCTTTTATGATATGAATGGTCAAGCGCGTCGTATTTATATCACTGATGAAAACGCACAAACAAACGCAAGTGTGAAACCTAAAGCCGATAAATCTAACCCAAACCATATTGGTGCACAGATGCCAGGATCAGTAAATGAAGTGAAAGTGACAATTGGTGATACTGTTAAAAGTGGACAACCACTCATTATTACAGAAGCAATGAAAATGGAAACAACAATTCAAGCACCATTTGATGGCGTGATTAAAAATATTACGGTAGCACAAGATGATGCAATTGAAACAGGAGATTTATTAGTAGAATTCGAATCTGAAGAGTAAAAAAGGCAACGTCACGTATTGATGTGACGTTGCCTTTTTCCTAAATTGAATTACTTTGCACTGCGTATTGTTCTTAACATGAGTACGATAAAGTACGTAATTAATCCGAAGAGCAGTGTGATAAATAGTGCATGCAATAGTGCAATAAATAAATTCACATGTGTAATGATTGATAGTGCGCCTGTTGTCACTTGCAATATCACAAGAATAAACGATGCCGTATATCCATAACGAATAGTGCGATTATGTTTATAATGATTAATCGCATGTATAAACGTGAGCATAATCCAAATAAATGCGATTAATGCCATACCTCGGTGAGTGAAATTAACCCAATCTTGTGAGTTATGAGGGATAATGTCTTGAAACGGTAATGGCCAATCTCCATATGCTAGACTTGCTTTTTTATGGCGTACAAGTGCGCCCGTATATATCGTTAAATAAACAATTGCTGCCATAATCCATGTATAGATACGCAAAGGTTTTCTAATGAATAGCTCATCTGCTTCGTATTTTCGATCCACCTCGAATATGATTAACGTCAATACAAATACAGAAGAGAAAGATACTAAAGAAATACCGAAGTGTAAGGCAAGAATGTATGCATTTTGTTGCCACATGACAGCTGCTGCACCGATAAGTGCTTGCAACAATAAAAAGGCGATACATATAAGTGATAATGGCTTCACTTCTTTGATATAACCGATATGTTTCCATGCTACTATTGTGAGCCAGATAACTACTATTAATGATAATCCAGAAACAGCTCTATGGCTTAATTCAATAATCGTTTGTATCGGTAGATTTTGGGGTAGGAGCGCACCGTGACATAATGGCCAATCAGAGCCACAACCATTTGCTGAACCCGTCTTCGTCACTAATGCTCCACCAAGTTGTACCCATACCATGATAAGTGTAGCTGTTACCGATAACCATTTGAGATTTCGTTTGTTAAACAATAATGAACACCCCACTTAAAAATAACTATTGGGACTTTATAAAATGTAATAGCGTATAAAGACATGATAATATTGCGCTTTAACTTCCCAAATATAATCTTTGTTTAACGTATAATAAACCTTAACTATAATTATAACAATAAATGATATAGTAATTGTGTCATAAAATTGACGATTTTTGAATGTCTTTAAAGTGTCACAAATATCTAGATAAACATGTAGTAAATCACTATAAAATAATATATCATTGTATTATATGAAAAATTTAGGAGGGAGATTATGAACAAAGATATCACTTTGTCACATGACACAAGCCGATTAACTTTTAAAGAGTTACAGCAAATTATTAAAATGGGGCTTGTACAAGGTAACTTAATTCCTGCATTTGCAGGTGCTTGGCTTGCGATAGTGTTGGCAAACCACTCCTTTCTCTCGTCTGTACCACAAATATTAATGATGATAGTAGGATCTACGTTAATCATGGGTGGGGCATGTGCTGTAAATAATTATTACGATCAAGATATCGATCGTATCATGCCTAGTAAACAACAAAGACCCACAGTTAATGAACGTATTTCCGATAGAAACTTATTAATTTTAAGTTTTGGGATGATGCTTATTGGGGAAGCATTATTGTTTGCACTAAATATTCCATCAGGGGTCATTGGTCTGTTAGGCATTGTAGGATATGTTTCTTTTTACTCAATTTGGTCTAAGCGACACACTGTATGGAATACTGTAATAGGTAGTTTTCCTGGTGCAGTTCCACCGTTAATTGGCTGGACTGCTATTGAAGGAAATATCAGTATGGTAGCTATTGCATTATTTTTAGTCGTATTTTGTTGGCAACCAATTCATTTTTACGCTTTAGCCATCAAGAGAAAAGATGAATATTCATTAGCTAATATCCCGATGCTACCTTCAGTTAAAGGATTTAAACGTACGAGAGTAAGCATGTTTATCTGGCTTGTACTATTACTTCCATTACCATTCCTATTAAGCGATTTAGGTGTTACATTTATTATATTAGCGACATTACTAAATCTCAGTTGGATTTATATGGGATTAACAAGCTTTAAAAAGGATTCAGATCAAACGAAATGGGCTACAAAGATGTTTATTTATTCCTTAAATTATTTAGTAGTATTCTTTGTACTCGTAGTTGTGGTCTCACTTATTCAAATGTTCTAATTATATATTTATAAGGATGAAATTTATGAATTTACCAATATTACCTACATTAAGTACCAGTTTCATAGTTATAAGTGCCATTCTTGTTGCAATAGGTTGGCGCAAAATTTGGAAAAGACAAATTGAAAGTCATAAAAAAATCATGTTAACCGCTGCTGTATTCGCACTTTCGTTCTTCATCATATACGTTTCAAGAACGATATTTATTGGAAATACAGCATTCGGTGGTCCAGATTCTATAAAGACGTACTACACGATTTTCCTTGTATTCCATATCAACTTAGCGACAATTGGTGGGGTACTTGGACTAATCCAAATCATAACTGCATTTAAAGATAAATTTAAAGTGCATCGATTTGTTGGTCCAATTGCTTCGATTGTATGGTTCTTTACAGCAATTACGGGCGTAGCAGTATATATATTATTATATGTACTTTACCCAGGTGGACACACAACTTCATTATTGAAAGCGACCTTAGGTTTATAATTTCATTTAAAAAGACCCAGCCAATGTTATATACATTGGCTGGGTCTTTTTAAATATCATTAATTAGAAATATAGCGTTGTAAATGCTTTGCGGTTACTGAGTCTTTGCAATCTAACAGACCGTTTGGCTCTCCCTCATAAAGTAATTGGCCTCCGTTTTCACCTGCATATGGACCAATATCAATCATCCAATCTGCAAACGTCATCATTGTTAAATTATGTTCAATAATCACTAACGTATTGCCCTGTTCGATTAAGTTGTTGAAGCACTCCAATAACACAGGTATATCTTCTTCGTGTAAACCAGTAGTAGGTTCATCGAAGATAAATATTTTATCTTGAACCGTATGTGTCATATATCTACTTAATTTAACGCGTTGTACTTCACCACCAGATAATGTATCTAGAGACTGTCCGAGTGTCATGTAATTAAGTCCTGTAGATTTTAAAGATTGCAATGGCGTTGAAATGTTAGGTTTCTCTTTGAAGAAATGAATAGCTTCATCAACAGTTAAATCGAGAATATCTGCTATTGAATAACCATCTACTGTAGCTTCTAATACTTTCGGTTTATATCTCTTACCTTTACAAACATCACAAACTTGTGTGAAATCTGGCATAAATGCTAATTCTGTCTTTAATACACCTTTACCATTACATTCTGGACAAGCACCTTCTGAATTATAACTAAACATAGACTTCTTGAGCTTGGTATTTTCACTAAAGTAACTTCTCACATCATCAAAAATATTAAGATAAGTGAGCAAGTTAGAACGGTTAGATGCATGAACGGGCTTCTGATCAATAAATATAGATTGTTCAGAATGATTAAGTGCAGCATGGATTAGTGAACTCTTTCCTGAACCTGCTACACCTGTAACAACCGTCATTGCTTGTTCCGGAATTTTAAATGAAATGTCGTTAATGTTGTTGTGCTTAATATGAGCATACTTAAAGAAATTTTCATGTTTTCTTATTTCATTTTTAAAATGATGTTGTTGTCTCAGTGCATGTCCAGTACTTGTTGTGGAGTTTATCAATGATTGGTAGTCACCAGTAAATGTAATTTCGCCTCCATTTTTACCAGCTAACGGACCTAAGTCTATTATGTGGTCAGCGATACGAATAACGTCAGGGTCATGTTCAACTACGAGTACCGTATTACCTTTAGATTTCAGAGACAAAATGATTTCATTTATGCGTTCAATATCATCTGGGTGCAGACCAATACTCGGCTCGTCTATAATATAAACTAAATCTGTTAAAGGGCTATTAAGATGACGAATAAGTTTGATTCTTTGAGATTCGCCACCAGATAACGTGTTCGTTTCACGCGATAATGTTAAATAATGAAGCCCGATATAGCTGAGTGATTCAAGTTGATTTTTTAATGGTTCTATGATGACTTGAGCCTTTTCAGATTTAATTTGTTGAATAAACTTCAGCGCTTCATCAATTGTTAAAGCAGTAAAATCTGCTATATCTAGACCGTTGATTTTACATTTTAAAACTTCTTGACTTAAACGTTTACCTTCACATTTTGGACATTTACTTGAAGTAACAACTCGATCTATCGCTTCTTTAAAACGTTTTTTCTCAAAGTTATCATTAAGTAAAAACGAACGGCGGAAACGATGAATCAGTCCTTCAAATTTTGCTGTTCTAGGCCATTCTTCAGGTGGATTTTTAAGTTTAGTTGGTTCAGTATATAAGAATGTATCTAACTCTTCTTTAGTATAGTCTTTGAGTTTTTTATCATTATCAAATAAACCAGAATATACATATCTTTTACCTCTCCAACTATCTGGTCTAAATGATGGGAATCGTATCGCATCTTCATTTAAAGATTTGTCAAAATCTAATAGCTCGTTCAAATCAATATCTTCCACATAACCTAAACCTGAACATTGTTCACACATACCTTTCGGGTTATTAAAGGAGAAGATATCGGAGTAGCCTACGAATGGTTCACCAATTCGTGACCAAAGTAAGCGTACAGACGCGTAAATATCGGAAATTGTGCCCACTGTAGAACGTGAATTACCACCTAGGCGCTTTTGGTTAATAATCATAGCTACCGGTAAATTTTCAATATGATCTACATTAGGTTTTGCATATTGAGTTAACTGATGTTGAATATATGTAGAATATGTTTCATTTAATAATCTTTCTGATTCAGCAGCGATTGTATTAAACACTAATGAAGATTTTCCAGAACCAGAACGTCCTGTAAAAACAGTTATTTTATGTTTGGGAATATCCACTGAAATATTTTTTAAATTATTTTGCTTGGCACCTTGTATATTAATTGATGTCATAAACTTTCACCTCACACTGATGTGTATACCCGAAATTGAAATGTTAGTCACTTTAGTAAAAGTTGAAAAAATAATAAATCAAAAGTTTATAAAAAATTTACATAGACTTGTCTTGCTTGTTTGAACAAGATACATGTACAATAAACGAAAGAATGTTTAGGTGGGTGGGCGATGACAAAGCTAATAATTAAAGTTATTGGTGTACTTCTATTGATGAGTTTCATAATTTATTTATTTTACTCACCACGTTTACAGTTTGATGTACTAGAAAATCCAAACGAAACAACGACAAATAAGAATCAACAGAAGGATTTGAAAAAGAGTGATGTCACAGAAAATAACCCAAAACCTAAAAAAGGTGTGGGGACGTGGGTAGGCCAACACGTGAGCAAATTGACTGAACGTTACGGCCAAGCTGACCGAGTATATCCATATCAGAAGAAATATAAAAATTACGTATTTAAAAATAAAGATTCTTATTATATCGTTTCAGCGAAAAAAGGAATTATTAAATCTGTTTATGCAACTGGAGAAGGGGCACATGTAGATCCAATACATATTAATGATGAGGCATCTAAAGTTTTTGAAAAATTCAGTGTAAATCCTGAACCAACAGTGAAGTCAAACGGTAAGCGTTATGATTTAGAATTATCTGATTCAGATATGAAAACACAGGCATTAGTAAAGTTTGACGATACTTACGCACAAATATTTATGGATCAGCAATCTAATAAAATTGTTGCTGTACGCTATTTAGATAGTGATGCTCTAGCAACGATTAAACCTTATCGGATGGTAGCTTCTGGAGGAAATAAAGAAATTAAGAATGACAATAATGATGTGCCTTATGAACAAAATTCAAATCAACTCATTACTTTATATGAGATTACAAATGAAATGCGTAAGTTAAAACATGTAAAACCTTTAACAATAAATAATAAAATAGCACATATCGCCTCATTTAACTTGTATGAAGCCACTGATAATAAAAGTGTTGAATTCACAGAAAATGCTTTAAAACAACAATTAAATAATCAACATGTTTCATTCACTTCTGCAAGCCAAAATGTCGGCTACGACTTTAATGATGTACCTACACTTATGCATAATTGGTTAAACTCTGACATACACAGATCAAGAATCCTTAACTCCAAGTACAATTCAATGGGTGGCGAAGTAATGGATGGTTACTATACACTTATATTTGTAAAGGAAAAATAGAAAGGAGCGCATTTGATGATTACAGAAGAAACACTGACAATACTTGATGATATTGAAGCACTAGGAGATAAGATCATGTCTTCACGTATTTTCATGGAATTCAAAACAGCTGAAAGCAACTTAGAATCTGATGAAGAAGCGCACTTATTATATCAAGCGTTTCTGAAGTCGAAAGGTCAATACGATGAAGTGATGCGTTTCGGTAAATATCATCCCGATTATCGTCAAATTATGCTCGAAACACGAAAGAGAAAACGTGCTTATGAAATGTTACCAGTTGTTATCGAATACAAACAAAAAGAAGTAGCTCTGCAAAATTTAATAGACGAAGTCATTGTTAAAATAGCTTATGCAGTTTCAGATAATGTAAAAATTGAAACAGGAAATCCATTTTTCCAAAAAGATGAAAGCGGATGTTCAACTGGAGGTTCATGTAACTGTTCGGTATAGAACTAAAACACAGACAAATTTTAAATTCAAAAAAGCACTTAGTACATTTGTACTGAGTGCTTTTTCTAGTCTTTCTCAATTAGTAATTTGATTGTTTATATCGATCGACGAGGTCTGGTCGATCGGTAATAATAGTATGTACGCCAAGCACTATTAAATCATCGATTAAATCTAAATTATTAATATGAATAAAACCAGGGACAATGTTTCGTTCGATTAACCAATAAATGAATTTTGGTGATGTTATTTTAATACCTTGTATTTCGATTGGCATTTGAAATGCGTGACTACGTGCTTCAAATAAATTGCTCGCACCGAATCTATATTTTACAAAGGCTTCTAATATCTCACCTTGGCTCGCACCTAATGCAATATGACCTTCACTGATGACTTTGAAACGTTCGAGTTGTTTTACATGTTCGCTCGTAACTAAGACCCGGTATTCTGCTTGATACTTCTTTATAATATCAAGCAATAATTCAGGGACAGGAAGTCCTTCTGGATCATTTTCATTATCTTTAATATGAATAATGAATCGCTTGTCGGGAAAAGCTTGCAATAACTCTTCCAAAGTCTGTAATTTAGCATCTGGGTGTCCTACGAATGGTTTATTACCATTGATATCTACGTAATGATATCCTGCATCTAATGTTTGTAATTCAGCAAGTGTATGTTCTGAAACCTTACCTGACCCATTCGTAGAAGCATCCAAGTCTATATCGTTAAATACAATGAAATGATGATCTTTAGTAATTCTTAAAATGATATCAAAACCATCTACTTTATGTTTATTTGCATGATGGAAGGCTAGTTTCGTATTACCAGGAACGTGGTGATTTCCGCCAATATGAGCAAAAAAATATGGAGCTGGTTTAGAGAAAAACGGTGGGATTTGTAGACGTTTCGGTTTATTTTTATACTTGGAGATAAATAAAAGACTGCTAACAATGCCTGTGATGCCAAGAAATGTGTGCTTAAAGAATTTGTTGATTGTTGCCATGGTCAGTCCCCTTTATTAACATGTGTATATTCATAAATATAGCAAATGTTTCACAAACTTTAAAACGATTGTCATTTATTAATAAGAGTGACCATGATATTATATAAGGGCTAATAGATGGAGTGATAAATATGGAGATAATATCTAGGACAAGTTTAATTATATATTTGAAGCATATGAAACATGAAAGACAAATTCGAAAGTTTGGCCATATCGTTCATAGTAATAGACAAAAACGTTTCGTCATTATGTATATTAATGAATCAGATGCAGATCAAATTGTAAGCAAACTCATGGGCTTAAAGTATGTCATGCAAATTGAAGGATCCCCATACAAGACATTGAAAAAGAACTACGAACGTGAACGCCACGAATATTCCTAATTCAAGCTTGATCGGGGGATAGAAAGCTATTAGACTGATGTTCAGTTTAGAAATTGTATAATGGTATAGTATTTTTAATGGCCTCGGTATAGATGAATTATTGTAAGGGTGGAATCCATCTTTGGAGACGTATTACACTCGTTAAATAATTGAAATATAGTTCAATTTGGTGAAATGTTTCAGGTGGTTGAACATCTATTTCTTTGATAGTTACATTATACTGTTCTGCTTGCTTATTAATGATGTTATATTTTTTATTAGGTTCAGGGTGTGGGTAATTTAAAGCATTGACCATAATATACATTGCTTGAAAATGTTTGCCACTCGTTGGTTCCATGACAATGGCAACAGAAGAAAGTCGTTTATTTGACTCAGGAGTATGGAAATAAACGATATGATTGATGCGTTGGTGGTTATATTCAATTAGCGTAGTAAATTCAAATAAATCTGTTAGCCCTTCGCCTAACGGGATGAATGATTGTTTCAATTTGTTGACCTCCTTTTAAACTAAACAATATATATAATATGTTATAAGATTGGAAGTGTAAATTAAATGAGAGTAATTTCAGGAATCCATAAAAGTAAACCCCTTGTAAGTTTAGAAGGTCGCAATACACGTCCGACTATGGATAAAGTAAAAGAAGGTATGTTCAATAGCTTACAGGATATTTCAGGTATTGGCTTAGATTTATTCGCTGGTAGTGGCGCTTTAGGAATCGAGGCTTTATCTCGAGGTATGGAGAAAATGATTTTCGTAGACCAAAACTTCAAAGCAGTTAAAGTCATTAAAAGTAATCTAAAAAATTTAAATATCGAATCTCATGCAGAAGTATATAAGAATAATGCAGATCGTGCATTAAAAGCTTTATCAAAAAGAGATATTCAGTTTGATATCATTTTTCTAGATCCACCTTATGAAAAGGGGCTCATTGATTTCGCTTTAGAAGGTATTGCTAAGTTTGATTTATTAAAGAAAAATGGTATTATCGTGTGTGAGTTCAAGCATCAAGAAGAGATAGAAATAGCGCCTTTCCAAGAAATAAAGCGTTATCATTATGGTTTAACAGATACATTGTTATTAGAAAAAGGAGATTAATATGTCTACAACAAAAGCAGTTATCCCAGGGAGTTTTGATCCAATAACATACGGTCACATCGATATTATTGATAGAAGTGCCAACAGATTTGATGAGTTACATGTTTGTGTATTAAGAAATAGTAGTAAGTCGGGTACTTTTTCCGTTGAAGAACGTATTGAACTGATTGAGGAGTCTGTTAAACATTTAGATAATGTAACAGTGCATCACTTTAACGGATTGCTCGTTGATTTTTGTAATGAAATTGGTGCAGAAACAATTATAAGAGGTTTGAGAGCTGTAAGTGACTTTGAATATGAATTACGGTTAACTTCAATGAATAAGAAACTAAATCATGATGTGGAAACGATGTATATGATGACTAGTACTAATTATTCATTTATCAGTTCAAGTATTGTGAAAGAGGTCGCTGCATATAAAGCCGATGTGTCCAATTTTGTACCTCCACACGTCGCTAAAGCCTTAGACAAGAAATTTAATTAATATAATAAACCAGCCCTAAATAGAGGAAATTTAATTAGAGGCTGGTACTTTTTTATTTAAAATTGTTGCAGGTAATGTTTATTTTCGTATCACCGGTGTATTGAAGTCAGTTTGCTCCAATTGTGGTGAAAGTAAATTATAAATTTCTGTAGCATGAATTTCATTTTTAAAGAAATGATTATTTTTCTGGTTCACTTGAGTAATAAAATTTCTTTCTGGAAATGATTGCTTTAAATATTTTAAATAAGCTTGCCCAGTAGCATTCATACCTAATATTCTAACGGCAGGGATGACTTCAAGATAGTCATTTTTTTGATTATTTAACAGAACATTCATTAACAGTCGTTGAATATGTGTATGAGTGTAACGTTTTGTTTTCAACATGTTGACCAATTCACCAAAGGAGTTGGCTTTTTTAATATATCCCTTAAGACGATATTCGAACCCTTCGCTCATCGTATAAATTTGTTTAAGTTCGTTTACACTATGAGTGAGGATTGCATATTTTAAAAAATTAAAAGTGTCTTCAGATGTGATAGGCGGTGCTGAATTTATGAGCGTATGTGGGAAAGGAGTAACATGTTGCCAAAGCTCATTACCATCAAATATAGATTTGCGTATCGCAGTTCCACTGGCAAAAGTATTATTAGCAATAGTTGAATTATGATGGTCGCTGTGTACGCGTTTAATCGTCCATGGTTTCATTTCAGACTCTTCGTTGTTGATCGCCTTGACATAGGATAGTCCTAAAATATTGTTTGGAGAAGAAAGTAACGTTGTATCTGGCATTAATTCATCAATGATTCGTGGATAGCTTTTACCTTCTTTGGATTTTTTTAGAAATTCGGTTGACTGTTCAATGTGACTCAATTCTGTACTTAATGATTTAAATGCGTCGATATCGCCTGATTCGCTACCAAAGACTAAGTGATTGGCCTCTAAGTAATCCGCAATTTTAACGCCTGAAGTAGCAAAATAAGGACCTGCTGAAAGTGATGCAAGTGCAGGTAATTCTACAACTAAGTCAACCGCTTGAAGTGCCATGTTTGTCCGAATAAACTTATTAAAAATGGCAGGTTCGCCTCGCATAACAAATTGACCACTCATGATAGCTATAGAAACATCGGCATCAGTCATTGACTTTGCCTTTTTTGCATGGTATAAGTGTCCATTGTGGAAAGGATTGTATTCAGTGATTAGTGCGACACTTTTCATTTGCATTTCTTCCTTTCAGTATTCATTATAGATATTGTAACAGATGATAATGTGTTAAGAAAAAATCTTGACAACTTATATCTATAAAGTTAAAATAAATTTTGTGCTTGTTAGAGGTGAAGCCAGATGAAATGGTCGATAACACAATTAAGAAAATTCCAAGATAAACCATTCGAATTCCACCATACGGTGAAATTTGATCATCTTGTAGAAACATTGGATTTAATTGATTTATCTGAGATAAATGTAGACGGTGAATTAACCGTGAAATCTAATGAAGTTATTGCAGATATTTATATTAAAGGAACTTATACAATGCCATGTGCACGTACATTAGTTCCTGTTAATGTACCTTTAGATATATATTCTCAAGAAGTTTTCGATTTAGAAGGATACGAGCAATTTGGTAGTGATGACGAAGAAGATGAACATTATCACGATGCATCAGATGGTATGATTAATCTTAAAGACATTGCAGAAGAACTCGTTATTATTGAGAAACCAATGCGCGTTGTATCTGAAGATAGTGACCAAATGTTGACAGAAGGTAATGGTTGGGAAGTTATTGACGAAGAACAAGCGGCCGAAATCGCTAATGAGAATGACGATGAGGATGCAAGTTCTCAAAAGGTCGACCCTAGGCTTCAAAAACTGCAACAATTATATGACAAAGAGTAATAGCGAATCTAAATATTTTATAGTATAATAGATTATTGGATTCGAGTAGAATTATTGCGTAATTGAAAAATAAGGAGGATTAATCATGGCAGTACCAAAAAGAAGAACGTCAAAAACAAGAAAAAATAAACGTCGTACGCATTTTAAAATTTCTGTACCTGGTATGACAGAATGCCCAAGTTGTGGCGAATACAAATTATCTCACCGCGTATGTAAAAACTGTGGATCATACAATGGTGAAGAAGTTGTATCTAAATAATTTTAATGGCTAGTATAAGCTATTGTATAATCGTTCATTAATTATTTGTGAAATAATTTTTGAACGATTTTTTTATATATTATATAAGTGGAATATCCGACTTCTATGTTGGAAAGCATATGTCCGTCGCTCAATGTAAACATGGAATAAAAGATAATAATTATAAATGAGGTATGAAAATGGAATCTATTACTTCAGCACAAAATAGTAAAATTAAACAAGCAAACAAGTTAAAAAAGAAGCGTGAAAGAGATAAAACTGGAAACGCGTTAATAGAAGGTATCCATCTCATTGAAGAAGCTGCCAAAAGTAATATTGTCATTAACCAATTATTTATAATAGATATAGACCGTATTGATGGTGAACTCCTTGAAGCTGCCCAAGAAGTGTATGAAATTAACTTAAAGGTTGCTGAAGTGTTATCAGGTACAGTTACACCTCAAGGTTTATTCGCGGTCATCGAGAAACCGCAATTTGCACCAGATGAACATCAACAAGTCTTGTTAATTGATCGCATACAAGATCCAGGTAATTTAGGAACGTTAATTCGAACAGCTGATGCAGTAGGGTTAGATTTAATCGTTCTAGAAAAGGGGACTGCTGACCCTTATCAAGATAAAGTGTTACGTGCAAGTCAAGGTAGTGTCTTCCATATACCGATAATTACGACGGATTTAAAACAATTCATGGACGAATTTGATGGTGATGTGTATGGTACAACAGTTGAAGGTGCGGTATCTTATCGTCAAGTTGAAAGTCAAAATCGTTTTGCCTTGTTATTAGGAAACGAAGGAGAAGGCGTTAACCAAGATTTACTTGAACACACTACAAAAAATCTAACTATTCCAATATATGGTCAAGCTGAAAGTTTAAATGTAGCTATTGCTGGAAGTATTATGATGTATCATTTGAAAGGTTGACCCTTACATTTAAAATCGTATATAATAAAGTTGATATTATGACTAAAGACAAACAAATATAAACCGAGAAAAAGACGTAAACTGATATTCAGCAAGTGTGAAAGGGAGAAGAGCCATAGACTGAAAGCGATTCCTTTGCGATTAGTTTTTTTCATCTTTTTGGTTATTTAAAGAAATTTAAGTCGGAAATCATTTCCGTTATCAAAGATATCAAGTGTATGCATATGCATAAATTTGGGTGGTACCACGGAAGGCTTTCGTCCCAGTTTCAGGGATGGAAGTCTTTTTTTAATGATTACATATAGATGTTAAGTCATACATTTTAAATATAGGAGGATTTTGGATGACACAATCTGAGACAATGACTGAGCTTAAACAACAAGCTTTAGTAGACATAAATGAAGCTCAAAATGAAAAAGAATTACAAGATGTAAAAGTTAAATACTTAGGTAAAAAAGGTTCTGTTTCAGGATTAATGAAACATATGAAAGATTTACCAAATGAAGAAAAGCCTGCTTATGGTCAAAAGGTAAATGAAGTAAGACAAACGATTGAAGGAGAAATTGAAGCACGCCGTGAACTATTAGCGAATCAACAATTAGAACAACAATTGCAAAGTGAAACAATCGATGTCACTTTACCGAGTCGTAAAGTAGCGATTGGTGCGAAACACCCATTAACACGTACGATTGAAGAAATTGAAGATTTATTTTTAGGTCTAGGCTTCGAAATCGTTGATGGTTATGAAGTTGAGCAAGATTACTATAACTTTGAAGCACTTAACTTACCGAAATCACACCCAGCTAGAGATATGCAAGATACATTCTATATTACTGAAGAAATCTTAATGCGTACACATACTTCACCAGTACAAGCTAGAACGCTAGAACAACGTAATGGCGAAGGTCCGGTGAAAATCTTGTGCCCTGGTAAAGTTTACCGTCGAGATTCAGATGATGCGACACACAGTCACCAGTTTACGCAAATTGAAGGCTTAGTCGTAGATGAAAATATTAAAATGAGCGATTTAAAAGGAACGTTAGAATTGTTAGCAAAGCACTTATTTGGTGAAAATAGAGAAATTCGACTAAGACCAAGTTACTTCCCATTTACTGAACCATCAGTTGAAGTTGATGTATCATGCTTCAAATGTGGTGGATCAGGTTGTAACGTATGTAAACAATCAGGTTGGATTGAAATTTTAGGTGCTGGTATGGTCCATCCAAATGTATTAGAAATGGCAGGATTCGATTCAGATAAATATAGTGGTTTTGCGTTTGGCATGGGACCTGATCGTATTGCTATGTTGAAATATGGTATAGAAGATATCCGTCATTTTTACACGAATAATATTCGTTTCTTAGATCAATTTAAAGCAGTAGAAGATAGAGGTGAAAAATAATGATTATTTCAAAAGAATGGTTGTCAACGTACGTAAATATCGATCAACCTGTCGATGAATTAGCTGAGAAAATTACACGCACAGGTATTGAAGTCGATGATATCGTCGATTATACAAAAGATATAAAGAATATTGTTGTCGGTTATATTGAATCAATCGAAGCACATCCTGATGCAGATAAATTAAACATTTGCCAAGTCGATATCGGTGAAGAAGAATCTGTACAAATTGTTTGTGGTGCACCAAATGTGGATGCAGGTCAAACAGTTATTGTAGCTACTGTAGGGGGTAGATTACCTGGTGGCATTAAGATTAAACGTGCTAAATTACGTGGAGAACGCTCTGAAGGTATGATTTGTTCACTTCAAGAAATAGGCATTCCAGCTGCCTTAGTTCCAAAAGCATTTGAAAATGGTATTTATGTATTTTCAGAAAAAGTTCAACCAGGTACAGATGCGTTAACAGCACTTTATTTAAATGATCAAGTGATGGAATTTGATTTAACACCAAATAGAGCCGATGCTTTAAGTATGATTGGTACCGCATACGAAACAGCGGCGTTATACAATTTACCATTAACTAAACCTAAAACAACAAGTAAAGCTTCATCTGAAGAAGCATCAAATACATTGTCTGTAAATGTTCAGAACACAGATAAAGTTCCATACTATAGTGCAAGAGTAGTTAAAAACGTAACAATTGGTCCATCACCAGAATGGATGCAAATGCGATTAATCAAAGCAGGTATCAGACCAATTAATAACGTCGTAGATATTTCGAATTATGTTCTTCTAGAATATGGTCAACCATTACACATGTTCGATAAAGATCAAATTGGTTCAGAAGTGATTGAGGTAAGACGAGCTGATGACAATGAAAAAATTACTACATTGGATGACCAAGAAAGAACATTAGTAGATTCAGATATCGTAATTACAAATGGTGAAAAACCTATTGCGATTGCTGGTGTAATGGGCGGAGATTTTTCAGAAGTTACAGAGAATACAAAGAATGTAGTGATTGAAGGGGCAATATTCGACCCAGTATCAATTCGTCATACATCAAGACGATTAAACTTAAAGAGTGAATCTTCAAGTCGTTTTGAAAAAGGTATCGCTACAGAATTCGTTGATGAAGCGGTTGACAGAGCATGCTATTTATTAGAAACATATGCGAGTGGCACCGTCACAGAAGGACGTGTAGCTAAAGGTGAATTAGGAGAATTTACGACACCAATTCAAATAACTGTAGACAAAATTAATCAGACAATCGGTTTATCTCTATCAGAAGATGAAATTGAATCAATCTTTGTACAATTAGGATTTGAAACAAAACGTAATGGTTCAGCATTAACAGTGTATGTACCATCACGACGTAAAGACATTACAATTCAAGCAGATTTAATTGAAGAAATCGCAAGAATTTACGGTTATGACGCATTACCATCTACATTACCAACATTCAATAAAGTAACAAATGGTGCGTTAACAGATAGACAATCAAAATCACGTGTCATTAAAGCATCTTTAGAAGGTGCTGGTTTAAGTCAAGCTATTACGTACTCATTAGTTGATGAGAATCGTGCGAAAGATTTTGCGTTAGTCGATAGATCTACAATTTCATTGTTAATGCCAATGAGTGAGGCGCATGCAGTATTACGTCAAAGTTTAATCCCACATTTACTTGACGCTGTAGCTTACAATGTGGCCCGTAAAAATACAAATGTTCGCCTATATGAACTAGGACGCGTATTCTTTAGTAATGGGGAAGGCCAATTACCTGATGAAGTAGAATATTTAAGTGGTATTTTAACAGGTGATTATACTTGGAATACTTGGCAAGGTAAGAAGGAACAGATTGATTTCTTCGTTGCTAAAGGTGTTGTAGATCGTATTGCTGAAAAGCTTGATATACAATTTGAATACGAAGCTGGTGAAGTGGATGGTTTACATCCAGGACGTACTGCTATCGTCAAGTTGAATAACGAAACAGTAGGGTTTATCGGTGAATTACATCCTCGTGTTGCTAAAGAGAATGACTTGGATAGAACGTATGTATTCGAATTAAATTACGATAAGCTCATGGACGTGTCTGTTGGATATATCAATTATCAACCTATCCCAAGATATCCTGGTGTATCTAGAGATATTGCATTACTCGTTAATCGTCAAATGCCATCATCAAGTTTAATTCAAGTTATCCGTGAACATGGTAGTGATATTTTACAAAATGCAGAAGTCTTTGATGTTTATGAAGGTGAACATGTTGCTGAAGATGAAAAATCAATTGCTATTCGACTTTCATATTTAGATACAGAACAAACGTTAACTGATGAAAAAGTTAATGCAGTACATGAAGAAATTTTAACTTCTTTACAAGAAATTGGTGCTACAATTAGATAGATGAATTTATAAATAACCCCCTGTTAAGGAAACAAACCCTTAACGGGGGGATTTTATATTTATGGGTGAAATATAGTAAGTTGGGTTACTTTGTTTATAATAATTATTTATGCTTTTGTTGAACTAAGTTTTGAGCTTTATTACGATTTGCGAAATGCTTTTTAGAGATGTTATCTAAATAATTGATACCGTAGCGTTCAATCACTTTTGCAGCGGCAAGGTCTACCTTTTTACTCGCACCTTTTGGTATCTCTAGGTGAGCTTCTTTAGCAATTTGATCCATATATTTAACGAATGCATATCTAGAAATGATGCTCGCAGCAGCAATGGCTAAAGATTTAGATTCACCTTTCGTTTCGAATTTTGTTTTTTCACTAAAAGGTATTTCGGTTAATGCATATCGTTTATAAACACCTGGTTGTGCAAATTGATCGATAACTATGTAATCTAATGCTTCGTTATCAATTTTTTGTGTAACATTAAGGATAGCTTGGTTATGTAACACTGCTTTCATTTTAACTTGTGACCAACCCGATTTTTGTCTTTCGTTATATTTATCATTTTGTAAAGTTAATAACGAATGGGGAACAAATGTAATCAGTTGTTCAGCAATTTCTACAATTTTTTTATCGGTTAATTTTTTAGAATCATCAACGCCTAATGTTTTTAATAACTCGACGTGCTCTTTAGAAATGTAGGCTGCACATACAGTTAAAGGACCAAAGTAATCACCACTACCAGCTTCATCACTACCGATACAATGATATTGATTATATTTTGGAGTGTTATTTTTAATTGATGACTCTTTCGATGGTTTCTCAGATGTATGGTTTGGTAATAATTGTGATGCAATCGTTTGAGCATCTTTGCCTTGAAACATAACCTTATTCGAATTGTAAATCGAAATTGATGTGCCTTGATGTTTTACTTTCGCTTTCATGCCTTGTGGCAGATGAGTTTGTTCAAATGATAATTTAGAGATAAGTTTCTGTATCTCAGATTCGGATAATTTTAGTACAACGTTTGTCATTGTTTAGCCTCTCTTTAATCCATATACTTTAAATTAAACAATATACATCATATCACGTGTGAATTCATATACGAAATAGTTATAAAATGTAGTTAAATAGTTAAAAGGAAATTAAAGTTTTCTAGTTAAAATAGTAATAAAATATTTAAATATAACAATTCACACCTCTTACAAAATAATAATGACTCGTGTATAATGGTTCGTGATAAATATTCTAAAATAGTATAATACTAAAAGAATGAATGAGATTGTTCGGAAATATATTTAAAGTCAGGAGTTATAATATGGGTGAGTTTAAAAATCGAATTAATGTAACTATCAACGATCAGCATTATACAATTGTCGGTGAAGACAACCCTGAACATATTCGCTATGTTGCACATTTAGTAGATGATAGACTTAAAGAGTTAGGTAGAATGAGTACAGGGCTTGATACTACACGAAAAGCAATATTAACTGCAGTGAATATCATGCATGAAAAAGTTCAAGTAGAAGAAGAAAATTACCAATTACAACAAGAAATTAAGAAATTAAAAAATCAAGAGTAAACCATGCTACTTGATTTACTTGTTATATTGTTTATTTGTTACATAGGTGTGATTGGTTTTAGGAGAGGGTTATGGCTTAGTGCCTTACACTTAAG
The DNA here is from genome assembly GCF_038789205.1 of Staphylococcus hsinchuensis. Classification (NCBI taxonomy): domain Bacteria; kingdom Bacillati; phylum Bacillota; class Bacilli; order Caryophanales; family Staphylococcaceae; genus Staphylococcus; species Staphylococcus hsinchuensis. The sequence goes on from NZ_CP128355.1 coordinate 1,396,489, forward strand.
TTCTACATTGTTTGCATTGTGGCTATCTTCAACATTATATAATCTAGTCGCAGCGAGGTTAGATTTATTTATTCCTTTTCCAATAACACATGCATATCACATGACTTATACATTTCATTATGATGAAATTGAGACAAGGTTTAATCATATTATTGCTTTTGTCATTATATTTATCTTAACGAAAGTAATTTGTTATTGCATGATTGTATCGTTTGATTATGTATTAAAGCAATTGTCGATTACACAATTTAGTCGTTATGGTGGTATTGCATTAAGTTTTATATCTTCTTGTATTTTTAGTGTGATATTTTTATATTGCATATCACTGTATCCTTTAGATATTTTCCAATCACAATTATCAAATTCATTAATTGCGAGACATTTTGTAAATCATATACCGTTATTATCCCAATTTATTAACGAACTATAATAGTAAGCACTATTGTTAAAATGTCATGTTTCGTATTTTGAACATATTTTACTTTAAGGGCATATTCGATTTACTGGTTAATTTAAAGCAGTAATTGTTGTTGCCCCTTTTTTTATGGAGGGAATGTCATGTCAAAGAAAGAAATTATAAAATTACTAGAAAAAATAGCTGTATATATGGAATTAAAAGGGGAGAACACTTTTAAAGTTTCTGCATATCGTAAAGCAGCACAAAGTTTAGAAACGGATGAACGTCCATTAGATGAAATTGATGACGTGACGGAACTTAAAGGCATTGGAAAAGGTGTAGGCGAAGTAATTAATGAATATCGAGAACAAGGTAAATCAACAACTCTTGAAGCGCTACAAGATGAAGTACCTGCTGGTTTAATCCCACTATTAAAAATTCAAGGTCTTGGTAGTAAGAAAATAGCAAAGTTATATAAAGAACTTGGTATCGATAGTAAGGATGCTTTACAACAAGCTTGTGAGGCAGGAAAAGTGAGCGAACTAAGTGGATTTGCTAAAAAGACAGAACAAAATATATTAGAAGCTGTTAAAGCTTTGGGTGCTAAAAAAGATCGTTATCCGATTGACCAAATTGCTGGGTTAAGTCTAGAAATTGATAGCTATTTGTCCGAGATTGAAGCTATTGATCAATTTAATGTAGCAGGTAGCTTTAGACGTTTTAAAGAATCTAGTAAAGATATTGATTATATTATTAGTACCGATGATCCTGAAACAGTACAACAAGCATTGTTAGAAATACCAAATAAAGTTAAAGAAGTAGCGATAGGACATACTAAAATATCGCTCGAACTTTCATACGACGATGAAACAATTGGAGTGGACTTTAGACTTATTGAACCATCGGCGTACTATCATACGTTACAACATTTCACGGGTTCTAAAGATCACAACATTCGTATTCGTCAATTAGCTAAAGAAAGAAATGAAAAAATTAGTGAATACGGTATAGAACAGCAAAATGGTGAGTTGATTCAATATCAAAGTGAAGCAGAAATATATGAACATTATGGAGTGAATTGGATTGCACCTGCTATGAGAGAAGATGGTAGTGAATTTGATAAATCACTTACAAATATACTTCAATTAGACGATATTAACGGTGACTTGCATATGCATACAACCTTTAGTGATGGTGCATTTAGTATAGAAGATATGGTGAAAGCAAATATTGAAAAGGGTTACCAATATATGGTTATCACTGACCATTCACAAAGTTTAAAGGTTGCGAATGGGTTATCAGTCGAGCAACTATTACGTCAAAATGAAGAAATTAAAACGCTCAATGATAAATATGATGAAATTGATATTTATTCAGGTATTGAAATGGATATCTTACCTAATGGAGAATTGGATTATAGCGATGAGGTATTAGCTCAATTAGACTATGTGATTGCAGCAATTCACCAAAGCTTTAATCAACCTCAGGAAGAAATTATGAAACGACTTGAAAATGCCTGCAAAAATCCATATGTACGTCATATTGCACATCCAACCGGTCGCATTATAGGTAAAAGACCAGGCTATGAACCTGATATAGACAAATTGTGTGAAATGGCGGAGGCAACAAACACAATATTAGAGATAAACGCAAATCCGAAACGATTAGATTTAAACGCTGAAGTTGTACGTAAACATCCGAATATTCGATTGACGATTAATACAGACGCTCACCATGTAGATCATTTAGAATTTATGGAATATGGTGTGGCTACTGCTCAAAAAGGATTTGTGCATAAAGAGCGTGTTATTAATACTTTATCTCGTGAAGATTTTAAAGATTTCATTGAAAATAACATTAAATTGAAGAAATAGAGGGATTGTATGAGACAGAAATCATTAGATGTCTTAGAATTCGATAAAATTAAAGCACTGGTAGAAAAAGAAGCAATGAGTGATATCGGTGTTGAAAAAATCAAAGCAATGTCACCAGCTACAGATATTAAAACGGTGGAATTTCAGATTAATGAAACTGATGAAATTGCACAAATCTATAATAAACATCGCTTACCAAGCTTAAGCGGTCTATCAAAAATTTCTCACTACATTCACCGAGCAACTATCGGTGGTGTACTCAATGTTCGTGAACTTAATTTAATCAAACGACTTATTCAAGTACAAAATCAATATAAAACATTCTACAATAACTTATTAGAAGAAGATGAAGAAGTTAAATATCCTATTCTAGATGAACGAATGAATCAACTACCGGTATTAACAAATGTATATCAAGAAATTCATCAAAAATGTGATGCCCATGATTTGTATGATCATGCTAGTTATGAATTACAAGGTATAAGAAGTAAGATTTCAACTACGACACAACGCATCAAACAAAATCTTGATAAAATCGTTAAAAGCCAAGCAAATCAGAAGAAACTGTCTGATGCGATTGTCACAGTGAGAAATGAACGTAATGTAATTCCTGTCAAAGCAGAGTATAGACAAGATTTTAAAGGGATTGTGCATGACCAATCTGCCTCAGGTCAAACTTTATATATCGAACCCACTTCTATCGTTGAGATGAACAATCAAATTAGTCGATTAAAAAATGATGAAGCGGCAGAACGAGAACGAATTTTAACAGAAATCACTGCACTTGTAGCCGAAAATGCAGAGGAATGTTTAACGTCTGAATCAATTATGGGACAAATTGATTTCTTAACTGCCAAGTCACGTTATGCACGTGATATTAAAGGTACAAAACCTCAATTTACAGAAGAAAGATCTGTATATTTACCTAAAGCATTTCATCCTTTATTAGATCAAGAAACTGTTGTTGCAAATACGATTGAATTTGCTGAAGACGTTAATACCGTAATCATAACGGGGCCAAACACAGGTGGTAAAACGGTAACCCTTAAAACGTTGGGGCTCATCATTATAATGGCTCAATCAGGTTTGTTAATTCCGACATTAGATGGTAGTAAATTGGGCGTATTTGATAATGTCTATTGTGATATCGGAGACGAGCAATCTATCGAGCAATCTTTATCTACATTCTCATCACATATGAAAAATATTGTAGAAATATTACAAGATGCCAATAAACAAAGCATTATTCTATTTGACGAGTTAGGTGCAGGAACAGACCCAAGTGAAGGTGCGGCTCTTGCGATGAGTATATTAGACTATGTCCAAGAAATTGGTGCACTTGTGATGGCAACAACGCACTATCCAGAACTGAAAGCCTATAGTTACAATAGAACAGGTGTTATGAATGCAAGTGTAGAATTTGATGTAAATAGCCTAAGTCCAACATATAAGTTATTGATGGGTGTGCCAGGGCGTTCAAACGCTTTCGATATTTCCAGAAAATTAGGTTTAACAACTAAAATAATACAAAAAGCCAAATCTATGATTGGTCAAGACGAACAAGAAATTAACGAAATGATTGCATCATTAGAATATAATTCAAAACGTGTAGACGAACAACGCATCGAGTTAGATCAACTATTAAGAGAAGCCCAAAGTGTACACGATGATTTAGCTAAACAATATAGTCAGTACCAGAATTACCAAAAGCAACTCATCGAACAAGCTAAAGAAAAAGCTAATCAACGCGTGAAAACAGCAACTAAAGAAGCGGATACTATATTAAAAGAATTACGACAATTACGTGATAAAAAAGGCGCTGACGTGAAAGAACACGAATTAATCGATAAGAAAAAGCAACTAGATGATCAATATGAAGCGAAATCAATTAAAAAAGAAGTCCAAAAACAAAAATATGATGAAATCAAAGCAGGCGATGAAGTAAAAGTACTCACATATGGACAAAAAGGCGAGGTGCTTGAACTTGTAGATAATGACGAAGCGGTTGTTCAAATGGGTATTATCAAAATGAAATTACCGTTATCAGATCTTGAGAAAACGAAGAAAACAAAACCACAACCAACAAAAATGGTTAAACGTCAAAATCGACAAAGCATTAAAATGGAACTAGATTTACGTGGTTATCGTTACGATGAAGCAATGGTTGCAGTAGACCAATATTTAGATCAAGCTGTGTTGAGTAACTACGAACAGGTTTACATTATTCACGGTAAGGGTACCGGTGCTTTACAAAAAGGTGTGCAAAATCATTTAAAACAACATAAAAATGTGTCATCATTTAGAAACGGCATGCCTAGTGAAGGTGGTTTTGGCGTTACAGTAGCAACGTTAAAATAATAATGAGCAAAGAGGTATGCAGATTTATAAAAAGTCTGTTATAATTTCCTCATCATTTGAATATTAAGGAGGATTGGCATATATGGCACTTGTAAAAGTAACAGATTCAAACTTTGATGAAAATATCCAATCTGGCGTTAAATTAGTAGATTTCTGGGCAACTTGGTGTGGCCCATGTAAAATGATTGCGCCAGTTTTAGAAGAATTAGCAGGAGATTACGATGGTAAAGCAGATATCTTAAAATTAGATGTCGACGAAAACCCATCAACAGCTGCCAAATTTGAAGTAATGAGTATTCCAACATTACTCGTATTTAAAGACGGTGAACCAGTTGATAAGATCGTAGGTTTCCAACCTAAAGAAAACTTAGCTGAAGTGATTGATAAACATCTATAAAATTCATTAAGATTAGCTGGGACATTAATTAAATTAATGTCCCAGTTTTCCATTTTTTAGAAAAAATATTGAGTGTCGATTGAATATCAATATTGAATAAATTACGAAAATGTATGCAAATCTTATAACGATACATATTAAATATTACAATAACCAATTTCAAAGAAAGGAGGAAATTATATGATGGATACGGAAACTCACCAAAAAATAAAGCGAAAATTATCAGTCGTTCCAATGGAACCAGGTTGTTATTTAATGAAAGATAGACAAAATCAAGTCATCTATGTAGGGAAAGCGAAAAAATTACGCAATCGTTTACGATCCTATTTCACAGGTGCACATGATGCTAAAACTACTAGGTTAGTAGGAGAAATCCGCAATTTTGAATTTATCGTTACTTCGAGTGAAACCGAATCTCTACTACTTGAACTAAATTTAATCAAACAATACCAACCTCGTTATAATATCCTATTGAAAGACGATAAAAGTTATCCTTTTATAAAAATAACGAAAGAAAAGCATCCAAGACTTATGGTTACCCGTACAGTAAAGAAAAATAGTGGTAAATATTTTGGCCCGTACCCTAACGCATATTCAGCGCAAGAAACGAAAAAGTTATTGGATCGCATTTATCCATTTAGAAAATGCGATAAAATGCCAGATAAATTGTGTTTGTATTATCATATCGGTCAATGTATGGGGCCATGTGTTTATCCAGTTGATTTAGATAAATATGCCCAAATGACGAAAGAAATAACTGAATTTTTAAATGGTGAAGATAAAACGATTCTTAACAATTTGGAACAACGAATGAATGCTGCGAGTGAAGAGCTTGATTTCGAAAGGGCAAAAGAATATCGTGATTTAATTCAACATATTCAGAATTTGACTAAGAAACAGAAACAAAAAATGACCACAACTGATAATACAGTGCGAGATGTATTCGGTTATAGTGTTTCTAAAGGTTGGATGTGTGTGCAAGTGTTCTTTATTCGTCAAGGCGACATGATCAAAAGAGATGCAACGATGATTCCAATCCAACAAACACCGGAAGAAGAATTTTATACGTTTATTGGACAGTTTTATGATTTAAATCAACATTTATTACCGAAAGAAGTACATGTGCCTAAACAGTTAGATCCAGATGTCATTCAGTCAGTTGTTGATACGAAGATTGTACAACCTGTACGTGGCAAGAAAAGAGAAATGGTCGATTTAGCGAGTCATAATGCTAAAGTAACACTTGAAAACAAATTCGAATTGATATCAAAAGATGAGTCTCGTACAGTAAAAGCAATCGAAGAGCTCGGTGAGGCCATGGGTATTCAAACTCCAATAAGAATTGAAGCGTTCGATAATTCTAATATTCAGGGTGTCGATCCTGTATCAGCAATGGTTTCATTTGTGGATGGTAAGCCGAATAAAAAAGGTTATCGCAAATATAAAATTAAAACAGTAGAGGGCCCAGACGATTATAAATCGATGCGAGAAGTAGTGCGTAGAAGATATACGCGTGTATTAAACGAAGGCTCACCATTGCCAGATTTAATACTCGTTGATGGCGGTAAAGGTCATATGTCAGGCGTTATCGATGTGCTTGAAAACGAGCTAGGATTAGATATTCCTGTAGCTGGTTTGCGTAAAAATGAAAAACATAAAACATCTGAAATCCTTTATGGTGAAAATGCAGAAATTGTACCATTGAAGAAAAATAGCCAAGCATTTTACTTATTGCATAGAATACAAGATGAAGTACATCGCTTTGCAATTACATTCCACAGACAAACACGTCAGAAAACGGGTCTTCATTCTGTGTTAGATACTGTTGATGGTATCGGATCAAAACGTAAGACTAAATTACTGCGTACATTCGGTTCAATAAAAAAGATGAAAGAAGCTACAATTGAAGATTTTAGAGCGAGTGGGCTACCAGAAAAAGTAGCTAAAAATCTGATGGAGGCACTAAAAAAATAGAGATGTGGCAATTTTTTGGCATGAGAATCATTCTCATGCCCAAAAAATTATATTTTAGTGTTACAATAACAAATAACAGGCGTTCTTTTTTTGTTTGTATATGGAAGCGTTTACTAATTGATAAATGTTATCATTTAAAATTTTTAGTTACATGACCCTATATTGCAAACAATTAACGTAGAGATAATATTTATTAACGACATTTCTTTGCAATTACCATACGACATAAACAATTATAGTAACTGAAATTAGTTGAATGAAGTATACGTAAATTACAAATTCAAAGAAAGAACACCAAATAATTTAATTGTTTCACAGGGGGGCTTCCTTTTGGCATATTCGAAAAATCAATTCATGTTAAGACGCTTACATTCATTACTAGGCGTTATTCCAATAGGTGGATTCTTATTAGTGCATTTGCTTGTCAATCACCAAGCAACTAAAGGTGCAGAAGCATTTAACCAAGCATCTGCATTTATGGAATCTTTACCATTCTTAATTGTATTGGAATTTTTATTAATTTACATTCCGATTTTATATCATGCAGTTTACGGTGTACATATTGCTTTCACAGCAAAGGAAAACATTGGACATTATTCTAGATTCAGAAACTGGATGTTCTTTTTACAACGTGTTACAGGTGTTATCACGTTTATCTTTATTGCAATTCACTTATGGCAAACACGTATTCAATTATTGTTTGGTAAAGAACCAAACTTTGATATGATGCACGAAATTTTAACTAATCCATTAAACTTAATTGGATATATTATCGGTTTAATTGCTGTTACATTCCACTTTGCAAATGGCTTATGGTCATTCTTAGTAACATGGGGTGTATTACAATCTAAAAAATCACAACGCGTATTCACATGGGTTTCATTAATCGTGTTTATCGTTGTTTCATATATCGGTTTAAGTGCTACGTTTGCATTTTTATAATTTAAGAAGACATAGTTTTTATATTTAGGGGAGTGACATTTTATGGCAGAGAAGAAAGTTATTGTTGTCGGCGGTGGACTAGCTGGTCTCATGTCAACAATCAAAGCTGCAGAAAAAGGAGCACATGTTGATTTATTCTCACTTGTTCCTGTTAAACGTTCACACTCTGTTTGTGCACAAGGTGGTATAAACGGAGCGGTTAATACGAAAGGTGAAGGTGACTCACCAGCAATTCACTTTGATGACACAGTATATGGTGGGGACTTTTTAGCTAACCAACCACCAGTTAAAGCAATGACTGAAGCTGCACCACAAATCATCCATTTACTAGATCGTATGGGTGTTATGTTTAATAGAACAAACGAAGGTTTATTAGACTTTAGACGTTTCGGTGGTACTTTACACCACAGAACAGCATATGCAGGTGCAACGACAGGTCAACAGTTACTATATGCGTTAGATGAACAAGTAAGAAGTTATGAAGTTGACGGTTTAGTAACAAAATACGAAGGATGGGAATTCCTAGGTATTGTTAAAGATGATGACAATATGGCACGTGGAATTGTCGCACAAAACATGACAAACTCTGAAATCCAATCATTTGGTTCAGATGCGGTTATTATGGCGACAGGTGGCCCAGGTATAATCTTCGGTAAGACAACGAACTCAATGATCAACACTGGTTCAGCTGCATCAATTGTTTATCAACAAGGTGCTATGTATGCGAACGGTGAGTTCATCCAAATCCACCCAACAGCCATTCCTGGTGATGACAAACTACGTTTAATGAGTGAGTCAGCACGTGGTGAAGGTGGTCGTATTTGGACATATAAAGATGGTAAACCATGGTACTTCTTAGAAGAAAAATATCCAGATTATGGTAACTTAGTGCCACGTGATATCGCGACACGTGAAATCTTCGATGTATGTGTAAACCAAAAATTAGGTATTAACGGTGAAAACATGGTGTACCTAGACTTATCTCATAAAGATCCACATGAATTAGATGTTAAATTAGGCGGAATCATCGAAATTTATGAGAAATTCACTGGTGATGACCCACGTAAAGTACCTATGAAGATCTTCCCAGCGGTTCACTATTCAATGGGTGGATTATATGTAGATTATGATCAAATGACAAACATTAAAGGTTTATTCGCAGCAGGTGAATGTGATTACTCACAACACGGCGGTAACCGTTTAGGTGCGAACTCATTATTATCTGCAATCTACGGTGGTACAGTTGCAGGACCAAATGCAATTGACTACATTTCAAACATCGAAAAATCATATACTGATTTAGATGACAGCATTTATGAAAAACACGTTAAAGCTGAACAAGATAAATTCAATGAATTGCTCAATATGAAAGGTGACGAAAATGCCTACAAACTTCATAAAGAGCTAGGTGAAATCATGACAGCAAACGTTACAGTTGTTCGTGATAACAAGAATTTATTAGAAACAGACAAGAAAATCCTTGATCTTATGGAACGTTATAAAAACATCGACATCGAAGATACACAAACTTGGAGTAACCAAGCTGTTTTCTTCACACGTCAATTATGGAACATGTTAGAGTTAGCACGTGTTATTACAATCGGTGCTTACAACCGTAACGAATCACGTGGTGCACACTACAAACCAGAATTCCCAGACCGTAATGATGAAGAATGGTTAAAAACAACGTTGGCATCTTATCAAGGAAAACATGAAGCACCTAAATTTACTTACGAACCTGTCGATATTAGTTTAATCCCGCCTCGTAAGCGAGATTACTCTGCTAAATCAAAAGGAGGTAAATAATCATGCCTGAAACTAAAGAAACAAACGAAGTGCAAGACCAACAACAGCAACAACAACCAAAACAAAAATCAATTAAATTAATCATAAAACGTCAAGATAATGCAGAATCAAAACCATACGAAGAGGAATTTGAAATCCCTTATCGTGAAAATTTAAACGTTATTGCATGTCTAATGGAAATTAGACGTAACCCTGTAAACAGTAAAGGTGAAAAAACAACTCCAGTAATTTGGGACATGAACTGTTTAGAAGAGGTTTGCGGAGCTTGTTCAATGGTTATCAACGGTAAAGCAAGACAATCTTGTTCAGCGATCGTTGACCAATTAGAACAACCAATCAAATTAGAACCAATGAGTACGTTCCCAGTTATTCGTGACTTACAAGTTGACCGTTCAAGAATGTTCGACAACTTGAAACGTATGAAAGCTTGGGTACCAATTGACGGTACTTATGACTTAGGTCCTGGTCCTCGTATGCCAGAGAAAAAACGTCAAACAGCTTACGAACTTTCAAAATGTATGACATGTGGTGTTTGTTTAGAAGTTTGTCCAAACGTAACACCTAAAAACGACTTTGTTGGGGCACAAGCAATTTCACAAGTTAGATTATTCAACCTACATCCAACAGGTTCTATGACAAAAGACGAACGTCTAGAAGCTTTAATGGGCGGCGGAGGATTACAAGAATGTGGTAATTCTCAAAACTGTGTGAATGCATGTCCAAAAGGTATTCCATTGACAACATCAATCGCTGCATTAAACAGAGAAACTTCATTCCATATGTTCAAATCATTCTTCGGTTCAGACCATCAAGTAAATTAATAAAAAATATGGAAGTATTTAAAGCGGGAAATCATTATTGTAATGATTTCCCGCTTTTTTATTAAAGATATTCCCATAACGTCTCATTATCATTTTCTAGACACTCTAGGAAATGAGGTATATTTCAAGATCATGGCTCTAACTAGCTACTAAGGTAAATGAGTAATAGAAAATATAAAATAGCATTGGAAGAAAATTATTTTATTCTTTCGGTAATGTTATTTTCGAGTGATTTTTAAAAATAGCTTATAACAGCTTCATCCTATTCAATAATAATTTGAATATAAACATGCTTAATGACGTTCAAAAGTCGACTATGCTAAAATAAAAAACAAGTAATATAAATAAGGATGAAGACGAATGGATAAACCGATTGGAGTTATAGACTCGGGCGTTGGTGGATTAACAGTAGCCAAAGAAATTATGCGCCAATTACCAAATGAAACTATATATTATCTTGGGGATATCGCACGTTGCCCATATGGTCCAAGAGAACCTGAAGAAGTAAAGAACTTTACTACAGAATTGGCTACTAAATTAATGAGTTTTGGTATAAAGATGTTAGTAATAGCATGTAATACAGCCACTGCTGTTGCTTTAAAACATTTACAAGATATTTTACCGATTCCCGTTATTGGGGTAATAGAGCCAGGTGCAAGAACAGCTATTATGACTACAAATAATAAAAAAGTTTTAATTCTTGGTACAGAAGGTACGATAAAATCAGAGGCATATCGTAACCATATTAAAAATATCAATCCTGAAGTTGAAGTCTCAGGAGTAGCATGCCCTGGCTTTGTACCAGTCGTTGAAAAAATGAGATATAAAGATCCGACGATAACTAGTATTATTATGCATCAAACTTTAAAACAATGGAGAAATAGCGAAGCAGATACTGTTATTTTAGGTTGTACACACTATCCTTTACTATATCAATACATTTACGAATACTTTGGCGAAGAAAAAGTAGTTATCTCATCTGGTTTAGAAACTGCACGTGAAGTTAGTGCATTATTAACTTTTAGTAATGAACATGCTGGTTACAAAAAACAACCCAAACATCAATTTTTCTCAACAGGTAATACAGAACAAATTGAAAGTATTATACAAGAATGGTTAAACATGACTGTAAAAGTTGAAAGAATAGTATTATAAAGTGAGGAGCGAAATAAATGGAAGATTTAGTTATTGCGTCAAATAATAAAGGTAAAATAAATGAGTTTAAAGTCATATTTCCAGAATATAATGTAATCGGTATTTCTGATCTCATTGAAGACTTTGATGTAGAAGAAACCGGTGAAACATTTGAAGAAAATGCAAAACTTAAATCGGAAGCTGCGGCACGTGCGTTAAACAAACGTGTGATTGCAGATGATAGTGGACTTGAAGTCTTTGCGCTAAATGGTGAACCAGGTGTGTTTTCTGGTAGATATGCTGGAGAAGGTAAAGATGATGATGCGAATATCGATAAGTTGTTAGAAAACTTAGACAATGAATTAGACAGACGCGCTCGTTTCGTTTGTTTAGTAAGTATGAGTGCACCAGGCGAAGAAACGCAATTATTTGAAGGAATTATTGAAGGTGAAATTACTTTAAATAAAATTGGTGAAAATGGCTTTGGTTATGATCCAATCTTTTATGTTGTTGAAAAAAATAAAACAATGGCGCAAATCTCACCAGAAGATAAAAATGAAATTAGTCATCGTGCCAAAGCGATTGAAAAATTAAAAGCTCATTTTAAGGATGATCAATAATGACAAAATGGATTTTAATCAGTGATAACCATAGTGAACAAGGTATTTTATTTGATGTTATAAACGAACATGAAGATGCAGACGTAGCTATACATTTAGGTGATTCTGAGTTTGCTTATGATGATACAGAACTAAGCCATTATAAACGCGTGAAAGGTAATACAGACTTTTACCCGGAATTCCCAAATGAAGAGATTACTGAGAATAACGGTGTTAAAGCTTTTTATACACATGGGCATTTATATAGTGTAAATGCGACAAGAATGAAATTAGCAGAAAAAGCAAAATCATTAGGTTGCCAATTCGCATTTTATGGTCATACACATGTCGCAAAATATGAAAATATCGGTGGCGTACATGTTATAAATCCAGGTAGTATTTCACAATCACGCAGTAATATTGAAGAAACATATGCTGAAATACGCATCGATGAAACAGAACAAAAGGCAACTGTCGTATTCCGTAATAGAGAGCATAAAGAAATTGATAGTGAATCATTTGAATTATAAGTAAATGATTTGAGAAATAATAACTCCCACATCTAACTTAATTTGGGAGTGGGACAGAAATCGAATTTTCTAATGGAGATTTTGTAGTCCCACTCCGGCAAGGATGACTAGGATTGAAAAAGCTTGAAATAAGTGCATTCTCAATTCAGACATCTACTGCCAAGTTGATAAAGAGTCTGAAACATTTAGTAAGTGTTCAGACTCTTTTTTCGCATTTAACTTTCTTCGAAATTTTCGTAAATATGATTATTAATCCATTGTTCTAACTGTTCTGTGCTTTCAAATATTGAAGCAGATTCAATTGTTTGAAATTGTCCTTCTTTTAATACACAAATATTTTCAGCTAATTTGAAAATTGTTTCTGTAATGTGACTCGTGAAAATAATAGTATGGTTATGGTCAGCGAGTGTTTTAAGTAGTGTTAAAAACAAATCTTGAGTTTGTGTATCTAAAGCATTAAACGGCTCATCTAGTAAAACAATTGGCGCGTTAACCAATAACATTGCAACAAAATTTAGCTTTTGCTTCATTCCTGAAGAAAATGTGTTTACAGCTTTCTTTCGATCTCCGTCATCTAGTCCAACTTTGTTGAAAGTATGTTTAATTTCAGTTCGCGTTACACGTACTTCATACAAGTTACAAATGAGTTCCACATTTTGTTGAGCGGTCAACTTTTCATAGAAAAATGGTTTGACTGCGATATAAAATATTTGTTTTCTGAGGTTTGTGTTTTCTATTATATTTTTATTGTTATAGTAAATAACTCCTTCAGTTGGCATTATTATACTACTTAATATATTGAGCAAGGTTGTTTTACCTGCACCATTTTTACCAACTATACAATTTATCGTTCCATCTCGAAAGGTTGCATTAACGTTATTTAATACATCATGCTCACTTTCAAAAATTTTACTTATGTCTTTTAATTCTAACAATATTGAAACCTCCTAAATTAAAGTGGTTTAAAGTAAGTTTCTATCGTCGCTGCAATAATTAGCAAAAAAATTGAAACTCCTATAGTGAAGGTGAAAAACTTAATTATGTGACTTTTGGCAGAGTCTTTTTTAATAAACCTATTATAGCCCACTAAAATGATGTAATAAGAAAAGGTCTAAGTGAGTATCAGCACGCATATTTCCAAAATACCATGTGGTACAAGATAAATACATGCATGTAATAATTGATTTGTCTTGAAACAATGCGCAAAAATAAAACCTATCAGTGCACCGTTCAAAAGTAATAAAAACACGTTTGCTAAACCCAATGTTAAGAAACCAAAGGTAGAAATAGAAAAATACAGTAAGTTATTTAGTAAAATATCAATAAAATTTAAGTCATTATTTAGATACATATGACCAAGGTTAATCCCCGAAAAATAATACAACATCACCCCAATTAGAATTCCAATAAAAAATTTAGAGAGACAAACAAGCACGATTTGTTTGAAGTTTATATTATAAATAGAGATCCCTGCTTTCCCATTTTTTAGTAATTGCTTTTTTCGATAATAAAATAAATATAAACAGTGCAATTAACATACAAATTGACCAGCATATCAAGAAAATTAGAATATCTTCATAACTTCTATTTCCAATAAATCCGACTAAAAAGATAAATGCATATGAAAGTGATATACCATCTTTTATTTTGCCAAATAATGTTTCATTTATAATATGTTGATCTTCAAAACTTTCAAATTCAGAGTAATGCTGATGATTAAAATGTGGCGATAGGTAAGATGGAAGTAATTCCAAATGTGGAATAAATACCATATTGATTAAAACTACAATTGTAGAAAGTATAGTTAAGTAAAAATCAAAATCGAAAAAAACTAAAACTATGATGATAGTTAAAAGCGCTTCTTTAAAACCTAGTTCTCTGATGACATTGATTTTGGCATGATATAACTTTTCAAAGTTTGTATTACTCATTCTATATAGTGCAATACTCTCTCTTTCAGCGTCGAACCGTAACGTTTTTGTGAAGAAGTCAACACCTGAAGAAAATGCATCCCTTACTATATTGTTGATTAAAATAATAACTATAAAAGCATTAACTAAAGGATGATGATTATATAAACTTAAACAGTAACTACCACCAAAAAGAAACCAAATCGTATAACTGATATAAAAGAATGATTTATGTAACTGACATTCTTCAATATTTTTAAATAAGTTGTTCCATTGGATGTGAGTTAAAACATCTTTCCTATTAAATAATATAGGTAAACTTTGGGGTTTAATTGATTTAATAAATTCATGATCGTATCTGTACCAAAAGCCAATCTTTTGTCGAAAAACTAAATAACCCAACAATATAGAAAGAATTAAAAGTTCAATCGTTGCAATTAAATTAAATTTATAAAAAATAAAATGAGGTGAAATTGTATTAAGGATATGTACAGTATGTATATGAATCTCTGTTAAACTGCTTTTTAAATTTGAGTAATACTTGGGCCAAGAAAAAGAAGTTTTGTTATGTGCAGTTTGAATAATAAATTGAATAAATGGTTTAGCGATGAAATTAACAAAAAATTGACTCACGTAAAATCCGATAATAGAAAATAAAAAGCCAATAACTATGTTTAGTATAAGATATTGAAAACTAAACAACCTCTTCATACTTTTAACTTTAAGATTGATATAAAGGACTTGCACGATAAAAGAAATAATTAGAAATAGGGAAATGCTAGCAATAATTTTTAAGATATTGATAAATGTGTCGTGACTTGCTATCGAAATACCTAAACCTAATGCAAATATATTTACATATGTTGGTGATTTTTTTATTGCGTCAGTAATAAAAATGAGTAAAAATAACGACTGATTTGACAGTTTGGTTCTATACAACAATTCTTTATCCATAGGATCTATCATTATCATAGTTCTTGAATAAATAGGTAAATAAACAATAGATAGAAATGTAAATAATAGGTAATAAAATAACAATTCAGTCATATTATGTATAAAACTGCTACCAAGCACTAAGCCTAAGCTCAACATACCTATAGTCGATATGAATAATGAAAGGACGAATAAAAGTTTGTATAGTTCTCTAATCTTTTTGTATTTTATAAATTCAAACTTACGCTTTACATAATAGGAAATATTAAAGATAATATACCTTTTTAAAATGTAACCCATATAAAACTCCTTTAAAAATGATAAGAGACCTTCTAATTCTATATTTACATAGAAGACCTCAATATTAGTTATATTATATATTTTACCAAGCAATCGCTTTTTTAATGCCATAGCGCTTAACGAATTTTACAATTGCAACTCTTCCAATAACAGAAATTGCTGTTGCCACACCACCAGAAAATACTACGCCGGCAATTTGAAGTGCAGTCCAAATATTATTACCGTGAATTAAAGCATTAATGAATGATTTCACAGTGTTTTTTGAAATACCAGTCCATCTAATTTTTTTGTACAATTCAAACATCATTGATCCCTCCTTTCTTCAAAGTAAGTATATGCATCCTCATTTTAAAAGTAAATATACTCCGCTCATTAGTAATAAAAATATATAGTAAATTTATTTTAGTTGATATAAAAATAATTGAAACTATGATAAATTAATGTGGGAGGTAATTAAAGTTGAGGTGAAAATATGAAGAAATTTATTTTATTAATTTCTGTAGTTTTGATTTTAAGTGGTTGTGATTATTCAAACGAAGAAAGTCATAACGATTTCTTTTACCGTACGTTCGTTGCACCGATGGATGCCACATTGCATTATATAAGTCAATATTTAAATAACAGTTATGGTTTGGCGATTATTTTACTCGTTATCATAATGAGGATAATATTTTTACCATTCATGTTAATAAGCGTTAAGAATATGTACTTTAATAGTGAAAAGAAAAAGAGATTAAAACCAGAATTAATAAAAATTGATAACAAGATGAAGTCTGCAGATTCTTTCAAAGAAATGATTAAATTAAAAAAGGAAAAACATAAGCTTTATAAACTGCACCAAATTAGTTATGCGAAAAATGCTTTTACATTTATATCGATTATTTTGCAACTACCCATAATTATAGGTCTATTTTTTGCATTAAAGTACCCACATTATAGTGAGAATTTGTCACACACACAGTTTCTTTGGTTTTCATTGAAAGAACCAGATTTTTATATTGCGTTACTTGCAGGTTTTTTTAAATTCACACAAACATTATCGAGTTTACTTACAGAGTCTAAACAAGAACGACAATCAAAGCAGTTCACTCTATTATTAACACCAACTATTTACATATGGTGGGGCATGATATTCCCATCTGCAATTGGCTTATATTGGATTGTTAATTCTGCTTTCTTAACTATACAAATATATATCGCATACATAGTTTATTTGAAGAAAGCCAAGAGAGAGGTTTCTAGATCAATCTCATAACCATTATGATTATGAATATTGTAATAGAATAAGGAAATATTGTTCATGTTTTTATCAACGATATTTATGTATTAAAAGGGTTCACCTAATTTTAGTATCAATAGTAAAGTTAATATTAAATACTGGAGGTTCAATTTATTGGAAAATTCTTCTTTGCCTTTCGCAAAACACTTTTATAATTTAAGACAACATCGTAAATGGGCATTAAAATTATTAATATTTATTATACTTACTATTTTGTTAACTGTTGTAACTACAATGGGTTTAGATTTTGATAAGACATTACAAAAAAATGATATTGTTGGTAAAGATTTGGACAATGCAAAAAACATCATGATGTATGGTGCGATTATAGGTGGTATATTTTCTAGTTTGGTATCACTTTTAAGTATTTTTATACTCATAGTTATTATTTCTAAGATAGCGAAATATGAAGTCTCAGGAACGAGTATTTTCTCGGCTGCTATTTTAAAATCCATTATTATTACGATATTTAGTCTGGTTTTCATTACTATACAGTTAGTTTTCGGTTTATCCTTAACGGATTATACAATTACAAGCTTAAATATTTTTGATAAAGGAAATAAAATTTTAGGTGCAATCAATTTACAAACTATACTATCTGCCTATCTATTCGGACTAATTTTATTTGCAACGTGTAGATTTAGTAAAAAAACATCTCTCATCTTTGGTATTTTGTATTTAATTATAAGTATGGGACTAGCTATTTTAGGAGCTTCATTCAATTAATATAGCTTGCATAACTCGGATTAAGTTATTTTTATTTTAATGTTGATTACCTCCTGTTTTGACAATTAATATGAAATAAAAATAAATAATTTAAGTCAGACAGGCTACCAGAACCTACAATTACTGAGGTAAGTGGTAGTCTGTTTTTTAAAAATTACTTTAGTAAATAAATGCATAACTTATTTTCTACAAAGTTGGAATAACAAAGGTTGTATATGTTATTGCAATGGAATTAGAAGAATGGAGAAAACAACTATGAAAAACAAAAATATTTGGATCATTGTAGCATCAATTCTCATACTCTTAATTATTGCTTTTATTTTAAAACTAAGTAAAGGTGAATCAAATAAACAAGAAGTATATCAAACATATAAAGTAGCATACGATCCACCAATCAATTTAAAAGGTAAAGCATCACCACAAGCCATCAAAACATTTAGAAATAATTCTAAAGTAGGGCAATTTATCAATACGAAAGTAACGAATGGTCAATCGGTCAAACAAGGGATGCCATTAATCAATTACCAAATAAATAATATTCACCGTGAAGAACTTCAACGAAAGATAAATAATGCACAAAATAAAATAAATATTGATTATAGACGTTTAAACCATCAACCCAATAGTAAACTTATACAAAATAAGTTACATCGTGATGAATCATCCTTGTTTGAAGCACAACGTCAATTAAATCACTTTGACCAACAAGTTAATGCCAATATATATGCCCCGTTTAATGGAAAGGTTGATTTAAATAGTAACGAAGAAATCGCTGTAGGTGCGCCAATACTAAAGTTAGTGTCACTTGAAACTCAAATTTTTACACCTGTTTCGGAATTCGATTTAAAAAAATTGAAAGTAGGAAAGAAAGTAAAAATTAAGGTTATAAGTACAGATAAATCTACAGTAGGAAAAATAAAGAAAATTTCTCAATTGCCAACTTCGTACGACGAAGAATCAACACAATTAGCAGATAATGATATGAACCAGAGTAGTCAAAGTAGCGACCAGCTATCGGGTATTCAATTAAATGATACTTCTAATAGTGATAACAACGATCTTTCAAAATATAATGTTGTGATTGGAGATCTCGGTTCGTCGATTCGTTCAGGATATTCTACAGAAATTAAAGTCCCTTTAAAGACGATAAAGTTACCTAGATCAGTACTTAATAGAAATCATGATGTGTTTGTCCTTAAAAAGGATCATACAGTTGAAAGAAGAGATATTCTCATTGAACGTAAAAATGGTGAGATTTTCGTAAAAAAAGGCTTGAAAATTGGTGAAAAGCTAATTGTTAAACCTGCGAAAACGATGAATGATGGGGACAAAGTTGAGGTATCATCATGATAAATCTTAAAAATATCAATCGATTCTTTCAAAATGGCAGTGAACAAAAACATATATTGAAAGATGTTAACTTGCATATCCAAGAGGGAGAATTTATTGCGATTATGGGTCCATCTGGTTCAGGAAAAAGTACGCTCATCAATATTATAGGTTTGATTGATCGTGGGTATGAAGGAGATTATATTTTTAACGGTGAAAATTATAAAACGGGTACCGATAATCAACTCGCCGAAATTCGAAATAAAACGGTAGGGTTTGTCTTTCAAAACTTCAAATTAATACAAAATAACACAATTTATGAAAATGTATGTATTCCTCTTATGTATTCAGGACATAATGTACAGAAATTTCATGCACAAGTGATACAAACTTTAAATGATGTAGGCCTAGTGGAAAAAGAACATCTCGTGCCTAATAAATTATCTGGCGGTCAACAACAACGCGTGGCTATCGCACGTGCAATCATCAATCGTCCTAAATTTATTATTGCTGATGAACCAACCGGTGCACTCGATTCTAAAACCTCAAAAGATATTATTGATTTGTTTATTAAGTTAAATAAGCTATATAGGACGACGATTATATTGATAACACATGATCGAGCAGTTGCCGAAAAAGCAAATCGTATTATTCATATACATGATGGGCAGATCCAGCGAGAAGAGGTGGTTGGATGACACGTTTAACTAACATTATAATAATTTCTTTAAAATCGATTTTGAAAAATAAACGTCGCAATATCTTTACAATGATAGGTATTATTATTGGGATAGCGGCAGTAATAACGATTATGTCTTTGGGTAATGGATTTAAGGAAACGACAACAAAGGAATTTGAAGATTCTGGGGCTGCTCAAAATATTGCTACAATTAGTTTTATGACTGAGGATGGAGAAGATACAAAAGAGAATCCTTTTAAACAAGAAGATTTAAGTTTAGTAAAACAAATAGAAGGCGTTTCAGAAGCTAAATTGAAAGTTGATAAGGACGAAAGTTATAGTGCAAAAATGACGAATCCTCAACATATAGGTGAAGTAAATATTAAAAAAAAGGACAAGGCTTTAGTAAAGAGGATAATGATCTATTCAAGAAAGTTGTCATTATAAGTAAGGATATTGCGAAAAATATCTTTAAACATCATGCAATAGGAAAGATTATTTTTATAGAAAATCAAGGGTTTGAAGTTGTAGGTATTGAAAGTGACCCGATGGATGAAGCTTTAATTCAAATGCCTAGCCAAACTTTTAATAGATATTTGGTGAACCTTAACCAAGCAATGCAAACCCTACAAATAACTGTTACAGATGGTTCTTCTAAAAAAGAGATTGCTAATCAAGTAGTTAAACAATTAAATAAAAAGGGGTCTGGAAGCGGAAATGGTAGCTACAGTTATAATGATACTGAAGACATGTTAAAAGGTATTGGTAAAGTGTTTGACGCAATTACATATTTTGTAGCCGCTGTCGCAGGTATTTCTCTGTTTATAGCTGGTATTGGTGTAATGAACGTCATGTATATTTCTGTATCAGAACGTACCGAAGAAATAGCAATAAGACGGGCTTTCGGAGCAAAAGCACGAGATATAGAGTTGCAATTTCTCATAGAAAGTGTGGTTCTATGTGTCTTAGGCGGAGTAATTGGTCTAACATTAGGAATAATATTCGCTTCACTTATTGATTTATTGACGCCAAAATATATTACAAGTGTGGTGAGTTTTAGTTCAATACTTATAGCGGTAGGTGTTTCCACACTCATAGGTATAATATTCGGATGGGTACCTGCACGTGCAGCTGCCAAAAAAGAACTTATCGATATTATCAAATAACTTTCTAACTAAAATTAAGCATTTTTAATGCCTAAAACTACCGCAATAGTTAAAATTACCACAAATAAAATGAATAAAGCGGCTAAACTCATTTACAATCACTCCTTTAACAAACTTTTGTTAGTTACATTAAAACATGAATATTTACAAATAAAAACAGACCTTACAGTTTTGTTAGTTTCGTTTATTAAAGAAATAATCTATTAAAAAGATAAATCCAAAAACACCAATAATAATTAAAAGGATATAAAGGATTAAAGACACAATTAATTCCTCCATATAAAAGATTTGTAGTTAAATTTTAACACAATAGTTTATACAATAAATATTGTGGTATAATTAGTTTTACAAAACCTATTGCATTTAGCTCAAAAGAAATAGAATTCGAATAGTTAATTGCACTCAAGGTTCATTTTAATAAAGGGGAATTATTTATGACTCAAGAAAAGAAACAGAAATCAACTTTAATTATCATGATAATTACTTTAATTCTTTCATTTGTGAATCTCATACTAAATATCATTTAAAAACTTTTGATATAAAATCGGAGATTCATATTGATTAATTGGGATTTTTACTTTTAGTAAATAGGGCTGAGATTTTTGGATAAAACAGATAAGATACTAACGATAATAAGTATTGTTACTAATATTTTAGCAACGATATTTCTAATGAGAAGTGTAATAAAAAAATTAAAAATAATTAAGAAAAACTAAAAAGTTAAAAACAACGGACAAAGGTAATTTGGGTAAATACCTCTAAACTATTACAAGTTTGATGGAAGTAATAAAAAGTTTTTTAATTCATAAATACATTGGAGTTAGTCATAATGCACTAGCTTCAATTAGAAATGGTAGTCGAGATATGATAATCAAAAATTAAGAACAACCGAAAAATTATATGAATATGCGAGGAACCACCTAAACGACTAGGTGGTTATTTTTGTGTCATGCACGTGACAAAGATATGTGAATTTAGTTGTATTTTATTAGGCTTAGTTAGTAAATAAAAAAGCTGAATCCCTTTAGTTATGGGGTTTCAGCTAATATAGGAAACTTATAAACGTCCTGGGAGGGATTCGAACCCCCGACCGATGGCTTAGAAGGCCATTGCTCTATCCAGCTGAGCTACCAGGACATGATTTTTTAACACAAATATTATTATATCTAAACTAGCTTTATAAAGCAATACTATGAGATTCAAAAATATATATGATTTTTCACTATTTTGGTGTTTTTATCATCATTTTGATAAAATACTCCTGTAAAGGTCTTTATCTGTATATGAAATTATTTGAATATATGCGACGGTTTAATATAAAATGATATGAAATTACCCCGTTTTACTATTGTTTGACGTGGGTAAATGATAAAAAATTCTTTATAGGAGGTTATTTTAAGTGAATAAAGACGATGTGAAAAAGCAAGTTGATAAATATGTCGAAAACGGGAAACTTGAGCAAGGATTAAATAAAGTTAATGATCAAGTTAAAAAGAAAAAAGGTAAAGATTATTCAAAATACATCGATAAAGCAATGGGGTTCTTGAAAAAGAACAGTAAATCAAATTCAGATAAAGAATCGTAAAAGTTATATAACTTTAATGATATGAAAGACGTTTTGTTACTTTGCTAGTTCAATATTCACTGAACCACCCAGGGCAATATTAGGTGGTTTTATTAATATATAAATACTTTAATTAAAATTTAGAAAATTGCAAAAACAAAGAATATTTGAGTGTATTTTAATTTAATGTGGGAAGTTAAATTAAAAAATAAATTACTAACTCATTTCGGATTTGTAAATTGCTTAAAGTAAGAAGGGAAGTTACAATTGGAAAAATTATTGTCAATTATTGTACCGGTCTACAATAAGGAATTGTTTTTAAAAAATTGTATTGAATCAATTAATAATTTAAATATAGATAAAAACCAAATAGAAGCGATATTTGTTGATGACTGTTCAAATGATAAATCACAACAAATAATTAAATCATATTTAAATAAATATGACTTTTTAAAATTAGTGATCATGGAAGTAAATACAGGTAGTCCTGCAGTACCGAGAAATATTGGTATAAACGATGCACAAGGTAAATATATTACCTTCCTCGATGCAGATGATTGGCTTGATGAAACTGGATTACCAAAATTAGTTAAACAGGCACAAGCAAATGATGCAGATGTGGCTTTTGGCCACAGTATCAAACATACTGAAAAAGCAGTGACGAAGTTAGGAAGATTTACTTCGTATAAAGAAGCAAATCATCTCGTTCCATATGAGATTAATAAAATATTCAGAGCGGTAGGGCCTCCTGGAAAAATTATAAAAACAGATATATTGAAACAAAATCATATTCAGTTTCAACATTATAAATTTGGAGAAGATAAGCTATTTTTTATCGAAGCAATCTCAAAGTGTCGAAACGCTTCTATGAATCCAATGCCTGTATATCATGTCAATCGCTTTAGTCAAAATGAATCACTTGTAGGTGAAACAAGTATTATAGAAAAAACAGAATGTAACTTGGAAATATTGGAAGAAGTGTTGAAATTATCTTTACCAAAATCTACTGAGTTTCAAGCTTTAAGCAGAATTATAGAAGTCGATTTTATAGCAAGACTGTTTAATAGGAAAAGATTTTTAAAACATCCAAATAAGGAAATATTTTATCAACTTTTTGATGAAATGCTAGCTATCCTAGATAGATATAATAAAAACGGTAAGAACTATATAACAGCTGATAAATATAAAAAT
This sequence comes from Staphylococcus hsinchuensis, assembly GCF_038789205.1. Classification (NCBI taxonomy): domain Bacteria; kingdom Bacillati; phylum Bacillota; class Bacilli; order Caryophanales; family Staphylococcaceae; genus Staphylococcus; species Staphylococcus hsinchuensis. The sequence goes on from NZ_CP128355.1 coordinate 1,420,398, forward strand.
ATTTATCAATTCCTTATAAACAAGGAATATGACTTGTTACATGATTACGTAAAATTGTTAACAAAAGGTGGGAATGCTAATAAGTTTGTAAAAGATAATCAAATTTATTTTGCGATGCCTGAACATTTACGTCATTGTATACCAGTTAAAGAAGAAATGTTTGCAGTATATGAGGGTACACATTTTATAGATCATTCTCTAAAAGAAGTAATAAGGATTTATAAAAATAGCCAAGTTCATATAAATAAAGTTGTATTAATGGAACTTTATAATGAACCAAATGAACAAGAAATTCCATATACACAAGAAGGAAACTATATTTATTTAGATTCTGAGACACTCAGTCAATGTGATTTTGATTTTAATATTAATATTATTCACGATGAGTATAAACCATGTATTGTTAATATGAATATGCCTAATGCAAGTAAAAATACTAAACTGAAAAGACAAAAGTTTAAGGCAGAGTTTTTAAATAAACAAAAAACAAAATCTAAAAAACCTGCTCAATATTTTAAATATCAACCATTAAAAGTTAAAGTTATTAAAAAAATATACCAATATAAAGATATAGAGTTTAAACATAGAACGAATCACGAAGTAAATATTGGCGATACTGTTAATATAGTTGATACTGAATTTACTAAAAAAGGCATTCCTAGACTTATAACAGAAGATGGATTAGTCATTACTGCAAATAAAGCATTCGTCGATGAAGTTATTAATTAAACCTTTCAACACATTTATATACGCCTAACTGTTCTTCTATAACAGTTAGGCGTCAATTTATGTATTCAAAGTTACGCCAAACCTCGAGTTAATGGGGATAAAATTAAAGATTTTTGCACTTTTTATATTAAATGTATAAAAAATGTTTAATCCATTAACTTAAAAGGTATGAAGAAAATGAAAGCGATTACTTATCATATAAAACCTTCTCAACACTCTTTTTAATAAATCAAATTACTTACAATTTGGTAAACCACACGAAAAACCACTCGAAATAGCCGATTATATCTAGAAAAACATATCAAACCTTATATTAATCTGAAAATTATGACGATATTTACAATCACGCAAAATTCAATTAATAATTCGTTAACTTAATTGCATGAAACTGAATGGCGTAAAATACAGTTAGGCATTCAAAACTGTACTTTGCGCTAATTTCGTGTACAGAAATTGCTAAAATGTACCGAAGTAGGAATAATTGACCAAAATTTGTCTCAAATATTTTATATTATAGTTGTCGAAACGATAGCTAAACAAATTAATGATTCAGCTTCGTTTTTAACATTTATTGTCATTAAGATAACATTTACAGGGAGTGTTTATAATGGAAGGTTTATTCGATGCAATTAGAAGCACTGTAGATGCTGCAATCAAAGGTGACGGTTCTAAATTAGGAACTAGCATTGTAGACATCGTAACAAAAGGTGCAGAAGTAGCTTCAGATTTAATTTCAAAAGCAACTGGTCAATAATTAATTAAAAACTAAAATTATAAACAGAGGTGTAATGAACATGCAAAAATTAGCAGAAGCAATCGCAAACACAGTAGAAGCAGCAAAATCAGGTAACGGTGCAGACTTAGGTAAAAACATCGTAAGCATCGTTGAAGCTGGTGCAGGTTTAATTTCAAAAGCTTTCGGACTATAAGATATAATTAAAAAATTTAAAACGTAAGGAGTAATGAACATGCAAAAATTAGCAGAAGCAATCGCAAACACAGTAGAAGCGGCAAAATCAGGTAACGGTGCAGACTTAGGTAAAAACATCGTAAGCATCGTTGAAGCTGGTGCAGGTTTAATTTCAAAAGCTTTCGGACTATAAGATATAATTAAAAAATTTAAAACGTAAGGAGTAATGAACATGCAAAAATTAGCAGAAGCAATCGCAAACACAGTAGAAGCGGCAAAATCAGGTAACGGTGCAGACTTAGGTAAAAACATCGTAAGCATCGTTGAAGCTGGTGCAGGTTTAATTTCAAAAGCTTTCGGACTATAAGATATAATTAAAAAATTTAAAACGTAAGGAGTAATGAACATGCAAAAATTAGCAGAAGCAATCGCAAACACAGTAGAAGCGGCAAAATCAGGTAACGGTGCAGATTTAGGTAAAAACATCGTAAGCATCGTTGAAGCTGGTGCAGGTTTAATCTCAAAAGCATTCGGACTATAAGTTACACTTTAAATTAAAATAAAAAATAAAGGAGTTATTAATCATGGAAAAATTAATCGAAAACATCAAAGCAGCAATCGAAGCAGGTAAAGCAGGAGACAACGCTAAATTAGGTACAAGCATCGTTGGAATCATCGAAAACGCAGCTGGCTTAATCTCAAAAGCATTCGGACTATAAGATTGAATTAATATAAGCAACGACCAGGGTAATAACCTTGGTCGTTTTTTTGTATTAAAAAAATTTTTATGGGGATGATGGGAGTTTGGAATGATTAACCTATCCAATTTTATGTAATATTTAACGTCTTTACATTTACAACCCCATCTATTAAATTAGATGGACTATTTGTGTTCTAAGAAAAACTCGCTTGTACATTTAGAGCGAAATCAATAGATTTTAACAATGATTTGCTATAAATAATAATGGCTGTGTCGCGTTTCTACCATTATATATACAAAAGTTAAGCATATATAAAGTAAAAAAGTTGTGCTAATTACATAGCACAACTCTATTATGGAGTCCAAATTAAGATGTCGTGATCATCTTTATTCTTCTTATTTAAATCTTCAAAACCATGTTTAATGAAGAAATCTTTTGATTGGTTACGAGCGATCACTTTAATTGGGCGTCCTTGTTCTTTTGCAAAATTAATTAATTCTGTACCATATCCTCTATCTTGGAAATTTTTTAATACTTCGAGTTTCCAAAGGATATTATAATCATCGAAATCAGGGAAGTGCTGTTCTTCGACTTCGCCTTTTCTATATAAGGCCATCCTTGCACCTAATCGATCACCTACATAAATTCCATAGAAAGGTGACTCTGAACTTGCGTCGATCATTTCACCACGAAGTTCATCGACAAAGTATAAATTTTCATTTCCAAAATTTCTAAAGTCTTTAAAAAGCTCGTCTGTTTTGTAGTTAATATCAAGACGTTTTACATTACTCATAGACGTTCCCCCTTCGTTATCATATTACCATTATACATGATTTTTAAGCGAATTTCACAATAATTACTGTTTAACTAACTTACTTCATTTTCCAAAATTATAGTTTCACTGCATAAATACTTGTTTAGATTTTTAGACATTCATAAGATTTTAAGTTTTAAAAGTCAATTTAAGCCGTTAAATTGTCAATAAACGCCTTACGCTTTATACTAATTAAGAACAGATTACATAAGGAGAAATATATAAATGGATTGTCTGATAAAGAAACTTAATGAAAAAGATCAATTTATTTCTAAAATAAAACAAGACGATAAACAGGTTACTCAGTTTTTTCATTATAATGCGATGCATTCAACCGATTATCTCAATAAATTAAAAAGCGAAAATAATGGTAGGGAACAAAAGTTAGCGAATATTATTAACGATTATATGAATGATTTAGACCTTACTGAACTTCAAAAAGATCATATTCAATCCTTGTCTAAGGGCGCTAAAGTAGTAATAGGTGGTCAACAAGCTGGACTATTTGGTGGACCGTTATATACTTTCCATAAAATCTTTTCCATTATTACTTTAAGTCAGCAACTTTCAAAAGAGTATGATTTCAATGTTGTACCGGTATTTTGGATAGCTGGAGAAGATCATGATTTCGAAGAAGTTAACCATTTCAATGTATACAATCGGCAGAAAGCAGAGTTGAAAAAAGTTAAATATCATACGTTAGAACCACCAGAAAATGGCGTTTCCAATTATAAGCCGGACAAGGACGAATTATTAAATAGTTTGAACCGTTTCTTTAAAGAATTAAAAGAAACGAAACATACAAAGCCATTAATTGAGATATGTACAAATATTATCGAGCGTTATGATTATTGGTCTGATATGTTTAAGGCGCTTATCCATGAAGTGTTCAAAGATTACGGTCTCTTATTAATTGATGCGAATAATAAAAAGTTAAGATCATTTGAACGTCCATTTTTCAAAACAATAATTGAAAATCATCAACAAATTGATTCAACATTTAGAAAGACACAGCAGGATACGATGGCAAATAATATCGAACAAATGATTCAAACTGATAGTAATGTACATCTATTTTTAGAAAAAGATGAGAAGCGTCAACTATTGACGTTTGAAAATGACTACTATTATTTGTCTAAATCGGATGAGAAATATACGAAGGAACAACTTTTCAAAATATTAGATGAAGAACCTCACCGTTTTTCAAATAACGTTGTGACCCGACCATTAATGGAAGAATGGTTATTTAACACGGTAGCCTTTGTAGGTGGTCCAAGTGAAATAAAATATTGGACAGAGTTAAATGATATTTTCACTCTGTTAAATATACCTTTGCCAATCGTAATGCCACGTCTACGTATTAGCTATTTAAATGAAAGAATTGAAAAATTAATTTCCCAGTACGAGCTCAATACAGCACAAATTATCGAAAATGGCATAGTAGAAGATAAAGATAAATTTATTAGAGCTAGAGCTTCTACAGATTTTATTGAGCGTGTGAGTGCCTTAAAAGAAGAACAAGCGAACTTATATCAATCATTAGAATCCAAAGTAGAGAATAATAATGATAATAAAAATTTACTCGCTAAAAATAATGAAATTCATCAACAACAATTCGATTATTTGCTAAAAAGGTATTTGCTTAATATTGAAAGAGAAAATGATGTAAGTATGAAACATTTTAGAGAAATTAAACATGTGCTACATCCAATGGGTGGTTTGCAAGAAAGAATATGGAATCCGCTCCAAATTTTAAATGAATTTGGGCTGGATGTGTTCAGTCCCTCCACCTACCCTCCACTTTCCTACACCTTTGACCATATAATCATAAAACCTTAGAGCGCGTTGGGATTTGCCCGATTCATCTTCGAGATGAATCGGGTTATTTTTTTGTATTATGATAAATTTTGGGGAATTTTGTATAATTAGTGGAGGATAGTGGTGAGATGTGGTAAATTATAGATATAAGAAGGTGAGGTGATTATAAAATGTTCATGGGAGAATACGATCATCAGTTGGACACAAAAGGACGCATGATTGTTCCGTCCAAATTTAGATATGACTTAAATGAACGTTTTATAATTACTAGAGGCCTTGATAAATGTTTGTTTGGCTACACTTTAGAAGAATGGCAAGTCATCGAAGAAAACATGAAAACCTTACCTATGACGAAAAAGGATGCACGTAAATTTATGCGTATGTTCTTTTCAGGAGCCGTTGAGGTGGAGTTAGACAAGCAAGGGCGTATCAACATCCCTCAGAATTTACGACAATACGCCAATTTGAACAAAGAATGTACAGTTATCGGTGTTTCAAATCGAATTGAGATTTGGGATAGAGAAACTTGGAATAATTTCTATGAAGAATCTGAAGAAAGCTTTGAAGATATTGCAGAAGATTTGATTGATTTTGAATTTTAAACGGAGGCGTTAACGTGTTTCATCATGTCAGTGTAATGCTTAAAGAAACCATTGATTACTTAAATATAAAAGAAGATGGTGTGTATGTGGACTGTACATTAGGTGGAGCAGGTCACGCCTTATATTTACTAGAACAGTTAAATGACAATGGCAAACTAATTGCAATCGATCAAGATACACAAGCAATTGAAAATGCGAAAGAAGTTTTGAAAGACCATTTAGATAAAGTAACATTCATTCACAGCAATTTCCGAGAATTAGACAACATTTTGAAATCATTAAATATTGAAAAAGTGGATGGTATCTATTACGACCTTGGCGTATCGAGTCCACAACTTGATGTGCCTGAAAGAGGTTTTAGTTATCATCAAGATGCAAAATTAGATATGCGCATGGATCAAACACAATCCCTATCAGCATATGAAGTAGTAAATGAATGGCGATTTGAAGATTTAGTAAGAATATTCCACCGCTATGGTGAGGAGAAATTTTCTAAACAAATCGCTAGACGAATTGAGCAAAATAGAGAAGTTAAAAGTATTGAAACAACGCTAGAGCTTGTAGATGTAATTAAAGAAGGGATACCTGCTAAAGCAAGACGTAAAGGCGGTCACCCGGCTAAAAGAATCTTTCAAGCAATCAGAATTGCTGTTAATGACGAATTAGCGGCATTTGAAGAATCATTAGAGCAAGCGATTGAACATGTGAGCGTAGAAGGTAGAATATCGGTCATCACTTTCCATTCTCTTGAAGACCGTTTGTGTAAACAAATGTTTCAAGAATATGAAAAGGGGCCTGAAACACCACGAGGTTTACCAGTAATTCCTGAAACATATACGCCAAAGTTAAAAAGAGTAAATCGCAAACCAATTGTCGCAAGTGAGACAGATTTAGAAAATAATAATCGTGCCCGTAGTGCAAAATTACGAGTAGCAGAAATATTAAAATAAGGAGTGAAAAGAGTGGCCGTAGAAAAGATATATCAACCGTACGATAATACAGCACATCAAATTCCGGACTCGCAACCGAATACCCAAAAAGAAAAGAAGAGCGTCAAACGCAAAGTCGTTGTACAGCTTACTAAATTTGAAAAGATGTTATACATATCACTTATAACTTTAATTGCTTTAATTAGTATTTATATGCTATCTTTAAAAATGGATGCGTATGATACTCGAGGCAAAATTGCAGATTTAGATTCAAAAATCGAAAAACAAGCAAGTGAGAATAGCGCTATCGAATCTGAAATTAAAAAGAACTCATCATATGAACGCATTTACGACAAGGCTAAAGATCAAGGTATGAGCCTTAAGAACGATAATGTAAAGGTAGTGCGTAATAATGGCGAAGCGAAAAATTAAATTTAAAAAACCAAAATTACCTATAAAACAAAATAAAATAGGGGCAGTCCTACTCATCCTTGGATTCGGACTGCTCTTTTTTACGTTGGTTTTAAGGTATTCTTATATCATGTTAACTGGACATGCAGCTGGTCAAGATTTAATCATGAAAGCAAACCAAAAGTATATGGTGAAAGAACAACAACAAGCAGAACGCGGTAAAATTTACGATAGAAAAGGCAAAATATTAGCCGAAGACGTTGAAAGATATAAACTTGTTGCAATCATTGATAAAAAGGCGAGTGAAGGTAGCGATAAACCTAAACACGTTACTGATAAGAAGAAAACAGCTAAAAAGCTATCTACAGTAATCGACATGACGCCAGAAGAAATAGAAAAAAGATTGAATAATAAAAAAGCATTCCAAGTTGAATTTGGTCGAAAAGGACAAGATTTAACATATAAAGATAAACAAAAGATTGAAAAAATGCATTTACCAGGTATAACGCTATATCCTGAAACTGAACGTTTCTATCCAAATGGTAAATTCGCTTCACATCTAATTGGTATTGCACAAAAAGACCCAGATAGCGGTGAACTTAAAGGTGCTATGGGTGTTGAAAAAATATTTAATACGAACTTAGCAGGTAAAAAAGGTGCGTTATCTTATATTCACGACATCTGGGGTTACATTGCTCCAAGTTCTAAAAAAGAAAAGACACCACAACGCGGAGATGACGTGCATTTAACAATAGATTCTAATATTCAGGTGTTCGTCGAAGAAGCATTAAATGATATGGTCGATCACTATCAACCTAAGGACTTATTTGCAGTAGTTATGGATGCTAAAACTGGAGAGATATTAGCTTATAGTCAACGACCAACATTTAACCCTGAAACAGGTGAAGATTTTGGTAAAAACTGGGCAAATGATTTATATCAAAATACCTATGAACCAGGCTCTACATTTAAATCATTTGGTTTAGCAGCTGCAATTCAAGAAGGTAAATTTAAACCTAATAAGAAATATAAAGCGAGACCTAGAAAAGTTATGGGAGATGAAATCTCTGACTGGAATAAAGTCGGTTGGGGCGATATCCCAATGACACTTGGTTTTACTTACTCATCAAATACATTAATGATGCACTTACAAGATCTCGTTGGTGCTGATAAGATGAAACATTGGTATGAAAAATTTGGTTTCGGTAAATCAACAAACGGTATGTTTGATAGTGAAGCTGAAGGTGGCATTGCTTGGGATAATGAAGCTCAGCAAAAAACAACTTCATTCGGTCAATCAACAACAGTTACGCCTGTACAAATGTTAAGAGCGCAATCTTCATTCTTAAATGACGGTAAAATGCTTAAACCTTGGTATGTTAACAGTGTTACTAATCCAGTAAGTAATAAGACATTTTATAAAGGTAAAAAACAGTTTGCAGGCAAGCCAATTACTAAGAATACTGCTAAAAAAGTTCGAACTGAATTAGATAAAGTAGTTAACAGTAAAGATAGTCACGCTAAAAACTATCGAGATGATAGTTACGATATGGAAGGTAAGACAGGTACTGCACAAGTAGCTGACTCTGATAATGGCGGTTATGTTAAAGGTGAAAACCCATACTTCGTAAGCTTCATCGGTGATGCTCCGAAGAAGAATCCAAAAGTCATCGTTTATGCTGGTATGAGTTTAGCTCAGAAAAATGATAAAGAAGCTTATGAAATGGGTGTAAGTAAAGCATTTAAACCAATCATGAAAAATACACTTAACTACTTAAAAACAGATGAAAAATCAAAAGGTAAAGCTGACGTTAAATATAGTAAGGTGCCAAGTGTAGAAGGCCAAGGCGTAGATAAAGCAGAAAACACAATTAACGGCAAATCACTTGAGCCAGTTGTTATCGGTAACGGAGAAAAAGTTCAAGAACAGTCTGTTAAAGCGAATAAACAGATACTTCCAAATAGTAAGGTATTATTGCTAACTGATGGAGATTTAACAATGCCTGATATGTCAGGTTGGACTAAAGAAGAAGTAGTCGCATTTGAAAAAATGACGCATACGAAAGTTACAATGAAAGGTAGCGGATTTGTGTCAAAACAATCTGTAAATAAAGGTCAAAACATCGGTAAGAATGACAAAATTGAAGTTACACTTTCATCAAAACAAATAAGTGGTGAAACTAAACCACAACCTAAAAAGTCATCGAAAGATAAAGCGAAAAAAGATGATAAAGATAAGTCAAAAGAAGATGAGAAAGATGATGCATCAGTGAATAAAGATTCAAACGAAGGCAACACAGCAGATGAAACCAATAATTCATCTTCTGAAGACCAACAATCTGAAGAAAAACCATCAAATGAAACAGATCAATCAAACGAAGAGAATACATCTAATAGCAATTCAACCGAAACACAATCAACCGAGAATGGAAATAATTAAAGCAGAACTTTGAAAACGCAGCGCACACCTAGGAGTAATTTGAAAGAGGTCAGGGGTAACATTTAATGATTTGACGGGTTCATTTCGGGCCAGTCTTTTCATTAGAGTTACCATCCTTACTTCTTTTGATATACTTCGTCATTTACTAAAATTACAGTATACGACAAGTGCATTTCGACATAATCCAATTAAATATAAAAAGGAGCATAATATGATTTATTTACTCGCAATCATTGCATTTATCATTACATTTGTATTAGTCCCAGTACTTATACCTACTCTAAAAAGAATGAAATTTGGCCAAAGTATTAGAGAAGAAGGGCCTCAAAGTCACATGAAAAAGACCGGCACACCAACCATGGGTGGCCTGACATTCTTGATAAGTATTATTATTACTACTTTACTCGCAATTATATTCACAGACAATTCTAATCCTATGATTTTATTATTATTTGTGACAATTGGTTTTGGTTTAATCGGGTTCATTGATGATTACATTATTGTAGTTAAGAAAAATAACCAAGGTTTAACGAGTAAACAAAAATTCTTCGCACAAATTGGGATTGCAGTTATCTTTTTTATACTGAGCCAAGTATTTAACTTAACTGATTTTTCTACAGGTATTCATATTCCATTTATTGGTATTGAGGTACCACTTTCATTAGCTTACGTTATATTCATTGTTTTTTGGCAAGTTGGCTTTTCAAATGCAGTGAATTTAACAGATGGTTTAGATGGATTAGCAACTGGATTATCTATCATTGGATTTACAATGTTTGCGATTATGTCATATATCCAAGGTGCGTCATCTATTGGTATCTTCTGTGTTATTATGATTTTCGCATTAGTTGGTTTCCTTCCTTTCAATTTAAATCCAGCTAAAGTATTTATGGGAGATACAGGTAGTTTAGCGTTAGGTGGTATTTTTGCTACGATTTCAATCATGTTAAACCAAGAATTGTCACTTATATTTATTGGGTTGGTCTTTGTAGCAGAAACTTTATCAGTTATGCTACAGGTTACTTCATATAAATTAACGAAAAAACGTATTTTCAAAATGGCTCCGTTGCATCATCATTTTGAACTTGTTGGTTGGAATGAGAAAAAGGTTGTAACAGTGTTTTGGACAGTGGGACTAATTTCAGGATTGCTAGGTTTATGGATTGGAGTGAATTAAATTGTTGAATTACACTGGATTAGAAGATAAAGATGTATTAATCGTCGGTTTAGCAAAGAGCGGGTATGAAGCTGCAAAGTTATTGAATAAACTCGGTGCAAAAGTGGTTGTCAATGATGGTAAAGATTTAAGTCATGATTCACATGCAAAGGATTTACAAAACATGGGTATTACCGTAATAGGTGGAGAACATCCACTATCATTGCTAGACAAAGACCCAATTATTGTTAAAAATCCTGGTATTCCTTATACGGTACCTTTAATCAAGGCTGCTATGGACAAAGGGTTAAGAATTCTAACAGAAGTTGAATTAAGTTATCTTGTATCAGAAGCGCCAATTATAGGTGTAACAGGTACAAACGGTAAAACAACAGTCACTTCATTAATCGGTGACATGTTTCAAAATAGTAGAGTAACAGGTCGTTTATCCGGAAATATCGGGTTTGTGGCATCAAAAGTTGCTCAAGAGGTAACAGAAAACGATTACTTAGTAACTGAACTTTCTTCGTTCCAGTTGTTAGGAATTGAACAGTATAAACCACATATAGCAATCATTACGAATATTTATTCCGCACATTTAGATTATCACGAATCATTGGAAAATTATCAAAATGCTAAAAAGCGTATCTATGAGAATCAAACAGAAAATGATTATTTAATTTGTAATTATCATCAACGTCATTTAATTGAATCCGAATCACTGCATTCAAAAGTATTATACTTCTCAACTCAACAAGAAGTTGATGGTATTTATGTAAAAGATGGCTATATTGAATTTAAAGGATTTAGAATCATTCATACGGATGATCTCGTATTGCCAGGTGAACATAATTTAGAAAATATTTTAGCTGCAGTATTGGCAGCATTACTTGCTGGCGTTTCAGTCAGAGCGATTATTGAGAGTTTAACAACATTCTCTGGTATTGAACATCGATTACAATATGTAGGTACAAATAAAACAAATAAATACTACAATGACTCTAAAGCTACAAATACATTAGCAACTCAGTTCGCTTTAAATGCGTTTGATAAACCTATTATTTGGTTATGTGGGGGATTAGATCGCGGTAATGACTTCGATGAACTTATTCCTTACATGGAAAATGTTAGAGTGATGGTCGCTTTCGGCGAGACCCAAGATAAATTTGTTAAACTGGGTGAAAGCCAAGGTAAATATGTAATTAAAGCCATCGATGTTGAAGACGCTGTAGACAAAATTCAAGAAATTATTGAAACAAATGATGTTGTATTACTTTCACCAGCATGTGCAAGTTGGGATCAATACTCTACGTTTGAAGAGCGTGGAAATAAATTTATAAATCGTTTCAAAGCGCATTTACCGTCTTTCTAAAGGATGTGAAATATATTGTCTGACAAAGTTAGTAAGTTTGATTCCGAATACTTAAAAGAAAAACGCGAGAAACGTCGAAAGAGGCAAAAACAAATTCAATACTCTATATTTGGCGTGTTACTTTTAATTATTTTGTTAATTTTAATTTATATGTTTACACCATTAAGTAAGATTAACAATATTGAAATTAAAGGTAATCACAATGTTTCAAATAGTGATATTAAAAAAGCGCTTAAAGTGAATGACAATTCGCGAATGTATACGTACAGTACTTCAAGTGCTGAGCAAAGACTTAAAAAAGAAACATTAATGAAAAAAGCTAAAGTCACAAAGCATTTGCCCAACAAATTGACAGTTGAAGTTACCGAAGACCAAGTCGTTGGATTAATTAACAAAAAAGATAAATATGTTCCAATTACTGAAGATGGAACTGAGCTAGAAAATTACAAATCCGATGTTTCTGATGATGGTCCGATTTTAGATGGGTTTGATAATGAGCAAAAAAACCTTATTATTAAACAATTAGCAAAAATCCCAGTTAATATTAGATCATCAATTTCTGAAGTAAGTTACGATAAAGATTCAGAATCAACTAACCAAATTAAAATATATACAACAGATGGACTTCAAATTGTCGGAGATATGAATACTTTCGGAAACAAGATGAAATATTATCCTCAAATGTCACAATCATTAGAGCGTGATGAAACGGGAGAGCTTAAAAATTCAGGCTACATAGATTTATCGGTTGGCGCTTCATTTATTCCATATAGTAACGCTGGAGAAAATGATTCAAGATCAGCCACAGATCAAAATGTAGAAAAAGGATCTCAACAACAAGATAAAGCTAAAAATCAATTACAAGATGCATTAAATAATATTAAAAAGAAAACGGACAAAAATAATTAAAATTTAGACAAATGTATGTGTTTATAGTTCACAAGCATTGCAACCTATTGTAAACTATAGGTAGTGTGAATTTTAATAAGTAATTGTCAGGAGGTGCCTATCTATGGAAGAGCATTATTATGTAAGTATAGATATTGGTTCATCAAGTGTTAAAACAATAGTAGGCGAGAAATTTCACAATGGCATCAATGTGATAGGTACAGGACAAACCTACACGAGTGGGATAAAAAATGGACTAATCGATGACTTTGACGTTGCGAAACAAGCAGTCAAAGATACTATAAAAAAAGCTTCTATTGCTTCCGGTATAGATATTAAAGAAGTGTTTTTAAAACTTCCAATTATCGGAACTGAAGTATTTGATGAATCAAATAAAATTGAATTTCAAGAAGATACAGAACTAGATGGTACACATGTTGAAAGTGTACTAGAAGGTATACGCGAAAAGAACGACGTACCTGAAACTGAAATTATAAACGCGTTTCCAATACAATTTATTGTAGATGGCGATAATGAAGTTTCAGATCCAAAAGAACTTATTGCACGACACAGTTTAGAAGTAGAAGCTGGTGTCATTGCAATACAGAAATCAATCTTAATAAACATGATAAAATGTGTCGAAGCATGTGGTGTTGATGTATTAGATGTATACTCTGATGCTTATAACTATGGTTCTATTTTATCAGCAACTGAAAAAGAACTTGGCGCATGCGTTATTGATATCGGTGAAGATATTACACAACTTGCTTTTTATGAGCGCGGTGAACTTGTTGATGGTGACGCGGTTGAAATGGCAGGTAGAGATATTACAGAAGATATCGCTAAAGGTTTAAATACCTCATACGAAACAGCTGAGAAGATTAAACATCAATACGGCCATGCATTTTATGATTCTGCTTCAGATCAAGATGTGTTTAGTGTGGATCAAGTTGATAGAGACGAAGACGCACAATTCACTCAAAAAGATCTTGCAGATATTGTGGAAGCACGTGTTGAAGATATTTTCTTTGAAGTATTTGATGTATTGCAAGCATTACAATTGACGAAAGTTAATGGTGGATTCGTTGTTACAGGTGGATCATCGAACTTATTAGGAATTAAAGAATTGTTACAAGATTTAGTTAATGAAAAGGTAAGAGTACATACGCCATCACAAATGGGTATTAGAAAACCTGAATATTCTTCTGCAATATCTACGATTTCTAGTAGCATTACTTTCGATGAATTACTTGATTATGTTACAATAAATAATCATGACAGTGAAGAATTCGAGGAAGAAGTTATTGAATCTGAAGATAACTCAAATACGACAAAATCATCAGGATTTGATTGGTTTAAGAAGAGATCAAACAAATCAGAAAGCAAACAACCTTCAGATAATGATTCAGTAGAAACTCGTTCCGATTCAGATGAGGGATATGATAAACATACAGAAGTCGATCAAGACTCTGAAAGTAAACCTCAACAAAATGATAACCAAGAAGATAGTAAATTTAAAAAACTGATGAAATCACTATTCGAATGATTGGCCATTAAAACTAGGAGGAAATACAAATGTTAGAATTTGAACAAGGATTTAATCATTTAGCGACGTTAAAAGTCATCGGTGTAGGGGGCGGCGGTAACAACGCTGTAAACCGAATGATTGATCATGGTATGAATAACGTAGAATTTATTTCAATCAATACTGACGGACAAGCTTTAAACTTATCTAAAGCTGAGTCTAAGATTCAAATTGGTGAAAAATTAACACGTGGATTAGGTGCTGGTGCCAACCCTGAAATTGGTAAAAAAGCAGCTGAAGAATCACGTGAACAAATCGAGGACGCAATTCAAGGTGCAGACATGGTATTCGTAACTGCTGGTATGGGCGGCGGTACAGGTACTGGTGCAGCGCCAGTAGTTGCTAAGATTGCTAAAGAAATGGGCGCATTAACAGTTGGTGTTGTAACACGTCCATTCGGATTTGAAGGTCGTAAACGTCAAACGCAAGCAGCTGCAGGTGTTGAATCAATGAAAGCTGCAGTAGATACATTAATCGTTATCCCTAACGATCGTTTATTAGACATCGTTGACAAATCTACACCTATGATGGAAGCATTTAAAGAAGCAGACAACGTGTTACGTCAAGGTGTACAAGGTATTTCAGATTTAATCGCCGTATCAGGTGAGGTTAACCTTGACTTTGCAGACGTTAAGACAATCATGTCTAACCAAGGTTCAGCATTAATGGGTATCGGTGTATCATCTGGTGAAAATCGTGCGGTTGAAGCTGCTAAAAAAGCAATTTCTTCTCCATTATTAGAAACATCAATTGTTGGTGCTCAAGGTGTGCTTATGAATATTACTGGTGGAGAATCATTATCACTATTTGAAGCTCAAGAAGCAGCAGATATTGTACAAGATGCAGCTGATGAAGATGTAAATATGATTTTTGGTACAGTAATCAATCCAGAATTACAAGATGAAATTGTTGTAACTGTTATTGCAACAGGTTTTGAAGATAAACCTTCAGCTCAAGGACGTAAAGCTTCAAACACTGGCTTTGGTGGTAGCGTTGCTGGAACCACTTCAGCTAAAGAAGAATCATCATTCGCTTCTAAATCATCATCTGATTCACTTTCACAACCAAGTAAAAGTGAAGGAAGAAGCCATAGCACGAATGATGACGATATTCCTAGTTTCATCAGAAATAGAGAAGAGAGACGTTCAAGAAGAACTAGAAGATAATAACTTTATAGTTGAATGTTCATAACTTATAAGTGTGAAACATATTGAAAAAGTCATCAGGTCAAATGATCTGATGACTTTTTTTAAAATCAAATACTTTTAACTTTATTGATAATCTTCCGTGATATACTACTGAGTGAGAAATAAATAAGATGGTAAATTTAAATGGAGGTGCCTTTAATGCAAGACAAATTTAAAAAACATCCACATATTTTAAAATATGAAGACGAGTCACTTAACAATGTCCTAATAGGAATGACTACAAGAGAAGACGGTTTGAGTGATTATCCTAAAAACGCATTTAATATGGCGAGATACATAGATGATGACAGTCAAAATATCACGACACATCAAGAACAACTTGCTTCAGTCATTAATTACTCAAGAGACCAATGGGTTTTTCCGATTCAAACACACGAAAATAATGTGGTAGAGGTGACACAAGCTGATCGAGGATCAAATATTGATGCATTAACACAAACATTACATAGTATCGATGGCATATATTCTTATGATTCAAATTTATTATTAACTATGTGTTATGCAGATTGTGTACCCATTTATTTTTACAGTGAAATGCACCATTACATTGGATTGGCACATGCGGGTTGGAGAGGTACAGTAGGACAAATTGTTTGCGAAATGTTAAAGCAAATTAACTTTAATTACGATGATTTACAGGTTGTAATTGGACCTGCAACATCTATGTCTTATGAAATAAATGACGATATTAAAAGTAAATTCGAAACTTTACCAATCGACCACACACAATATATTGAAACAGTTGCTGAAGATAGACATCGCATTGATTTAAAGAAAGCGAACGCTCTATTGCTTGAGCAACAAGGTGTGCCACATGATAATATTTATATTACTGAATATGCCACTTCCGAAGATTTATCACTATTTTTCTCATATAGAGTAGAGAAAGGGAATACTGGAAGAATGTTAGCTTTTATAGGACAATGAAAATGAGGTGTTACGAACATGAACGTCAAACAAAATTTAGAACAAATCAATCAGCAAATAACTGAACATTGTAAAAAAGGCGAGGTTTCTACATTGCCTAACGTGATTGCTGTGACAAAGTATGTTACAATAGACCGAGCTAATGATGCATATGAAGCAGGAATTAGACATTTTGGTGAGAATCGTTTGGAAGGTTTTCAACAAAAGCATGACGCATTACCTGATGACGTGGTTATGCACTTTATCGGGACAATGCAAACAAGAAAGGTGAAAGAAGTCATCAATGATGTTGACTACTTTCATGCTTTAGATAGACTCAAGCTCGCGCGTGAAATTAATAAAAGAGCGCAACACGAAATAAAATGTTTTGTGCAAGTGAATGTCTCAGGTGAGTCATCTAAACAAGGTATCACACTTGAAGAAGTCGACAATTTTATTGATGAACTTGAACAATTTGAAAAAATTAAAGTGGTTGGACTGATGACGATGGCACCATTTACAGATGATGAGTCATATATTAAAGATTTATTTCAATCATTAAGAATAAAAAGAGATGAAATTAAGAAACGAAATTTAAAACACGCACCATGTACAGAGCTTTCAATGGGTATGAGTAATGATTATCATATCGCATCCGAAGCAGGTGCTACATTTGTAAGAATTGGTACAAAACTTGTAGGAAAAGAGGAGTGACCCACGTGGCATTAAAAGATTTATTTAATGGTTTTTTCGTAGTAGAGGAAGAAGATGACGAACTAGAAGCGCCACCAGAGGAAGATCGCAACGACAGAAAGCATAATAATAAGGCGCAAGCACAATCAAATCATTCAGAGCAAGCGTCAAATAATGTAGATTCTGAACAATCCCAATCGATACAATCCGTACCACAATCACAGTCATCTAGATTACAGTCATCAACTGGTGAAAGGAAGTATCAAATGAACCAAAACGTTCCTAGAAACAACACAAGAAATGTTGTGAACATGAACAATCAAAATCAATCAAGCTTCAATCAAATGCAAGAAAGTTCAAAAATGTGTCTATTTGAACCACGCGTATTCTCGGACACACAAGATATTGCTGATGAATTAAAGAATCGTCGTGCAACACTTGTAAATTTACAACGCATTGATAAAGTTTCAGCCAAACGTATTATTGATTTCTTAAGTGGTACTGTATATGCAATTGGTGGAGATATCCAACGCGTAGGTAGTGATATATTCCTATGTACGCCAGATAACGTAGAAGTATCTGGTAACATAACAGACCAAATTGATAACATGGAATACCAAGGCGAATAGAGGGAATAATATGGATATTGGTTTACTAAGCACTATTTTTAAATTTATTATTTTCTTGGTATCGGTGTATTATTGGGGAATGATATTATACTTTTTCCTTTCATGGATCCCAAATGCACGTGAAAGTAAATTCGGTGAGTTTTTACAAAAGATTTACGAACCGTTTTTAGAACCTTTCCGAAAGATAATTCCTCCGATAGGTATGATAGATATATCATCTATTGCCGCTATTATCGTATTGTTACTTTTCCAAAAGGGATTAGAAAGCATTTTTGATTTTATTTTGAAAAGTATGATGTAGGAATTTGAAGTAAAATAGTATGATTTATATAAAAGAAAACTTATTGAGCACCTTACGTGATTAAACGGGAGGTGCTTTATATTATATTGGAGTGGTTAACATCGATATTTATCAACACTTTAGGCGAGAAGAACATACAATCATCGATATGCTCATAGACAAATGTCGCCAAGCTAGTGAGCAATATGCACCTGTATTAACAGCATTTTTAGATCCCCGTGGTCAATATATATTAAACGTAGTTGTGGGAAGTTTTGAAGATATTGAAGTAAATTTCTTTGGTGGACCAATTGCTGAACGTAAACGTGCAATCATTGCACCTGATTATTATTCACCAGAAGAGGATTTCGAAATTGCGTTACTTGAAATAGATTACCCACAAAAGTTTGTCACGATTCAACACCAACACGTTTTAGGAACATTGATGTCATTAGGTATTGAGCGTGAACAATTGGGTGATATTATCGTTAATAATAGAATACAAATGACGGTATCAAAGCAATTAGAACCATACATAATCCAAGAGTTAACACGCATTCGAGGGGCTAAAGTTAAACTTAATTCTTTTCCAATTAAAGATATGATACAATCAAATGAGCAATGGAAATCTTTCAATACGACAGTAAGTAGTTTGCGTTTAGACGTCGTGCTGAAAGAAATTATACGTAAGCCGCGTACAGTGGCGAAACAACTGATTGATAAAAAACGGGTGAAAGTGAATCACACGATTATCGAGCAGACTGACTTCCAATTAGATAATGATGATTTATTGTCAATTCAAGGTTTTGGTAGAGCAAAGATCACTGAACTAGGTGGCAAAACCAAAAAAGATAAAGTGAGAATTTCATACGAAACTTTATTCAAATGATGTTATAATGTATGATGTATGTAATAAGTGATGACGTGACACGAAATTCACAATATTAAGTTATTTCAAACACACAACTCAAAGAATATTATTTTATGCGTTTAATGAAACGCTGAAATAGTGTATGATATAGGGAGGATAAAACATGCCTTTTACACCAAGTGAAATTAAGAATAAAACATTTAATCGTGAAAAAAATGGTCTTTCTGAATCTGAAGTACAAAGTTATTTAGAGCAACTTAGTAATGAGATTGAACGTTTAAAAGAAGATAAGATTCAATTAGAAAAGGTCATTGAAGAAAAGAAAACGAACATTCAGTCTTACAAAGATGTGCATCAATCAGTTAGTGACGCTCTAATTCAAGCGAAACAAAGTGGTGAAGAAACGAAAGCTGCTGCAAAGAAAGACGCAGAAGCTACAATTTCTAAAGCACAAGCAGAAGCTGACCGTATTGTGAATGATGCTGTCGAGAAATCACGTCGACTATCTTTCCAAACAGAAGATATGAAACGTCAATCAAAGATTTTCAGATCACGTTTCCGTATGCTAGTTGAAGCACAGTTGGACTTATTGAAAAACGATGATTGGGATTATTTATTAAATTATGATTTAGATGCACAGCAAGTTACAGAAGAAAATGTAAATCATTTAAATGAAAGAGATTTAACAGATGAAGAAAAGGCATTAAAAGCTGAAGCAGAAAATAAACAAACTACTGATTCAACTGATAAGACACAACAAAACAATGCTAATACTAATACAAACACGAATAACGATACAGATAAAAAATAATACACGTTAATAACAGACGCGTAAGTAACATGGTACATATCAAAGCGAGTTAGGGATGGTGAGAGCCTTTCATATGTATGTTATTTATATCACTGTTATTCAAAATATAAATTGTAATGAGAGAACTCTAAGTTGAGTTAATCAGGGTGGTAACGCGGTTAATCGATCGTCCTTGTTAATTGAACTTAGGGTTCTTTTTATTGTTTTAAATTAACCACAAATGAGCCAGAATATTATCAATAAGGAGTGTAAATTATGGATTATAAAGAGACGTTACTCATGCCAAAGACAGCTTTCCCAATGCGTGGAGGATTACCTAATAAAGAACCAAAAATCCAAGAAGAGTGGGAAAGTAAATCAATTTACGAAAAAGCATTAAAACAAAACGAAGGACAAGAGTCATACATTTTACACGATGGACCACCATATGCGAATGGTAGTTTACATATGGGTCATGCGTTAAATAAAATCATCAAAGATTTTATCACTCGCTATAAAACGATGCGTGGTTTTTATGCGCCATACGTTCCAGGTTGGGATACGCATGGTTTACCAATCGAACAAGCATTAACGAAAAAGGGCGTAAAACGTAAAGAATTGACAGTTGCAGAATTCAGAGAAAAATGTAAAGAATTCGCACTAGAACAAGTTGAAATTCAGAAAAAAGATTTTAAACGTTTAGGTGTTAATGGTGAATTCGATAATCCATATATTACTTTAAACCCAGAATACGAAGCAGCACAAATTCGTTTATTTGGTGAAATGGCTGACAAAGGATTAATCTATAAAGGTAAAAAGCCAGTCTACTGGTCACCTTCAAGTGAATCTTCCTTAGCAGAAGCAGAGATCGAGTATCACGATAAACGTTCACCTTCTATCTACGTCGCTTTCGATGTGAAAGATACGAAAGGTACAGTGGATGAGGATGCAAAATTCATTATCTGGACAACTACACCTTGGACATTACCATCAAATGTTGCAATCACTGTACATCCTGATTTAACTTACGGCCAATACCGAGTGAATGGTGAAAAATATATTATCGGTAAAGATTTAGCTGATGATGTAGCCGAAGCACTAAATTGGGACGAAAATGAAATTGAATTAGAAAAAGAATTTACAGGTAAAGAGTTAGAATATGTAGAAGCGCAACATCCGTTTGTTGATCGTGTTTCATTAGTTATTAATGGTTTACATGTTACGACAGATGCAGGTACTGGTTGCGTTCATACTGCACCTGGACACGGGGAAGATGACTACATCGTAGGTCAAAAATATGATTTACCTGTTATTAGCCCAGTTAATAGTAGAGGTGTGTTTACTGAAGAAGCTGGTCAATTTGAAGGTATGTTCTACGATAAAGCAAATAAAGAAATTACTGATTTGCTTAAAGAGAATGGTGCATTATTAAACCTAGAATTTATCACGCACAGTTATCCGCATGATTGGCGTACAAAGAAACCAGTAATTTTCAGAGCTACACCACAATGGTTTGCGTCAATTGATAAGGTACGTAACGATATTTTAGATGCAATCAACGATACTCAATTCAAAGTTGATTGGGGAAAAACGCGTATCTACAACATGATCCGTGATCGTGGCGAATGGGTAATTTCACGTCAACGTGTATGGGGTGTACCTTTACCAGTATTTTATGCTGAAAACGGTGACATCATCATGACACAAGAAACTGTAAACCACGTTGCAGATTTATTTGAACAACATGGCTCAAATATTTGGTTTGAACGTGAAGCTAAAGAGTTATTACCAGAAGGATTTACGCATCCAGGAAGCCCGAATGGTGAATTTACGAAAGAAACAGATATCATGGACGTTTGGTTCGATTCAGGCTCATCTCATAGAGCAGTATTAGAAGGACGAGATAATTTATCATTCCCATCAGATTTATACTTTGAAGGTAGTGACCAATATCGCGGTTGGTTTAACTCTTCAATCACAACATCTGTGGCTACAAGAGGTAAATCACCTTATAAAATGTTACTTTCTCACGGTTTCGTTATGGATGGCGAAGGTAAGAAAATGAGTAAATCATTAGGTAACACGATTGTGCCTGATCAAATCATTAAACAAAAAGGTGCTGACATTGCACGTTTATGGGTAAGTAGTGTTGATTTCTTAAATGATGTTCGTATCTCAGATGAAATCTTAAAACAAACTGCCGATGTGTATCGTAAGATTAGAAATACATTGAGATTCATGTTAGGTAATGTGAATGATTTTGATCCGAAATCGAATGCTATTGCTGAAAATGAATTACTTGATGTAGATCGCTATATCTTAAATAGATTAAGAGAATTTACTGCCAACACATTTGAACACTATGATAACTTCGATTATCTAGATATCTATCAAGAAGTTCAAAACTTCATTAACGTAGAATTAAGTAATTTCTACTTAGATTACGGTAAAGATATTTTATATATCGAAGAACGTGACTCACATAAACGTCGTAGCATGCAAACTGTGCTATATCAAATTGTCGTTGATATGACACGTTTATTAGCACCAATCTTAGTGCATACAGCTGATGAAGTTTGGTCACACATCCCTCATGTTGAAGCTGAAAGTGTACATTTAACACACATGCCTGAAGTCAAAGATGTGGATACAGAATTCGTTGAAAAATGGAATACATTAATGCATTTACGTGACGATGTTAACCGTGCATTAGAATCAGCTAGAAACGATAAAACAATCGGTAAATCACTTGAAGCAAAAGTTACAATCGCTAGTAATGATAACTTTGATGCAACTTCATTCTTACAACAATTCGATGATTTACAACAATTATTTATAACTTCTCAAGTTGAAGTCGTGGATACGCTTAATGATGGTGAATCATATC
Organism: Staphylococcus hsinchuensis; assembly: GCF_038789205.1. Classification (NCBI taxonomy): domain Bacteria; kingdom Bacillati; phylum Bacillota; class Bacilli; order Caryophanales; family Staphylococcaceae; genus Staphylococcus; species Staphylococcus hsinchuensis. The sequence continues at coordinate 1,443,017 of NZ_CP128355.1, forward strand.
AATATGGTGATATCCGTATTGAACACGCACATGGCGAAAAATGTCAACGTTGCTGGAACTATAGTGAAACACTAGGTTCTGTAGGAGAGCTAGATGATTTATGTCCACGATGCCAAGAAGTTGTTAAAACACTTGTATAAGTGACAACGTATTATCTTTAATAATAACTTTATAGTGACTGCTTGTCTTATTTTGACTCGAGGACAAGCAGTCACTTTTTTATTGGAAACTCATTTTAAAAATGAACAACGTATGACGTAATCATTCGAGAATGATTAATACGTACTCTAACTTTTTTTATCACTTTGAGTAAGATATAATAAAGATTGTTAAACTGAAGGAACTAAGAACAGGAGGTACGACATGAAACGTCAGTACTATATCGGAATTACATTATTTGTCACACTCTTTATTATAATAGCAGATCAAATTACAAAGTTGATTATCGCAAGTTCGATGAAAGTTGGAGATTCATTTGAAGTGATTCCTCAATTTTTAAATATTACCTCTCACCGAAATGACGGAGCTGCTTGGGGCATGTTAAGCGGTAAGATGGGCTTGTTCTATATTATTACTATTATCGTATTAATCGTACTCGTCTATTTCTATGTGAAAGAAGCGAAAAATAATTTATTTATGCAAATAGCGATTAGTTTAATATTTGCAGGTGCACTTGGAAACTTTATTGATCGTGTCATACATGGAAAAGTAGTCGATTTTATTGATACATATATATTTGGCTATGATTTCCCAATATTTAATATTGCAGATGCAAGCTTAACTATTGGCGTAATTTTAATCATTATTGCTTTATTCAAAGATTCGTCGAAAGAAAAATAACATAAAGGAGTGAGTTATGAATGCAAAGCTTTAATTTTACAGTAGAAACTCCAGAAGATGTCGGTAAACGTATCGACAAAATATTACCAGAATTTAATGGCGAATGGTCACGTACACAAATTCAAGACTGGATAAAAGAGTCGCTCGTTCAAGTTAATGATAAAGTAGTTAAATCAAACTACAAAGTAAAGCTTGATGATCAAATCGTTGTTACGGAAAAAGAAACAGTTGAAGCAGACATTGAACCTGAAGATTTAAACTTAGATATTTATTATGAAGATGATGATGTGGCTGTAGTTTATAAACCTAAAGGGATGGTCGTACACCCCTCAGCTGGACATTATTCAGGTACATTAGTTAATGGATTGATGTATCAAATGAAAGATTTATCAGGAATAAATGGGGAAATCCGCCCGGGCATTGTTCACCGTATTGATAAAGATACTTCTGGGTTGTTAATGGTAGCTAAAAACGATCAAGCGCACCGAAGCCTTGTAGATCAATTAGTAGAAAAATCAGTTACACGTAAATATGTCGCTTTAGTCCACGGAAATATTCCACATGATTATGGTACAGTTGACGCACCAATAGGGAGAAATACGAAAGATCGTCAATCTATGGACGTTGTTGACGAAGGTAAAGAAGCGATTACACATTTTAATGTATTGGAACATTTTAATAACTATACATTAATTGAATGTCAGCTTGAAACAGGGCGTACCCATCAAATACGTGTGCATATGAAATATATTGGCTATCCACTTGTAGGGGATCCAAAATATGGACCTAGAAAGACATTAGATATAGGTGGTCAAGCATTGCATGCAGGCGTAATAGGCTTCGAACATCCAGTGACTGGCGAATATACAGAGCAAACATCAGAGCTACCTGAGGAATTCCAAAAGGTATTAGAAGACATTCGTAAGAGCGACAAATAAACATCAACGTTCGTATCACGCTAAATATATTATTGAAAATTATATTCGAAATTCATTTGCATGACATTTTAAATCATGGTATCATGAATGTAATTTAATAATGAAAACGTACGTCTTTAATTGCAGTCCAGAGAGGCTTCAAAGACATGAATGTACACACAGTTAAGTAGTTAGACTAATGGTTAGGATGTATATTAATATCCATAACTTAGCGTCTAACTGATGATATCAATCTGTATCTTTAGACACCTAACCGATGGTGTTTGATGTTTGAGAATAAATTAACTTGTGATAAACCTCATGTCTAAGCCAAAGACATGAGGTTTTCTTTTTATTATACATAAATAATAAATTATTGCTACGAAGGTAGGTGCCTAAATTGTCAGAGAGAATTATTATGGATGAAGCAGCTATTGAAAGAACAACAACACGTATCGCACATGAAATTTTAGAATATAATAAAGGTACGGATAATTTAATTCTGTTAGGTATTAAAACACGAGGTGCATTTTTAGCACGAAGAATTCAACAGAAGATCGAGCGTATAGAAGATACTGTTGTACCTACAGGAACACTAGATATTACACAATTTCGAGATGACTTGGAACAAAAGCGCACACCTATTGGCAAACAAACATACGAAATCGATGTGAATATTACCGATCAGGTTGTTATCATTATCGATGATGTCTTATATACAGGGCGAACGGTTCGAGCTTCACTAGATGCTGTATTGCAATACGCACGACCTAAGAAAATTGGCCTCGCCACATTAGTCGATCGAGGTCATCGTGAACTACCAATACGTGCTGACTTTGTTGGAAAGAACATACCAACTGCAAGAGAAGAAGCAGTATCAGTGTTTCTTGAAGAAATCGATCCAAGAAATGCTGTAGTAATTGAATAGCACCTTTAATTCAGTACGAGAGACTGAAAAGGGGGATGTTCAAATATTACGTTTTTGCATAAAAACTTAAGTATTCGAAAAGCTTTCTCAATTAAACTTAAGCTATATATTTAGGTGAAACGTAAATTGAACATTTCAAAGCATAATCTATATATTTTAATGATTTATAAACTACATGCGAATATAGTTGCGTCGCACAGTTGATTCATTAAATTAGGATTTTGTCTACTTTTTAGTCTCTTTACATGAAATAAATGTAAAGAGATTTTTTTATGGAAGGATATATAAAAATGATGAAAAATGAAGCGATGTTTGAACGCACGGTTAAACCAATATTAGATGTAAAAGACAAACCAAAATTGAGTCAGTGGGCTTTTTTAAGTACACAGCATTTATTTGCGATGTTTGGTTCTACCGTATTAGTTCCATTTTTAACAGGTTTACCGATATCCTCAGCATTAATTGCATCAGGTATTGGGACACTATTGTACATCTTAATTACGCAAGCTAAGATTCCAGCTTATCTCGGTTCAAGCTTTGCTTTTATCACACCGATAATCACTGGATTACATTCTCACAGTTTAGGTGACATGTTAATTGCATTATTCATGAGTGGGTTAATGTACATCTTAATTGGTTTAGCTATTAAGTTGAGCGGTACGAGATGGTTGATGCGTTTATTACCACCTGTTGTGGTAGGACCAGTCATCATGGTTATCGGTTTAAGTTTAGCACCTACTGCAGTCAATATGGCCATGTTTGAAAATTCTGCAGATATGAAAGGCTATAACTTAAGTTATGTTGTTGTCGCAATGGTAACATTGTTAGTCACAATCATCGTTCAAGGATTCTTTAAAGGTTTTCTATCTTTAATACCGGTACTTATCGGCATTACTACCGGTTATATATTATCAGCGTTTATGGGCTTAGTTAAATTTAGCTCTATCGCCGAAGCGAAGTGGTTACAGTTTCCTGAAATTTATTTACCGTTTAAAGATTACACTCCGTCTTTCAATCTAGGTTTGATATTAGTTTTAATACCTATCGTCTTTGTGACTGTTAGTGAACATATTGGCCACCAACTAGTAATTAATAAAATCGTAGGTAAAAACTTCTTTGAAGATCCAGGGCTCGATAGGTCAATTATAGGTGATGGTGTATCGACGATGTTTGCTAGTCTCATCGGTGGTCCACCAAGTACGACATACGGTGAAAATATCGGTGTACTTGCAATTACTAAAATCTATAGTATTTATGTAATTGGTGGGGCGGCATGTATCGCAATCTTATTAGGGTTTATTGGAAAATTTACGGCACTTGTGTCATCAATACCAACACCCGTTATGGGTGGCGTATCAATTCTACTTTTCGGTATTATTGCGGCAAGTGGATTGAGAATGCTGGTAGAAAGTAATGTAGATTTCTCAAGTAATCGTAATTTAGTGATCGCGTCGGTCATCTTAGTCATCGGTATTGGAAATTTAGTATTTAACTTAAATGGAGTGGGTATCAAATTAGAAATTGAAGGTATGGCATTAGCTGCGTTAGCAGGCATCATATTGAATTTGATATTACCCGAAACTTCTAAGGCTCAACAGTAAGAAAATGTGCTTAAATGGAGGTCTTAAATTGGAAAATTTATTATCTATGGAACATCTTTCAAATACAGAAATAAAGACATTAATCCAGCGTGCAAGTGAGATTAAGAATGGTCAATATGAGCCACAACAGTATGACAAGCAATTTGTCGCAAATTTATTCTTTGAAAATTCAACACGTACCAAAAGCAGTTTCCTCGTAGCTGAACAAAAGCTAGGACTAAAATTAATTGATTTTGAAACTTCAACTTCTTCAGTGCAAAAGGGTGAGTCACTCTATGATACATGTAAAACGCTGGAGATGGTCGGTGCAGATGTGTTAGTCATTCGTCACTCACAAAATGCTTATTACGACGAATTAGCTTCATTAAATATACCTATTATTAACGGTGGAGATGGAAGTGGCCAACACCCTACACAAAGTTTGCTTGATTTAATGACAATTAATGAGGAATTTGGTTCATTTGAAGGACTGAATATTTTGATTTGTGGCGATATTAAAAATTCTCGTGTAGCGAGAAGCAATTACCATAGTTTAAAAGCTTTAGGCGCTAACGTGATGTTTTCAAGTCCTGACTCGTGGAAAGATGAGCGTTTAGATGCACCGTATGTGGATATTGATGAAGTGATTGATCAAGTTGATATCGTCATGTTATTAAGAGTACAACATGAAAGACATGAACAAAGTGAAAGTAAGCAATTTGAAGTGAACGATTATCATGAACATTTTGGTTTGACTTTAAAACGTTACGAACAATTGCAAGATCATGCGATTGTGATGCATCCAGCACCAGTCAATCGCGGTGTAGAAATCGATGCTTCTCTTGTAGAAGCTTCACAGTCTCGTATTTTTGAACAAATGGAAAATGGCATGTATTTAAGAATGGCAGTCATTGATTATATTTTACAGAAAAAGGGGTAATTAAAATGAAATTAATAACGAATGCTAAAATATTAAAAAACGGTGAACTTACAGACGTATCAATTTTAATTGATGGAAAGAAAATTAAACAGATTGGTCAACAAATCGAAGTAGATGACAACACAGAAGTCATTGATGCCCAAGGCCAATTCGTTGCGCCAGGTTTAGTTGACGTACACGTACATTTACGTGAACCAGGCGGAGAACATAAAGAGACAATTGAAACAGGTACGAAAGCAGCAGCAAGAGGCGGCTTTACAACTGTTTGCCCAATGCCAAATACAAGACCTGTACCTGATTCAGTAGCCAATATGCAACATTTAAACGCGTTAATCGAAGCGAATGCTCAAGTTCGTGTATTACCATATGCAGCTATTACAGTTAGACAAGCAGGTCAAGAACATGTAGATTTCGAAGCACTTACTCAACAAGGCGCATTTGCTTTCACAGATGATGGTGTTGGTGTCCAACAAGCGAGTATGATGTATGAAGCAATGAAAGCAGCAGCGAAGCAAAATAAAGCCGTTGTCGCACACTGCGAAGATAATAGCTTAATCTATGGTGGAGCAATGCATGATGGTAAACGTAGTAAAGAATTAGATATCCCTGGTATTCCAAATATTTGTGAAGCGGTTCAAATAGCTCGTGATGTATTATTAGCTGAAGCAGCTGGTGCACACTATCACGTATGTCACGTATCTACGAAAGAAAGTGTTCGTACAATTCGCGATGCTAAAAAGGCTGGTATCAACGTGACAGCTGAGGTCACACCACATCACTTATTATTAACTGAAGATGATGTACCAGGTGATAATGCGATTTATAAAATGAATCCACCACTAAGAAGTAAAGAAGACCGTGATGCATTATTAGAAGGTTTATTAGATGGTACGATTGATTGTATCGCAACGGATCATGCACCACATGCAGCTGAAGAAAAAGACCAACCAATGACGAAAGCACCATTCGGTATCGTAGGTAGTGAAACAGCATTCCCATTATTATATACAAACTTTGTTAAAAATGGTGACTGGTCATTACAACAACTTGTTGATTATTTAACAATCAAACCAGCACAAACTTTTGATTTACCATACGGTACTTTAGAAGAAGGTAGTCTTGCTGATTTAACAGTTATTAATTTAGATGAAGAAAGAGAAATTAAAGCTGAAGACTTCGCATCAAAAGGAACGAACACACCATTCTTAGGAAATAAAGTATACGGCACTCCAGTATTAACATTAGTTGAAGGTGAAGTTAAATTTAAGGAGGAAAAATAATGTTGCAAAAACGATATCTTGTGCTAGAAGATGGTTCTTACTATGAAGGTTATCCAATAGGTTCAGATGAAGTTACAGAAGGCGAAATCGTATTTAATACTGCGATGACAGGTTATCAAGAAACAATTTCAGACCCATCTTATACAGGTCAAATTATTACATTCACATATCCATTAATTGGAAATTATGGTATCAATCGAGATGACTTTGAATCACTTGTACCAACATTAAATGGAGTTGTTGTGAAAGAAGCAAGTACACACCCAAGTAACTTCAGAAAGCAAAAGACGTTCCATGAAATTCTTGTCGAATATAATATTCCTGGTATTAAAGGTGTCGATACACGTAGTATCACGCGTAAGATTAGACAATTCGGTGTGCTTAAAGCTGCATTTACCGATGATAAAGCACAAATCGATCAAGTTATTGAACGATTAAAAACATTAGAATTACCTCGAAACGAAGTTACAACTGTATCAACCAAATCACCTTATGTTTCAACGGGTTATGATTTAAGTGTTGTACTAGTGGACTTCGGTAAAAAACAAAACATCGTCAGAGAGCTGAACGCGCGTGGATGTAACGTAACAGTTGTACCATATGATACTTCAGCTGAAGCGATTAAACGTATGACACCGGATGGCGTAATGTTATCAAATGGTCCTGGTGATCCAGAAGAAGTTCAAGTAGCAGTTGAAATGATTAAAGGTATATTAGGACATATTCCGTTCTTCGGTATCTGTTTAGGACATCAACTCTTTGCACTTTCTCAAGGTGCTACTTCATTTAAAATGAAATTCGGTCATCGTGGTGCGAACCACCCAGTTAAAGATTTGAAAACAGGTAAAATCGCCTTAACAAGTCAAAACCATGGTTATGCGATAGATAAAGATTCGTTAAAAGATACGGAATTAGAAGTGACGCATATCGCAATTAATGATAATACAGTTGAAGGTTTACGCCATAAGACATTGCCAGCATTTTCAGTACAATATCACCCAGAGGCGTGCCCAGGACCAACTGATTCAAACTATTTATTCGATGAATTTATAAAAATGATGAAACAATATCAAACAAAGGAGCATACAATCAATGCCTAAACGTGAAGATATCAAAACAATATTAGTTATAGGTTCAGGACCTATTATCATCGGCCAAGCTGCGGAATTCGATTACGCTGGAACACAAGCGTGTTTAGCATTAAAAGAAGAAGGTTACCGCGTTATTTTAGTAAATTCAAACCCAGCAACAATTATGACAGATAATGAAATCGCGGATAAAGTTTATATCGAACCATTAACGCATGATTTCATTGCGCGCATTATACGTAAAGAACAACCAGATGCATTATTACCTACATTAGGTGGCCAAACTGGTCTTAACATGGCTATTCAATTAAATGATAGTGGTGTGTTAGAAGCGAATAATGTACAACTTCTAGGCACAAAGCTATCATCTATTCAACAAGCCGAAGACAGAGAATTATTTAGAAGCTTAATGAACGAACTAGGCGTTGCAGTGCCTGAAAGTGATATTGTTAACACGGTAGAACAAGCATTTACATTTAAGGAGCAAGTGGGTTATCCACTTATCGTGCGACCAGCATTTACCATGGGTGGCACTGGTGGCGGTATTTGCCACAACGATGAAGAACTACAAGAAATCGTTTCAAATGGTTTACACTATAGCCCAGCTACAAAATGTTTAATTGAAAAATCAATCGCCGGCTTCAAAGAAATTGAATATGAAGTTATGCGTGATAAAAATGATAACGCCATTGTAGTATGTAACATGGAAAATATTGACCCAGTGGGTATCCATACGGGTGACTCAATCGTAGTTGCACCGAGTCAAACTTTATCTGATGTTGAGTATCAAATGTTACGCGATGTCTCATTAAAGGTTATTCGCGCACTTGGAATTGAAGGTGGCTGTAATGTTCAGCTAGCATTAGATCCGCATTCAATGGACTATTACATCATCGAAGTTAACCCACGTGTGTCACGTTCATCAGCATTAGCTTCCAAAGCAACTGGTTATCCAATTGCTAAGCTAGCAGCTAAAATCGCTATCGGCTTATCACTTGATGAAATGTTAAATCCAGTAACAGGTACATCATACGCGGCATTTGAACCTTCGCTTGATTATGTTATTTCAAAAATTCCACGTTTCCCATTCGATAAATTTGAAAAAGGTGAACGTGTACTAGGAACTCAAATGAAAGCAACTGGTGAAGTAATGGCTATTGGTAGAACATATGAAGAATCTCTATTAAAGGCTATTCGCTCACTTGAATATGGTGTACATCATTTAGGTTTACCAAATGGTGAAACATTCGACTTAGATTACATCAAAACACGTATTAAAGACCAAGATGATGAACGTTTATTCTTTATTGGAGAGGCGATTCGTCGTGGAACAACGTTAGAAGAATTACATGAAATGACTAAAATTGATTATTTCTTCTTAAATAAATTTAAACATATTATTGATATTGAACATGATTTAAAAGCAAATAGTGGCGACATCGATTATCTAAAATTCGCTAAAGATTATGGCTTCAGTGACCGTGTCATTGCACACCGTTTTAATATGTCAGAGGAAGAAGTATTTAATTTAAGACAACAACATGGTATTACACCTGTTTATAAAATGGTCGACACTTGTGCTGCTGAATTCGAATCAACAACACCGTATTACTATGGTACGTATGAACAAGAAAATGAATCGAACGTGACAGAACAAGAAAAAATCTTAGTACTTGGTTCAGGTCCGATTAGAATCGGTCAAGGTGTTGAGTTTGACTATGCAACTGTACATGCGGTTTGGGCAATTCAAAAAGCAGGCTACGAAGCTATTATTGTCAATAATAACCCTGAAACAGTTTCAACAGACTTTTCAATTTCAGATAAATTATACTTTGAACCTTTAACTGAAGAAGATGTAATGAATATCATCAACTTAGAGCAACCTAAAGGTGTCGTTGTCCAATTCGGGGGTCAAACAGCAATTAATTTAGCGGATAAACTTGCGAATCGTGGTGTAAATATCTTAGGTACGACATTAGAAGACTTAAACCGTGCTGAAGATCGTAAGGAATTCGAAGCATTGTTACACACAATTAACGTGCCACAACCTAAAGGTAAAACAGCTACATCTCCAGAAGGTGCTTTAGAAAATGCACGTAACATCGGCTATCCTGTCGTCGTGAGACCTTCTTATGTATTAGGTGGTCGAGCTATGGAAATTGTAAATAGTGATGACGAGCTTAAAAATTATATGAATCAAGCAGTTAAAGCAAGCCCTGACCATCCAGTACTTGTCGATAGATATTTAACAGGTAAAGAAATTGAAGTCGATGCAATCAGTGATGGAGATACAGTAATTATCCCAGGAATTATGGAACACATTGAACGTGCAGGTGTCCATTCAGGTGACTCAATCGCAGTTTATCCTCCGCAAACATTATCAAATGAAGAAATGGAAATTTTAGAAGATTATACGGTTAAACTTGCGAAAGGGCTTAATATTGTTGGCCTTATCAACATTCAATTTGTTGTAGCACATGATGGGGTATATGTTCTTGAAGTTAACCCACGTTCTAGTCGTACTGTACCATTCTTAAGTAAAATTACCGGCATTCAAATGGCTCAACTTGCAATGCGTTCAATTATCGGTGAGAAACTTGTCGACATGGGTTACAAGGAAGGTATTCAACCATATTCTGAGGGCGTCTTTGTAAAAGCCCCAGTGTTCAGTTTTAACAAACTGAAAAACGTAGATATTACGCTTGGACCTGAAATGAAATCAACAGGTGAAGTAATGGGTAAAGACGCAACGATGGAAAAAGCATTATTCAAAGGTTTAACAGCAAGTGGTGTAGAAGTTAAAGACCATGGTACTGTATTAATGACAGTGAGTGATAAAGATAAAGACGAAGTAGTAAGTATTGCTGCTCGACTTAACGAAGTAGGCTATAAGATTTTAGCAACAGAAGGTACGGCACAAAAACTTAAAGAACATCAAATTCCTGCTGAAGTGGTTGGCAAAATTGGCGGCGAAGATGATCTTCTAACGCGCATTCAACAAGGTGAAGTTCAAATTGTTGTAAATACTATGACAAAAGGTAAAGAAGTTGAAAGAGACGGCTTCCAAATTAGAAGAACATCAGTAGAAAACGGTGTACCTTGTCTTACTTCATTAGATACAGCAAATGCATTAACGAATGTCATTGAAAGTATGACTTTCACTATGAAAAACATGTAAATCATTTGATTGAATCAACGGGCTAACATTTGCATAGCCCTTGATTTCAACTATTTGTAATCAATTTGAGGTGTACTAACATAATGAAGACTTTACCAATTATTGCATTAGATTTTGACTCAATAGAGTCAGTAAATCAGTTTTTAGATCAATTTGATGAACCATTATTTGTTAAGGTAGGTATGGAACTATTTTATCAAACTGGACCGCAATTGATTGAATCGATTAAAGCACGTGGTCATGATATATTTCTAGATTTGAAATTGCATGATATTCCAAATACAGTCGGTAAAACAATGGAAGGTTTGAGTAAATTAGATGTCGACTTAGTAAACGTTCATGCTGCAGGTGGTACTGCTATGATGGAACGTGCATTAGAAGGTATTAAAAAGCATAATAAAGATATAAAGATTATCGCAGTCACACAATTAACTTCAACAACTGAAGCGGTATTACAACAAGAACAAAATATACAAACTACAATCGATGAAGCTGTACTAAATTATGCTCAACTAGCAAAAAAGGCAGGCTTAGATGGTGTTGTTTGTTCACCGTTAGAGACGGCATTGTTAAAGGAACACTTAGGCACATCATTTTTAAAAGTTACACCTGGTATCAGACCTGCTGATGCAGCTGTAAACGATCAAAAACGTGTGACGACACCAGAACAAGCAAAAGAAATGGGCTCGACACATATCGTTGTCGGAAGACCTATTACTCAAAGTGACGATCCGCTCGCAAGTTATCAAAAAATAAAAGAAAGTTGGTTAAGTTAATATGGCGAAAAACATTGCGAAAGCATTATTAGATATCGAAGCAGTAACGTTATCTCCAAATGATTTATTTACGTGGAGTTCAGGAATAAAATCACCAATTTATTGCGACAATCGAGTTACTCTAGGTTTCCCTAGCGTTCGACGTGATATTAGAGATGGTTTAAGTGACTTAATTCAACAACAATTTCCAGAAGGTCAAATCGTTTCAGGGACTGCAACTGCAGGCATCCCTCATGCAGCATATGTATCTGAAGTATTAGATTTACCTATGAACTATGTTCGTTCTAAGAGTAAAAGCCATGGTAAACAAAATCAAATAGAAGGTGCTCAAAGTGAAGGTAAGAAAGTGGTTGTAATTGAAGATTTAATTTCGACAGGTGGATCATCTATTACAGCAGTTGAAGCTTTAAAAGAAGCAGGCGCTGAAGTATTAGGTGTCGTAGCAATCTTCACATACGGTTTAAAGAAAGCCGATGATCAATTTGAAGAAGCGCAAGTACCATTTTATACACTCAGTAATTATAATGAATTAATTGAAGTTGCAAAAGAAAATGGGCAAATTTCTGAATCAGACATTACTACTTTAGTTGATTGGAGAGACAACTTGTCATAATATGTAACCCAAAGGGGGTACATGTATGACAAAAAGCCCAGAAGAATCCTATCAAAATTTTTCACATATCAATGATTTTTTGAAAAAAGATGATGACTATAGAAAACACGATGACGATAAGTATAAGCAAGAAATGAATTCAGAAGATAAAGAAGAAAACGACTTTTACAAACAATCAAAATCAAACATCAAAGATAAAAAGAACTTGTAGAATGGCTCTTACTATTTAATTGAAAGTTAAATAATGAACTCGAATCAGGCTACTCATTTTCTGTAATAAACAGGAGATAAGTAGCCTGATTTTTGTTAAATATGAAGGTTGATTTCGATTTGGCAATGTTCGTTGACAAAGGAGTATACTGGTTTTGAACACTATAGTGAAAATGGAAATGTAAGTACGTGTAGACCTAGTTATTAATAAAAAAATCGAATCAATAGAAATTACAGTGATAATCCATACTTTTTGAATTAACCACGCTTATATAGTTTAGTAGAGTCTCTCTTGAACATTGTAGATTTATAAATTAAGGAGGTAGGTTAAAAAGGACGTACAGAGTGAATATAGCGCGACCATGATATAATATAAGTGTGACATGTATATAGGTTTTGATGATTGGCTTCTATTTAATTTTAATAGTTTGTAATTTCAACAATTTATTTAAGGAGATTATTTATATGGTAAAAAGATTAGATGAAGTAATGATTTACGTTTACGATCATGATAAAGTGATGCAGTTTTGGACTGAATATTTAAATTTCACAGTTTCTGAAGATACAGAAGAAATGGGCATGCGTATAGTTAAGTTGCTACCACAAGACAAAGCAGAAACTGCGATTGTCTTACAAGACAAGGCAAAAGTTGATGAAATGGATATGGGCGTAAGCACTGCAACACCATCACTCATGTTTGCAACTACACAATTTGATGATTTGTATCAACATTTAAAAGATAATGATATTACAGTCGGAGAAGTGATGACTTTACCGATGGGCAGAGTATTTAACTTTGCTGACCCAGAAGATAATTATTTTGCAGTAAAAGAAGTTAAATAAATCTACTTTGCTTATAGACTAATACCTCCGTATTACTCATTTTTAAATGAATGATACGGAGGTTTTTAATATTCACACGGATTGAAATTAGTCCATAATATATTTGGGTTGTTTATTCTTACTTAAAAATTACTATCGAATCATGATTTTTATAATGATGTAGCCAATAAGTAGTACTAATACGGCAATTAATAGGGGAATTAGATAATGTAACATTGTGATACCTCCGTTAGACTTTGTATATATTTTAACGATATTTGGTTTAAAAAGAAAGGAAACGTCTTTAACTCATAGATTATGTAACTTTCAACATTTTATAAATGCATGTTAGATATACGTAAAATATTCGAATTATCAGATGTGATAGGTTACCATAGTGGTCAAGGAGGGGAAATGATGAACATTCCAAAAATAACTACGTTTTTAATGTTTAATGGCGAAGCAGAAGAAGCCATTAATTTATACATTGATGCATTTGAAGATGCAGAAATATTAAATATTGTTCGATATGGGGAAGATGATGAAGAACCGACAGGAACGGTTCAACATGCAATCTTTAGATTAAAAGATCAAATCTTTATGGCCATTGATAATGTGAATAATGTAGACATTGAAATGAATCCAGCTATGTCATTATACGTGACCGTAGATAGCGCAATGGAAATGGAACAATTATTTAGTAAATTGAAACGTGAAGGTGCAATTCTTATGCCTAAAACAGAGATGCCACCATTCCGTGAATTTGCTTGGATTCAAGATAAATTTGGTGTTAATTTCCAATTAGCTTTACCGGAACAACAGTAGTATAAGTAACCATTATACGAGCTCAAAATTACAATATACAAAAAGCACCTTAGTGTACAAACTAAGGTGCTTTTTAAAATTATTAAGACTTTAACCATTCATTATTTGACCTTTAATTGTTGAATGTAGTCATAATCTGGTGTTGCATATAAAGTTTTTTGATTATCGTAAGTGACAAACCCTGGTTTCGCACCAGACGGTTTATGAACATGTTTAATTAAAGTATAATCAACAGGTATTTGACCAGAATTACCTGCTTTGGAGAAATACCCTGATAACATAGCCGCTTCTTTAATCGTCGTCTCACTTGGTTGGTCGTTTAATATCACAACATGGGAACCTGGTATATCTTTTGTGTGGAACCAAATATGATTTTTATCAGCCTTTTTGTTCGTTAAATAATCATTTTGTTTATTATTTTTACCAACGAGAATTGTATCACCATCTGAAGAACGATATTCTTGTAACTGAATTTTTTGTTTTCGTTTTTTCTTATTTTGCTTTCGTTGTTTCATATAACCTTGTTCTGATAATTCGTCACGAATATCATCTATATCATCAACAGAAATATGTTTGAGTTGTTGTTCAATACCTTCGAAATAAGCGATATTCTCTTTTGTTAATTGGATTTGATGGTGCAATTCACTTTCACGCGTTTTTAGTTTATTGTATTGCTTATAATAATATTGAGCATTAACTGCAGGTGATTTCGTTGGGTTTAAAGGAATCGTGACTTCTTCATTATTGTAGTAATTTAAAGCAGTTAGTTCCTCATCTCCCTGATTGATACGGTAAATGTTTGCTGTTATAAGTTCTCCATATAGTTGTTGGAGTTCTTTATCTTTCGTGCCTTCTTGTTCTGCATATAACTTAGAAATTTTATTTTGGTATTTATTTAATTGTTGATGCACAAATTTAACTAAATCATTTGCTCTTTGTTTCACGCGTTCTCTTTCGCCACGTGCATCAAAGTATCTATCTAACAAATCGTGTAAAGAATCATATTTCACTACATCATCATAAAATTGGTCTAGTTCCATAAAATAAAAGTCTTCTTTACCCGTTTTATGGTTTTTATGGAAGACTGGGACAGGTGCTTGCTCGGTTTGGGCCATGACCTCATCATAAGCTTGTGGTAATGTTTCGGTCGTCATAAATTGCTTTCTATTGACGATTTCCTTTGTTATTAATGGGCTAAATCCTTCAAAATGGTTGAGCAATTGTTTGGCGATTTTGCCACTATTGAAATCTATATAAGATAGTACATCATTACCTGTTTTCTCATAAGGGTTCATTTTATGTTGTGTAGGTGGTGCATCATATTGAAAGCCCGGCATCACGGTACGATATTGGTTTGTATTAGGAGTGAGGTGTTTAAAGCCTTCAATTATTTTTCTTTCTTCGTTTACGAGGATTAAGTTACTATGTTTTCCCATAATTTCAAGAATGATGGTACGATGCATCGTATCGCCAATTTCATCTTTACTCTGTACATCAATTTCTACACGTCTATCATTATCAATTTGTCTAATTGCCTTGATAATACCGCCTTCTAAATGCTTACGAAAAACTCGTGCAAACATAGGTGGGTCGAAAGGATTATCATATTTTTTAGCAGTGATGTGCATTCTGCTAAAGCTAGGATGAATAGAAAGTAAGAGTTGATGATTTTGTCTATTTTGACGTACAACGAGTATAATTGTGTCGTTTTCTGGTTGGTTAATCTTATGAATACGACCATCGACAAGATCTTGTAAAGATTCCACCATTTTTCTTGTAAATAAGCCATCAAATGCCATGATTATCTGCCACCTTATTTTTAGTCATTCATTGTATTGTAACATGTAGAAAACGATAGGTCATCGTCAAAGTTTAAGCCTAAAAGAGCTATACAATTAAATAGGGAATATGGTATCATGTGTTAATAATAGAAGAATAGCTTAGAGAGGTCGTAATTCATGGATAATGAGAAAGGTTTGTTGATAGTATTATCTGGACCATCTGGTGTGGGCAAAGGTACAGTTAGAAAGAAGATATTTGAAGACCCGTCTACTTCATACAAATATTCTATCTCTATGACCACACGTAATATGCGTGAAGGCGAAGAGGATGGTGTTGATTATTTCTTCAAAACAAAGGCTGAGTTTGAAGAGCTAATTAAACAAGATCAATTTATAGAATATGCAGAATACGTAGGAAACTATTATGGGACACCTGTTGAGTATGTTAAGAACACGATGGATGATGGTTATGATGTATTTTTAGAAATAGAAGTTGAAGGCGCAAAACAAGTGCGTAAGAAATTTCCTGATGCATTATTTATTTTTTTGGCGCCACCAAGCTTAGACGATTTACGTGAACGCTTGGTTGGCAGAGGTACGGAATCAGATGAAAAGATCCAAAGCCGCGTTACTGAAGCGCGTAAAGAAGTCGAAATGATGAACTTGTATGATTATGTCGTCGTTAATGATGAAATAGATTTAGCAAAGCAACGTATTCAATCCATTGTCGACGCTGAGCATTTGAAAAGAGAACGAATTGAAGCGAAATATAGAAAAATGATTTTGGAGGCGAAAAAATAATGTTAAATCCACCTTTAAACCAATTAATGAAGCAAGTTAACTCACAATATTTAGTAGCAACTACAGCTGCTAAACGTGCACGTGAAATTGATGAAAAACCTGAAACAGAAGTACAAGCAAGTTATGAATCAAAAAAACCTGTTGGTAAAGCATTAGAAGAAATTGCTAACGGCGAAGTATATCCAAACGGAACAGTTAAATAAACTGTTAAAATGCAATTTTATTAAGTTAATACATTACACATAATTTAATAACATGAGTGAAGGTAGAGGCAATTGAGGTCTCTACCTTTACTTATATCACTTTGTTCAATAAGATTTCTTTATTGTTTTTAGCACGGTAGTGAGCTTAAAAAATGAAATCTGATATTCTAGCCGAAATCTTTTCCATGAGATTTCTGTCTTGCTCCCTTTTTAATTTTGTTGAGCTTTTGTGTATAATACAAAGTAATAAATTAAATAATGACGATAAATTTTCTTTAATTTTAAAATAAATAGAAAAGTATGATACAAATTTCTAGTTGGAGGATATGTGCAATGAAACGAATATTACTTGCCGTTACTGGCGGTATTGCAGCTTATAAAGCGATTGATTTAACGAGTAAACTCACTCAAGCGGGTTACGATGTCAGAGTAATGTTAACTGATCATGCTCAAGAATTTGTTACGCCTTTAGCTTTTCAAGCGATTGGTCGAAATACGGTTTATACAAGTACCTTTATTGAACAAAATCCAGAAGAAATACAACATGTTGCTTTAGGTGATTGGGCGGATGCCATCGTTGTCGCACCTGCTACTGCCAATACCCTTGCAAAGTTAGCACATGGTATTGCTGATGATATGGTCACTTCAACGCTACTTGCTACAGAAACACCAAAGTTCGTTGCACCTGCAATGAATGTTCATATGTATGAAAACAATAGAACGCAACATAATATGTCAATTTTACGTTCAGATGGATATCACTTTTTAGAACCTGGTGAAGGCTTTTTAGCATGTGGCTATGTAGCTAAAGGACGTATGGAAGAACCATTACAAATCGTTGAACGTTTGACTCACTTTTTCAAAAATGAAGAGGAATCTACACATGAACAACCAAGTCGTTTTAAAGGTAAGCATGTCTTAATTACTGCAGGACCGACTGTCGAAGAGCTTGATCCTGTTAGATATTTATCTAATCGTTCATCAGGTAAAATAGGTTATGCTTTAGCTGAAACACTTCAACAACGTGGTGCACTTGTCACACTTGTTTCAGGACCGACAAATCTCACAGCACCAGAACAGGTCAACTTAATTCAAGTTAAGAGTGCCGATGAAATGTTTGAAGCTGTAAAATCAAATTTCGAGAACCAAGACATTATCTTTAAAGCTGCAGCAGTTTCAGATTATGCTCCAGAAACACCACTAGACCATAAATTGAAGAAACAAGATGGTACATTATCTGTCACATTCAAACGTACGCCGGATATTCTTAAATATTTAGGAGAACATAAAACACACCAATATTTAGTTGGATTTGCAGCTGAAACTCAAAATATTGAAGCTTATGCTAAGCAAAAGCTAGAACGTAAAAAAGCAGATGTAATTATTGCTAATAACGTTGGAGATTTATCTATAGGATTTAGTTCAGACGACAATGATTATACGATGTACTTTAAAGATGGTAATGATATACATTTAGGTAAAAAGAAAAAAACAGAGTTAGCAGAAATGATTGTAGATAGTGTAGAAGCAAGGTGGCATTAGTATGATAGCAAAGGTCATAGTAGACATTCCGTCAAAAAGTGTTGACTTCACTTTTGATTATTTAATTCCGGATCAAATGCAAGCCATGATTCAAGTTGGGATGCGTGTGATTGTGCCATTTGGTCCACGAACTGTACAAGGATACATTATGTCTCTGACTGACCAACCTGATTCGGATATGGATATTTCAAAATTAAAGAAAATTAAAGAGATTCAAGATATCCAACCTGAGTTAACACAAGAACTCATTCAATTAACAGAGTGGTACAACCAATATTTTGTTACGAAACGTATTTCGATGTTAGAGGCAATGTTACCGAGTGCTATAAAAGCAAAGTATACGAAATACTTTAAAATTGAATCATTTTCAGAAGTACCCCAACAACTACAACTAAAATTTAATAACGAAGGGTTATACCCATACAAAGAAGCTCAATCTAATAATGATTTAACGGCTATAACACCTCTATTAAAGCAAGGTGTCATTTCAGAAGAAACGAAACTGACGCAAAATGTATCAAAAAAGAAACAAAGAGCGGTAAGGTTAATTGAAGGCTTTGATGTTGATGCAGTGTTAGGTTCATTAGAAAAGTCACCGAAACAATATGATGTTTATGCTTATTTGATTGATGAACAACACCATACTGTAACTCTGAAACAATTAGATGAAATGTCCTTTTCTAAATCTAGTATCGATACATTAATTCGTAAAGGATTTATTGAAAAATATGATGCCATCATTGATCGAGATCCTTTTGAAACGCGTGTGTTTGAACAAGATGAAAAACAAGTACTAACCACCGAGCAACAAGTAGCTTATGATTCAATAATAGAAACGATTGAATCTCAGCAACAACGGACATTTTTACTTCACGGCGTAACAGGATCAGGTAAAACCGAGGTGTATTTACAGACGATTGAAACGGTGCTTAATCTTGGGAAACAAGCGATGATGCTCGTACCTGAAATTGCGTTAACGCCACAAATGGTATTGCGTTTTAAACGTCGGTTTGGTGATGATGTGGCTGTACTGCATTCGGGATTATCGAAAGGCGAACGTTATGACGAGTGGCAAAAAATACGTGACGGAAAAGCAAGTGTGAGTGTAGGTGCACGCTCGAGTGTCTTTGCCCCTTTTAAAAACTTAGGCATGATTATCATCGATGAAGAACATGAATCTTCATATAAGCAAGAAGATTATCCACGATACCATGCACGAGATATCGCACAATGGCGGAGTCAGTATCATCATTGCCCATTAATTTTAGGGAGTGCGACGCCAAGTTTAGAAAGCTTTGCACGTGCTGAAAAGGGTGTATATGAACTGTTAGCGTTACCTTCTAGAGTTAATCAAAAGATATTACCTGAAGTCGATATTGTTGATATGAGAGAGGAATTAAGCTCGGGTAACCGTTCCATGTTTTCTAAACAGTTACATCAAGCAATTGAAGAAAAACTTGCTCGACAAGAACAAATCGTGTTGTTTTTAAACAGACGCGGTTATGCTTCATTTATGCTTTGTCGGGATTGTGGTCACGTACCACAATGTCCAAATTGTGATATTTCTTTAACTTATCATAAGTCAACGGATCAGTTGAAATGTCATTATTGTGGTTACCAAGCTACACCTTCGAACCAATGTCCAAACTGTGAGAGTGACCATATTAGACAAGTTGGGACAGGGACACAACGTGTTGAAGAGTTATTACAACAAACATTTCCAGAGGCTCGAATCATACGTATGGATGTCGATACGACTTCACGTAAAGGCGCCCATGAAAAGTTACTAGAAGATTTCGGCGAAGGTAAAGGAGATATCTTGTTAGGCACACAAATGATTGCCAAAGGATTAGATTTCCCAAATATCACGTTAGTCGGTGTGTTGAATGCCGATACGATGTTAAATTTACCAGATTTCAGAGCAAGTGAAAGAACATTCCAATTGTTGACCCAAGTTGCAGGTCGTGCCGGACGACATGAAAAAGAAGGAAAGGTAATTATACAAACTTATAATCCGGAACATTATGCAATTAAAGACGTTCAAGCTAATAACTTCAAAGAATTTTATGATAAAGAAATGAATTATCGTAAACTTGGAAAATACCCTCCATATTTCTTTTTAATTAACTTTACGATTTCACATAAAGACATGAAAAAAGTCATGGAAGCTTCAAAACATATTCATAAAATTTTATTGCAATATTTAACTGATAAATCGCTCGTATTAGGGCCATCACCTGCAGCATTATCAAGAATAAATAAAGAATATCGTTTCCAAATATTAATCAAATACAAACAAGAGCCAGCATTAGTAGACGCCCTAAAATATTTAGATGAATACTACCATGATTTATATGTTAAAGATAAACTTTCATTAAAAATTGATATCAACCCACAAATGTTAATGTAAATACAATCCCATTCAAAGAATTTAAATCTTTGAGTGGGATTTTATTTTTTGATTGATGTTTCAGGTACTATTTTTTTGAATGTATTTACTCTAAAAATATTTAAAATAGAACTAAACATGGATTGCATTTAAACCATGATAAAGGTATATTAATTAATAACGAGTAAATATTCAGAATATTTTAATTTTTCAATTGTTTTAGATGTTGTGATAGTTCAAGGATAACATTTTATTTTTCGTGCAGAGGGGTGTGCTTATGAGTTTAATGAGTAATAGAGAAGCTACCGGTTTGAGCATAGAAGAATTATCGAATCGTTTAGCTTCATTATATAATTCAAATTTAAGTAAGGACATGATAAGAAATATTGAAGCTAAAAAAGAAATGTTGAAAGAAGAGGATGCGAAGATGTTAGCTGAGTTTTTCAATACGACAGCAGATGATGTTGGTTAATCATAAGTATGATTGAGTTATAATCCTAGTTAAATGACAAAATATTATTTTGATTGCATTTCAAATAGTTTTAGTCAAACAATATATATTTTATTTAATGACAAAGGGGGCTAGCAAATATGCAATATAATCGTTTTAATCAACCTATTGGAGAATCAATAACAGATTTTAATAACCCACCTATGCCACATTTTTCAACATTAACTGGGATTTATTGCAGATTGGAAAAGTTTACAGAGCATCATATTGATGACTTATATATGCATTTTAAAGAAGAATCAGATGCACCTAATTGGACATATTTACCAGATGATCAACCACAAACGTATATTGCATTTAAAGAGCAATTTAGAGAGAAAATTACGAGTAAAGACCCTTATTATATAGCTGTAATTGATAAATCATCCAATCGAGCATTAGGTATTGTATCACTGTTACGTATCAACTGTAATCACGGTACGATTGAAGTAGGACATATTCATTATTCAAATCAATTACAGAAAAGTCGGATTGCTACGGAAGCACAATTCTTATTAGCACGACATGTATTCGACAACTTAGGATATAGAAGGTACGAATGGAAATGTGATGCACTCAATCAACCCTCTAAAAAAGCAGCACAACGACTTGGTTTCCAATATGAAGGTACTTTTAGAAACCATGTTATATATAAAGGGAGAACACGTGATACAAGTTGGTTTGCAATGACAGATAGTGATTGGTATAACATTAAACCGTTTTATGAAAGATGGTTAGACCCTACGAACTTTGATGAAGAAGGGCGTCAGCGAACAACTTTATCTATTAAATAAAGTAACGATCGAAGGCATATACATCTACAAAGTTAAATATTATTACACACCGACTAGAGCATAGAGATATGTTCTAGTTTTATTTTAAAAATATTAAAACCATAACATTATTATGTAAACTAAAATTATATTTAAAATTATAATACAGCATAAACATTGTTTATCTTTAGCATTCAACTTCATATCATATTACTATAAGAATATAGATTGAGTGTCGAAGAACAGGGTGCAAATCTAGTAAAAGTAAGTTATAATGACATGATGAAATTTTCTAAGGAGTAAGCAAGATGACGATAAAAAAACTTGTGCCAGCAAAACATCCAATATTATCTAAAAAGATCCCACAAACAACGCAATTTGATTCGCAATTAGAACAATTATTACTTGATTTAGAAGATACGATGTACGCAGAAGAAGCGTCTGCAATATGTGCACCTCAGATTGGAATATCTCAACAGGTTGCGATGATTGATATGGAAGTTGATGGCTTACTACAATTGATTAACCCACAATTAGTCAGTGCGTCAGAAGAAACAGATACAGATTTAGAAGGGTCTGTGAGTTTTCCTGATGTATTCGGTGAAGTGAAACGTAGTAAAATGATTGTCGTAAAGAGTAATGATAAAAAAGGTAATGAAGTAGAAATGACAGCTCACGATGACGTTGCACGTATGATTTTACATATGATGGATCATTTTGAAGGAATTGTATTTACGCAACGAGCTGAAAAAATATTAAATGAAGAAGAAGTGGAGGCGTATTTTGAAAATGAGTAATGTAATCTTTATGGGTACACCAGATTTTTCAACAAAAGTATTAGAAATGCTAATTGCAGAACACAATGTGATAGCAGTCGTAACACAACCTGATCGTCCTGTTGGTAGAAAGCGTAAACTCACATCGCCACCAGTTAAACAAGTCGCAGTTGATCACGGTCTACCTGTCTATCAGCCTGAAAAGCTATCTCAATCTGATGACTTACAAAAATTAATTGATTTAGATGCGGATTTAATCGTCACGGCAGCATTTGGTCAATTACTACCTGAATCTTTATTAAATGCACCAAAGTTAGGAGCAATTAACGTGCATGCCTCATTATTACCAAAATATCGAGGCGGTGCACCTATACATCAAGCGATTATCGAGGGCGAAAAGGAAACAGGTATTACCATCATGTATATGGTTAAGAAACTCGATGCAGGTAATATCATTTCTCAACAATCTATCGCCATTGAAGAACAAGACGATGTAGGTTCTATGCACGATAAATTAAGCTTTTTAGGTGCAGATTTACTCAAAGAAACATTGCCTTCAATTATAAATGGTACGAACGATAGCATCCCTCAAGATGAAACAGCAGCAACCTTTGCTTCAAACATAAGTAGAGAAGATGAAAAAGTTGATTGGTCTCAATCTGCTGAAACAATATACAACCATATACGTGGATTATCTCCTTGGCCTGTAGCATATACAAAAATGGATGATGGAAATATGAAATTATTTGCAGCGCGTATTGAAAAAGGTAAATCTGGTAAACCGGGTACAATTATAGAAACGACTAAAAAGGCTATTATTGTAGCTACAGGCTCTGATGATGCGATTGCATTAACAGATATTCAAGTTGCCGGTAAGAAACGCATGTTAGCTGCAAGTTACTTGAGTGGCGTTCAAGACTCACTCGTAGGAAAGGAATTAACATGACATTAGACGTTACAGTAAGATCATTAGCATTTGAAACCTTACAAGATATTTTAAACGATAAAGCCTATAGTAATATCGTCATTAACGAAGTGCTCTCAAATAATGAATTAAATCGCTCAGATAAAGCTTTATTTACAGAACTCGTTTACGGAACTTTAAAGCGAAAATTCACCTTAGATTATTATTTAAAACCCTTTGTTCAAACGAAGTTGAAAGGTTGGGTACGTCAGTTACTATGGATGAGTATTTATCAATATGTCTATCTAGATAAAGTGCCAGAACATGCGATTATCAATGAAGCTGTTGAAATCGCTAAATCAAAAGGTGGACCGCATAACGGAAATGTTGTCAATGGTATACTGCGATCAATCATGCGTAGTGAGTTACCCGACTTTTCAGAGATCACTGATGATAAGAAGAGAATTGCCTTACAGTATAGTTTACCAAAATGGTTAGTCGATCATTGGGTGACTCATCACGATATACCACAAACTGAAACAATCGCACAGTCACTGTTAACAAAGGTAGATCAAACTGTGCGGGTAAATCTCACAAGAATTACGGTATCTGAAGCACAATCAAGGTTAGAACAAGAAGGTTATAGTGTGCAGGTCGATCCACATTTAGCTTATTGTCTCCATATTAGTAGTAAGCCGATTATTGAATCGCGTCTGTTTAAAGACGGTTTGATTTCGATTCAAGATAAAAGTTCGATGTTTGTGGCGCATCTAATGGATCTTAAAGAGGGCGATGAAGTGTTAGATGCTTGTAGTGCACCGGGTGGTAAAGCATGCCATATGGCAGAAATATTAAATGATACAGGTAATATTGGTGCGACAGATATTCACGAACACAAAATAGATTTAATCGACTTTAATATTAAAAAGTTAAGATTATCTAACATTTCCTCTTTTGAACATGATGCTACTAAAAAGTACGCTAAAGTATATGATAAGATTTTAGTTGATGCTCCGTGTAGTGGGTTTGGTGTATTACGCCATAAACCCGAAATTAAATACGAACAGTCACAAACAAGCATTGATTCACTTGTTGAAACTCAGTTAGCTATATTAGACAATGTCAAAGATAGCGTGAAACCAGGTGGCACGTTAATGTATTCAACTTGTACGATAGAACAAATGGAAAATGAGAACGTTATTTATACATTTTTAAAAGCTAATAAAGACTTTGAATTTGATCCTATTGTTCATCCTATTACTGGTGAACTTGTAAAAACGATGCAAATACTACCCCAAGACTTTAACTCTGATGGATTTTTTATAACTAGAATTAAAAGAAAGGAAAATTAATACATGATTACCTCAGAAAAGAAGAAAAAGAATAAATTCTTGCCAAATTTTGAAAAGCAATCAATTTATTCGTTAAGATACGATGAAATGCAAAATTGGTTAGTAGAAAAGGGTCAACAAAAATTTAGAGCAAAGCAGATTTTTGAATGGCTTTATGAAAAGCGTGTAGATGACATCGATGAAATGACAAACTTATCTAAGGATTTAAGAGAATTATTGAAAGAAAACTTTGCTATGACAACACTCTCAACAGTTGTTAAACAAGAAAGTAGAGACGGTACGATTAAGTTCTTGTTTGAACTTCAAGATGGTTATACGATTGAAACTGTCTTAATGCGTCATGAATATGGAAATTCAGTATGTGTGACAACCCAAGTTGGTTGTCGTATCGGTTGTACATTCTGTGCCTCTACTTTAGGCGGTTTAAAGCGTAATTTAGAAGCAGGTGAAATTGTCTCTCAAGTATTAACAGTTCAAAAAGCGCTTGACGCTACTGAAGAGCGTGTTTCACAAATTGTTATTATGGGCATTGGCGAACCATTTGAAAACTATGATGAAATGATGGACTTTTTAAGAATTGTTAACGATGATAATGGATTAAATATTGGTGCACGTCATATCACTGTATCAACATCGGGTATCATTCCTCGTATATATGACTTTGCGGAAGAAGACATCCAAATAAACTTTGCTGTAAGTTTACATGGTGCAAACGATGAAATACGTTCTCGTTTAATGCCTATCAATAGAGCTTATAATGTAGAAAAACTAATGGAAGCAATTAATTATTATCAAGAGAAAACGAATAGACGTATCACTTTCGAATATGGGTTATTCGGAGGCGTTAACGATCAACCTAAACACGCGCGTGAATTAGCACACCTAATCCAACACTTAAATTGTCACGTCAACTTAATTCCAGTCAACCACGTACCTGAAAGAAATTACGTTAAGACACCAAAAGATGATATATTTAACTTTGAAAAGGAATTAAAACGTTTAGGAATCAATGCTACAATTAGACGTGAACAAGGTGCAGATATTGATGCTGCTTGTGGTCAATTACGTGCTAAGGAAAGACAAGTAGAAACGAGGTAGAGATATGCTAAGAGCACAATTTTTTACTGATACAGGTCAATTTCGAGAAAAGAATGAGGATGCTGGTGGCGTTTTTTATAATCAAACTGATCAACAATTACTCGTCTTGTGTGATGGCATGGGTGGTCATCGCGCAGGAGAAGTGGCGAGTCAATTCGTAACGAAAGAATTGCAAAGATATTTTGAATCAGAAAACCTTATAGAGCCAGATCAAGCTGAAAATTGGTTGCGCGCAACCTTAAAGTCGATTAATCGAGAGTTGTATCAAAAATCAGTAGAAACCCCTGAATACAGAGGTATGGGGACAACTTGTGTCTGTGCTTTAATCTACGATCGATTTACCGTAATGGCTAATATCGGTGATTCTCGTGCTTATATTATTAACAGCAGAGAAATAGAACAAATAACTAATGATCATTCATTTGTAAATCATCTCGTTATGATGGGACAAATTACACCGGAAGAAGCATTTAACCACCCACAACGTAATATCATTACGAAAGTGATGGGGACAGACAAATTAGTAACACCAGATATTTTTGTAAAAAGAATTAATTTTTACGATTATATATTATTAAATACAGATGGTTTAACAGATTTTGTACATGATCAAACGATTCACGAGGCATTGCAACAACCAAATGAATTAGCCCAACAAGGTCAAAATTTAATCGAACTTGCTAAATCATCTGACACCAATGATAATGTCAGCCTGATATTGGCAGAAATTGAAGGTGATAAAGTATGATAGGCAAAGTGATTAATGACCGATATGAAATATTAAATAAACTTGGTGGCGGTGGCATGAGCACAGTCTACCTTGCGAATGACACAATTTTAAATCGTAAAGTAGCTGTGAAAGCCATCAATATACCCGCAAATGAAAAAGATGACACAATCATGCGATTTGAGCGTGAAGTCCATAATCTAACTCAACTTTCACATCCGAACATTGTAAACGTGTTTGATGTGACGGAAAACGATGACAACTTTTTTCTAGTTATGGAATATATACAAGGTTTAACATTGTCTGAGTATATTCAGAAACACAAACCTTTAGACTTAAAATTAGTACTGAACTTTATTAACCAAATATTAGAAGGTATTAAACATGCTCACGCCACTAAAATCGTCCATCGTGATATTAAACCGCAAAACATACTCGTTGATCAACATCAGACGTTAAAGATATTAGATTTTGGTATTGCTAAGGCGTTAAGTGAAACCACAATGACACAAACGAACCATGTATTGGGAACGGTTCAATACCTTTCTCCTGAACAAGCACGTGGTGAAACAACAGATAATGGTACAGATATATACTCAATTGGTGTTGTGTTGTATGAAATGTTAGTTGGTAAACCGCCATTTACTGGAGAAACTGCTATCGGTATAGCAATCAAACATTTACAAACGCCAATGCCAAATGCTACAGAGAAACGACATGTTGTACCTCAAGCTTTAAGTAATGTCATTTTAAAGGCTACTGAGAAAAATAAAGAAGATCGTTATCAATCGGTTGAAGAAATGCAACGTGATTTGGATACTGTATTGTCAACACAACGTGAAAATGAAAAGGTTTATAATTCTTCTGATGACAGTGCTGAAACTGTGAAGATTAATAAATCAGAAATTAACGAAAAAACAAAGAAAGAAACACAAGGCAAAAATATAAAAAAAACGATGGAGATTCCTATTGTAAATCAACAACAATTTCAATCAGATGAATCACATCAACGTCCAAAAAAACCACAAAAAAAATCAAAACGAAAAATAGTTCTCTATACTATTATTGTGACACTATTATTGCTAGCACTCATCGCATTTTTAGCGATAGGTATGTTCGGTCACAAATTCTTGGTTTCTCCTGACATAGTAGGTAAAACAGAAAAAACAGGTCAACATATTTTAGAAAAAAATAATTTAAAAGTAGGTAATGTGTCACGAGCATATAGTGACAAGTATCCGGAAAATAAAATTATTAAAACAAACCCTAAAAAAGGTGAACGACTAGAAGAAGGTAGTAAAGTTGATATCGTTCTATCTAAAGGCCTTAAAATGGTCGATATGCCAAACCTCTATGGTATAAAGAAAGATGAAGCTATAAATAAACTGAAAAACCTAGGTATAAATGATATCAATTTTGAACAAAGTTATACGACGCATAATTTAGATAAAGGCTTGATTGAAAAGCAAAATATTGATCCAGGTAAAAGAGTTAAAGTTAATGATAGTAATATTACTTTAACTGAATCTTTAGGTATTAAAAAAGTGTATGTAGACGACTATGTCAATAAGCCAGTGGATAAAGCTAAATCTGAACTTGAACAAAAAGGCTTAAATGTAGTTGTTGATAAAGAACAAGCGGATAAAGATATTAAAAAGAATAATGTCATTAGCCAAACACCTAAAGATAAAGAGGTGAAAGAAGGCTCTACAGTTAAATTGACTGTGTCGACAGGATCGCCAGACAAAGCTGATAGTAAAGCGAGTGCTGATGAAGATAAAGAAAAATCATCAGACGATACGGACACGAAAAAATATACCGAATCTGTAGATGTGCCGTATACAGGAGAAGACGATGATAGTCAAGAAGTAAAAGTTTATATTCGAGACAAAGATAATGATGGTACTTCTGCGGCTGAAACTTTCAAAATTAAAAAGGATAAAACGATTAAGATTCCGATGACGATTGAGAAAGGTAAAACTGCTGGTTATACCGTACGTGTAGACGGAGATATTGTTGCCGATAAAGACATTCCGTATGAATAAAAGATGAATTTTATCATAAAATAAAACTAGGAGAGGCTGGGACAAAAATAGTTGTCTCAGCTTCTTTGTTAATTAGACAGTAGATGACCGAATTGTAAATGCACTTATATTAACCTTTACCAAACCTAGCCATTCTTGCAGGGGCAGGACTACGAAATCTTTATTAGAAAGATTGAGTTTTGTCCCACTCCCATTTTTTGTTTGAAGGTGTCAGATGATTTAAACGTTTTGAAATCTTAACTGTGGCTACTATAATTAAAAGCAAAAGACAAAGGAGTGTTGGTTAGTGCAAATAGATACAAAAATGGTTGTTGAATCAGATGCAAGTAAGGTTTTTGAAGCGATTGTTGATCCGGAACAAATAGGTGGATTTTGGTTTTCATCTAGTTCTGAAAGATGGGAAACAGGTAAAACAGTGACTGTTGAATATAAAGAGTATGATGCAGTAATTAATTTAGATATTACAAAAGTGGTTCCAAATGAATTGATAGAATTTAAATGGGACGGGCGCACAATTGTTATTTCATTTGAAGAGGAATCAGGACAAACACTTGTGACTGCAACTGAAAAAGGTTTAGATGATAATAATGTGGATTTCATTTTAGGACAAAAAGAAGGTTGGGTTTATATGTTAAGTTGTCTTAAGAGTTATGTTGAATTTGGTAATAAAATTCGTGCAGCTTTACGATAAACGCCCTATATAATTTTAATTAATAATACTAAAGTTGAGACAAGACTTGTAGGTTTCATTTAATATAGATGTAAACACTAATTAAATGAAGTTGTTTTGTCTCAGCTTTTACATATGTAATCGTTTTTAATTTTAAGCTATAGTAACTGACGAAGTTGATTTTTTAATATAAAATAGTTTTAAGTCTTTTATTTTAAACAAGAAAATATATGCAACAACGAAAAGAGGTGTTTCAGTGAAAACAGGACGTATCATAAAATTAATCAGCGGAGTATATCAAGTGGAAGTAGATGGAGAATTATTTGATACGAAACCTAGAGGGTTATTTCGTAAAAAGAAATTTTCTCCTTTAGTGGGAGATGTTGTTGATTTCGAAGTAGAAAATATTACAGAAGGTTATATACATCATGTACACGAAAGGACAAATGCATTAAAACGACCTCCCGTTAGTAATATTGATCATTTGATTATTGTTATGAGTGCAGTTGAACCAGAATTTTCAACGCAATTATTAGACAGATACTTAGTTATTGCTCATTCCTATCATTTACGCCCTAGAATCCTGGTAACCAAAAAAGATTTAGCATCAGATGAAAAAATTCAACAAATCGAACAAATTTTAGATGTATATCAATCTATGGGTTACCAAACGCAATTTGTAAGTATGAATGATGACATTGAATTGATATGTAATCAGTGGGGAGAAGGTTTAGCCGTTTTAAGTGGGCAGTCGGGCGTAGGTAAATCTACATTGCTTAACCAATTATTCCCAGATTTACACATCGAAACCCAAGATATTTCACAATCATTAAATCGTGGTAGGCATACGACTAGACATGTCGAGTTGTATCCCCGTGCAAATGGTTATATTGCGGATACACCTGGGTTTAGTTCGTTAGATTTTAATCATATTCAAAAGGATGAAGTAAAAAATTACTTTATGGAGATAAACGAATATGGTGATTATTGTAAATTCCGAAATTGCAATCACGTGAAAGAACCTCATTGTAACGTAAAAACTGAATTAGAAAACGGAAATATAGCTGATTTTCGCTATGACCATTACTTGCAACTTTACAATGAAATAGCAGAGAGAAAGGAACGATATTAAAATGGTCAAATTATATCCATCTTTATTATCAGCAGATTTTTTAAACCTACAACAAACATTGGTAAACTTAGAAAATGCAAGGGTAGATGGTGTGCATTTTGACGTTATGGACGGACAATTTGTACCGAATATTTCAATAGGCATCCCTATTCTAGATGCGGTTCGTAAGGCGACCTCTTTGCCGATAGACGTACACTTAATGATTGAAAAGCCAGAAGATTACGTTAAAATGTTTGCCGACCATGGTGCAGATATGATTTCTGTACACGTTGAAGCAACACCTCATATCCATCGCTTAATAGAACGAATCAAAGCTGAAAATGTAAAAGCTGGAGTTGTTATAAATCCTGGTACACCTGTAAGTTCAATTTTACCCGTATTGAAAATGGTAGATTATGTGTTAGTGATGACAGTGAATCCAGGGTTTGGTGGTCAAACATTTATCGATAATTGTCTTGAAAAAGTATCACACTTATCACATATCAAAGCTGAATCAAATTTAGAATTCGATATAGAAGTAGATGGTGGTATTAATGATCAAACGATACACTCAGTCGTTGAAGCAGGGGCGACAATGGCAGTAGCAGGCTCATATTATTTTAATCATGATGACTTTAATGTAGCTACACAAACACTGAAAGGTTGAAACTGATGAAAGTAAATTTACTATGTGGAAACCGTAACCTACCGGATAATATTTTGGAAGAAAAACAGTCTGAATCGTGGATAGGTATTGATCGAGGGGCGCTTATTTTATATAACCATGACATACACCAACTTTTTGCTGTAGGGGATTTTGATTCTATAGATGAGGAAGAACAACGTAAATTGTCAAATCAGTTAAAATTAAACCCTTTAAATCCAGAAAAAAACGATACTGATTTAGCTTTAGGTATAGAACAAGCAGTTGAAAGTGGTTATAAAGAAATTGATGTGTATGGCGCAACGGGTGGTCGTTTAGATCATTTTTTAGGTGCTGTACAAATATTAGAAAAACCACAATATCAAGAAATGAATGTCGTGATTAAATTAATTGATGATAAAAATGAAATACAATATTTAACTGACACTATAAATCAAGTCGCTTATTCTAATATTTATCACTATATTTCGTTTATACCAGTACATGATAAAACGACGATTAGCTTATCAAACTTCAAATATAATTTGGAACAAGAAACATTACATCAAGGCTCGACATTAACAATATCCAATGAATTGAACGAGAAAGAAGGTATTGTCGAAATCATCGAAGGTAGTGTGTTGATGATACGCAGTAAGGATTAATCAATTTAAAATTATAATAAATTAAAAAGACCAGTCCTCCACATAAGGACTGGTCTTTTATGCGTGCATTATATTTATTAAACTCTAGTAACTTTACCAGATTTTAAAGCACGTGCAGAAACCCAAACTTTTTTAGGTTTACCGTCTACAAGAATTCTAACTTTTTGAAGGTTAGCATTCCATCTTCTTTTAGAAGAGTTTAAAGCGTGTGAACGATTGTTTCCTGTTGAGGCTTTACGACCTGTTACGAAACATTGTTTGCCCATGAAAGTACCTCCTTTAATTTAATAAATATAAATACACGTATCTACTACATACTTGAATAATGTACCACATTTAGGGAAAGATTTCAACATGAAAATACATTCTTAGTTTACATTGCTAGAACTTTTGTTAAAATTAATATGTGATATAATTGTAAAATCCGAATAAATAGTGTATTTTACTTAAAGAATAAATATTAATAGAAAATTGTGGAACAACCATTAATTAGGAGGCCCTAATAAAATGACATTAGAAATTACGAATGATTACGGCAGTATTGACATTTCAAATGAAGTGATTGCATCTGTAGTAGGTAGCAAAGCAGTAGAATGTTATGGAATTGTAGGTATGGCTTCTAAACAACAAGTAAAAGATGGAATTGCTGAAATTTTAGGGCAGGAAAACTATTCAAAAGGGATAATAGTAAAAGATAATAACGGCGTTATCAATGTTGATATGTATATCATAGTAAGTTATGGTACAAAAATATCTGAAGTAGCAAGTAATTTACAATCAACAGTGAAATATACATTAGAGAAAACATTAAAGGTTAAAGTGAATTCAATAAATATATTTGTACAAGGCGTACGTGTTAATAATGGTACGAAACACTAGGAGGACATTGTGAAATGGTTAGGAATATAAATGGTAAATTATTTGCGGATATGATTATTCAAGGGGCGCAAAATTTATCAAATCATGCAGAATTGGTGGATTCATTAAATGTGTATCCAGTGCCAGATGGCGATACTGGAACGAATATGAATTTAACAATGACTTCAGGAAAAGAAGCGGTGGAAAGTAATTTATCTCAACACATAGGTGAATTAGGAAAGACATTTTCTAAAGGGTTACTTATGGGGGCAAGAGGTAACTCAGGTGTCATTCTTTCTCAATTGTTTAGAGGATTCAGCAAAAATTTAAAAACATATGATGAAATTAATACCCAACAATTAGCAGAAAGTTTTGACGCTGGCGTTGAAACTGCATATAAAGCAATTATGAAACCCGTAGAAGGAACAATTTTAACTGTAGCTAGAGATGCGGCCAAAGCTGCTGTTGAAACAGCAAAATCAACAGACAACTGCATTGAACTCATGGAAGCAACGCTAAAAGCTGCAGAAGATTCACTAGAAAACACACCGAATCTTTTACCAGTATTAAAGGAAGTTGGTGTTGTCGATAGTGGTGGTAAAGGATTAGTCGTAGTATACGAAGGTTTCCTTAAAGCACTTAAAGGTGAAAAAGTAGAAACTAAAGTACAAAAAATAGATACTGAATCATTCGTTAATGACGAGCATGATTTTCATGGTGTAATTAACACCGAAGATATCGTTTACGGTTATTGTACAGAGATGATGGTGCGCTTTGGTAAAAACAAACGCCAATTTGACGAAGAAACATTTAGAAAAGATATGAGCGAGTTCGGTGATTCATTGTTAGTGATAAATGATGATGAAATTGTAAAGGTACACGTTCATACTGAAACGCCAGGTAATGTATTTAACTATGGCCAACAATATGGTGAACTTATTAAAGTGAAAGCAGAAAATATGCGTGAACAGCACCGTGAAGTCGTTAAAAAAAGCGAGCAATCAAAAGATCAAAACAAAGCAGAAGAACAACCTCAAACGGTAGAAACTGCAGTTATTACAATTTCAATGGGTGAAGGCATATCAGATTTATTCAAATCAATGGGCGGCACACACATCATTAGTGGTGGCCAAACGATGAACCCTTCTACTGAAGATATCGTTAAAGTCATTGAAAAATCACAATGTAAACGTGCGATTATTTTACCAAATAATAAAAATATTATGCTGGCAAGTGAACAAGCAGCGAAAATCGTTAAATGTGAAACCATTGTGATTCCGACAAAATCAATCCCTCAAGGTATTGCTGCATTATTTAATTATGATGAAAGCGATTCTCTTGAAAACAATAAACAGCGCATGTTGGATTCAATCGAGTTGGTGACTTCTGGTGCAGTGACACATGCAGTGCGTGATACGACGATTGATGGCGTTGATATTAAAAAAGATTCATACCTTGGTTTGAAAAATGAAAAAATAGTCACTAGTGAGCAAGATTTATTTGAAACAGTGAAATCATTATTAGAGAACATGGTTGAAGATGAAAGTGAAATCATGACAATGATTGTGGGTGAAGATGCAGAAGCTTCTGTCACTTCCCATATAGAAGAATGGATGAATTCCAATTATCCAGATATTGAAGTGGAACAACACGAGGGTAACCAACCAGTATATCAATATTTATTTTCTGTTGAATAAATTGTAGTTATTTGAGTATATGATTACATTTAACCTATCAGTTATCGAAAGGTAACTGATAGGTTTTTTACGGAAATGATAACTTCCATCAATTTTTTATCTTTTTTCTAAATGGTATTTTTTAAAGTTAGATTTAATAACAGTGATATAACAACTTAGAATTAATAATTAACTTAATTTTACAAAATTATAAAATCTTTTAAAACAGTTATAATGGTTTATAAACATCTGTGTAGTTGTTATACTATATAAAACGTTGTAATGTAAGCGCAACACATTAGAAACACTATAAATAAGAGTGGGGTAAAATTATGAAATTTAAATCAGTATTTGACATTATTGGACCGACAATGGTAGGTCCGTCATCTTCACATACAGCAGGTGCAGTTAGAATTGGACTTGTGGCAAGAAATTTATTTAACACATTACCAAAACAGGCAGATATATATTTATATGGTTCTTTTAAAGACACATACAAAGGACATGGTACAGATGTAGCTTTAGTCGGTGGTTTATTGGGGTACGACACTGATGATGACCGTTTACGAAATAGTCTAGAAACGGCTGAAAAAGAAGGAATGAAAGTCAATTTCATAGAGATGTCAGAAGAAAAATCTCATCCAAATACAGCTACGATTAATATGAAAGATGATGATAAAGAAATATCAGTAGAAGGTGTATCAATCGGTGGCGGGAAAATCGAAATTTCAGCGATTGATGGATTTGATATTGCGATTAGTGGAAATTACCCAGCATTACTCGTCTTCCATGAAGATACGTTTGGCACAATAGGTAAAGTTGCAAACATTATTGGAGATGCAAATATAAACGTTGGGAGTATGCAAGTTTCAAGAAAAGAAAAAGGCGATGAAGCACTAATGACTTGCGAATTAGATGAAAATGTTAACGATGAAATTATCGATAAAATAAAAAACGTAAAAGGCGTACAGACTGTTTCACTTATGGATAACGCCTAATGGAGGTTTACTAATGTTTAAAAGTGTTGAAGAGTTAATTACTTTATGTGAAGAAAAAGATATGAGTATTCATGAAGTAATGATGGAACAAGAAAAAGAAGTTACAGGTCAATCAGAAGAAGAAATCTATGACCATATGGATCATAATTTACAAACTATGGAAAAAGCTTTAGAAGATGGATTAAATGGTGTAACTTCTAAGACTGGTATGACTGGTGGAGATGCAGTATTAATTAAGAAATATTTAGAAACAGGCAAATCATTAGCTGGGGCAACGTTGTTAGATGCTGTAAGTAAAGCCGTTGCTACAAATGAAGTGAATGCAGCGATGGGACAAATTTGTGCTACACCAACAGCAGGTTCAGCAGGTGTTGTACCAGGCGTGTTATTTGGACTTAAACCACGTTTAGAACCATCACGTAAAGATATGTTAAACTTCTTATTAACATCTGGTGCATTCGGATATGTAGTGGCTAACAATTCTTCAATTTCAGGTGCAGCCGGTGGTTGTCAAGCCGAAGTTGGTTCCGCGGCAGCAATGGCAGCAGCAGCGACAGTGGAACTTGCAGGTGGAACACCTAGACAATCATCTGAAGCCTTTGCGATTTGCCTAAAAAATATGCTCGGGTTAGTATGTGACCCAGTTGCAGGCTTAGTAGAAGTTCCATGTGTAAAAAGAAATGCAGCAGGTGCATCAAATGCAATCGTATCTGCTGATATGGCATTAGCTGGTGTAACTTCAAGAATTCCAACTGATGAAGTTATCGAAGCAATGTATAAGATTGGTCAAACAATGCCATCTGCACTACGTGAAACTGGACGTGGTGGACTTGCAGGTACACCTACAGGACAGAAACTAAAACAAGAAATATTTGGTGATTAACATGTCTAAAGTCAATTTGATTGATAATCCATTCCCTTTATCTCAAATAAAAGGTTTAGGGCCCAAGAGATTATCTGTATTGAATGAATTAAATATACACACCGTTGAAGATTTAATTTTATATTTTCCAATTCGTTATGAAGATAATACGATTGTCAATTTAAATGAGGCTGAAGATCAAGCGACAGTGACAGTTGAAGGCGAGGTCTACTCAACTCCAACTGTCGCTTTTTTTGGTAGAAATAAATCTAAATTAACGGTGCATTTAATGGTCAATCAAATCGCTGTAAAATGTATATTTTTTAATCAACCTTATTTGAAAAAGAAAATAACATTACATGACACGGTGACTATAAAAGGTAAATGGAATCGGAGTAAACAAGAAATAAATGGTAATCGTATGTTCTTTAACAAACAATCATCTGAAGAGGAACAGTATGAGCCTGTCTATCGAATTAAAGAAGGCATTAAACAAAAGCCGCTTAGAGATATGATTAGAAGTACTTTGAACCATGTTACGATACACGAATGGTTATCAGATGAGTTACGTAATAAATATAAGTTAGAATCACTCTCTAACACAATTAACGCCTTACATTTTGCCCCTGATAAGACATCTTTGTTACATGCACGTCGTACTTACGCATTTACTGAATTGTTTATGTTTGAATTGCGTATGCAATGGCTCAATCGTTTAGAGAAGACTTCTGACGAAGCAATTGAAGTAGCTTATGATTTGCCACTAGTGAAACAATTTATTAGTGAATTACCGTTTGAGTTGACTGATGCTCAAAAGCAAAGTGTTAATGAAATTTTTAGAGATTTAAAGGCACCAATACGTATGCATCGTTTACTACAAGGTGATGTTGGTTCAGGTAAAACAATTGTAGCAGCGATTTGTATGTATGCATTAAAAACTGCTGGCTATCAATCGGCATTAATGGTACCTACTGAAATATTAGCCGAACAACATGCAGAAAGTTTATCAGAACTATTTGGTGATCGTATGAATATTGCCTTACTGACAGGTTCGGTGAAAGGGAAACGTCGAAAATTACTGCTAGAACAATTACATAAAAATGAAATCGATTGTGTGGTTGGGACACACGCACTTATTCAAGATGATGTTCAATTTGATAATGTCGGTTTAGTGATTACTGATGAACAACATCGATTTGGTGTGAATCAACGTCAATTACTGAGAGAAAAAGGTGCAATGACCAATGTGTTATTTATGACAGCAACGCCTATTCCACGAACGTTAGCTATTTCAGTATTTGGTGAAATGGATGTTTCTTCCATCAAACAATTACCAAAAGGCCGTAAACAGATCATTACGACTTGGTCTAAGCATGAAGCCTATGAACAAGTCCTCAATCAAATGACCACAGAACTGAAAAAAGGAAGACAAGCATATGTTATTTGTCCACTCATTGAAAGCTCTGAACATTTAGAAGAAGTTCAAAACGTAGTTGCGCTTTATGAATCGTTGCAAGCATATTATGAACCTGATCGTGTCGGATTGTTACATGGAAAGATGAGTTCTGAAGAAAAGGATGATGTCATGCATCGATTTAGTAACCATGACATTGATATTCTTGTTTCTACAACAGTGGTTGAAGTTGGAGTCAATGTTCCTAATGCAACATTTATGATGATTTATGATGCAGATCGCTTTGGTTTATCTACGTTACACCAGTTAAGAGGGCGCGTTGGTCGTAGTGAACATCAAAGTTATTGTGTATTACTTGCTTCCCCAAAGACAGAAACGGGTATAGAACGCATGAATATAATGACACAAACCACTGATGGATTCGAGTTAAGTGAAAGAGATTTAGAGATGCGAGGTCCAGGAGATTTCTTCGGTGTAAAACAAAGTGGGTTACCTGATTTTCTTGTTGCAAATATCGTCGAAGATTATAAAATGCTCGAAGTGGCACGTGATGAAGCTGCTGAGCTCATACAATCAGGTGAATTCTTTAACGATCAATACAATCGGTTAAGAACATTTATAGAAACACATTTATTACACATGAATTTTGATTAAAGATTTGTGAAATTCTTAATTAAATGACACATGATATTCACGTTCCTAAGATTGAATTTAAATTAATATACCATAAATCAATGTTATGTGTTGAGCATATTTAATAGAAAGTGTTATTATATTTGAGGAATGTTTAAGACTTGGTACTAAAAAAGGGAGTTATAAAATGAAATTACGTAAAATAGAACGTAGAAATGCAATTAAAAAAGAAATTGAAAAAAACCCTTTTATTACTGATCAAGATTTAAGTATGCTATTTTCTGTAAGCATTCAAACAATTAGACTGGACCGCACACACTTAAATATTCCTGAATTAAGAAAACGCATTAAAACAGTAGCTAGAAAAAATCACGAACGCATTCGCTCAATAGATGGTAGTGAGATAATTGGGGATGTTATTAACGTTAGTCCTGATAAGCATGCAACGTCTATTATCAAAGTAGATGAAGACTCTGTCTTTACGAGAAATAAAATTGCCAGAGGACACGTTTTATTTGCCCAAGCGAACTCATTATGCGTTGCACTTATACATAGACCAATCGTTTTAACGAGAGATAGTAAGGTGGAATTTTTACAACCTGTAAAACTAAATGATACAGTTAGAGCTGAAGCACAAACGCTTGATATAACAAACAAATACTTTACGATCAAAGTGGAATCGTATGTAAAAAATGCGTTAGTTTTTAGAGGTACATTCAAAATGTATTATACAAGTGAGGATGAAGAGAATGGTTAAAATTGCAATTGATATGATGGGCGGAGATAACGCACCTGACATCGTTTTAGAAGCAGTTGAAAAAGCGGTGAAAGATTTTGAAGATTTAGAAGTGATTTTATTTGGAGATAAAAATAAATGCCAACTAAATCATTCACGTATTGAAGTACGTCATTGCACAGAAACAATTTCAATGGAAGATGAACCCGTTCGAGCGATTAAACGTAAAAAAGATAGCTCAATGGTTCGCGCAGCAGAGGCAGTGAAATCAGGTGAAGCAGATGGCTGTGTATCAGCAGGGAATACAGGCGCTTTAATGTCAGCTGGATTATTCATCGTTGGTAGAATTAAAGGCGTTGAACGCCCGGCCTTAGTTGTTACTTTACCTACGATTTCAGGTAAAGGCTTTGTCTTTATGGATGTAGGCGCTAATGCTGACGCAAAAGCGGAGCATTTATTGCAATATGGTCAACTTGGTAATATTTATGCTCAAAAAATACGCGGGATAGATAACCCATCTGTAAGTTTATTAAATATCGGTACTGAAAATGCTAAAGGTAATGCTTTAACTAAGAAAGCCTACAAACTTATGAATGAACAAAATGGTTTCCGGTTTACTGGTAATGTAGAAGCCAAAGGATTAATGGACGATGTTTCAGATGTTATTGTTACGGATGGTTTCACTGGTAACATGGTGCTTAAAAACTTAGAAGGTGTCGCTAAATCAATCGGAAAAATGCTTAAATCTACTTTATTAAGTAACTTTAAAAATAAAATTGCAGCGCTTATATTAAGAAAAGATTTAGACGAGTTAACGTCAAAAGTAGATTATGCCGAATATGGTGGCTCGGTTTTATTAGGATTAAATGGTATTGTAGTAAAAGCACATGGTAGTTCAAGTGCTAAAGCATTTTATTCAGCAATTAGACAAGCAAAAATCGCTGGCGAGCAAAATATCGTATCTATAATGAAAAACACGGTAGGTGAAAAAAATGAGTAAAACAGCAATTATTTTCCCAGGACAAGGCTCACAAAAAGTAGGAATGGCACAAGATTTATACAACGAATCAGAAAGCGCGACAGCCATACTAAACCAAGCGCAAGGACAAATGGATTTTGATTTATTAGAAACAATGTTTACAGATGAAGAAGGTAAACTAGGTCAGACTGAGAATACACAACCTGCATTACTTACTCATAGTATTGCATTACTAAATAGTTTGAATGACATAAAGTCAGATTATACAATGGGACATAGCTTAGGAGAATATGCCAGTCTCGTTGCGAGTGGCGTGTTAAAGTTTGAAGACGCTGTGAAAATTGTACGTAAACGTGGCCAATTGATGGCTGAAGCCTTCCCAGATGGTGTAGGCAGTATGGCAGCAGTATTAGGTCTGGATTTAGAAGATGTTCAAGATATTTGTAAAAAGCTATCTACAGAAGATGAAATTATTGAACCTGCAAATATCAATTCTCCAGGTCAGATTGTTGTGTCAGGTCACAAAACGCTAATCGATAAGTTAGTGGCAGAAGGAAAATCACTTGGTGCTAAACGTGTATTACCACTTGCAGTATCAGGTCCTTTCCATTCTTCAATGATGGAAGTTATTAAAGAAGATTTCTCACAATTTATTGATCAATTTGAATGGCAAGATGCACAATTTCCAGTGATTCAAAATGTTAATGCAAAAGGCGAAACAGACGCTAAAGTAATTAAACAACATATGATAGAGCAATTATATTCTCCAGTTCAATTTATTGAATCTGCACAATGGTTAATTGAACAAGGTGTGGATCATTTCATAGAAATTGGACCAGGCAAAGTATTATCAGGACTCATTAAGAAAATAAACAGAGATGTTAAAGTAACTTCAATTCAAACATTAGAAGATGTAAAAGGGTGGAATGAAAATGAGTAAAAGTGCATTAGTTACAGGTGCTTCAAGAGGTATTGGACGTAGTATTGCGATTCAACTTGCTGAAGAAGGCTATAATGTAGCAGTTAACTACGCTGGAAATAAAGAAAAAGCGGAAGCCGTAGTTGAAGAAATCAAAGCAAAAGGTGTAGACAGTTTCGCAATTCAAGCAAATGTTGCGAATGGCGATGAAGTTAAAGCAATGATTAAAGAGGTTGTAGGCCAATTCGGTTCTGTAGATGTGCTTGTAAACAATGCAGGTATCACTCGAGACAACTTATTGATGCGTATGAAAGAACATGAATGGGATGACGTGATCGATACAAACTTAAAAGGTGTATTCAATTGTATTCAAAAGGTAACACCACAAATGTTAAGACAAAAAGGCGGATCAATCATCAACCTATCTAGTGTCGTTGGTGCTGTAGGAAATCCAGGTCAAGCAAACTACGTAGCAACTAAAGCGGGTGTAATTGGTTTAACTAAATCATCTGCACGTGAATTAGCTTCTCGTGGCATTACCGTGAATGCTGTAGCTCCTGGTTTCATCGTGTCAGATATGACAGATGCACTTAGTGACGAACTTAAAGATCAAATGCTAGAGCAAATTCCACTTGCTAAATTTGGTGAAGATACAGATATCGCAAATACAGTAGCATTTTTAGCGTCAGATAAAGCAAAATATATCACAGGCCAAACAATTCATGTAAATGGTGGTATGTACATGTAATATTCTCAACAAGTGAGAAGACTTTATCCCATAATATTATTCCTGTAACCAATACTATTTGTCATGTATAATAATCATCAATAATAGTACTTGTATTTCATTTCAGAAAATGGGAAAATGTAAAAGTCTTTAACTTGCTTTTAAAAGGAGGTGAATCGACGTGGAAAACTTCGACAAAGTAAAAGATATCATCGTTGACCGTTTAGGTGTTGACGCTGACAAAGTAACTGAAGATGCATCTTTCAAAGATGACTTAGGCGCTGACTCACTTGATATAGCTGAATTAGTTATGGAATTAGAAGATGAATTTGACACTGAAATTCCTGATGAAGAAGCTGAAAAAATCAACACTGTTGGTGACGCAGTTCAATTTATCAATAACTTAGAAAAATAATAAATTCATATCTGAGTCGTTTTTACAACGGCTCAGTTTTTTTAATTTAATGTTAAACGTGAGAAAACTGAACTACACGCCTGTCCAAAATATAACTCATTTCGTAGGTGTAAAATGGTAGGTTTTCTCTTTAGTTTTGTAGTAAAATCACGTAAAATATAATAGTATTCGTACATTTTCAGAATTATTTAGGAGGACATAGATTGACCAATTTAAAAAAAGAAGAGATGATACAACAATTCCAAAAGCATTTTAAACAAAAGATGAAAGCCTTGGAATTAAATCACGATAATATTGAATTATATCAACAAGCTTTTTCACATTCTAGCTTTATCAATGATTTCAATATGAATCGGTTAGATCACAATGAACGTTTAGAATTTTTAGGAGATGCGGTATTAGAATTGACGGTTTCACGTTATTTGTTTGATAAGTATCCAGAGTTACCAGAAGGCAACTTGACGAAGATGCGTGCAACAATTGTTTGTGAGCCCTCACTTGTAATATTTGCAAATAAAATTCAACTTAATGAACTTATTTTACTAGGTAAAGGTGAAGAAAAAACAGGTGGACGTACGAGACCATCCCTAGTTTCAGATGCGTTTGAAGCATTTATTGGCGCATTATATTTAGATCAAGGTTTAGATTCAGTATGGTCATTCGCTAAAAAAATTATCTTCCCTTACGTAGAAGAAAATGAATTAG
The DNA here is from genome assembly GCF_038789205.1 of Staphylococcus hsinchuensis. Lineage (NCBI taxonomy): Bacteria > Bacillati > Bacillota > Bacilli > Caryophanales > Staphylococcaceae > Staphylococcus > Staphylococcus hsinchuensis. The sequence continues at coordinate 1,485,906 of NZ_CP128355.1, forward strand.
AAGGGGTCGTAGATTTTAAGACTCAATTCCAAGAATATATGCATCAAAGAAATAAAGGTGAAGTAACCTATCGCTTAATTAATGAGGAAGGCCCTGCACATCATCGATTGTTTACTTCAGAAGTCTTGTTAGAAGGAATTGCGGTAGCAAAAGGACAAGGCAAAACCAAAAAAGAATCGGAACAAAAAGCAGCAGAAAGTGCATATAAAGAAATGAAAAAAGAAGAAAATTAGATTTATTTTAACGTATTATATTAAATGATCTTGTCACAATCTCTGATAGGGAATGTAAATTTAAGGAGAATAGCATGGTATATTTAAAGTCAATAGATGCCGTTGGGTTTAAATCTTTTGCAGAACACACCAATGTCCAGTTTGATAAAGGCGTTACGTCGATAGTTGGCCCAAACGGTAGTGGTAAGAGTAATATAACGGATGCAATAAAATGGGTACTAGGTGAGCAATCAGCCAAATCACTTAGAGGCACTAAGATGGAAGACATTATTTTTTCCGGAGCAGAACATAGATCCGCTCAAAACTTTGCGGAAGTGAAGTTAGAATTAGATAATAGTTCAGGATTACTGCAAGTTGACGCTTCAAAAGTGATAGTCACACGTCGATTGTATCGAAGTGGTGAAAGCGAATATTATATTAATAATGATCGTGCACGTTTAAAAGACATTACCGAATTATTGTTAGATTCAGGTCTGGGTAAGGAAGCATTTAGCATTATTTCACAAGGGCGTGTAGATGAGATTTTAAATGCAAAGCCTGTTGACCGTAGACAAATTTTAGAAGAATCTGCAGGCGTTTTAAAATATAAAAAACGAAAAGCAACGTCAGTTCAAAAGTTAGATCAAACAGAAGATAACCTTAATCGTGTCGAAGATATATTATATGATTTAGAAGGACGAGTTGAACCATTAAGAGAAGAGGCAGCAATTGCTAAAGAATATAAACATCTGTCTCAAGAAATGGAGAAGAGTGATGTCTTAGTCACAGTTTATGATATTGAACAATATCATAATCATATACATGAACTCGATCGTAAGTTGAATCAATTAAAAGGCCAACAACAAAATAAAGAAGCTGAACAAACGACTCTTACAAAAGCTTTAAACAAATATAAAGCTGAAAGACAGCAAATTGATGAGCAAATCGAATCACTCAATGCGCAATTAGTTAAAGCAACGGAAGAAGTTGAAAAGTATTCAGGTCAACTCAACGTATTGGAAGAAAGAAAGAAAAACCAATCAGAAACGAATGCGCGATTTGAAGAAGAACAAGCCAGTTTAGACGATCAACATAGCACGTATATTCAAGAACGTGAAACAGTACGTGAACAAATTAATACTTTAAAAGTAAAACAAAACACGTTAACTTCAAGTATTCAGGATTTAGAATCACAGCTAGTTATGTCTGATGAGGATCATGATGAAAAATTAGAAAACATTAAAGATCACTATTATCAACTTATGTCCGAACAATCGGATGTTAACAATGATATTCGGTTTTTAGAGCATACAATTAAAGAGAATGAGTCCAAAAAATCACGTTTAGATTCCCGTTTGGTTGAAGCTTTTGAAGAGTTGAAACAGATTCAAAATGATTTAGGTGTTAAGCAACAACATTACAAATCTGAAAAAGATCAACTCAATAAAGTGCAACAACAATTAAACGAATATGAACAACAAATGAAGTCACTTAAACAACAACAGACAAATTATGAAGATCAATTACACCAAGCATATCGTTATAACGAAAAATTAAAAACACGTATTGATAGTCTTGCTACTCAAGAAGAGGATTATAGTTATTTCTTCAATGGTGTAAAGCATGTTCTCAAAGCGAAGAACAAGCAACTTTCAGGGATTCATGGTGCAGTAGCTGAGGTTATCAATGTACCTTCAGATTTGACTAAAGCAATAGAAACTGCCTTAGGTGCTTCTTTACAACATGTCATCGTTGATACAGAGAAAGATGGTAGACAAGCGATTCAATATTTAAAACAACAAGGTTTAGGTAGAGCAACATTTTTACCATTAAATGTAATTCAGCCGAGACAGTTGAGTAATGACATATTAATGTCTGCACAACATGCCGATGGTTTTATCAATATAGGTGCACAAGCGGTAGAAGCGGATAAAGCATATCAAAACGTTGTTCAAAACTTACTAGGTAATACGATAATTGTTGATACTTTAAAAAATGCAAACGAACTAGCAAGAATGATACGCTACCGTACGCGAATCGTAACATTAGAAGGTGACATCGTGAACCCAGGTGGTTCTATGACTGGTGGTGGCTCGCGTAAATCTAAAAGCATTTTAGCTCAAAAAGATGAATTATCAAAGATGCGTGAACAATTTGCGACTTATCAAAAACAAACACGTAACTTAGAACAGCAATGTCAATCTGTTAAAGAACAAGCAGAGCATTTAAGTGAACGCTATTTTGAGACGAGCCAATCCTTAAATACATTAAAACAAAGTGTGCGCAATGAAGAATTTGAAATTGAGCGATTGAAAAAAAGTGAGATGGAACTTAAAGAGACACATGAAGAATTTGAATTTGAACTTAATGACGGTTACCAAAGTGAAACAAGTAAACAGACTTTAGCAGAAAAACAACAAAGATTAACTGAAATTAAAGACGCTTTAAAACAATATGAAGAAGAGATCAATCGTTATACACAACTATCTAAAGAAGGTAAAGCAAATACAACACAGCAACAACAACAATTACATCAACAACAATCGGATTTAGCGGTGATTAAAGAACGATTAAGTTCACAAAAGCAATCCGAAAAAAGATTAACAAAACAACTCAATGAGATTGAGTCACAACAACAGAGATTAAAAGAACAAATAGAATTATTTAATTCAGAAGAAATGACAGGCGAAACCGCATTTAATACAATTCAAAATAATATCAACAAGAGTAAATCTGAAAAAGAAAAATTATCTCATTCACTCCAAGAAATTAAATCGCGTAGAATAGAATTGAATGATACAATTGAAACATCAGAGCAAAGTCTCCAAGAAGCAAACCAAGATATACTATCAATAGAAAATCATTACCAAGACATTAAATCAGAGCAATCTCGTTTGGATGTATTAATCAATCATGCGATAGATCATTTAAGTGAGGATTATCACTTAACTTTTGAACGTGCACGTGAGCAATATGAGTTAGATCAGCCAATTGAAGATTTGCGTAAGAAAGTCAAGCTCACTAAAATGTCAATTGAAGAACTCGGTCCAGTGAATTTAAATGCGATTGAACAGTTTGAAGAAATTAATGAACGCTATACATTTTTAGACGAGCAACGTACTGATTTAAGAGAAGCCAAAGCGACATTAGAACAAATCATAGATGAAATGGATCAGGAAGTAAAAGATCGTTTCAAAGAGACGTTCCATGCTGTAAAAGGCCATTTTTCTCAAGTTTTCAAATCTCTTTTTGGTGGTGGACAAGCTGAATTACGTTTGACGGATGATAATTACTTAACTGCAGGCGTGGATATTATTGTTCAACCCCCAGGGAAAAAGTTACAACATTTATCATTATTAAGTGGAGGAGAACGTGCGCTTAGTGCTATTGCATTGTTGTTTGCAATGTTAAAAGTACGTTCAGCACCATTTGTGATTTTAGATGAAGTGGAAGCGGCTTTAGACGAAGCGAATGTGATTAGATATGCACAATATTTAAGGCAACTTTCAGATCAAACACAATTCATTGTGATTACGCATCGAAAAGGCACAATGGAATTTTCAGACAGATTGTATGGTGTGACTATGCAAGAATCAGGTGTTTCAAAATTAGTCAGTGTTAATCTAAATACGATAGATAAAGTGATGGAGGAGGATCAAGCATGAGCTTTTTTAAAAGATTAAAAGATAAATTTTCTGGTACACCAGAAGACGTGCAAGATGAGTTAGAACCGTTAGATTCAGATGAGGAACAACCTCTAGAAGATGACCAAGAAGAACAACCGAAAAAGAAAGCTCCTAGAAAATTAAGTGAAGCTGATTTTGATGAAGATGGCTTAATTTCGATTGAAGATTTTGAAGAAATTGAAGCGCAACAAATTGGTGCTAAATTTAAAGCTGGTTTAGAGAAATCGAGAGAAAATTTCCAAGAACAATTAAATAACTTAATCGCACGTTACCGTAAAGTTGACGAAGACTTTTTCGAAGCGCTAGAAGAAATGTTAATCACTGCGGATGTTGGTTTTGATACAGTGATGCAACTCGTGGAAGAGTTACGTTTTGAAGCGCAAAAACGTAATATTACTGAAACAGAAGATTTACGTGAAGTTATCGTTGAAAAAATCGTTGATATTTACCATCAAGATGAAGAAAATTCAGAAGCAATGGATTTAGAAGATGGTAGATTAAATGTGATTTTAATGGTAGGCGTAAACGGTGTAGGTAAGACAACGACAATTGGTAAGTTAGCGCACCGTTACCAATCAGAAGGTAAAAAAGTTATGCTTGCTGCCGGTGATACTTTCCGTGCAGGTGCAATTGAACAGTTAAATATTTGGGGAGACCGTGTCGGTGTCGAAGTAACGAGTCAAAGTGAAGGTTCAGATCCTGCTGCTGTCATTTATGATGCGATTAACGCTGCGAAGAGTAAGGGTGCAGATATATTAATTTGCGATACTGCAGGTCGTTTACAAAATAAAGCTAACTTGATGAATGAGTTAGAGAAAGTAAAACGTGTCATTGGTCGTGCAGTACCAGACGCACCACATGAAGTATTATTATGTTTAGATGCAACAACGGGTCAAAATGCCTTATCACAAGCAAAATCATTTAAAGAAGTTACTAATGTAACAGGTATCGTATTAACTAAATTAGATGGTACAGCTAAAGGTGGTATTGTATTAGCAATTCGAAATGAATTACACATACCAGTTAAATACGTAGGTTTAGGTGAAAAACTAGACGACTTACAACCGTTTAACCCAGAAAGTTATGTCTATGGATTATTCGCTGATATGATAGAACAAAATGTAGATGAATCTGAAATTGACCATAATGAGGAACAATCAGAGTCAACTGATAATGAGATAGAAGGTCAATACCATGAGCCAAAATGATTTAATTAAAACGATTCGCATGAATTACCTGTTTGATTTTTATCAATCACTTCTCACAAAGAAACAACGCAATTACTTAGAATTATTCTACCTTCAAGATTATTCACTGAGTGAAATTGCTGACACGTTTGATGTGAGTCGACAAGCAGTGTATGATAACATAAGAAGAACTGGCGATTTAGTAGAAGATTACGAAGCCAAATTGGGATTGTATAAAAGCTTTGAACAACGAAAATTGATATATGATGAAATGAAAAAATATACAAATGATCCACATAAAATGAATGCATACATTCAACAACTTGAGGATTTAGAATAAATTAGTTAAAGGAGGGAATTAATATGGCTTTTGAAGGATTATCCGATCGTTTACAAGGAACGATGGAAAAAATTCGAGGCAAAGGTAAAGTAACTGAAGCTGATATTAAAACAATGATGCGTGAAGTAAGATTAGCGTTATTAGAAGCCGATGTTAACTTTAAAGTCGTTAAAGAATTTGTAAAGACTGTATCAGATAGAGCCTTGGGTTCAGATGTAATGAAATCTCTTACACCTGGTCAACAAGTCATCAAGATCGTACAAGACGAACTAACACAACTGATGGGTGGGGAGAACTCTACCATAAAGATGGCTAACAAGCCGCCAACTGTTGTAATGATGGTTGGTTTACAAGGTGCAGGTAAAACGACAACTGCTGGTAAACTAGCACTATTAATGCGTAAAAAATATAATAAAAAGCCATTACTCGTTGCAGCAGATATTTATCGACCAGCTGCAATTGACCAATTGGAAACTGTCGGTAAACAAATCGACATTCCAGTATATACAGAAGGTGACCAAGTTAAACCACAACAAATCGTGGACAATGCGATTAAACATGCAAAAGAAGAACATTTAGATTTCGTAATTATTGATACTGCTGGGCGTTTACATGTAGATGAAGCATTGATGCAAGAATTAAGTGACGTTAAAGAAATTACGAAACCTGATGAAATTATGTTAGTCGTTGATGCCATGACAGGTCAAGATGCTGTTAATGTAGCACAATCATTCGATGATCAACTCACAATTTCTGGTGTAACATTAACAAAACTTGATGGTGATACACGTGGTGGTGCAGCACTTTCAATCCGTTCTGTAACGCAGAAACCTATCAAATTTGTCGGTGTGAGTGAAAAATTAGATGGTTTAGAACTATTCCATCCAGAACGAATGGCATCACGTATACTCGGAATGGGAGACGTTCTTAGTCTCATTGAAAAGGCACAACAAGATGTAGATCAAGAAAAAGCGAAAAATCTTGAGAAAAAAATGAGAACTTCATCATTTACCCTAGATGATTTCCTTGAACAATTAGACCAAGTGAAGAACTTAGGACCATTAGATGACATTATGAAAATGATTCCTGGTATGAATAAGATGAAAGGTCTAGACAATCTTAAAATGGACGACAAACAGATAGACCATATTAAAGCAATTATTCAATCAATGACTGCGACTGAGCGTAGCAATCCAGAAACACTTAATGTCTCTCGTAAGAAACGTATTGCCAAAGGTTCTGGCCGTTCATTACAAGAAGTGAATCGTCTTATGAAACAATTCAATGAAATGAAGAAAATGATGAAACAATTCACTGGTGGCGGCAAAGGTAAAAAAGGTAAACGTAAACAAATGGAAAACATGCTTAATGGTATGAATTTACCATTCTAAGCAATAAAGATATAAAAAAGCACGGTAGTAATCGCAATGCGCGAGCTACCGTGTTTTTATTTTGCATCTATTTTTAAAAAAAGTGGGATAAGTTAAGATTTACGGAATCGTAAATTAAATGCCTAAATTTTCTCTAAACGTAGAACCTTCATAAGCTGTTCTAAATAAGCCCCTTCTTTGCAATTCAGGTATGATATAGTCTACGAAATCTTCTAAACTATTAGGGAGAACTGGTGGCATTAAATTGAAGCCATCAGCCACACCAAGTTCAATCCATTCTTGCATCGTATCTACAATTTCTTTAGGAGTACCGATAAGTGTTAAATGACCGCCACCTGCACTAAGGTAACCGAGTAATTCACGTAATGTTGGTTCGGTATCACGAATAATTTCTAAAACTGTCTCATAACGCCCAACTGGACCCGTGAATTCTTCTACAGGCGGTAAGGGTGGTACAGGTTCATCCAAGTTCCAGTCGCTACAATCTTGTTGTATAAAGAAACTGAGTTGATTTAAAGCTGCCTCAATTGGTAGCGATTGATCTAATCGTTCCTTTTTAGCATAGGCCTCTTCCGTCGTTTCGCCTACATATGTGACTAAACCGGGGAAGATTTTAATATGTCTTTGTTCTACATCGCTATTTTCTATTTGGGTATCTAGTTTTTTACGAAAGGCTTTTGCTTGCTTTAAGTTCCATGATACAGAATAAACTGCGTCTGCATATTTAGTGGCTAAAGCTACACCTTGCTTTGATGCACCTGCTTGCATCGCAACTGGTTTTTGTTGAGGGCTTTTTGGAACAGTCAGAGGACCATTAACGTTAAAATACTTACCTTGATGATTAAACGCATTAATCTCGTCTGAGTTGATGATACGTTGATTTTGTCTATCATGTATAAAGTCTTTTTCATCCCATGAAACGAGTAACTTATTCATTAATTCTGCAAATTCATCTGCTTTTTCATAACGTGAAGCACGTTCAGGAAGTTCAGGTAAATTATGATTCCATGCTTCTAAGTCTGTCATGGAAGTCACAAGATTCCATCCGATACGCCCACCAGTAATATGATCTAAACTCAATATTTGGCGTGCTGCGGTAAATGGATTTGAGAAAGTGCTCGAAATGGTTGCAACTAGTCCCACATGATTTGTTACTTGAGATAAGACAGATAAACTGACAATAGGATCAAACCAAAACGCAGGCATATCGCTATCTGAATTTGCAGGGAAAGCTTGATTATCTGCAAAAAATACCGCATCAAATAGACCGCGTTCTGCGATTTGTGCTAATTCTTGATAGTAAGTCATATCTCCTACACGTTCGATACTAGAATCGGGCATTAACCATGCTGCTTGATGATGTCCACATGCAATGATTAATATCCCTATATTGATTTCCTTTGTTTCTTCATTATTCATAAACTCACACCTCATACATAAGAAAAATTAATTCATCGTTAAACCGCCATCAATTGTAAAGTTTTGACCTGTTATACCTGTAGCTTGATCAGAAATTAAATAAGCTACCATATTTGCTACATCTTGTGGTGTTGTAACCTTTCTTAAAGGCGTAGTTTGGCCAATCATATCGAATACCTCTGGCGTCGTCGCTGCACTTGCGTCTGTTGTCTTTAGTAACCCACCAGAAACTACATTAGCTCGTATGCCTTGTTGACCTAATTCAGCGGCTACATTACGAGTTAAACCAATGAGACCTGCTTTAGCTGTTGTATATTCATGATAGGGAACAACAGGATTTTGATATAAGTTAGTACCGATAGAAACAATTGCACCATCTTGTCTATCTATAAATTGAGGTAATACACTCTGTATCACATTAAAAGCTGATTTCAACGTACCATCAAGTTGTTGTTGGTAATCTTCCCAAGATAAATCTTTAAATGCCTTTTGTTGTGTCGGGTCAAATTTGAAACCAACGAGTGCATTATTCACGATAGCATCAATTTGACCGAAATGTTGTGACGCTTTCTGAACTAATGCTTCTACTTCATCTCTTTTTGTTACATCGGCTTGAATAGCAATCGCTTGATCTGTACCGATTTCTTCCACGAGCTGTTGAGCCTTTGATTCACTTTGAAAATAATTAATTACAACGTTGTGTCCTTGCTCAGCCAATGTTTTAACAGTAGTTGCACCTAATCCACGGCTACTACCTGTAACTAATACTGTTTTACGCATATACATCTCTCCTAAAATATTTAATCAATAAAAAACACAACTTTCATAAAAAGAAAGTTGTGTATGAGAAATTCATGTTTATATCAATAGAATTTAATTCTAAATCAACGATAACATCATCCACACTTTCCTACGCTAGTTCAAACTAGATCAGGTTCGAAGGGTTTGAGCTAAAGCTTATCTCAGTTAAAAACACCCCTAGTGTCTATTTATTTAATTTAACTTCAATGTAAAGTTAATCGACTGTTGTGTCAAGCTTTGTGAAATAGAATGTATGTCCTTTTGTCATATATATTTGACATCAACATCAGTATATACTATCGTTAATGTACAATATATATGACATTTTTGAGGTGTGATTGCTTGAATAAACTTAATGAATATAGGAAAAAGAATCAATTATCTCAATTAGAATTAGCTCGAAAGGTAAATGTTTCAAGACAGACAATTAATTTAATTGAAAATAATAAGTACAATCCCTCATTAAATTTATGTATTAACATTTGTCTAGCATTAGGCGCAACATTAGACGATATTTTTTGGGAGGAGTAATTAAAATGAATGAAAACAATCAGAAGCATATGAAACGTTTTCTCGGTTTCATTAATGATAAGGACGAGAGAGAATTACAAATCATTTATTCAAAGATAGTAAGCGTCTTTTTTATTTCATTTTATCTCACAATTTTATTCGCATTTATAAGTATTTGTTTTGATGCTTACTTCAAGCAAATTTCTTTAGGTAGCATTTTACTCATGGTCTTAGGGTTTGTAGAAGCATTGACAGTTATGATTTCCTTGAGAAAGGAAGATGTAAGAGATGAATTAGTTACTTCTCAGCACGAATATCGACAATTATTGAAAAAGATACGATTTCAATGTTTTATTTCCGGTATATTCATTGTATTTACGTATTTAATATTTAGCATAGTATTCAATCTATGCATAACTAAACAGCTGCAAATTGAAGGTTATACTCTCTTTTCTTCATTTATAGCTGGTTTTGTCTTTAGTTTTCTATCTTACTTTGTAGCGAAAAGTAAAATTAAAATTGAAGACTAGTGTCATGGGTAAATAGTTAATACCTTTCGATCCATTATTCCATAGCACTAACTGCCTGACATGATACAAAACAATATTTTTTGAAATGGTAAAGAATAAACTCTTTACAAGTAGATATTTAACTGTTATCATTACTTCTTGTAGAAAATAAAAAGTAAAACATATTAAAGGAGAGAATATAAATGGCAGTTAAATTACGTTTAAAACGTTTAGGTTCTAAAAGAAATCCATTCTACCGTATTGTAGCAGCTGATGCTCGTGCGCCACGTGATGGTCGTAGCATTGAACAAATTGGTACTTACAACCCAAATAATGTTCAAGCTCCAGAAGTTAAAATCGACGAAGAGCTAGCATTAAAATGGTTAAAAGAAGGTGCAAGACCAACTGACACTGTTCACAATATCTTATCTAAACAAGGTATTATGAAAAAATTCGACGAACTAAAATAGTTTGATATGTATAGCAAGTTTAAAGGCTGAGACATTTTTTGTCTCAGCCTTCTTTACTTAGTAAGTTAAATTTTAGAAATTGCTATGGTTGATCTAACTATAGCTTATGATTTAGGTAATACTTTGAGTAATGATACGTGTTATAATATAGTGAGTTTGGAACATGGCCAGCAATGGGTATCCGTGTGAATTTTAAAAAGCGGAGGGACAGAATATGAAAGTTGAAGTAGGTAAATTCGTTAATACACATGGTGTAAAAGGTGAAATTAAAATAAAATCAAATTCAGATTTTACAGATACACGTTTTCAACCAGGAGAAATTGTGACAATCGAACGTGAAGATCAACAACCTATCGAATTCACAATCGCTTCACACCGAGTACATAAAGGATTTCATTTAGTTACATTTGAAGGTGTAAACAATATTAATGATATCGAATATTTAAAGGGCGAAACTTTATTACAAGAACGCGATCACGAAGAAATCGAATTAGGGGAACATGAATACTTCTATTCTGATATTATTGGTTGTACTGTGTTTGACGATGAGGGCACGCCAATTGGACGTGTGATTAATATTATGGAAACGGGTGCAAATGACGTCTGGATTGTCAAAGGTGAGAAAGAATATTTAATCCCATATATTGCAGATGTGGTGAAAGATGTAGACGTAGAAGGTAGAAGTATTACAATTACACCAATGGAAGGGTTATTAGACTAATGAAAATAGATTTTTTAACATTATTTCCAGAAATGTTTGATGGCGTTTTAAATCATTCAATTTTAAAAAGAGCGCAAGATAAATCATTATTACAAGTTCATACGCATAATTTTCGTGACTATGCTAATAATAAACACAATCAGGTAGACGATTATCCATTTGGTGGGGGTCAAGGTATGGTATTGAAGCCTGAACCAATGTTTAATGCTTTAGAGCACATTGAACAAACAGCTGAATCACGTGTTATATTAATGTGCCCTCAAGGCCGCCCATTCAGTCAAGAAATTGCTCAAGAATTGAGTGAATCAGATCATCTTGTGTTCATTTGTGGTCATTATGAAGGTTATGACGAACGTATACGTGAACATTTAGTAACCGATGAAATCTCTATGGGTGATTATGTATTAACAGGTGGAGAATTACCGGCAATGGTAATGACAGATGCTATCGTAAGATTATTACCAGGTGTGCTAGGTAATCAACAGTCACATGAAGATGATTCTTTTCAAGACGGCTTATTAGAATTTCCTCAATACACACGTCCTCGAAATTATAATGATATGGAAGTGCCTGAAGTGTTATTATCAGGAAATCATGCCCATATAGATGCTTGGAGACACGAACAAAAGTTAATCAGAACATGGGAGAAACGTCCTGATTTATTAGAGCATTATGATCTTTCAGATAATGATAAAAAGATACTGGAAAATCACAAAAAGCAATTGAAAAATAAATAGCAGTGTGCTAATATATTTTAAGTGTGCGAAGCACGAAAAATCACTATGGTCCGCTGCTATATTTTGTCGAGGCAAGAACATAGGCTGAAGGAGAGAATAAATTATGAGTAATCACAAATTAATCGAAGCAGTTACACAATCACAATTACGCACAGATATCCCTTCATTCCGTCCAGGTGACTCTTTAAGAGTACACGTACGTATTATTGAAGGTAACCGTGAGCGTATCCAAGTATTCGAAGGTGTAGTTATCAAACGTCGCGGTGGAGGTATTTCAGAAACTTTCACAGTACGTAAGATTTCTTCAGGTGTAGGTGTTGAACGTACATTCCCATTACACACACCTAAAATCGAAAAAATCGAAGTTAGACGTCGTGGTAAAGTACGTCGTGCTAAATTATACTACTTACGTGAATTACGTGGTAAAGCTGCTCGAATCAAAGAAATTCGTTAATCAGCAAATAAGGTTTAAACAAAGTACAGTTTTAAGCAATTTACGATATAAAAAAGGTCTGAGACATTTTCAGTGTCTCAGACCTTTTTTGTATAATAATAAATTTCATTTTATGATGTACATTTTATTGTGAAGGATGACTTGATGAAATCGAGACGAAAACGATAATAGTCAGTTTAAATATAGATGTATGAACAAATTTTGAAATTGTTAATAAAAAAGTGGGAGTAGGACAGAAATCGAATTTTTATTAAAGATTTCGCAGTCCCATCCCGGCAAGGATGACTAGGATTGAAAAAAGCTTATTATAAGCGCATTTTCAATTCAGACATCTACTGCCAAGTTGATAAAGAGTCTGAGAAACCTATGTTTATCTCAGACTCGTCCTTTTTTTATTATACGGAACAATTAAATGGATTGTTACGTAATTATTTTTTAACTTTTAACTTGTGTCTCAACCACCATGTGAAACCAATACTGAGTATGATTCCAATACTACTTAGGAGAATTAATAAAAGTGTGTGTGGTGGTGTATAACTGAGTTTAATCGTTTGTTGTCCTTTTTCTACTGGGATCACGGTCATTATACCGTTACCTTGTTGTACTGGAACTTGCTTACCATTTGCTTGTGCATGCATACCTTCTCTATAGGCCATTGGCAACACGATATAACCATGATCATTTTTATCTTTGTGAATTGTATAACCTGAACGTGTTTGCTTAACATCTACTTTATCTAGCCTATGTGTAGCTTGTTTTAATGTATGATAATTTTCACCATAAATGCCTTTAATGTTAAAGCGGTATTGTCCTTTAGATAATTTAATATCTAAATTTTGATTCGCTTTAACGCGCATAGTTACAGGCGATACAAAACGTCTATATTTATAAGAAAGTTCATTACGGTGTTGGTTATATTCATTTACAGCTACATCATGTTGTTTGTCAGGAGAGAGTAACTCTACATCCATCTCAACATACATATCTTTATATTTATTAGCAATTGAAGATGGAAGGTGATAAGAAACGCCGCCTTTATCTTGTTCGATGATTAAATGACCTTTATCATCTCGATGTGCATTGTGTAATTCAGATTTAGTTTTATTTAATAAATTTTGATTTAATTTTAAATGGCTGTTTGCTTTATGTTTATTATCGTTAAACACGACACCCTTCAACATAGCTTGTTCACGGTCCAGCGGTGATTTCAGTTCATCTTTATCGTAAACTTTATGTGCGATATGTGCACTTGGATAGTCAATTTGGTTTGTTGAATGAATAAATGATTCTTTATCTGAGTGTTTTACAATATCGTGTTGTTTGAACCCATAAGACATGTTTAAATCATTCGGTCTTCTAAAGCGGTCTTTGACGTCCCATAAAGCCATCTCGTTAGCTCTATTTGACATTAATCGATAGGTACTATTTTTATCCACCGGCATATTAATTTGAAGTTGTTTATCATAGTATTTCAAAATATCTCCATCAAATATACTTGAATATAGTGCAATCCCATCAAAATGATAAATCATTGGTGAGTTCAATCCATATGCCGACATGTAATCTATACGTGATAAAGGATCGTCACTGTGTTTTTCATTGACTTGTTTAATGCTTTGATTGAGTGCTTTACTTTTATAACTTGAATCATTCATATTATTTAAAGTTGATTCATATCTTACTACATTATTATGGTGATCATTACTTAAAATGACGATTTGTTGAATTAGTAATAGGGCGACTAATGTTATTAAAGTCCAAGGTTTCGTCATTAGTTTACGTTTGAACAGTATCAAACCGATAAACAACATGAGAACTAAGCAAACGTACATCCATGTCATAACTTCATTTTTAACGACTAATGACATGACAAACATGATGAGTAGTGTTGGTGTACAGGCATAGACATAATCTTTAAATGTCAGTTCCGATAAATGTTGAATAAATAATGCAATCAGACCAGCCGTCGTTAATGCTAAGATATAAACCCAACGTCGTTCTGGTGTTGAAAAACCGTTAAACATACTATCGAAGTAGGGCGTTAATGAACCAATTAACATAATCCATGTTGCAACAGCGAATAAACGATAATAGTAATGACGGTATAGCTTAAACGATAATAGTGCTACGACGGCAATAATTGAAACGGTTATGTAAAAACCATTACTGAAGAAATGTTTCTGTCTAGCAAAGTTTGTAAACATTTCAATTTTAAAATGGGGATTACTGACACGATCATTATTTAAAAATGAAGAAACACCAGTATAGAATCCCCAAATACCTATTAATGTACTTATGAACACCGCTATTGGTATAACCCATAATTTTTGTTTGCGTGTAATGCTATCTTGAGGGTGAGGATAAACACATCTATATATGTAATATGCTAAAACAACTATAGCCTCGTAGTAACTGAAATAGAAATTTGAAAATAGTGTTAAAGCAATAGCGAAAATAAATAATCCTGCTTTTCTTTCTTTAAATAAGCGTTCCAATCCCCATAAAGATAAAGGTAAGAAAATAAATAAATCGCCGTAATAAGACCAAGTAAAATTAAAATGTATCATTGTCGTTGAAGCGCCAAATAGCATAGCGCTTATAAAAGTGGTAACAAATTTAAATCTCAAATATCTAAAATAATAGAACGCTATAACAAACCCTGCGACACCTTTAAAAAATGAAACAATGAGTTGATTTGTCGCCCAGAAATGTAATGAATGCGGATTAGCATGAAATACTGTTTCACTAATCCACACAAAAATAAAATTAATGTAAGTAAATGGTGATGTGGCATAATAATATGATAAATCTTTTATGTAATCGCCGCCTAAACCAAATGAATGATCATAAAAACTCTTGAATTGGGAAATATGCTCATATAAATACATTTGGAAAGGCATCATTTGTCGATAGCCATCACCAGATCCACTAAAGACAATGCCTTGAGTAATGTAACGATAAATATAAGGGGCGTAAGCCATAAAGCTTACGGCGACCCCTAATGCTAATATGGTTAGCAATCTTGTAAATTTATTAGACCAGATCTTATTTAACATGGTCATACCTCATAACTGCAATTCTCCTTTTATTAATTTAAATTTAGCTAACATATGAATGTTAGTCCTTTCGACGACGTACCCAAATTACACTAACAACGATCCCGATTATAGAAACAATTAACATTGTATACCAAAGTTTAGGGCGATATTTAATGATTATTTCTTTGTCCTTTGATGAAACTGGCACGCCCGTCATCATATAATTGACTTTTTTAGGTGAGACTTTTCTTCCATCAACGTAAGCGACCATCCCTTCACGATAAGGAATATTAACTACTGCTGTACCCTTGTTATGTTCTTTTAAATTGACTTTAACGCCATTTTTAATATCGTGATAGTGATGACCTTGCGTTCGCTTTTGTTTCGCTTGTTTTAATTTTTTATAATTTTCACCATCAAGGCGTAGAAACTTCACATCAAATGTGCCTTTAGGACTCAGTTCAATATATATATTACCATTTTTATCTGGTTTGGTTCTATAAAGTTGTGTATCAACCCCTGTGCGATAAGTAGAATTGTTGAAAAGTCTACTATTGAGATAACCATTAACATTGACAGTATAATTACTATCTGGTTGACCGCGGTTTATTTTCATAGTCACATAGTAATCTTCATAACGTTTACGTACATCTTTAGGGATATGGATTTTGAAACGGTCTTCAGCTTTACTCAGTTGATATTTATCATGGCTAATTTTTTTCATATCTTCGTACGTTGTTTTGGACTCTCTAAAAAGGTTAGGTGATTGATCATCGTATTTTTTACCTTGATTTTCCATAATAACGCCATCCATCATAGCATGCTCTCTATCTATGGCAGAATGTATGCTTTGCGCATTATATACGTTATTCGTTACAGAAACGGCAGGTAAGTTCAATGTGTTTTCAAACACTCTATACTGACCTGATGATTTTATCTGTTTAAAATGTTCAGGAACGTTATGTTGATATTCTTTCAACATTAAATAACGTACAGAGAACAAACTTGCTATATTTTGACGTCCATTAGTAGTTTGGTACCTGCTGAGTGATTCGTTCTTTAAGTTGATCTTCATAGCATCGTAGTAAAAATCAAGTATATTATGATCGAAAATACTTGAATATAGACTTAAACCTTTAAAGTTTTGATACATTGGGGTATTATCTTGTTCGTTTACACGCCAATCTATGCGTTCATCCTCATTTTTATCGTGTTTCATTTCTGACACGAGTTGTCGTTGTAATGGCGTACTATACTTACTCGCATTCGTATAAAATTTGCTCGCACGTTCTACGTGATCTTGGAAGAAAATTTGATTTCGTGTAAATACGATTGAAACAAAAACAGTAAGTATCATAATTGCAATTGCATAAAAATAACTTAGTTTTTTACGTTCATTTTTATGGTTAACAAGTAAAACTAATAAACCGACCAATGTCACAACGGGTGCAAACCATAGCCATGCCACATAATTATCGAAACGCCACGCACTTATGAAGATAATAGCTAAACCAAGAATAGACGTTACCACATAATTTACTATTGAAACTGAACGAAAATGTTTAACGTATAAGCCGATAAGCATGGCTGAATTAAATGCTAACAAGTAATGCCAACGCTTTTGAGGCGCTGATAAACCATTAAATAACTGATCAACAAATGGTACAAAACTCGCGATGATTGAAATAATAGTAAGTACCGCAAATAATCTAAAATAGTAATGTTTATACAATTTGAAAGCCAACAATGCTTGTACAGTGACGAATAATATGACGATTAAATAATTATCATAAAAAATATCTGTATTTTGATTAAATTTTTCAAACATATCCACATGTCCGCGAAATGGTACGCGTCGGTTATTTAAAAAGCTTTGAATTCCATGTGAAAAGGTGAATAAACTACAGATTAACGCTAATATTGCTGCAATTGTTATTGTTTTCAGTGCTTTAAGCCTAGGTAGTATATCATCTTTATGTTTAAAGACGAGTCTTACAATAAGATAGATGAGACCTGTAAGTAATTGATAATATGCAAAGTAAAAATTGTTTACCAATGAAAGTGCACTGATAACTATAAACCAACCAATTTTCCCGTTTTTTAAATAACGTTCAATTGACCATAGTAATAATGGTAATAAGATAAATATGTCACTGAAAAATGGCCAATAGACTGTAAATCGGAAATATAAAGGTGAAACAACAAAAATAAATGCTGTGAAAAGTGATATTTTTTTATTATGTGTAATGTAATTTACATATAGATACGTTGCATACATTGCAATTGCTGATTTGATGACTGAAACTATAAGCGCATTCGTCATCCAGAACATCATAGAAGATGTATCTAACGGAATAAAAATCTTTAAAAATGCAATGATGATGACATTGATAATAAATAATATGTTAGTGGTGAAATAATAGCTTAAGTCAGTAAAGAAATCGCCACCTAAGCCAAAATCAGTAGAGTAAAACCAATTGCCATGCGACCATTGGTTATATAAATATTTTTGAATCGGAACCATTTGTTCCATGCCATCATTGGGTCCTGTGAAAAGAACGCCATCATGGAAAAAACGATAAATGATATATCCGTGACCAATGATAGCTAAAAATAAGAATAAAAATATATATAACTTGTTACGATTCATATGCGATCTCCTAAAAAGTTTAGATATATAATCATTTTAACTATGTTTCTTTAATTAAGTTAAAATAAAATATTAAAATCTACTTAAAAATATGTATTCCTCATTTAAAATAATCGTTTTTAATAGTAACAATGCAAAGAAAATGGTATTTTTGAAAATCACCATGAGTAAAAGTCTAACCTTAAAAAAGGAATAGAGTTATGAAAAGTGAGGTTATTTGTAAGAAATTCATTTATAATAATAAGTAATAAACAAACTTTCTCTACAAAATTTATACACGTTCGCATCACATGTTATGATGCAATGGTGAAAAAAGTGATTTTGTAAATGTGTTTAATTGAATATAGAAAGGTGATAAAAATGGTAATTCAATGGTATCCAGGCCATATGGCAAAGGCCAAAAGAGAAGTTGCCGAACAATTAAAAAAGGTCGATGTTGTATTTGAACTTGTCGATGCACGTATTCCATATAGCTCTCGAAATCCTGTAATAGATGAAGTAATCCAACAAAAGCCTCGTGTCGTAATTTTAAATAAAAAAGATATGTCTAATTTAAAAGAACTGGAAAAGTGGGAAACTTATTTTAAAGCACAAGGTTACTTTCCAGTCGCAATAGACGCGAAACACGGTAAAGGACTAAAACAAGTAGAGCAAGCCGCAACTAAAGCAACAGAAGAAAAATTTGCGAAAGAAAAAGCGAAAGGTTTAAAACCGAGAGCGATTAGAGCGATGATTGTCGGTATACCAAATGTAGGTAAATCAACACTCATAAACAAATTATCCAAGCAATCAATCGCAAAAACTGGTAATACGCCAGGCGTGACGAAACAACAACAATGGATTAAAGTAGGCAAATCATTACAACTATTAGATACACCTGGTATATTGTGGCCTAAGTTCGAAGATCAAACAATTGGTAAGAAATTGAGTATAACAGGTGCGATTAAGGATAGTATCGTGCATTTAGATGAAGTCGCGATATACGGTTTAGACTTTTTAAAAGCGCATGATATTGAAGGGCTGAAACAACACTTTGATGTTGATTTATCTGACGAAGATGAAAATTTAGATTGGTTTGAAGCTATTGGACGAAGAAGAGGTATGCTACAAAAAGGAAACGAAGTAGATTATGAAGCGGTGATAGACGCAATTATTTATGATGTACGCAATGCAAAAGTTGGTACGTATACCTTTGATTTATATGATGAAATGGACGTGTAACTTTGAATGACAAGATGACGATTAAGGAAATTAAAGGTTTATTACAATCTGTATATACAATAAATGAAATTCAACAGTTATCAATATATAACGACCAACGAAAAAGTGTACAACAAGCAATTAAATCAAGAGTTAAGCAACTAGAACAACAGCAACGATTACTTGAAGAATATGAAACAATGTCGCAATTTGAGAATAATATTTTAAAAAATGGTGAAAATGCATTGATTTGTGGTATAGATGAAGTGGGTAGAGGCCCGCTTGCAGGTCCGGTTGTTGCCTGTGCAGTCATATTGAATGAGGATCATGCATATACTGGTTTAAATGATTCGAAAAAACTTTCTCACGTAAAGCGCCAACACTTAGAGCGTCAACTTACGGAGACATTGCGTGATTATGCTTACGGCTATGCATCAGTAGAAGAGATTGATTCAATGAACATATATGAAGCTACAAAAGTAGCAATGAAACGTGCTATTGATAGTTTAAAAATACAACCAACGCATCTACTTATTGACGCAATGGAATTAGATGTTGAAATTGAACAGCAATCACTTATAAAAGGTGATTCAAGAAGTGTTTCAATTGCGGCTGCGAGTGTATTAGCTAAAGAACATCGTGATCGTTATATGCGTGATTTAGGCGAGCGATATCCCGAATATGGTTTCGAACGAAATGCGGGGTATGGCACGAAACAACACCTCGAAGCAATTAGACAACAAGGTGTTCTTGCACATCATCGAAAGTCATTTGAACCAATTCGATCTCTTTATAAGAATATTTGATTAATAAATATTTTAAAATAACATAGTAAATCAGTTTACAATAGCGCTTTCATTACTTATAATTAAATATGAACTTAACCTAAGAAACAGGAGGATGGAGAATGAATATCCACGAGTATCAAGGTAAAGCAATTTTTCGTTCTATGGGCGTTGCTGTCCCAGAAGGACGCGTAGCATTTACTGCTGAAGAGGCAGTTGAAAAGGCAAAAGAATTAAACTCAGAGGTTTACGTAGTTAAAGCTCAAATTCATGCCGGTGGTAGAGGTAAAGCTGGCGGTGTTAAAATCGCTAAATCTCTTTCTGAAGTTGAGACTTATGCAAAAGAATTATTAGGTCACACTTTAGTTACGCATCAAACTGGTCCAGAAGGTAAAGAAGTTAAACGTCTTTATATCGAAGAAGGTTGCGACATTCAAAAAGAATACTATGTCGGTTTCGTAATCGACCGTGCAACTGACAGAGTCACTTTAATGGCATCTGAAGAAGGCGGTACAGAAATCGAAGAAGTAGCAGCACAATCTCCAGAAAAAATCTTTAAAGAAGTAATCGACCCAGTTGTTGGTCTTTCACCATACCAAGCACGTCGTATTGCTTTCAACATTAATATCCCTAAAGAATCAGTTGGTAAAGCAGCTAAATTCTTAATGGGTCTTTATAATGTATTTATGGAAAAAGATTGTTCAATCGTTGAAATTAACCCACTTGTTACAACAGGTGAAGGTGAAGTTTTAGCGCTTGACTCTAAGATCAACTTCGACGACAACGCTTTATTCAGACATAAAGATATCGTTGAATTACGTGACTTAGACGAAGAAGATCCGAAAGAAATCGAAGCATCTAAATATGATTTATCTTACATTGCATTAGACGGAAATATCGGTTGTATGGTTAACGGTGCAGGTCTTGCAATGGCAACAATGGATACAATCAACCACTTCGGTGGAAACCCAGCTAACTTCCTAGACGTTGGTGGCGGTGCTACAAAAGAAAAGGTTACAGAAGCTTTCAAAATCATCTTAGGTGATGAAAACGTTAAAGGTATTTTCGTAAATATCTTTGGTGGAATCATGCGTTGTGATGTCATCGCAGAAGGTATTGTAGCGGCAGTCAAAGAAGTAGAATTAGATTTACCTTTAGTTGTTCGCCTTGAAGGTACAAACGTAGAAATCGGTAAACAAATCTTACAAGACTCTGGTTTAGCAATCGAATCAGCTTCAACTATGGCTGAAGGCGCTCAAAAAATTGTTAAACTAGTAAACGAAGCGTAAGGAAAGGATGGGAGCACAATAATGAGTGTATTTGTTGATAAAAATACAAAAGTAATCGTACAAGGTATTACAGGGTCTACTGCCCTTTTCCATACAAAACAAATGTTAGAATATGGTACACAAATCGTAGCAGGTGTTACACCAGGTAAAGGTGGACAAGTTGTTGAAGGTGTGCCAGTATACAATACAGTTCAAGAAGCTAAAGAAGAAACTGGTGCTAATGTATCTGTAATTTATGTACCAGCGCCATTTGCTGCTGATGCAATTTTAGAATGTACAGACGCTGAATTAGATTTAGCAATCTGTATTACAGAGCATATTCCAGTAATTGACATGATTAAAGTTAAACGTTTCATGGAAGGTAAGAAAACTCGCCTAGTTGGTCCTAACTGCCCAGGTGTTATTACTTCTGATGAAACTAAGATTGGTATCATGCCTGGTTATATCCACAAAAAAGGTCACGTAGGTGTTGTATCTCGTTCAGGTACTTTAACTTACGAAGCAGTTCATCAATTATCTGAAGAAGGTATTGGTCAATCTACTGCTGTTGGTATCGGTGGCGACCCAGTTAACGGTACTAACTTTATCGATGTATTGAAAGCATTCAATGAAGATGACGATACTAAAGCAGTTGTTATGATCGGTGAAATCGGTGGTACTGCCGAAGAAGAAGCTGCTCAATGGATTAAAGAAAATATGAACAAACCAGTAGTTGGATTTATCGGTGGACAAACAGCTCCTCCAGGTAAACGTATGGGACACGCTGGTGCGATTATTTCAGGCGGTAAAGGTACTGCATCTGAAAAAATCAAAACTTTAAACGATTGTGGTGTTGAAACAGCTGATACACCATCAGAAATCGGTACTACATTAATCGATGCTGCTAAAAAAGCTGGCATCTACGACGAATTATTAACTGTAAAATAATTGGTTAGATTGATATAAATGAAAAAGCACAAGCCCTTATTTAGGGTTTGTGCTTTTTGTCATTGTTTCATTTTGTTTTTGTAAGTAACTTATTTTTTGATTTTAATTTTACTCTTTAAAAATCCATTAAATTAATAGAATTTTTGACACCATTATGTAAAGGAACAATGTCCTTATTCACTGTATAATACGTGTGAAAGGGCGTATTTATATGAAAACAAAATGTTTACTAAGATTAAGGTTCGCTGGATTAACTACGACACGTATTTATCAACTCCTATCTGAATATCCCAATTTTCTAGAAATGAGTGAAAAACGTTGTCAGTACTTATTAAGTTTGTTTCTCAATCGAATTAAATCAAAGTATAAGGAAGCAATACATAATCAATTTATACAATGTACAAATGAAGACATCGAGCAATCATTAAAAAAATGGAGAATCCATTATACTTCAATTTATCAATCTACATATCCTACTTTATTGCGAGAAATTTATCATCCACCTTTAATTTTATTCTACAAAGGTAATCCTCAATTATTTAATGAAAAGAGAACGTTAGCAATCATCGGCTCAAGACAGGCAACTAATTATACTCAACGTGCACTCAATAAGCTATTTCCTTCATTTAATATGCATCATTTCACAATTATATCTGGTTTAGCAAAAGGCGCTGATCAAATGGCGCATCAATGTGCTCTCGATTTTAGCATGAAGACGATTGCTGTGTTAGGCTTTGGTCATTTGAACCATTACCCAAAGGAAACACGACATTTGAGAACCCACTTAGAAAAAGATGGCTTAGTTATTAGTGAATATACACCATATGAAAAGCCATTAAAACATCACTTTCCAGAACGTAACCGTCTCATCAGTGGTTTATCAAGAGGCGTATTAATCACAGAATCAACTGAAAAAAGTGGGACATGTATCACAACTCAATTTGCATTAGATCAAAATAGAGATGTGTATGTGTTGCCAGGGTCTCTGTTCAATCCATTAACTAAAGGAAATTTACTTTGCGCACAACAAGGTGCTAAAATCATCGTTAAAGAAAATGATATTCTAGAAGATTTTTTACTTAGATTTCACTGATATTTTTTATAAATATCTCAAAAAAATTATGAAAATTTTTTAAAATTTCTACTGCCATCGTATTAGTTTTGATATAATAAACGTTAAAAATATTGACAAAATCAAAATACAACGTTTATCATTTATCTTTGTAATTAGAAATGCAAGGGGGTAACTACTTTGGCAGAAAATTTAGTCATAGTTGAATCGCCTGCAAAAGCTAAAACCATTGAAAAATATTTAGGTAAAAAATATAAAGTCATCGCATCGATGGGGCACGTCCGAGATTTGCCTCGTAGTCAAATGGGTGTTGATGTTGAAAATGATTATGAACCAAAATATATTACAATACGTGGGAAGGGCCCAGTTGTTAAAGAATTAAAAAGACATGCTAAAAAAGCGAAAAAAGTCTATTTAGCGAGTGACCCCGACCGTGAAGGTGAAGCAATTGCTTGGCATTTGGCGAATATTTTAAACATTGAGGATTCAAAAGAAAACAGAGTAGTATTTAATGAAATAACAAAAGACGCAGTTAAAGATAGTTTTAAACATCCAAGAGGCATTGAGATGGAGCTTGTAGATGCACAACAAGCACGTCGTATGCTAGATCGACTTGTAGGATACAATATTTCACCGGTTTTATGGAAAAAAGTTAAAAAAGGTTTATCTGCCGGACGTGTACAATCAGTGGCACTACGATTAGTGATTGATCGTGAAAATGAAATTCGAAACTTCAATCCGGAAGAATATTGGAAAATTGAAGGTGAATTTAGATATAAACGTTCTAAATTCAATGCTAAATTTTTACATTTAAAAGATAAACCGTTTAAATTACCAAATAAAGATGAAGTAGATAAAATTACGACTCAATTAGATGGGGACCAATTTGAAGTAACGAAAGTCACTAAAAAAGAAAAGACGCGTCAACCATCTAATCCATTTACTACTTCTACATTACAACAAGAAGCAGCAAGAAAATTGAATTTTAAAGCACGTAAAACAATGATGTTAGCCCAGCAACTATATGAAGGTATCGATTTGAAACGTAAAGGTACAGTTGGTTTAATTACGTATATGCGTACAGACTCTACACGTATTTCAGATCAAGCAAAAGCAGAAGCTAAGTCCTTCATCGAGGAAACTTATGGAAAATCTTATGTCTCCCGTAGAAAGGCTAAAGGACAAGGTGATCAAGATGCGCACGAGGCGATTAGACCGACAAGTTCAAATCGTACGCCAAGCGAAATGAAACAGTTTTTAACTCGAGATCAATATAGATTATACAAGTTAATTTGGGAACGTTTCGTTGCTAGTCAAATGGCACCAGCTATACTAGATACTGTAGCGTTAGATTTAACTCAAAACGACATTAAATTTAGAGCTAATGGTCAAACGATTAAATTTAAAGGTTTCATGACGCTTTATGTAGAATCAAAAGATGATAATGATAATGGTAAAGAAAATAAACTACCTAATATCGAAGAAGGCGAAATGGTTACAGCAACTAAGATTGAACCTTCACAACACTTTACGCAGCCACCTCCTCGCTATACAGAGGCACGTTTAGTCAAAACATTAGAAGAGTTAAAGATCGGACGACCATCAACATATGCACCAACAATTGATACAATTCAGAAACGTAATTACGTTAAAAATGAAAGTAAACGTTTCGTACCAACAGAATTAGGTGAAATCGTAAATGAACAAGTGAAAGATTATTTCCCTGAAATTATCGATGTAGATTTCACTGTCAATATGGAAACGCTTTTAGATAAAATTGCTGTTGGTGATATTGGTTGGAAGAAAGTTATCTCTGATTTTTATAGTAGTTTTAAACTAGACGTTGAACGTGCGGAAGAAGAGATGGAAAAAATTGAAATAAAAGATGAACCTGCAGGCGAAGATTGTGAAGTTTGTGGTTCCCCTATGGTAATTAAAATGGGGCGTTATGGTAAATTTATGGCATGCTCAAATTTCCCTGATTGTAGAAATACTAAAGCGATTGTAAAAGAAATTGGAGTAAAATGCCCAACATGTCACAAAGGTGAAGTCGTAGAACGAAAATCTAAGAAAAACAGAGTATTTTATGGTTGTTCTAGATATCCAGAATGTGACTTCGTTACATGGGATAAACCAGTAGGAAGATCTTGTCCTAAGTGTGAACATTACTTAGTTGAGAAAAAACAAAGACGAAAGAGCCAAGTGGTTTGTTCAAACTGCGATTACAAGGAAGAAGAACAAAAATAATTTTATATCATTTAAGCTGTTATGTATGACAAGCTTTTAAATAAACAATATGATAAGCAACTTCAGGCCGAAGATTATAAAGTAGGAGTGGATTTTACTTATAAACGTGTCTGAGTTGCTTTTTTAATGAAATGGAGGAAAATTTATGGTAGAAACTGTTAACGTCGTTGGTGCTGGTTTAGCTGGTTCAGAAGCAGCTTATCAGTTAGCGCAACGAGGAATAAAGGTAAATTTAATAGAAATGCGACCGGTGAAACAAACACCAGCGCATCACACAGATAAATTTGCTGAACTTGTTTGTTCAAATTCATTAAGAGGTAATGCTCTAACGAATGCAGTAGGTGTTTTAAAAGAAGAAATGAGAAGATTAGATTCGCTTGTTATAAGTGCAGCGGATAAAGCGCGTGTACCTGCTGGTGGCGCATTAGCGGTAGACCGTCATGATTTCGCAGGATATATTACGGAAACTTTAAAGAATCATCCAAACGTTACAGTATTGAATGAAGAAGTTAATCATATACCAGAAGGTTATACAATTATTGCAACTGGTCCGTTAACTACTGAAAACTTAGCACAAGAAATTGTAGACATTACCGGTAAAGATCAATTGTATTTCTATGATGCGGCTGCACCAATTGTTGAGAAAGATAGCATTGATATGAATAAAGTCTATTTAAAATCACGTTACGATAAAGGCGAAGCAGCATATTTAAATTGCCCAATGACAGAAGAAGAGTTCAATCGATTTTATGATGCGGTACTAGAAGCAGAAGTTGCACCCGTTAATGAGTTTGAAAAAGAGAAATATTTCGAAGGTTGTATGCCATTTGAAGTTATGGCAGAGCGTGGTCGTAAAACATTACTCTTTGGACCTATGAAACCGGTAGGATTAGAAGACCCTAAAACAGGTGAAAGACCTTATGCAGTTGTTCAATTAAGACAAGATGACGCAGCTGGAACGTTATACAATATCGTAGGTTTCCAAACGCACCTTAAATGGGGCGCACAAAAAGAAGTTATTCATCTCATTCCAGGATTAGAAAATGTTGATATTGTAAGATATGGCGTGATGCATCGTAATACATTTATCAATTCACCTGATGTGTTAAACGAGAAATACGAATTAATGGGTCACGAGCATTTATACTTTGCAGGTCAAATGACTGGCGTAGAAGGTTATGTTGAAAGTGCAGCAAGTGGTTTAATCGCTAGTATCAACTTAGCACACAAACTACAAGAAAAAGGTGAAGTTATATTCCCTAGAGAAACAATGCTCGGAAGTATGGCTCACTATATTGCAAATGCCAAAAATGATAAGAACTTTCAACCAATGAACGCAAACTTTGGTTTACTACCTGCATTTGAAAAACGAATTAAAGATAAAAAAGAACGCTATGAAAAATTAGCTCATCGTGCTTTAGATTATTTAGATAATTTCAAGAAAACACTTTAATATAACGTTTGCGACAGATTGATTATAATATTTTGAAAATATGATACAACTTTATAGTTATTTTTCGCAGTTCCCTCTATCAATATGCTACAATTCATATTGTATGGAGGGATTTTTTTGGAAGAAATCCAACAATCATATTTATATATGTTAAAAACAGAGAAACAATTTTCTCAACACACATTAAAGTCATATCATGACGACTTACATCAGTTTAATACTTTTTTAGAACAAGAACTTTTAAATTTGAATACATTTCAATACAAAGATGCTAGAAACTATTTGAGTTTTTTATATTCAAAAGGCTTGAAAAGAACTACTGTTTCTCGTAAAATTTCTACGCTAAGAAGTTTTTATGAATATTGGATGACGCAAGATGACACGATCGTTAATCCGTTCGTACAACTTGTACATCCAAAGAAAGAACAGTATTTACCGCACTTCTTTTACGAAGCCGAAATGCAAGCTTTGTTTGAAACCGTTGAAAAAGACGCAAAAAAAGGTTTACGCGATAGAGTGATTTTAGAATTACTTTATGCTACTGGTATCAGGGTTTCAGAATTAGTGAATATACAAATTACTGACTTGGATATGAATTTACCAGGCGTTAAAGTGTTAGGTAAGGGCGGTAAAGAACGTTTTATTCCTTTTGGGGAGTTTTGTAAACAAAGTATTGAACGTTATCAATCGATGTTCTCACCACTCAATTACCAAGATCACAATTATTTACTTGTGAATATGAATGGTGCCCCTATTACTGAACGCGGGGTACGTTACGTGCTTAATGATATCGTTAAGCGAACATCAGGCGTAACGGATATTCATCCACATAAGTTGCGCCACACTTTCGCAACACACATGTTGAACGAAGGTGCAGACTTAAGAACTGTCCAGTCACTGTTAGGACATGTTAATTTATCAACTACAGGACGATACACACATGTAACAAATGAACAATTACGTAAAACCTATTTAAACGCACATCCACGTGCTAAAAAGGAGAATTAAATTATGAGTACTTCAATTCATGCAACTACTATTTACGCAGTGCAACATAATGGCCACTCAGCGATGGCTGGCGACGGGCAAGTCACATTAGGCGAACAAGTTATAATGAAACAGACAGCTAGAAAAGTTAGACGTTTATATAATGATAAAGTTCTGGCTGGATTTGCTGGTAGTGTTGCAGATGCATTCACGTTATTTGAAAAGTTCGAAACGAAATTACAACAATTTAGCGGGAATCTAGAAAGAGCAGCTGTTGAATTAGCTAAAGAATGGCGTGGTGACAAACAATTACGCCAATTAGAAGCGATGCTTATCGTCATGGATAAAGATGCTATTCTTGTAGTAAGCGGAACAGGTGAAGTGATTGCTCCTGATGATGATATTATTGCAATAGGATCAGGCGGTAATTATGCATTAAGTGCAGGACGTGCATTGAAACGACATGCTACGAACTTAAGCGCTAAAGAAATGGCTTATGAAAGTCTAAAGGTAGCTTCTGATATTTGTGTGTTTACAAATGATCAGATTGTTGTAGAAGAGTTATAACGAAAGTCATTCGCTATTTAGGGAAAATAATACAATTATTTTAAAGTTATAGATTTATTTAAATAAGAAGTAAGTATTAAAAATCGGAGGTCGGTTTTATAATGGAGACGAAAGGTATAAGTTTAACCCCAAAAGATATTGTTTCCGAATTAAATCAATATATTGTGGGTCAAGATGACGCGAAACGTAAAGTCGCAATTGCGTTACGTAATAGATATCGTAGAAGCCAATTATCTGAAGAAGAAAAACAAGAAATTGCACCAAAAAATATATTAATGATGGGACCAACTGGTGTAGGTAAAACAGAAATAGCAAGACGTATGGCGAAAATCGTAGGTGCTCCTTTTATAAAAGTTGAAGCAACGAAATTTACCGAAGTGGGATATGTTGGTCGTGACGTTGAAAGTATGGTGAGAGATCTCGTTGATGTTGCTGTACGCTTAGTCAAAGATCAAAAGAAAGCAGTCGTACAAGATGAAGCTGAAGTTAAGGCCAATGATAAGTTAGTAAAATTATTAGTTCCAAGCATGAAGAAGAAAGCGAGTCAAAATAGTAGTAATCCACTTGAATCACTGTTCGGTGGCGCAATGCCAAACTTTGGTCAAAACAATGATGAGGAAGAAGAACCTCCAACAGAAGAAATTAAAACAAAACGTTCAGAAATTAAAAAACAACTTGAACAAGGCGAGCTAGAAAATGAAAAAGTGAAAATAAAAGTTGAACAAGACCCAGGTGCTATGGGGATGTTAGGAACAAATCAAAATCAACAAATGCAAGATATGATGAATCAACTTTTACCAAAGAAAAAGGTAGAAAAAGAAATCCCAGTTAAGTCAGCGCGTAAGATTTTAACTGATCAATATGCTGATGAATTAATTGATCATGAATCAGCAAATCAAGAAGCGTTAGAGCTTGCAGAACAAATGGGCATCATCTTCATTGATGAAATTGACAAAGTTGCAACGAACAACCAAAATTCAGGACAAGATGTTTCTAGGCAAGGCGTTCAAAGAGACATTTTACCTATACTTGAAGGTAGCATGATCCAAACTAAATATGGTACTGTAAATACGGAACATATGCTATTTATCGGAGCAGGGGCTTTCCATGTTGCGAAACCAAGTGATTTGATACCTGAATTACAAGGTCGTTTCCCAATTCGTGTAGAATTAAAAAGTCTATCAGTAGATGACTTTGTAAGAATATTAACTGAACCTAAATTATCATTAATTAAACAATATGAAGCACTGCTACACACAGAACAAGTAACTGTTAACTTTTCTGATGAAGCGATTAAACGTTTAGCAGAAATAGCTTTCCAAGTTAACCAAGATACTGATAATATTGGTGCACGTAGATTGCATACAATATTAGAAAAAATGTTAGAAGACTTGTCATTTGAAGCACCAAGCATGCCAGACGTAGCTGTTGACATTACGCCACAATACGTTGATGACAAATTAAAATCAATTTCAACCAACAAAGATTTAAGTGCATTTATCTTATAAAATTTATCACAAAGGAGAAGTAATATGAGTTTACTATCAAAAACGAGAGAACTAAATACACTTTTACAAAAGCACAAAGGAATTGCGGTTGACTTTAAAGATGTTGCCCAAACAATCAGTAGTGTTACTGTAACTAACGTATTCATCGTATCAAGAAAAGGTAAAATACTTGGGTCAAGTTTAAATGAACTTTTAAAGCATGAACGTATCATCCAAATGCTAGAAAATCGTCATATTCCAGGGGAATATACAGACCAATTAATGGATGTTAAAGAAACACAATCAAATATCGATATCGATAACGTGTTAACTGTTTTTCCACCTGAAAATAGAGACTTTTTCATTGATAGTAGAACTACAATTTTCCCAATCTTAGGTGGTGGAGAACGTTTAGGTACTTTAGTACTTGGAAGAGTGCAAGATGATTTCTCTGAAAACGACTTAGTACTCGGTGAATATGCGTCAACAGTTATCGGTATGGAAATCTTACGTGAAAAACATAATGAAGTAGAAAAAGAAGCACGTGACAAAGCAGCAATCAACATGGCTATCAATTCATTATCATATTCAGAAAGTGAAGCAATTGAACATATTTTCGAAGAATTAGGTGGTAATGAAGGCTTGCTTATCGCTTCAAAAGTAGCTGACAGAGTAGGCATCACACGTTCAGTAATCGTAAATGCGTTAAGAAAGCTTGAAAGTGCTGGTGTCATTGAATCACGTTCATTAGGTATGAAAGGTACATTCATTAAAGTTAAAAAAGATAAGTTTTTAGATGAGTTAGAACGAAATAAATAATTTTTAATCGTAAATTAAGTTGATGAATTAATATATAAATGCTGACAATTACTTTTATCTAATTGAGCTTAGGAGTTAAAGTTCTCTTATGAGTGGAAAAGACAATTTCTATTGAAAACATATAGGGATTGTTTTTTCCATTATTTTTGTGAATTTATAGGCTAATTTTTTCTCAGATAAAGTCCTAGAAAATTGAGAGGGTATGTTATTTATAAATAATTTATGTAATAGTTGAAATTCAAATAATTTTCCGGGGGTTTCAAAAATATTTATAAATGTGAAAATGAAATGCTTGCGGAAAACACATAAATGTGGTATATTAGTTCACGGCTATAAAGCCAATACACACACAAAGAGTGTAAGTATAAAGGGTGCGGTACAAATGTATCGTGTTTATATGAGCTTTTTGTGGAGGTAATTAACCAATAGGAGGAATTTAATCATGGCAGTAATTTCAATGAAACAATTGCTAGAAGCAGGTGTTCACTTCGGTCACCAAACACGCCGTTGGAACCCAAAAATGAAAAGATACATTTTCACTGAGAGAAATGGTATCTATATTATCGACTTACAAAAAACAGTTAAGAAAGTAGAAGAAGCTTACAATTTCGTTAAGCAATTATCAGAAGATGGCGGTAAAGTATTATTCGTAGGTACTAAGAAACAAGCTCAAGAGTCAGTTAAAGCAGAAGCTGAACGTTCAGGTCAATTCTACGTTAACCAAAGATGGTTAGGCGGAATTTTAACTAACTACAAGACGATTTCAAAACGTATCAAACGCATCTCTGAAATTGAAAAAATGGAAGAAGATGGCTTATTCGAAGTATTACCTAAAAAAGAAGTTGTAGAACTTAAAAAAGAATACGATCGCTTAATCAAATTCTTAGGCGGAATTCGTGATATGAAATCAATGCCTGAAGCATTATTTGTTGTTGACCCTCGTAAAGAGCGCAACGCAATTGCAGAGGCACGTAAATTAAACATCCCTATCGTAGGTATCGTGGATACAAACTGTGATCCTGATGAAATAGATTATGTTATCCCTGCAAACGATGATGCTATCCGTGCCGTTAAATTATTAACTGGTAAGATGGCAGACGCAATCTTAGAAGGTCAACAAGGTGTATCAAATGAAGAAGTAGCTGCAGAACAGAACATCGATATGAAAGATTCAGAAGAAGCTACTGATAAAGAAACAACTGAAGAAAACACTTCTGTTGAATCAAACTAAGAATAATGTAAAATGGGTGATAAGATAAAAAGGCTTATCACCTTTTTTTAAAATAAATACATTGAAAATTATTAACATTGGAGGAATATGTAATGGCAATTTCAGCTAAACTTGTAAAAGAATTACGTGAAAAAACTGGCGCAGGTATGATGGACTGTAAAAAAGCGCTAACAGAAACTGATGGTGATATCGATAAAGCGGTAGATTTCCTACGCGAAAAAGGTATTGCTAAAGCTGCTAAAAAGTCAGACCGTATCGCTGCTGAAGGTTTAGTACATGTTGAACAAAAAGGTAACGAGGCAGCAATCGTAGAAATCAATTCTGAAACAGATTTCGTAGCACGAAACGAAGGTTTCCAAGAGTTAGTTAAAGAAATTGCTATTCAAGTTCTAGAAACTAAAGCAGAAACTGTAGAAGCTTTATTAGAAACTAAATTACCAAATGGTAAATCAGTTGACGAACGCATGAAAGAAGCGATTTCAACAATCGGTGAAAAACTTAGCATCCGTCGTTTCGCAGTAAGAACTAAATCAGACAATGATGCATTCGGTTCTTACCTACACATGGGTGGACGTATCGGTGTATTATCAGTAGTAGAAGGTACTGATGATTCAGATGCCGCTAAAGATGTTGCAATGCACATCGCTGCAATCAACCCTAAATATGTATCATCTGAGCAAGTTAGCGAAGATGAAATCGCACATGAAAAAGACGTATTAAAACAACAAGCATTAAACGAAGGTAAACCTGAAAACATCGTAGAAAAAATGGTTGAAGGTCGTTTACGTAAATATTTACAAGAAATTTGTGCAGTTGACCAAAACTTTGTAAAAGATCCTGACCAAACAGTAGAAGGTTTCTTAAAATCTAAAGGTGGTAAACTTGTTGACTTCGTACGTTACGAAGTAGGCGAAGGTATGGAAAAACGCGAAGAAAACTTTGCTGATGAAGTTAAAGGACAAATGAAATAATTAATTATAATTAGAACAAGAAAGAAGACACCTTCTGTAATCCATATGAGAGGAACGCTTTTGTATCGGAATCACTATTGTGTCTTCTTTACTTGTATCATTTACATATTTTTACAATAGAGAGGATAAGACAATGGCTCAAACTTCTAATTACAAACGTGTTGTTTTAAAATTAAGTGGCGAAGCACTAGCAGGAAATGACGGTTTTGGTATTAATCCAATCATCATCAAAAGTATTGCTGAACAGTTAACAGAAGTATCAAAAATGGATTGCGAAATTGCAGTTATCGTTGGTGGCGGAAATATTTGGAGAGGTAAGACAGGAAGCGATTTAGGAATGGATCGTGGTACTGCGGATTACATGGGCATGTTAGCCACTGTAATGAATGCATTAGCATTACAAGATAGCTTAGAACAGCTAGAATGTGATACAAGAGTGTTAACATCAATCGAAATGAAACAAGTAGCTGAACCTTATATCAGACGCCGTGCAATTAGACATTTAGAAAAAGGTCGCGTAGTTATCTTCGCGGCAGGTATTGGAAATCCATATTTCTCAACAGATACGACAGCAGCATTACGTGCAGCAGAAGTTGAAGCTGATGTAATCTTGATGGGTAAAAATAATGTTGATGGTGTATATTCAGCAGACCCTAAAGTAGATAAAGATGCAGTTAAATATGATCATTTAACACATATCCAAATGTTACAAGAAGGATTACAAGTTATGGATTCTACTGCATCATCATTCTGTATGGATAACAATATTCCATTGAATGTATTCTCTATTACTGAAGAAGGTAACATCAAACGTGCAGTGACGGGTGAAAAAATAGGAACATTAATTACAAAATAATCAGAGGTGTATGACAATGAGTGACATTATGAATGATACTAAATCAAAAATGCAAAAATCTGTTGATAATTTATCAAGAGAATTAGCAAACATTAATGCAGGAAGAGCGAACTCTAATTTATTAAATGGTGTAAATGTTGATTATTACGGTGCTTCAACACCAGTTCAACAATTAGCAAGCATTAACGTACCAGAAGCACGTTTACTTGTCGTTTCACCATATGACAAATCTTCCGTTGAAACAATTGAAAAAGCAATTAATGCAGCAAACTTAGGTGTTAATCCTACAAGTGATGGCGAAGTAATTCGTATTAGTGTTCCGGCATTAACAGAAGAACGCCGTAAAGAGTTAGTTAAAGAAGTTAAAAAAACTGGTGAAAATGCGAAAGTAGCAGTAAGAAATGTACGTCGTGATGCTAACGATACACTTAAGAAACAAGAAAAAGACGGAGACATCACTGAAGATGATTTAAAATCACAAACTGATGATGTTCAAAAACTAACTGATGATTCAATTAAAGAAATTGATCAATTACTAGAAGAAAAAGAGCAAGATATTATGTCAGTTTAAAGTGGTCAACGGATTTACTTACGTTTAATATGGCGAATATTTATTCAGCTTTATGTAAGAATAAAAGTATTTCCAAATTTTTGTCTGAACTGTATCAAATCATACTTTGGTACAGTTTTTTATTTGTTTATTCAACCACGATTTCTATTATGATAAAATGATAGTTAAATGTATTATATACTTTTTATAATAAACAGTTAGGACCACATTCGGAGGAAATACCATGTTTAAAAAGTCAAGAAAGCAAAAAAGAAATGAATCAGATCACTCCAATATTGAACTAGATTTAGATAATATACCTCAACATGTCGCAATTATCATGGATGGTAATGGCCGTTGGGCAAAACAAAGAAAGCTACCACGTATTAAAGGGCATTATCAAGGTATGCAAACGGTGAAAAAAGTTACACGTGAAGCTAGTGATTTAGGTATTAAATATTTAACACTTTACGCATTTTCAACGGAAAATTGGACGCGACCTAAGAGTGAAGTTAATTACATAATGAATTTACCGGTCGATTTTTTAAAAACATTTTTACCAGAATTAATTGAAAATAATGTAAAAGTAGAAACAATTGGATTTCTTGAAGACTTACCTAATTCAACTTTAAATGCGATTAATAAAGCGAAAGTAGAAACGCAACATAATACGGGACTCAAATTAATCTTTGCACTCAATTATGGCGGACGTGCAGAAATTGTACATAGTGTAAAATCAATTTACGAAAAACTCGCTGCCAATCAAATGTCTAGTGATGATATAACAGAAGATATGATCAACGAACATTTAATGACGCATAATTATCCAGATCCTGACCTTTTAATAAGAAGTTCAGGAGAACAACGTATAAGTAACTTCTTAATTTGGCAAGCATCTTATAGCGAATTTATTTTTAATGAAAAATTATGGCCAGATTTTGATAAACATGATTTAATTGATTGTATTAAAATCTATCAATCACGCCAAAGAAGATTTGGTGGATTATAATAGTGAGGAGAAAAGTATGAAAGTTAGAACTTTAACGGCAATTATTGCACTTATCGTCTTTCTTCCTTTCTTATTGAAGGGAGGCATCAGTTTAATTTTATTCTCATATTTACTCGCTTTTATTGGGTTAAAAGAGCTTTTAAATATGAATATGATTAAATTTTTATCTATTCCAGGTATTATAAGTGCACTTGGTGTGTTGATTATTATGTTACCTCAACATGCAGGCGAATGGGTAAGTGACTTACAATTAAAGGGACTTATAGGAATGAGTTTTGTATTGTTAAGTTATACAGTGCTATCGAAAAATAGATTTAGCTTTATGGATGCGGCTTTCTGTTTAATGTCAATTGCCTATGTAGGTATAGGGTTCATGTATTTTTATGAAACACGTGAAGAAGGTTTACAATACATATTGTTTGCGTTCCTAGTAGTGTGGTTAACGGATACAGGTGCTTATATCTTTGGTAGATTGATGGGGAAACATAATTTGTGGCCTGTGATTAGTCCAAATAAAACGATTGAAGGTTTTATTGGTGGGCTAATTTGTAGTATTACCGTACCATTGGTAATGATTATTTTTGTAGATTTTAATATTCCTCTTTGGTTGTTAATTATTTTTACAATTATTTTAAGTATGTTTGGTCAATTGGGTGATCTCGTTGAATCTGGTTTCAAGCGTCATTTTGGAGTTAAAGACTCAGGACGTTTATTGCCAGGTCATGGTGGGATATTAGATAGATTTGATAGTTTTATGTTCGTTTTACCACTATTAAATATTCTATTGATACAAATGTAATATAAACAATACAATGAGATATGATTTTATATAGGAGTTAATGGGATAATTTCACTGTTAAATATTAATTGAATTTGTCTCTTAACTCCTTTTGTTAAATGAAATAGAGTTTTCAGATAGCTTTTAGTAGTAAATTGAAATGAATTCATGTATATATGAACTACAGATATTTACATAAAATATGGTATGTTTATTGGTGAATATATCAATTTAACGAATTGCCAAGTTTAATATAAAATATGAGGTGTATTTAATTGAGTTTTCTTGTAACAATTGTTGCTTTTATTATTGTTTTTGGTTTGCTTGTATCAGTGCATGAATATGGGCATATGTTTTTCGCTAAACGCGCAGGGATTATGTGTCCAGAGTTTGCGATTGGTATGGGACCTAAAATATTTAGCTTTAGAAAGAATGAAACATTATATACAATTCGCTTATTACCAGTAGGTGGTTACGTACGTATGGCTGGTGATGGTTTAGAAGAACCACTCGTCAAACCAGGTATGCACGTAAAAATCAAAGTTAATGATAAAGATGAAATTACTCATATTATTTTAGACGATCAACACAAATTCCAACAAATTGAAGCAATCGAAGTGAAATCATGTGATTTTAAAGATGATTTATTTGTGGAAGGTGTCACGTCATATGACCAAGAAAGACATCATTATTCAATTGCTAAGAAAGCGTATTATGTAGAAAATGGTAGTTTGATTCAAATTGCCCCAAGAGATCGTCAATTCACTCACAAAAAGCCTTTCCAGAAATTTTTAACACTATTTGCCGGTCCGTTATTTAACTTTTTACTAGCGCTCGTTTTATTTATTGGTTTAGCTTATTTCCAAGGTACTCCTACGAATGGCGTGGATAAAGTAGGTAAAGACTCTCCAGCCGAACATGCAGGATTAAAATCAGGAGATAAGATTGTTAAAATAGATAACAAAAAGACAAATGATCAAGACGCTATTAGTAACGCACTTAAGAAAAGCAAAGGTGATAAAGTAAAACTTACGGTTGATAGAGACGGTAAGCAAAAAACATTTAACGTAAAACCTAAGAAAGAAGAAGTGAAATTATCAAAAACACAAAAAGAAACAAAATATTTATTAGGTTATCAACCTTCAACTGAACATACATTATTTAAACCAATCGTTGATGGATTTAATAGAACGATTTTCGCAGTAAAAATCGTATTAACGGCTATTGTAGGTATGATTGCTAGTATCTTTACGGGACACTTCTCACTGAATATGTTGAATGGCCCAGTAGGTATTTATCATAATGTAGACACTGTCGTTAAAACAGGTATTATTAATTTAATTTCTTGGACAGCATTATTAAGTGTTAACTTAGGTTTAATGAACTTATTACCAATTCCAGCATTAGATGGTGGACGTATTTTATTCGTATTTTATGAAGCTATATTTAGAAAGCCATTAAACAAAAAGGCGGAGACAGCCATTATTGCTGTAGGCGCAATATTCGTTTTAATTTTAATGGTGCTCGTAACATGGAATGATATCCAACGCTATTTCTTATAAGAAAGGGGATTTATAAGCATGAAACAATCCAAAGTGTTTATACCAACTATGAAAGAAGAACCAGCTGGTGCAGAAGCGCGAAGTCACAGTTTATTATTAAAAGGCGGACTTATTAAACAAAGCACGAGTGGTATTTACAGTTATTTACCTCTCGCTACAAAGGTGTTAAACAATATTGAAGCAATTATTAGAGAAGAAATGGAAAATATTGATGCGGTAGAAATATTAATGCCGGCATTACAACAATCTGAACTTTGGGAAGAATCAGGGCGTTGGAATGCATATGGTCCTGAACTTATGCGTTTAAAAGATCGCAATGGTCGTGAATTTGCTTTAGGTCCAACACATGAAGAAGTCGTGACGTCACTCGTACGTGATGAACTTAAATCGTATAAACAACTGCCATTAACTTTATTCCAAATCCAGTCTAAATATAGAGATGAAAAACGTCCGCGCTTCGGTTTACTCCGTGGTAGAGAATTCATTATGAAAGATGCTTATTCGTTCCATGCTGACGAAACGTCATTGGATGAAGCTTATCAACAAATGTATGATGCGTATAAACGTATATTTAGTAGAGTTGGATTAAATGCACGACCTGTAGTAGCTGATTCAGGTGCAATTGGAGGTAGTCATACACATGAATTTATGGCATTAAGTGAAATCGGTGAAGACACCATCGTTTACAGTCAGCAAAGTGATTACGCTGCGAATATCGAAAAAGCGGAAGTTGTTTATAGTCCAAATGAAAAACACGATGAAATCCAATCGTTAACTAAAGTAGCAACACCAGACGTGAAGACAGCACAAGCACTAGCAGACTTTTTAGAAAAACCATTAGACGAAACGACAAAATCAATGGTGTTTAAAGTCGAGGGAGAATTTATTATGGTCCTAATTCGTGGTCACCATGAAATAAATGATGTGAAACTTAAGAGTTATTTCGAAACTGATAATATCGAATTTGCTACTGAAGATGAAATAGTGAACTTATTAGGTGCGAAACCTGGATCACTAGGTCCAGTCTTTGACAAAGATATTAAAGTATACGCTGATAACTATATACAAGACTTAAATAATATCGTTGTAGGTGCTAATGAAGATGGATATCACTTATTGAATGCGAATGTTGGAAGAGACTTTGAGGTAGAAGCCTTTGGAGACTTCAGATTTATTTTAGAAGGTGAACCTCTCGCAGATGGTTCAGGTGAAGCGCATTTTGCAGAAGGTATTGAAGTAGGCCAAGTCTTTAAATTAGGTAAAAAATATTCTGAGTCAATGAATGCTACGATTTTAGATAATCAAGGAAGAGCTCAATCACTATTAATGGGTTGTTATGGTATTGGGGTTTCAAGAACATTAAGTGCCATTGTTGAACAAAACAGTGACGAAAATGGTATCATTTGGCCAAAATCAGTGACACCATATGATGTGCACTTAATCACTATTAACCCTAAAAAAGATGATCAACGTGAATTAGCAGACCAACTCTATGCACAGATTAAAGAAAGTTATCAAGTACTTTATGATGATAGAAAAGAACGTGCAGGTGTGAAATTCAATGACGCAGACTTAATTGGATTACCAATCCGTATCGTTGTTGGAAAAAATGCTTCAGAAGGTATCGTGGAAGTGAAACGACGTGATACAGGTGATAGCGAAGATGTTCATGTGGATCAATTAGTAAATTATATCTAAAATTTATATACTCAAATTTAATATTCAAATTCATTTTGTGATCTAGATTGAACAGGTTTAAGAGGTTGGGACAAAGTTCTGCAAATTGATTCAAACACCGTATAGTTTGAATACAATGCTATCGTCCTAACCTCTTACTATTTTGAAAAGTGGACGAAATTAGAACTTAAGTTTAACTATTAGATATTTAGAAATAAACATAATATTATAGAACTTGTATAAATACATAGCCGAGACCCATACAAATATTGAAAAAGTGTAGTGTTATTGAAAGTTAGGTGGTTCATGTCATGACAATGACAAATCAGGAAAAATTTAAAGTACTTGTAGATCAAATTAAAATGGAAAATCAGTTAGATGCCTCATTTATCGAACAGAGCGAATTAACACGTGTAGATGTGTCGACATCTAAACGCACATGGCTGTTTCAATTTGTGTTTCCATATTTTTTATCAGTAGAAGATTATTTACTGTTTACCCATGCAGTTAAAGAAGAGTTCAGTCCAATTGCGGAAGTTGATTATAATATTTCTGTACGTGATACGACACCTCAAGATGAGCTAGCGATAAAATATTTCAGTCATTGTATCGACCAAACACAACTGTCACCAAAAGTGAAAGGGCAGTTAAAACAAAAGAAATTAATCATGTCTGGAAATGTTTTAAAGGTTGTTTGTCAAAATGATATCGAACGTCAACATTTTGATAAAGCATGTAATGGTCATTTAACAGATGCTTATAAGAAGTGTGGTTTTGACATTAACCAAGTTATTTTTGAAACAGATGATACAGAAAATGACGAAAATTTAGCATCACTAGAAGCACATATTCAAGAAGAAGATCAAAAAAGTGCCCGCGAAGCAACTGAGAAATTAGAAAAAATGAAAGCTGAAAAAGCCAAACAACAAGATAATAACGAAAGTTCAGTATCAAAATGTCAGATTGGAAAACCAATTCAAATTGAAAATGTACGTCCGATTGAGTCTATCTTAGAAGAAGAATTTAAAGTAGCAGTTGAAGGTGTTATTTTTGATATTAATCTTAAAGAACTAAAAAGTGGACGTCATATTGTAGAACTTAAAGTTACTGATTATACGGACTCACTCGTATTAAAAATGTTCACACGTAAAAATAAAGATGACTTAGATCATTTCAAAGCACTGAGTGTAGGAAAATGGGTACGTGCACAAGGACGTATTGAAGAAGATACATTCGTGCGTGATCTCGTGATGATGATGTCTGATATTGAGGAAATAAAGAAAAATCCTAAACAAGATAAGGCTGAAGAAAAGCGCGTAGAATTTCACTTGCATTCTTCAATGAGTCAAATGGATGGTATACCGAATATCAGTTCATACGTTGAGCAAGCAGCTAAATGGGGCCACCAGGCAATAGCTGTGACGGATCATAATGTTGTTCAAGCATTTCCAGATGCCCATGCAGCAGCTGAAAAAAATGATATAAAAATGATTTACGGTATGGAAGGTATGCTCGTTGACGACGGCGTGCCAATTGCCTATAAGCCCAAAGACCGTAACCTGAAATCAGCAACATATGTTGTTTTTGACGTCGAGACAACGGGTTTATCCAACCAATACGACAAAATTATCGAACTCGCAGCCGTTAAAGTTGAAGATGGTGAGATAGTAGATAAATTCGAACGCTTTAGTAATCCACACGAACGTCTATCTGAAACGATTAAAAACTTAACGCATATTACAGACGATATGCTAGTCGATGCACCAGAAATTGACGAAGTGTTAACAGAATTTAAGGAATGGGTTGGCGATGCCATTTTCGTAGCTCATAATGCTTCTTTCGATATGGGCTTTATAGATACAGGATATGAAAGTGTTGGCCTTGGTGAATCGACAAATGGAGTTATCGATACGTTAGAGCTATCACGTACGATAAACACTGAGTTTGGTAAACATGGATTAAATTTCTTAGCTAAGAAATACGGTGTAGAACTTACGCAACACCACCGTGCGATTTATGATACGGAAGCGACAGCATACATTTTTATCAAAATGCTTAAACAGTTAGAAGAGCTTGAAGTATACAATCACCAAGACATTAATCAGTCACTTTCGAATGAAGATGCTTATAAGCGTGCTCGTCCTACCCATGTCAATCTCATTGTCCAAAACCAACAAGGTTTGAAGAACTTATTTAAAATCGTCAGCGATTCATTAGTTAAATATTATTATAGAACGCCTAGAATACCGCGTTCATTAATGAATGAATATCGTGAAGGTATCCTTGTAGGTTCAGCATGTGATGAAGGTGAAGTGTTTACTGCAGTGATGCAAAAAGATCAATCTCAAGTTGAACGCATTGCTAAATACTATGATTTTATAGA
Organism: Staphylococcus hsinchuensis; assembly: GCF_038789205.1. Classification (NCBI taxonomy): domain Bacteria; kingdom Bacillati; phylum Bacillota; class Bacilli; order Caryophanales; family Staphylococcaceae; genus Staphylococcus; species Staphylococcus hsinchuensis. The sequence goes on from NZ_CP128355.1 coordinate 1,527,881, forward strand.
AATACAACCACCTGCACTTTATCAAGATTTAATTGACCGCGAACTCGTACGTGATACTGATACATTACATGAAATCTATGATCGATTAATCGAAGCGGGTAGCGTCAATGATATCCCAGTTATTGCTACAGGGAATGCGCATTTTTTACATGAACATGATGCTATTGCACGTAAGATTTTAATTGCATCTCAACCAGGTAATCCATTGAACCGTACAACTTTACCTGACGCACATTTTAGAACAACAGATGAAATGTTAGATGAATTCCATTTCTTAGGTGAAGAAAAAGCAAATGAAGTCGTTGTGAAAAATACGAATGCTTTAGCAGATCGTATAGAACGTGTCGTTCCGATTAAAGATGAACTTTACACCCCTAGAATGGATGGCGCAAACGAGGAAATTCGTGAATTGAGTTATTCTAATGCGAAAGCACTATATGGTGAAGACTTACCACAAATCGTTATCGATCGATTAGAGAAAGAATTAGAAAGTATTATCGGAAATGGATTTTCAGTTATTTACTTAATTTCACAACGCCTGGTTAAAAAATCATTAGATGATGGTTATTTAGTTGGTTCTCGTGGTTCGGTTGGTTCGAGTTTCGTAGCGACGATGACTGAAATTACAGAAGTCAATCCTTTACCACCACATTATATATGTCCTCACTGTAAAACGAGTGAATTTTTTGACGATGGTTCTGTCGGGTCAGGTTTTGATTTACCTGATAAAAAATGTGAAACATGTGGTACTGAATTAATTAAAGAAGGGCAAGATATTCCTTTCGAAACGTTCTTAGGATTCAAAGGAGATAAAGTACCTGATATCGACTTAAACTTTAGTGGTGAATACCAACCACATGCTCATAATTATACGAAAGAATTATTCGGTGAAGATAAAGTGTTTAGAGCTGGTACGATAGGTACAGTAGCTGAAAAGACGGCATTTGGTTTCGTAAAAGGCTATCTCAACGATCAAGGCATTCATAAACGTGGAGCTGAAGTTGATCGATTAGTTAAAGGTTGTACAGGCGTCAAAAGAACTACTGGGCAACACCCTGGTGGTATTATCGTTGTACCTGATTATATGGATATTTATGATTTCACACCAGTACAATATCCTGCTGATGATCAATCTTCAGCATGGAAAACGACACACTTCGATTTCCATTCTATTCATGACAACGTATTGAAACTAGATATACTCGGACACGATGACCCTACTATGATTCGTATGTTGCAAGATTTATCTGGTATAGATCCAAAGACAATACCGGTAGATGATAAAGAAACAATGGGCATCTTCAGTTCTCCAGAGTCTTTAGGTGTTACAGAAGATGAAATACTTTGTAAGACTGGAACTTTTGGTGTACCTGAGTTCGGTACAGGTTTCGTGCGTCAAATGTTAGAAGATACGAAACCAACTTCTTTCTCTGAATTGGTACGTATATCAGGGTTATCACATGGTACAGACGTATGGTTAGGTAACGCCCAAGACCTTATTCGCTCAGGCACTTGTGACTTATCGAGCGTTATATGTTGTCGTGACGATATTATGGTATATCTTATGTATAATGGAATTGAACCACCGTTAGCCTTTAAAACAATGGAATTCGTACGTAAAGGTAGAGGTTTAACTGATGAAATGGTTGAAGCCATGGTAGGGAATGATGTTCCTGATTGGTATCTCGATTCATGTAGAAAGATTAAATACATGTTCCCTAAAGCCCACGCGGCTGCATATGTATTGATGGCTGTACGTATTGCATATTTCAAAGTGCATTATCCACTTTATTATTATGCTAGTTATTTTACAGTGCGTGCTTCTGACTTTGATCTTATTTCAATGATAAAGGATAAAGAAAGTATCCGTAACACTGTGAAAGAGATGTATGGTCGTTATATGGATTTATCTAAAAAGGAAAAAGACACGTTAACCGTACTTGAATTAGTGAATGAAATGGCACAACGTGGATTTCGTATTCAACCTATCAGTTTAGAAAAGAGTAAAGCGTATGACTTTATCATAGAAGGCGATACGTTAATTCCGCCATTTATTGCAGTTCCTGGTCTCGGTGAAAATGTTGCACAAAGAATTGTAGATGCGAGAGACGAAGGACCATTCTTATCAAAAGAGGAATTAAATAAAAAAGCAGGTCTGTCACAAAAAGTTATTGATTATTTAGATGAACTAGGTTCATTACCAGATTTACCTGAGAAAGCACAACTTTCTATTTTTGATATGTAGATAAAAAGCACATGTTTTATCATAGATCGTGTGCGCATTTGTACAGCGCAATAACATGTGATATAATAAACGTGCTTAAAAAATTAGACTCAGGCAGAAAGAGTGGGGTATTTTCCCGCTCTTTTCTATTTGCCATAAAAGGAGGTCAGCATGAATAAATTAACTGAGCAAATTGAAGCAATGATTGAACCAGTGTTGGATGAATTGAATTTCGAATTGGTTGATGTTGAATTTACAAAAGAAGGAAAAGATCGTTTTTTACGTGTAGCAATTGATAAAGAAGGCGGCGTAGATTTAAATGATTGTACTTTAGCATCTGAAAAAATTAGTGAAGTCATGGATGCTGAAGATCCAATTCAAGAGATGTACTATCTTGATATAGCATCTCCAGGTGCGGAGAGACCTATTAAAAAGGAAAAAGATTTTCAAAATGCAGTCAATAACCCTGTATATGTTTCATTATATGCTCCAATTGAAGGTGCAAAAGAGTGGCTAGGTATTCTGCAATCAGTTGAAGACGATTCAATTGTGATGGAAGTTAAAGAGAAATCTAAAAAGAAAAAAGTTACAATTCCAAGAAATAAAATCGCTAAAGCACGTCATGCTGTTATGATTTAACGTGATTAGGAGGATTAATTGTGTCAAGTAATGAATTATTGTTAGCTACTGAATATTTAGAAAAAGAGAAGAAAATTCCAAGAGAAGTGTTAATCGATGCTATTGAAGCAGCGTTAATTACTGCCTATAAGAAAAATTATGATAGTGCGCGAAACGTACGTGTTGAGTTAAACATGGATGAAGGTACGTTCAAAGTTGTCGCACGAAAAGAAGTCGTTGAAGAAGTATTCGACAATCGTGATGAGGTTGACTTAAGTACTGCTTTAGTGCGTAACCCTGCTTATGAAGTAGGAGATATTTATGAAGAAGACGTTACACCAAGTGATTTTGGTCGTGTCGGTGCTCAAGCAGCGAAACAAGCTGTTATGCAACGTTTACGTGATGCTGAACGCGAAATTCTTTATGATGAATTTATCGATAAAGAAGAAGACATCATGACTGGATTAATTGATAGAGTTGACCACCGCTATGTTTACGTAAATTTAGGCCGTACAGAAGCGGTATTATCAGAAGCGGAAAGAAGTCCAAATGAAAAATACATTCCGAATGAAAGAATCAAAGTTTATGTAAATAAAGTAGAACAAACAACAAAAGGACCTCAAATCTATGTGTCTCGAAGTCATCCTGGTTTGTTAAAGCGTTTATTTGAACAAGAAGTACCAGAAATATTTGATGGTACTGTTATCGTGAAATCTGTAGCTCGTGAAGCTGGAGACCGTTCTAAGATAAGTGTTCATGCAGATAACCCAGACATCGATGCAGTAGGTGCTTGTGTAGGTTCAAAAGGTGCACGCGTTGAAGCGGTTGTTGAAGAACTTGGTGGCGAAAAAATTGATATTGTTCAATGGAATGATGATCCTAAGATTTTCGTTAAAAATGCATTAAGCCCATCTCAAGTATTACAAGTCATTGTTGATGAAGAAAATCAATCAACAATCGTTGTTGTCCCTGATTATCAATTATCATTAGCAATTGGTAAACGTGGTCAAAATGCACGACTAGCTGCAAAATTAACAGGTTGGAAGATTGATATCAAATCAGAATCAGATGCACGTGAAGAAGGGATTTATCCTAACGATGAGTTAGAAATGGAAGACAGCGAAAGCGAAGCATTTGCATCATCTCATGATATTCACTCAGAATCAGATGAGTCAGAATTAACAGAAGAGCAAGCGAATGACGACACTGAAACAACTGAAGAGCACGAAACAGCTGAAGCTACTGATCAAGATGAAAACGCTGAGAAATAATTTGGAGTGATTGCTTTATGAAAAAGAAAAAAATTCCAATGCGTAAATGTATACTTTCTAACGAAATGCATCCTAAAAAAGATTTAATACGCGTAGTCATCAACAAAGAAGGCGAGATCTTTGCAGATGCTACTGGTAAAAAACAAGGTCGCGGTGCATATGTTTCTAAAAATGTTAAATTAGTAGAAGAAGCACAACAAAAACAAGTGTTAGAAAAATATTTTAAAGCGAGTCAAGAGACGCTAGAACCCGTTTACAAAGAAATTATACGTCTCATATATCGTGAAGAGATTCCTAAATGAACAAATTTCAAATCGTAAATTTTTTAGGTTTAGCAATGCGTGCAAGAAAAGTGAAGACAGGTCAATCCGTCATATTAAATGACTTAAAGAAGAATAAATTAAAACTTGTCATTATTGCTACAGATGCTTCTGTCAATTCAACTAAAACCATTACAGATAAATGTGAAAGTTATGGCGTACCTTTGCGTGTTTTTGGAACGAGAATAGAATTAGGCCAAGCTTTAGGCAAGGAAGAACGTGTGAATATAGGAATCACTGATGATGGTTTTTCAAAGAAACTGATATCAATGATAGATGAATATCGTAAGGAGTGACTATATGAGTAAAAAAAGAATTTACGAATATGCAAAAGAATTAAATTTAAAGAGTAAAGAAATTATTGACGAACTTAAAAAAATGGACGTTGAAGTTTCTAACCATATGCAAGCTTTAGAAGATGATCAAATTAAAGCATTAGACAAAAAATATAAATCAAATGAACAAAAATCATCTGAACAACCATCTAAACAAAACAACCAAAATAAACAACAAGCAAATTCAAATAAACCTAAACAAAAAGGTAATCAAAATAAAAAGAATAATAAACAAAATAATAAGAACAACAAAAAGAATAATAAAAACAACAAAGGTAATAAACCACAAGAGTCAGAAGAACCAAAAGAAATGCCATCTAAAATTACGTACCAAGAAGGCATCACAGTAGGTGAACTTTCTGAAAAATTAAATGTTGATTCATCTGAAATCATTAAAAAATTATTTATGCTAGGCATAATGGCTAATATTAACCAATCTCTTGATGAAGAATCATTAGAACTCATCGTTGATGACTATGGCGTTGAAATGGAAAAAGAAGTTGTTGTCGATGAACAAGATTTATCAGTTTATTTCGATGACGAGGACGATGAAGAAAACACAGTAGAACGTCCAGCAGTAGTTACTATCATGGGACACGTTGACCATGGTAAAACAACTTTACTTGATTCAATCCGCCATACAAAAGTAACAGCCGGTGAAGCAGGTGGTATCACACAACATATCGGTGCTTACCAAATTGAAAATGACGGCAAAAAAATCACATTCCTTGATACACCAGGTCACGCAGCATTTACAACAATGCGTGCCAGAGGTGCCCAAGTCACAGATATTACAATCTTAGTTGTTGCGGCCGATGACGGTGTTATGCCTCAAACAATTGAAGCGATTAACCATGCTAAAGAAGCAGATGTGCCTACAATCGTAGCAGTAAACAAAATCGATAAACCAACATCAAACCCTGACAGAGTGATGCAAGAACTTACTGAACACGGTTTAATCCCAGAAGATTGGGGCGGCGACACAATCTTTGTTCCGCTTTCTGCATTAAGTGGTGAAGGTATCGACGATTTACTTGAAATGATTGTATTAACTTCTGAAATTTCAGAGTTAAAAGCTAATCCAAGTAAACATGCTGTTGGTACAGTGATAGAAGCAGAATTAGATAAATCACGTGGACCAGCTGCGTCATTACTCGTTCAAAACGGTACATTAAATGTTGGTGACTCACTAGTAGTCGGTAATACTTATGGCCGTATTCGTGCAATGGTTAATGATTTAGGTCAGCGTATTAAATCAGCAGGCCCATCAACACCGGTTGAAATTACTGGTATCAATGATGTACCACAAGCTGGTGACCGTTTCGTAGTATTTAAAGATGAAAAACAAGCACGTCGTATCGGTGAAGCACGTCGTGAAACAAACGTTTTACAACAAAGACAAGAGAGTAAAAATGTTTCTCTAGATAACTTATTCGAGCAAATGAAACAAGGTGAAATGAAAGACCTTAATGTTATCATTAAAGGTGACGTGCAAGGTTCAGTAGAAGCTTTAGCCGCTTCATTAATGAAGATTGATGTTGAAGGTGTAAACGTACGTATCATTCATACTGCTGTCGGTGCAGTTAACGAATCAGACGTTACATTAGCAAATGCTTCTAATGGTATTATCATTGGATTTAATGTGCGTCCAGATGCAGGTGCTAAACGCGCTGCAGAACAAGAAGGTGTAGATATGCGCTTACACCGTGTTATCTATAACGTAATCGAAGAAATTGAAACGGCAATGAAAGGTATGCTTGATCCAGAATATGAAGAACAAGTCATTGGACAAGCTGAAGTACGTCAAACATTTAAAGTTTCTAAAGTCGGTACAATCGCTGGTAGTTACGTGACTGATGGTAAGATTACAAGAAATGCTGGTGTTCGAGTAATCCGCGATGGCATTGTACAATTCGAAGGCGAACTTGATACATTAAAACGTTACAAAGATGATGCTAAAGAAGTTGCTCAAGGTTATGAATGTGGTATTACAATTGAAAAATACAATGACCTTAAAGAAGGCGACATTATTGAAGCATTTGAAATGGTTGAAATTAAAAGATAAGATAGTAGCTTATCAATTATAGTCATTGAAAACCATGATTTTCACAATCTAGCTGAAAATCATGGTTTTCGTTTTTCAAAAATGAAATTAATGCTACGTTCAATCAAATATTGTTACAAAAAATGTATGAATCAATACAATTAAGAACTATAATACGACAGTTAGGAATTGGACGGTATATTTTATTTGTATTTATTTCATTTTCGAATTGTATCAAAACACTTAAGAAATAAAATAATGCCTAAGTGTTGAAATTGAAAATATTTTGTATTAATGTTTCAAACAACGCATATAGCATGTATATAAAACTATTATCGTTGACGTCTTTAAATACAATGTCTTATAATTCGTATGGTGTGTATAAGAAGAAATTTGAAAGAGATACGAAAAAGGAAGAGGTGAATAACAATGAATATGAGAGCAGAACGTGTTGGAGAACAAATGAAACAAGAAATCATGGATATTGCAAATAACAAAGTTAAAGATCCACGTATTGGATTTCTCACAATTACTGATGTTAAAGTAACGAATGATTTGTCTATGGCAACTGTATATTTAACAGTCCTTGGAGACGAGAAACAAGTTGATGATACGTTTAAAGGATTAGAAAAAGCAACTGGTTATATAAAATCAGAATTAGGTTCACGTATGAGATTACGTGTAGTACCGGAATTATACTTTGAATATGATGAGTCCATCGATTACGGTAATAAAATTGAAAAACTTATCCAAGATTTACACAAAAAAGATCAATAATTTATTAAAAGCTGGAACATAAACGATGAGATTTTATGTTTCGGCTTTTTCGTTATGTCATATCATTCGTCATCATGATAAGATATTAATTAAATAACAAAAATGATAGGTGGCATCATAGCAATGTACAATGGCATTTTACCAGTATATAAAGACAGAGGCTTTACAAGTCATGATATTGTGTTTAAATTACGCAAGATTTTAAAATTAAAAAAGATAGGCCACACAGGTACTTTAGATCCCGAAGTGGCAGGCGTCCTACCGATATGTATAGGGAAAGCAACCAAGGTCAGTGACTACATTATGGAGATGGGTAAAACCTATCGTGCCACAGTGACGTTAGGGTTAAGTACGACGACAGAAGATCAAACAGGTGAAGTGTTGGAACGTCAATCTGTTACCTCTAACCATTTAACCGCCTCCCATGTAGATCAAATACTTAAGCAATTCAAAGGGACGATTAAGCAAATTCCTCCGTATTATTCTGCAGTAAAAGTAAACGGCAAAAAACTATACGAATACGCTCGTAATAATGAGACAGTAGAGCGTCCAGAACGAGAAGTGGACATTTATCAAATTGAACGTACTTCTGATCTTCGTTTCGAAGATAACTTATGTCATTTCGACATCATTGTAGAATGTGGAAAGGGTACATATATTAGAACTTTAGCAACAGATATTGGTCGAGCACTAACATTACCTGCACATATGTCTCAGCTCACACGAACTTCAAGTGGGGGATTTCAAATCGATGAAAGTTTAACATTGGAAGATGTAGGTCGATTACATGAGCAAGGTTCATTACATCAGAAGCTTTTTCCTATAGAATATGGTTTGAAAGGGTTAACGCATATTTTCGTTGATAATGAAACAATGAAATTTAAAATCCAACATGGTCAGAAATTTAATAAAACCGATTTTGATATCAATATTACTACTGATGTAGTCATGGTGGATCAACAAACTAAACAAGTATACGCGATATATGAACCCCATCCTGAAAAAAACAATGAAATCAAACCGAAAAAGGTATTTAATTAAAGGAGAATGTAGCATGAAAGTGATTGAAATCACACATCCAATACAGGAAGATCAATATATTAAAGAAGATGTGGCGATGGCGTTTGGCTTTTTTGATGGCATGCATCGAGGCCACGCCAAAGTTTTTGAAACTTTAAACCAAAGAGCAGAAGAAACTGGTTTAAAGAAAGCTGTCATGACTTTTGATCCTCACCCTTCTGTAGTGTTGAACCCTGAGCGTAAACGTACTGATTATTTAACGCCGATACAAGATAAAGTAGAAATTATGGAGTCGTATGGTATAGATTATTGTTTAATTATTAATTTTTCTTCCAAATTTGCATCAGTCAGTGTGGAAGATTTTATTGAAAATTATATCATCAACAACCATGTTAAAGAATGTGTTGCTGGCTTTGATTTTACCTTTGGAAAGTATGGAAAAGGCAATATGATGATTCTCGATCAAGTTGAACACTTTAATACTACGACTGTTTATAAACAAGAAAGAGAATCTGAAAAAATTTCAACTACGGATATACGTAAGGCGCTTAAGGAAGGGGAATTACAAGACGCGAATGACTCTCTAGGCTATAGATATCGAATTAAAGGTACAGTAGTTCAAGGAGAAAAACGCGGTCGTACTATTGGATTTCCTACTGCTAACGTAGAACCAAGTGATGATTACGTGTTACCGAAAAAGGGCGTATACGCTGTAACGATGGAAATTGGTCCCGAATCTAAATTGTATCGTGGCGTAGCAAATGTAGGGGTTAAGCCAACATTCCATGATCCAGCCAAAGCACAAATCGTTATCGAGGTTAACCTGTTTGATTTCGATGAAAACATTTACGGTGAACGAGTTATTGTTTACTGGCACCATTTTTTAAGACCAGAAATAAAATTTGATGGTATTGATCCACTTGTTGAACAAATGAATAAAGATAAAGAGCGTGCAAAGTATTTATTAGCGGTTGATTTTGGTGATGATTTATCATATAATATTTAAGTCAGTATTTAAATGACATATAGGACCTTTATCTTGGCATTTCGAGACTCCGACGTTTTGCCCAGATTGAGGCACGTAAAAACTAATTAAGGAGGAAATTGATTATGGCAATTTCACAAGAACGTAAAAATGAATTAATCAAAGAATACCGTACACACGAAGCAGACACTGGGTCTCCAGAGGTTCAAGTAGCTGTTTTAACTGCGGAAATCAGTGCATTAAACGATCATTTACGTATTCACAAAAAAGACCATCATTCACGTCGTGGATTATTAAAAATGGTAGGTCGTCGTAGACATTTACTTAACTACCTACGTAAGAAAGACATTCAACGTTACCGTGAATTAATTAAATCATTAGGCATCCGTCGTTAATTCTACACGGATATTTAATTAAGCCTGAGGCATCAACGTGTGTCTCAGGCTAATTCTATATTATGAGCCTTTTGAAAATATTAAATTGAAACTACGATAAAAAGTTGTTAGTTATAATATACATAATGAACTGAAAAATGTATTGAAGAGTTAGTTGTATCAATATTCAAAATACGTTTAAATTTGAATTCGAAATGTAGAGAAAACCTACATTTATTCACGAGTTATACAGTTATGCACTCTACATTTTAATATAATCAAATTGTGACCAAAAATAATAAGTTCCATTATAAAAATAAAGTAATAAATGATATGATAGATGTATTAGATATATGAGAGGAGATTCGCAATGTCTCAAGAGAAAAAAGTATTCAAAACCGAATGGGCGAATAGATCATTAACAATCGAAACTGGTCAATTAGCTAAACAAGCAAATGGTGCAGTTCTCGTTCGATATGGTGATACAGTCGTATTATCTACGGCAGTTGCTTCTAAGGAACCACGTGAAGGTGATTTCTTCCCATTAATGGTAAACTACGAAGAAAAAATGTACGCTGCAGGTAAAATACCAGGTGGTTTTAAAAAGCGTGAGGGACGCCCAAGTGATGAAGCGACCTTAACTGCTCGTCTCATTGACAGACCGATAAGACCGTTATTCCCAAATGGCTATCGTTATGATGTTCAAATAATGAATACTGTATTAAGTGCAGATCCAGATTGTTCACCAGAAATGGCAGCAATGATTGGCTCATCTATGGCATTAAGTGTTTCAGACATTCCATTCCAAGGCCCAATCGCTGGTGTAAATGTTGGATATATTGATGGTGAATATATCATTAATCCAACTGTTGAACAAAAAGAAGTTTCATTACTAGATTTAGAAGTTGCGGGTCATAAAGATGCTGTCAACATGGTAGAGGCTGGCGCAAGTGAAATTACAGAAGAAGAAATGTTAGATGCAATCTTCTTTGGACATAGTGAAATTCAACGCTTAGTGGCATTCCAAGAAGAAATCATTGATAATCTTCAACCAGAGAAGAAAGAATTCATTCCAGAAGAACAAGATGAAACGTTGTTTGAAAAAGTACAATCACTTACTGAATCTTATGGATTAAAAGAAGCGGTGCTTACATTTGATAAACAACAACGCGATGACAATATCGATAACCTTAAAGATAAAGTCGTTGCCGAATTCGTAGATGAAGAAGACGAAGAGAATGAATCTTTAATCGAAGAAGTGCATAGCATATTAAATGACCTTGTTAAAGAAGAAGTAAGAAGATTAATTGCTGAAGAAAAAATCAGACCAGATGGACGTAAAACAGATGAAATTAGACCACTAGATACTGAAGTAGGCTTATTACCAAGAGCGCACGGTTCAGGATTGTTTACAAGAGGACAAACTCAAGCGTTATCTGTTGTAACTTTAGGTTCAATGAGTGAATATCAAATCTTAGATGGACTTGGTGAAGAAGAACAAAAACGTTTCATGCACCATTACAACTTCCCAAATTACTCAGTTGGTGAAACAGGTCCTGTTCGTTCACCAGGTCGTAGAGAAATTGGACACGGTGCATTAGGTGAACGTGCACTACGACATATTATACCTGATGTTACTGAATTCCCTTATACTGTGAGAGTTGTAAGTGAAGTATTAGAATCAAACGGTTCCTCATCACAAGCATCAATTTGTGGATCTACTTTAGCATTAATGGACGCTGGTGTTCCTATTAAAGCACCTGTAGCTGGTATTGCGATGGGTCTCGTGACACGTGATGATAGTTATACAATATTAACAGATATTCAAGGTATGGAAGATGCTTTAGGAGATATGGACTTTAAAGTTGCAGGTACTTCTAAAGGTATCACAGCGATTCAAATGGATATTAAAATTGATGGCTTAACGAAAGAGATTATTCAAGAAGCCTTAGATCAAGCACGTGAAGGCCGTATGACGATTTTAAATCATATGATGCAAACGATAGATACACCACGTACTGAACTAAGTATGTATGCACCTAAAGTAGAAAAGATGACAATTAAACCGGATAAAATTCGTGACGTTATTGGACCTGGTGGTAAGAAAATTAATGAAATCATCGATGAAACTGGCGTTAAATTAGACATTGAACAAGATGGTACGATTATTATCGGTGCTGTAGATAAAGAAGCAATAGAAGCTGCGCGTAAGATTATCGAAGATATCACGCGTGAAGCGGAAGTAGGTCAAGTGTACGATGGGAAAGTCAAACGTATCGAAAAATATGGTGCTTTTGTCGAATTATTCCCAGGTAAAGATGCTTTAGTACACATTTCACAAATTGCTAAAGAGCGCATTGATAAAGTAGAAGATGTATTAAAAGTAGGCGACACATTTAAAGTGAAAGTGACTGAAATCGATAAACAAGGTCGCGTGAACGCATCTCATAAAGTGCTTTTAAATGATTAATGTCTTTATATAAGTAAATTTAATAATTATTTTTAAGCTATTCGCAGTGTTTAAATACTAAACATTGCGAATAGCTCATTTTATTAATGCGGTATAAAAAAAGCCCTGGCAATCTTTTGAAAAATAAGGGCCATATTAATAATTTTACGAAGTTGATAGCTATTACTTTAATAGTGTACATAAGGCATATTTTAACTTATAATGAAATATGAGTTTATTACGGACGGGGATTTTACATAGGAGGTAACATTTTGAGTTTAATAAAGAAAAAGATTAAAAATATTCGCATCATCCCTCTAGGCGGAGTAGGAGAAATTGCGAAGAATATGTATATCGTTGAAGTAGACGATGAAATGTTTATGTTAGATGCAGGTTTGATGTTTCCCGAAGACGAAATGCTAGGTGTAGACATCGTAATACCTGACATTCAGTATGTCATCGATAATAAAGAAAAATTAAAAGGAATTTTCCTAACACATGGGCACGAACATGCAATTGGTGCGGTTTCTTACGTGTTAGAACAGGTAGATGCACCTGTATATGGTTCAAAGCTAACGATTGGCTTAATCAAAGAGAATATGAAGGCACGTAATATCAACAAAAAGATTAGATATTATACAGTTAATAATGAGTCAATTATGCGTTTTAAAGGTGTAAATGTGACATTCTTTAATACGACACATAGTATCCCTGACAGTTTAGGTGTTTGTATTCATACTTCATATGGTGCCATTGTTTATACTGGTGAATTCAAATTTGATCAAAGTTTACATGGGCATTATGCACCGGATTTGAAGAAAATGACTGAAATTGGTGAAGATGGTGTATTTGCATTAATCAGTGATTCTACAGAGGCAGAGAAACCTGGCTATAACACACCTGAAAATGTTATCGAGTCACATATGCATGATGCATTTACAAAAGTTAAGGGAAGATTAATAGTATCTTGCTACGCATCAAACTTTATACGCATCCAACAAGTGTTAAATTTAGCGAGCAAATTGAATAGAAAGGTATCATTCCTTGGTCGTTCATTAGAAAGTTCGTTTAACATTGCTCGTAAAATGGGATACTTTGATATACCTAAAGATTTATTAATTCCAATTAATGAGGTTGAAAATTATCCTAAAAATGAAGTGATTATCATTGCAACGGGTATGCAAGGTGAACCGGTTGAAGCATTAAATCAAATGGCTCAACAAAAACATAAAATTATGAACATTGAACCAGGAGATTCAGTATTTTTAGCGATTACAGCTTCAGCAAATATGGAAGTAATCGTTGGTAATACACTAAATGAATTAGTGCGTGCTGGCGCTGAAATCATTCCAAATAATAAGAAAATCCACGCATCTAGTCATGGATGCATGGAAGAATTAAAAATGATGATTAATATGATGAAACCTGAATATTTCATTCCAGTTAATGGTGAGTTCAAGATGCAAATCGCTCATGCGAAACTCGCAAATGAAGCTGGCGTTTCACCTGAGAAAATATTCTTAGTTGAAAAAGGCGATGTAGTTAATTATAACGGCGAGGAAATGATTTTAAACGAAAAGGTTAATTCAGGTAACGTACTCATTGATGGTATCGGCGTTGGAGACGTAGGCAACATCGTATTAAGAGACCGTCATTTATTAGCAGAAGATGGTATATTTATCGCTGTTGTAACGTTAGATCCGAAAAACAGACGCATTTGTGCAGGCCCTGAAATTCAATCAAGAGGTTTCGTATATGTTCGTGAAAGCGAAGAGTTGTTAAACGAAGCTGAAGAAAAAGTACGAGAAATTGTTGAAGAAGGACTGCAAGAGAAAAGAATTGAATGGTCAGAAATAAAACAAAATATGCGTGATCAAATTAGTAAATTACTATTTGAAAACACAAAACGTCGACCAATGATTATTCCAGTTATTTCTGAAATTTAAATCAATAATTAATAAACAAAGAGGTTAAGGCAAACGCTTAGGTAAATATATGATAGTAGATGATGAACCTGCATTAATCTACTAAACTTATATTTAAAAGCGCCCATTGTCTTTACCTCTTTTATGATATTATGATAAGCATATAGCACTTACATAGAAACTTAAATTTTAAACATTTTAACTTGTTCAATATGATATGATAATTGTTATAAAGTCGTTGCAATAAAATGGTGAACGATACATATAACGAAGACAATAGAATAAAAAATTGAAACGTACTATTTTTTAGTTAAACATACTTACAATACAAAGAAATTATATTTGAAAAGAAGGTGCAAGATGTGGCCCAAACTAAAAAAAGAACGAACACCAAAAGAAAAACACCAACTAGAAAGAAAAAGACGACAAATCGAAAGAAAAACCAAAAAGATAGCCCAATTAGATATATAGTCGCAATTATTATATTTATATTAATTGTGTTAGGTGCTTTTCAACTAGGCATTGTAGGTACAATGGTAGATAGTTTCTTCAACTATTTATTTGGGATTAGTCGTTACTTAACATACGTACTCATCTTAATCAGTACAGTATTCTTAACTTATTTTAAAGCTTTACCAAAAACGCGACGAACGGTCGGAGCATTTATTTTACAAGTAGTACTTCTACTTGTTTCCCATATCGTTTTTTACTTTACACATAGAGCGAAAGCCGAAAGAGAACCGGTGCTATCTCATGTATATCACTCATACAAAGATACTTACTTCCCAAATTTCGGTGGTGGTTTACTCGGGCATTATCTTTTAAGTTTAAGTATTCCGCTTATTTCAATCGCAGGCGTTATTTTCATGACACTTTTATTGTTTATTTCAAGCATTATTTTACTCATGAAACAAAAACACCGTGATGTATCTAAAATCTTTTTTGAAAATATGAAAACGAAAGGGCAAGATGCATCTGAAAGTCTACAAGAAAAACGTAAACATAATAAAGTGAAAAGAGATGCCAAAGCCCGGGTGAGAGCAGAGAAAAAGGCTGAAAGAGAGCAACAAGCTAAACAACAACAAGAAGAACAAGACAATGTAAAAGATGTTTCAGATTTTCCTGAAATAACAGATAAAGAACAACAATCTAATATACCGATTTATGGTCACGGTGATAGTGAAGATTCAAATGTAACGCAAGCTTCATCAACTGCGAAACGTACACGTAAGAAACGCAATTTTGGTGAAGAAAACGTGGGAAATACTAATAGTCATGCACAATCTTACAACGCTGAGCCTGATAAAAATGAGGAACATAATGAATCGGATACTTCGAATAGTTCTATTCAAGGTGCAGGAGAGGTAGGTAATGCATCGTATACGATTCCACCATTAGATTTACTTGACCAACCTACAAAACAACAATCGACCTCTAAAACAGAAGTTCAGAAAAAAGGCCAACTGTTAGAGACAACATTGAAGAACTTTGGTGTAGATGCACGTGTAACTCAAATTAAAATTGGTCCAGCTGTGACGCAGTATGAAGTTCAACCTGCACAAGGTGTGAAAGTAAGTAAAATAGTTAACTTGCACAGCGATATTGCGTTAGCTTTAGCAGCTAAAGATATAAGAATTGAAGCACCGATTCCTGGTCGTTCGGCTGTAGGTATCGAAGTACCTAATGACAAAATATCACTTGTTTCACTTAAAGAAGTATTAGATGAAAAGTTCCCAGCTAAGAATAAACTCGAAGTTGGGTTAGGTAGAGATATTTCGGGAAATCCAGTCACAGTACAATTAAATAACATGCCGCATTTACTTGTCGCTGGTTCAACAGGGAGTGGTAAATCTGTTTGTATCAATGGTATTATTACCAGTATCTTATTAAATGCGAAGCCACATGAAGTCAAACTCATGTTAATTGACCCTAAAATGGTTGAGTTAAACGTATATAATGGTATTCCCCATCTGTTGATACCCGTGGTGACAAACCCACATAAGGCATCACAAGCACTAGAAAAAATAGTGGCAGAAATGGAACGTCGTTATGATTTATTCCACCATGCGTCTACTAAGAATATTGAAGGGTATAATGAGATCATTAGACGTCAAAATGAAGAACTTGATGAAAAACAGCCAGAATTACCTTATATTGTAGTTATCGTCGATGAGTTGGCAGATTTAATGATGGTAGCTGGAAAAGAAGTTGAAAATTCTATTCAACGACTCACTCAACTTGCGCGTGCTGCAGGTATTCATTTAATTATTGCCACACAACGTCCATCTGTAGACGTGATAACTGGATTGATTAAAAATAATATCCCAACCAGAATTGCCTTTGCAGTTAGTTCTCAAACTGACTCAAGAACAATCATAGATAGTGCGGGTGCTGATAAATTACTCGGTAAAGGTGATATGTTATACGTTGCGAATGGTGGTTCAACGAGAACACGTGTCCAAGGTGCATTCTTAAGTGAAAAAGAAGTACAGAATGTAGTGGATTTCGTGGTTGAACAACAAAAAGCCAATTACGTTAAGGAAATGGAACCTGACGCACCAGTAGAAAAATCTGAAATGAAAAGTGAAGATAGCTTATACGATGAAGCATATTTATTCGTTATTGAGAAACAAAAAGCGAGTACTTCATTACTACAACGTCAGTTTAGGATCGGATATAACCGAGCTTCTAGACTCATGGATGATTTAGAGCGTAATCAAGTTATTGGCCCACAAAAAGGTAGTAAACCAAGACAAATTTTAGTCGATTTAAATAACGAGGAGGTGTAATTGTGGAGCTTACATCTGTTTATAAAGTTAAAGAATGGATTTTACAACAAATCAATCAAGGCGAGCTTCAAGACGGTGCGCAACTACCGAGCCACCTCGCAATTGCACGTGAACTTAAAGTTAAAACAGACGATGTGTTTGATGCAATTGATGAGCTAATTACTGAGCAGGTATTATCAAATCATTTAGAAGAGGGTGCGAGCGTTAAATCACAGCACCCATTCTTCTATCCCTTAGGGGAACTTGTCAGTATCAGTGATATGATTGAACAACATGGTTATCGTGCAGGTACAGAGTTCATTAGTTTTGACGAAAAGCCAGCCACTTCACTGGATGCAAAAAAATTAAATGTACCTGATAAAACTTATGTGACGATTATAGAACGCATTCGAACTGCAAACCGAATGCCATTAGTTTACTGTTTAGATAAAGTGCCAACTGATTTTATAACATGTATGCAATATCAGAATAGTGACGAATCTTTAATAGAAGCGATTGAACAACATACAGAGAAACGTGTTAAATTTGCTGAGACTGAATTGGAAGCAATCAGTTATGAGCCGCATATTTCTGATTTATTAGACGCTTCACCTCATGAAGGTTTAATGCTTTTAAAAATCATACACTATGATGAATTGAATCAACCTATATTTTATTCATTTAATTATTTTAAAAGTAGTTTAGTGAAATTTAAAACGGTAAGAAAGAAATTATAAATAACCATATAGTCAAGGGAGGCAAGTTCATTTGAATATTGAACCACAGAATAATATACATATAAAAGTTATGCCTACATCTAAATTTAAAACTACAACCATAGCGTTAAAATTCATGGCACCTATGGACAGTGAAACAATGACGGCAAGGTCGATATTAAGCAAAGTTTTAATACGTGCTACGAAACAATGGCCTTCCGATAAAGTATTTAGTAAGGAGCTATCTCAATTATATGGTGCTTACGTAAATAGCTATGTTTCCAAATTTAAAGATAAACATGTCATTACGTTTACATTAGAATTAGTAAACGAAAAATACTTAACAGATAAAACGCCTTTATTCGAAAAAGGTTTAAATCTTTTGAAAGAAATGATTTGGAACCCGTTAGTTAATGACGAAGCCTTCGATGAAACGTTCGTTACTCAAGAAAAAGCATTACTAACAAAAAAGTTACAATCTATTGTAGACAATAAATCACAAATTTCGTTCTTAAATTTACTACAATACATGTTTGGTGAACAACCGTATAGACATTTATCTTCAGGACAAGTGGATTACATACCTCACGTTACGGCTGAGAATTTATATCATACATATCAATCTATGTTGCAAGATGATTTTTGTGCGGTTTATGTAGTAGGGAATGTGGATGAACAAACTGTGAAATCACAGGTTAATACATATTTTAATCTTAATTCTAAATCATATGCATTATCACTTGAAGCACCACAATTGCAAGAACATCAAAGACCTCAGGAAATAGAAGAATATGACGAAGTAGACCAAGCTAAAATTAACTTTGGTTATAAATTACCGGCAACTTTCGGGGATACTCAATATTTTGCAATTGCTGTGTTAAATATGATTTTTGGTGGAGACCCTTCTTCAATTCTATTTAACGAAGTTAGAGAGAAACAAAGTTTAGCATATTCAATTCACTCTCAAATTGATGCTAAAAATGGTTACATGTTTGTATTAAGTGGCGTTTCCGTAGATAAAGTGCAAACTGCAAAGGAAACGGTTATTAAAGAATTTGAGAAATTACAACAAGGCCAATTCTCTGAAGATAAATTAGAATTAGCTAAAAAAGTTATTATTTCTCAACGCCAAGAATCCCAAGACCGTCCAAAAAGTATGATCGAAATTTTAAATAATAATATTTTACTCGATGAACCACTTACGGAATCGATGATTATTAAAGAAATTCAACAAGTGACTAAAGAAGACGTGACGGAAGTGGCCAAACAAACGATATTGGATACAGTATATGTCTTGACGCAAGGAGGGGAACAAAGTGAATAAAACCTACTACCAACAAATAGATGAACACGTATATGATGACCAATTAAATAACGGTTTGAAAGTATTTATCATCCCTAAACCTGGTTTCCAAAAAACATTCGTAACGTATACAACGCAGTTTGGTTCGCTTGATAGTCGTTTTAAGCCACACGGTAGTGATGAGTATGTGAACGTACCAGATGGTGTAGCTCATTTTTTAGAACATAAATTATTTGAAAATGAAGACGAAGATTTATTTACAGCATTTGCTGAAGATAACGCACAAGTGAATGCGTTTACGAGTTTTGATCGCACAAGCTATTTATTCAGTGCAACGGATCATGTAGAACGTAATATCATACGTTTATTAAAGATGGTGGAAACGCCTTACTTTACTAAGGAAACCGTTGATAAAGAAAAAGGTATCATCGCTGAAGAAATAAAAATGTATCAAGAACAACCGGGTTATAAATTAATGTTTAATACGTTACGTTCAATGTATGAGACACACCCAATACGTGTAGATATAGCTGGAAGCGAAGAAAGTATATATAATATTACGAAAGATGATTTATATTTATGTTATGAAACATTTTATCATCCTTCTAATATGGTGTTATTTGTCGTAGGCGATGTTGATCCAGAGCATATTTATAATGTTATTGCAGATCATGAAAATAATAGAAATAAAACGAATCAACCAAAGATTGTGCGTGACCCTTTAAATGAAAAACGAGAGGTTAATCAGTCTTTTGTTAGTGAAAAGATGAAGATACAATCACCACGTCTTATGTTAGGATTTAAAAACCAAGTTATGGATGATATCCATGCTGAACAATTTGTAAAACGTGATTTAGAGATGACTTTATTTTTTGAACTTGTGTTTGGCGAAGAAACTGAATTTTACCAAACCCTATTAAATCAGCAACTCATAGATGAAACGTTTGGTTATCAATTTATGCTTGAACCATCGTATAGTTTTTCATTAATTACGAGTGCCACTGAAGAGCCTGACAAATTAAAGACGCTGTTATTAGATGAATTAAAGCAGTATCAAGGCAAGTTAAATGATCAAGAAGCATTTGAATTATTGAAAAAACAATTTATAGGAGAATTTATTTCAGGACTGAACTCGCCTGAATATATCGCCAATCAATATACTAAGCTTTACTTTGAAGGGGTCAGTTTCTTCGATTTATTAGAAATTGTAGAAAGTATTACGTTGGAAAGTGTCAATGAAACAGCTAAGTTATGCTTAGATATAGATCAAATGGTAGATAGTCGTCTGGAGATGAAATAAACTATGAAAGCGTTAGTTCTCGGTGGCTCAGGTACAATCGGCTCAGCAATTGTAGAACGGTTATTAGAAGATGGTTATGAAGTTATTGTTCACTACCATACTGCTGATATTGAATATTTAAAGGAAACTTATAAAAAACAACCGGTTCAGTTCGTACAGAGTGATTTACATAAGTCAATCGATTTAGCACATGATTTTGGTTTTATAAAACAGTTGGATTGTTTAATCTATTCACCTGGAACGGCTTTATACGGGATGATACAAGATATGACTGATGACGAGATTGACCAAAGTTATCATATTCATGTTCGGCAGTTAATTAGAATATGTAGGTATTTTGTAGATATACTGCGACAAAGTGACACTGGAAGGTTGATAGTTATCAGTTCAATTTGGGGTGAAACAGGCGCGAGTTTTGAATCTGTATACTCAGCTATGAAAGCTGCTCAAATAGGCTTTGTAAAAGCATTAAGCCAGGAGTTAGCGATGACACGAGTTACAGTAAATGCAATTGCCCCAGGGTTCGTGGATGGTGCAATGTCGCAAGCTTGGTCAGAAGACGAACTTGCACAAATGATACAAGAATTACCGCAACAACGTTTGATTCAACCAGAAGAAGTCGCACATTGTTGTAGTTATTTGTGTAATCCTATGTCACAAAGCATAACGGGCACTGTTCAAAAGGTAAATGGCGCTTGGTATTTATAAACGATAGACGCTGATTTAATTTATATTGAATGGTTAGTTTGGTTGTTTTTTAAATGATTTTTACACTAAATTTTTAAAAATGCTAGACGTATTATTTTTACAAGTCTATTATAATAGTATATAACCATTGGATAAACGAAGGGGTGTAAGCTGTATGGCAGTTGCAACAAAAAAAGAATGGTATCTTGAATATGAAATTTCTATCAACCGTGCTGGTCTTTTAGGGGATGTATCTAGTTTACTTGGTATGATGGGAATTAGCATTGTTACGATAAATGGTATAGATGAAGGCCGTAGAGGTTTATTAATCAAATCAGATAATTTAGAAAAGGTTAAAAGATTTGAAAAAATCGTACAAGAAATTGAAGATATTTCTATCACGAAGTTGCGTCAGCCTGAATTGAGAGATCGCTTGGCAGTACGTCATGGGCGATATATTGAACAAGATGCTGATGATAAAAAGACATTCCGTTTTGAACGTGATGATTTAGGTTTACTTGTTGATTTTATGGCTGAAATCTTTAAAGAACAAGGACATAAGTTAATAGGTATTCGAGGTATGCCACGTGTTGGTAAGACTGAGTCTATAGTTGCAGGCAGCGTCTGTGCGCATAAAAGATGGCTATTTATCAGTTCTACTTTAATTAAGCAAACTGTGAGAAGTTCATTAATCAAAGGGGAATATGATTCAGATCATGTTTACATTATCGATGGCGCTGTGACAGCAAGAGAATCAAGCCAAAAACACCAAGAACTCGTTAAAGAAGTTATGAGTTTACCTGCTGTTAAGGTAGTAGAACACCCTGATTTATTCGTAGAGACGAGTGATTATGAAATGAACGACTTTGACTATATTATTGAATTAAGAGAAAATGAAAACCAAGAAATTCAATACGAAGCGATGAAGCAACAAACAGTCAAGAGTAAAAATAACTTGGACTTTAGTGGTGACGGCTTTGGCGATGGTTTCGGTGACGGTTTTGGTTTATTAGAATAGTATATTTGATAAGTGTTGAGGAGGATTTACATCTTGAAGTCGATTGGTCAAACATTAAAGAGTAATAGAGAAAGCTTAGGCATGACGTTATATGAATTAGAATCACGTACGCAGATTAAACGCAGTACTTTAACTTTAATTGAACAAAATCAATTTTCTTCTTTAACAAACGAAAATTATGCTGAAGGCTTTATTAAAAAATATGCTAATGCGGTTAATGTTGACGCGAATCAATTAATTGATTCGCATAGAGACGAAATTCCCGATAGTAATCATAAATTAGATCGAACACTATCAGCTTTTTCTAAAGATGAGAAACCTACATATCGCTCTAAAGACAATGAACCATGGCAGTTAGCAATTACGATGAGCTTTGTTGTCATTATCACGGTTATCTTGTGGATTATAGCAGTATTGCTGTTTTAAGTTATTATAGAAATGAGGATTTAGTATGAATATACCGAATTGGATAACACTGTTTAGGGTTATCTTGATTCCGTTTTTTATTTTATTTGCGTTATGTAATTTTGGATTTGGTACAGTATCGATTTTAGGTGGATACGAAATTAGAATTGAATTATTAATCAGTGGTATTATTTTTGTAGTTGCATCACTAAGTGACTATGTCGATGGTTATTTAGCTAGAAAATGGCAACTTGTAACAAATATGGGGAAATTTTTAGATCCTCTAGCGGATAAATTATTAGTTTCAAGTGCACTGATTGTACTTATTGAAATTGGTTTATCTAATTCAGTTGTTGCGATTATTATTATCGCACGTGAATTTGCAGTAACAGGTTTACGTCTATTACAAATTGAACAAGGCTTTGTGAGTGCTGCAGGTCAATTAGGTAAAGTGAAGACAGCTGTTACAATGGTTGCAATTATATGGATTTTATTCGGAGATCCGTTTGCACATTGGATTGGCTTCCCTATAGGACAAGTTTTACTTTATATCGGTGTATTCTTCACCATTTTATCTGGTATTGAGTATTTCTATAAAGGTCGCGATGTATTTAAAGCGAAACATCAATAATTCATTAAAAAGTCTGAGACAGTAAAAGATGTCTCAGACTTTTGTTAACTAGGCAATAAATGTCTGAACTGAAAATGTGCATATACCAAGCTTTTTTCAATCCTAGTCATCATTGCCGAGGTGGGGCTACGAAATCTCTATTAAAAATTGATTTCTGTCCCATCCTTTTTTTATATAAAATTTCAAAAACTAATAGAGTTAAAACGAAATTTTAGTTTTTATACGCTTCTCGCTTTATAATAAGGAATGTAGAAATTTTATAGTTATAAATTTATATAAGAAGCGTAAGGAGGCATAAAGTGAAAATATCTATTATTGCTGTTGGTTCAGAATTACTGCTAGGACAAATTGTAAATACAAATGGTCAATATCTATCTAAATTATTAAACGGCATAGGGCATAGTGTTGTTGAACACGTTGTAGTAGGTGATAATCCGCAAAGATTAGAACGTGTCTTTAACAATGCACTGAATAATCATGATGCTGTAATATTTACAGGAGGATTAGGACCAACGAAAGATGATTTAACGAAACATACAATTGCCAAATGTTTAGATCGTGAACTTGTTACCGATCAAACGGCACTTGAAAGTATCGAACAATATTTTAACGATCAAAAAGTTGAGATGACTGCGAATAATCGTCAACAAGCACTTGTCATAGAAGGTTCACACGTATTAACGAATAAAGTTGGTATGGCACCAGGTATGCTTGTAGATCATCATGATAAAAAGATTGCCTTACTTCCTGGACCGCCTAGAGAAATGCAACCGATGGCAAAGGAAGAACTGTTACCACATCTCATGGATGACGAACGTATAATACATTCAGAATTATTACGATTTGCTGGTATTGGAGAATCTAAGTTGGAGACTGAGCTGCTTGATCTTATCGATGAACAGACGAATCCGACGCTTGCTCCTTTAGCGGGTGCTCACGAAGTTAATTTACGTCTTACTGCAAATGCAACTTCAGTTAAGAAATGTGAAAAGTTAATAAAGCCTATAAAAAAAGAAATACTTTCACGTGTGGGTAAATATTATTATGGTTCAGATGACATTGTTATCGAACAAGCATTTATGAACGAAATGAAACAATCATTTGCGATTTATGATGGTGTCACTGATGGAGAGTTATATTCAAGATTACAAAACTTTAACGAGGATTATAAATTACAAGGCATGTTACCGCATCACACACAATTTGTTCAAGATGATGCAACGATTGAGAGACAATTGTCAGTTGGAGCGACAATTGTAAAAGATTTATATAAAACTGATATAGGTATCGCCATATTAAATAAAGACGAAAATGTGTATTTAGGTATTTTAGAAAAGGGTAAACTTAAAATCCAAACATTTAAAATGTCAAAAAGGAACAAATTACAAAAATCTAGAACACAAAACTATGTACTCATCAGATTACTAAATTGGCTAAATTAAATAGATGATTGACTACAAAATTCAAAAATAGCACGTGTGTTCTCTTTTGAGTCTTTTCGCCTATAAAATTAACGAACAAATATTCGTAAAATACTTGAACTATGTTTAAATTCAAGGTATAGTATGAGTAAGATATTTTACAGAGATTATTCTCGTATAGGAGGTCCAGCATTGGATAACGATCGTCAAAAAGCATTAGATACAGTTATAAAGAATATGGAGAAATCATTTGGTAAAGGTGCAGTAATGAAACTCGGTGATAATAAAGGTCGCAGAGTTTCAAGTGTATCAAGTGGGTCAGTAACATTAGATAACGCATTAGGCGTAGGTGGTTACCCTAAAGGCCGTATAGTTGAGATTTATGGTCCAGAAAGTTCTGGTAAGACGACAGTTGCCTTACACGCTATCGCTGAAGTTCAGAAAAATGGTGGTATCGCAGCATTTATCGACGCTGAGCATGCATTAGACCCTGTATACGCTCAAGCCTTAGGTGTCGACATTGATAATCTTTACTTATCACAACCAGATCACGGAGAGCAAGGTTTAGAAATCGCAGAAGCGTTCGTTCGAAGTGGCGCTGTTGATATTGTAGTAGTTGACTCTGTTGCAGCATTAACACCAAAGGCTGAAATTGAAGGTGAAATGGGCGATACGCACGTAGGTTTACAAGCGAGATTAATGTCACAAGCACTACGTAAGTTATCTGCAGCTATTTCTAAATCTAATACTACAGCAATCTTTATCAACCAAGTACGTGAAAAAGTCGGCGTTATGTTCGGTAACCCTGAAGTAACACCTGGTGGTCGTGCATTGAAATTCTATAGTTCTATTCGTATTGAAGTTCGCCGTGCTGAACAATTGAAACAAGGTCAAGATATTGTTGGTAATAGAACTAAGATTAAAGTAGTTAAAAACAAAGTTGCTCCACCATTCAGAGTAGCAGAAGTTGATATTATGTATGGTAAAGGTATTTCTAAAGAAGGAGAGCTTATCGATTTAGGTGTAGAAAACGATATTGTTGATAAATCAGGTGCATGGTATTCATATAATGGTGACCGTATGGGTCAAGGTAAGGAAAATGTTAAAACTTACTTGAAAGAAAATCCAGAAGTGAAAAACGACATCGATCAGAAATTACGCGAGAAATTGGGTATTTTTGATGGAGATGTAGAAGAGTCAGAAGAAGAAAGTACTCCTGAAACACTTTTTGATGAATAAAATTAGAGTTTAACCACCAATATAATAGTTATATATGATATTCTATAGTTAGAGCGTATATATAAGGTATACGCTCTTTTTATATTAGAATAAATCTTATTTTTTGAATTATGAAGTTGTATTTAAGTGTTGTTATAAGTAGGTAAATTATTGAAATGGAAACCTTGACACTTATTTACTTAAGACCGTACAATTGTAGTTGTATGATTCTTATATAACTTCATATAATCATATTTGAATTTGATATAAAGAGCAAAAATCCTAGAAAAGGGGGTGTTTGTGTGGATTTATTAAACCTCCTACTCGTTTTGCTAGGTATTATTCTCGGAGTTGTTGTAGGGTATATGATAGCCCGTAATTTATTGCATCAAAAGCAATTACAAGCAAGACAAACTGCCGAAGATATTATCGCTCACGGTAAAAAAGAAGCAGATAATATTAAGAAGGAAAAGCTCTTAGAAGCTAAAGAAGAAAATCAATTCTTAAAAGAACAAAGTGAAAATGAACTTCGTGAGAGACGTGGTGATCTTCAAAGGCAAGAAACCCGACTTCTTCAAAAAGAAGAAAATCTAGATCGAAAATCTGATCTCTTAGACAAAAAAGATGAGATTTTAGAGCAAAAAGAATCTGAACTTGAAGAACAACAACAACAAGTAGATGCAAAAGAGAGTAGTGTTCAATCATTAATAAATAAGCATGAACAAGAATTAGAACGCATCTCTGGTCTCACTCAAGAAGAAGCTGCCCAAGAGCAACTTCAAAGAGTCGAAGATGAATTGTCACAAGATATTGCAGTACTTGTTAAGGAAAAAGAAAGAGAAGCTAAAGAAGCGGTCGATAAAAATGCGAAAGAATTATTAGCTACTACTGTTCAAAGATTAGCAGCTGAACATACAACGGAATCAACCGTTTCTGTTGTAAACTTACCGAATGATGAGATGAAAGGTCGAATTATTGGAAGAGAAGGCCGTAATATTAGAACATTAGAGACATTAACAGGCATTGATTTAATTATAGATGATACGCCTGAAGCAGTAATACTTTCAGGATTTGACCCAATTCGTCGAGAAATTGCTAGAACAGCTTTAGTAAATCTAGTATCAGATGGTCGTATACATCCGGGTCGCATCGAAGACATGGTCGATAAAGCCCGTAAAGAAGTAGATGATATTATTAGAGATGCTGGTGAACAAGCTACATTTGAAATTAACGTTCATAATATGCATCCAGATTTAGTGAAAATTTTAGGACGATTACAGTATCGTACAAGCTATGGACAAAATGTTTTAAAACATTCTATTGAAGTTGCTCACCTAAGTGGAATGTTAGCAGCTGAACTAGGAGAAGACGTTACAATAGCTAAAAGAGCCGGCTTATTACATGATGTTGGTAAAGCAATCGATCATGAAGTCGAAGGTAGCCATGTTGAAATTGGTGTCGAATTAGCTAAGAAATATGATGAAAAAGAAATAGTTATTAACGCTATTCATTCACATCACGGGGACGTAGAACCAACTTCTATTATTTCTATATTAGTTGCAGCAGCCGATGCATTATCTGCAGCTAGACCAGGTGCTCGTAAAGAGACGTTAGAAAATTATATTAGAAGATTGGAAAGATTGGAAACATTATCTGAAAGCTATGATGGTGTTGAAAAGGCATTTGCGATCCAAGCTGGTAGAGAGATTCGTGTAATCGTATCACCAGACAATATCGACGATTTAAAATCTCATCGCTTAGCAAGAGATATCAAAGACCAAATTGAAGATGAACTTCAATATCCAGGTCATATAAAAGTGACAGTTGTTCGTGAGACGAGAGCAATTGAATATGCAAAATAATCAGCTAGCCAATTCGGGCTAGCTTTTTTATTTGTACATAAATTCTATGAAAAATGGGTGTGGGAGAGAAATCGAATTTTCTAATAGAGATCTCGTAGTCCCACTAGTTAACAAAGAAGCTGAGACAACTATTTTTGTCCCAGCCTCTTTCTCAATTTAAATATATTTCTAATCTACTTATTATTCAAAAATGAGATTCAATTTATATTTAACTTATTTTAACTCTAAGTCTGCAGATTTTACTTCTTGAATGATTTCAGCAGTATCATAACAATTAGTTGCGATGTTAGCATATCTTTCAGCTAAACGGTACGCATTGATATATAGTTCTAAACTTTCTTTAGCGATATCTTCTGCGTCTTCACTTTTAGATGGATTTGCTGTAACTACTAAATCAGCAAAATGTTGTGGATCAATGTTAATTGACATATATTACAACTCCTATGTTTTGGTTTAGAAAAATTTTAATCTACTATTATTGATACCACTTGAACAATGATTAAAACTTATATTTATTTTAGATATTTTTAGAAGATACTTTTCTTCATATCTCATTTACTTTAAACTAGCAGTAAGAGAGGATGAACTTATAAATGAGAATATTATTTATTGGGGATATCGTAGGTAAGGTTGGTAGAGAAGCCATTTCAACTTATCTATCCAAATTAAAACAAACACATAGACCTACAATTACAATTGTAAATGCTGAAAATGCTGCCCACGGTAAAGGTATCACTGAAAAAATATATAAAGAATTATTACGCGAAGGCGTAGATTTTATGACGATGGGCAACCATACATACGGTCAACGTCAGATATATGATTTTATTGATGAAGCAAAACGTATGGTACGTCCAGCAAATTATCCGGAAGAAGCACCGGGAGTGGGAATGAGATTTGTCCAAATTAACGATATAAAGTTAGCGGTTATTAACTTACAAGGCCGTGCATTTATGCAAGATATAGATGATCCATTTAAAAAAGCGGATGCACTAATTGAAGAAGCTCAAAAAGAAACGGATTACATCTTCGTGGATTTTCATGCGGAAACTACATCTGAGAAAAATGCAATGGGTTGGTATTTAGATGGAAGAGTGAGTGCCGTTGTCGGTACGCATACACATATACAAACTTCGGACGAAAGAATCTTACCAGGTCGTACAGGTTACATTACAGATGTCGGAATGACTGGTTATTATGATGGTATATTAGGTATTAATCGTGACGAAGTGATTTACCGATTCTTAACGAGCTTACCACAAAGACATGTCGTACCTGACACAGGTCGTAGTGTATTATCAGGTGTAATTATTGACCTTGATAAAAACGGTAAGACAAAACACATTGAACGTGTTTTAATTAATGACGATCATCCTTTAACATAGTATCGTCCATTAGTATGAGTTTAGTATTGTACCACTTTTATCATAGTATAAAGGTGGTTTATTTTGATATCATTAAAAATAAAAGAAATTACCACTAGGAGGCAAGATGATATGAAATCACAAGTATCATGGAAAGTGGGCGGTCAACAAGGTGAAGGTATCGAATCAACAGGAGAAATCTTCGCAACTGCAATGAACCGTAAAGGATACTATTTATATGGTTATCGTCATTTTTCAAGTAGAATTAAAGGCGGACATACCAATAATAAAATTAGAGTATCTACAACACCCGTTCATGCAATAAGTGACGACTTAGATATATTGATTGCATTTGATCAAGAAACAATAGAAGTTAACCACCATGAAATGCGATCAGATAGTGTTATTATCGCGGATAGTAAAGCAAAGCCTGAAAAACCAGAAGACTGTCAGGCTCAATTAATAGATTTACCATTTACAGCAACCGCAAAAGAACTCGGCACAGCTTTAATGAAAAACATGGTTGCTATAGGTGCTACATGTGCAGTAATGCATTTAGAAACTGAAGATTTTGAATCTCTCATCACTAATATGTTTAGTAAAAAAGGTGAAAAAGTTGTAGAGATGAATATACAAGCGCTGCATGAAGGATATAAATTAATGACTGAGCATCTAGAAACAATCAAAGGTGATTATGAACTTGAAGCAACGACGAAGCAACCTCATCTTTATATGATAGGTAATGATGCGATAGGATTAGGTGCATTGTCAGGCGGTGCTAGATTTATGGCTGCTTACCCAATTACACCTGCTTCAGAAATCATGGAATATATGATTGAAAATCTACCTAAAGTTGGTGGTACGGTCGTACAAACTGAAGATGAAATTGCTGCTGCTAATATGGCAATTGGATCAAACTATGCAGGCGTTCGTGCCTTTACAGCGAGTGCTGGACCAGGATTGTCATTAATGATGGAAGCAATCGGATTATCGGGGATGACTGAAACACCATTTGTTGTCGTTAATACACAACGAGGTGGACCATCTACTGGACTTCCAACTAAGCAAGAACAGTCTGATTTAATGCAAATGATTTATGGTACACATGGTGATATACCTAAGATTGTTGTGGCACCTACTGATGCAGAAGATGCATTTTATCTAACAACAGAGGCATTTAACTTAGCTGAAATTTATCAGTGTCCTGTAATCATTTTAAGTGATTTACAATTATCATTAGGTAAACAAACAGTTGAAGATTTAGATTATAATAAAATCTCAATCAACCGCGGTGAACTTATCGATTCAGAAATTGAACGAGATGAAGGAGATAAAGCATACTTTAAACGTTACGCTTTAACTGAAAGTGGTATATCACCACGTCCTGTTCCAGGAACAAAAGGTGGTATTCACCATGTAACAGGTGTTGAACACAATGAAGAAGGTAAAACGAGTGAAGCGGCAGAAAATAGACAACAACAAATGGAAAAACGTATGCGTAAAACTGAGCATTTACTCATAGAAGATCCAGTAGAAGCAGATACGCAACACGACGAAGCAGATATTTTATATCTCGGATTTATCTCAACTAAAGGTGCGATTCAAGAAGGTAAGCAACGATTAGAGCAACAAGGTGTAAGTGTGAACCATTTACAAATTAGACAAATCCATCCATTCCCGAAAGAAACAATTCAACAAGCAATAGATAAAGCATCTAAAGTGGTTGTCGTTGAACACAATTACCAAGGACAACTTGCAAATATAATTAAGATGAATGTCAATGTAGGCGATAAATTAGTAAACCAAACGAAATATAATGGTACGCCATTCCTTCCTAAAGAAATTGAGACAAAGGGATTAGAAATTGCCAAAGACCTAAAGGAGTTGGTATAAATGGCAACATTTAAAGATTTTAGAAACAATGTTAAACCGAATTGGTGTCCTGGTTGTGGTGACTTCTCAGTACAAGCAGCAATTCAAAAAGCAGCAGTAAATGTAGGGTTAGAACCTGAAGAAGTTGCATTAATTACAGGTATCGGTTGCTCTGGGCGTTTATCAGGTTACGTGAATGCTTATGGCGTGCACGGTATTCATGGTCGTGCACTTCCACTAGCTCAAGGTGTGAAAATGGCTAACCGAGATTTAAATGTCATTGTATCAGGTGGCGATGGTGACGGTTACGCAATAGGTATGGGACATACGATACATGCCTTACGTAGAAATATGAATATTACGTATATAGTAATGGATAATCAGATATACGGACTTACAAAAGGCCAAACTTCACCATCTTCCGCGCAAGGATTCGTGACTAAATCTACGCCAAAAGGTAATATCGAGCAAAATGTCGCACCATTAGAACTTGCACTATCTTCTGGAGCAACATTTGTAGCACAAGGCTTCTCAAGTGATATTAAAGCACTTACGAAAATGATAGAAGAAGCTATAAACCATGATGGTTTCTCATTTGTGAATGTATTCTCACCATGTGTCACATACAATAAAGTGAATACGTATGATTGGTTTAAAGAAAATTTAACTGATATCGAGGATATTGAAGGATACGATGTTACAGATAAATCAGTAGCTTCTCAAAAAGTACTTGAATATGATTCGTTAATTAAAGGCATTGTATATCAAGATAAAGAAACCCCTTCATTTGAGTCACAAATTGCTGAAATGGAAGGCAAACCGTTAGCTAAAAAAGATATTCAGTTAGAAGCAAATCAATTTGAAGAATTGAAAAAACAATTTATATAAACGGTTAAACTACTAACTTAATTAAATAGTTGATACTATACAGATATAAACGAAATATTTGTGTAGTGTCGACTATTTTTTGTTTTACTAAACTTTAAAGGAGCGTTTTAAATGGTAGACCGTTTTAAATCGATGACTGAACTCTTTGATGAAATGGAACAAGGCGTAGACTGGGAAGTTCAAGTACGTAAGTCAGATCAACCTATTCTCATAACTGCTGTACACGGTGGTGCGATTGAGAGAGGGACGACTGAACTAGGACGTTGTGTAAGTGACAAAGGAGATTACAACTTTTACACTTTTAAAGGTATTAGAAAGAATAAAAATAATGAATTACATGTTACGTCTGAACACTTTGATGACCCGACTTTAAATGAAATGGTTGAGCAAAACGACATTGCTGTTTCTTTGCATGGTTGTAAAGGAGATCAACCTGAAGTTTATATTGGTGGCAATGATGATTCACTTATTGAAAAAATAGAGCAAACTTTATCCGAAATTGAAGTTGTAGTTAAGCCAGCGCCGCGTCACATTGATGGTAAAGGGAAAGCAAATTTTGTAAATCGTTGTCAAAAAGGTGCAGGCGTACAACTTGAGTTAACAGAACAATTAAGAAAAGATTTCTTTAAAAATAAAAAGTTCAGCCTACATCATAGAGAAAATGAAGATAATTGGGACGATTTCATGTTTGATTTCGCAGAGGCACTTATAAAAGCTATTGAACAAGAAAGATAATATGCATATGATGATATTAAGAAAGAAATAATTAATTGAGCAAATAAACTTAAAGTAAAGGATGTCTTATATGCATGATACATTAATGAGTATTCAAATTATCCCAAAACCAGCTAACGGTGAAGACGTTATTCCTTATGTAGATGAAGCAATTAAAATTATTGATCAATCTGGGTTAAAGTATAGAGTAGGGGCTTTAGAAACAACGGTTCAAGGTGAAATGAGCGAGTGCCTAATACTTATTCAAAAATTACATGATCGTATGGTTGAATTAGAAGTTCCAAGTACCATTAGTCAAGTGAAGTTTTATCACGTTCCTGAAGGTATCTCAATAGAAACATTAACAGGGAAATATGACGAAAACTAAAATATTTTTAGATTATCACATTGTGTCGAAAACACTATCTATTCATTAAAGGAGTAGATAGTGTTTTATTTTTAGTGCACTCTCTATATATTGTTATCTGTTACTGAACTTCTATTTATCTATCACGTACATATTCAAAGACATTTTGCACTTTAGCTAAATATTTAATATAATGTAGTAATGATTACGCATAGAAATTAACAGAATTAATAATAATTTTGCATATATAAATAGATCATATTAAGGGATATGTTTAGTTTTTTATGATATAGAAAGGATTTTGTAAAGTGAATGAAGAACAAAGAAAAGGTACTTCGATCGACATTTTAGCCGAACGTGATAAAAAAGAAAAAGATTATAGTAAGTACTTTGAACACGTTTATCAGCCACCTAATTTAAAACAAGCTAAAAAGCGTGGTAAAGAAGAAGTTAAATATAATCATGATTTCCATATCGATGAGAAATATCGCAATATGGGTAAAGGTAAGACATTTTTAATAAAAACATATGGTTGTCAAATGAATGCACATGATACAGAAGTTATGGCGGGTATACTTGGTGCTCTAGGTTATACTCCAATTGATGACATTAATCAAGCTGATGTTATATTGATCAATACTTGTGCGATTCGTGAAAATGCTGAAAATAAAGTTTTCAGTGAAATTGGTAATTTAAAACATTTAAAAAAAGAAAAACCAGAAACAGTTATTGGCGTTTGCGGTTGTATGTCACAAGAAGAGTCTGTCGTAAACAAGATTTTAAAGTCATTCCAAAATGTCGATATGATTTTCGGTACGCATAACATTCATCGTTTACCAGAAATTTTAGAAGAAGCATATCTTTCTAAAGCGATGGTCGTTGAAGTATGGTCTAAAGAAGGGGATGTCATTGAAAATCTTCCTAAAGTAAGAGAAGGCAACATAAAGGCTTGGGTCAATATCATGTACGGTTGTGACAAATTCTGTACATATTGTATAGTGCCGTTTACACGTGGTAAAGAGCGTAGCCGTCGTCCTCATGATATTATCGAAGAAGTGCGTGATTTAGCCCGCCAAGGTTATCAAGAAATTACGCTACTTGGACAAAACGTTAACTCATACGGTAAAGATATTGATGATTTAGAATATGGTTTAGGAGATTTATTAGAAGATATTAGTAAAATTGATATTCCACGCGTTAGATTTACAACGAGTCACCCATGGGATTTCACAGACCATATGATTGATGTTATTGCTGAAGGCGGCAACATCGTTCCTCATATTCATTTACCAGTACAATCAGGTAATGATGCCGTATTGAAAATTATGGGACGTAAATATACACGTGAAAGTTACTTAGATTTAGTAGCACGTATTAAAGCTAAGATTCCTAACGTTGCCTTAACAACTGATATAATTGTTGGCTATCCAAATGAGACTGAAGAACAGTTTGAAGAAACATTGACATTGTATGATGAAGTTGAATTCGAACATGCTTATACTTACATTTATTCACAAAGAGATGGTACGCCAGCCGCTAAAATGAAAGACAATGTACCATTAGACGTGAAAAAAGAACGTTTACAGCGCTTAAATAAAAAGGTTTCATATTACTCTGAAAAAGCTCTCCAACAGTACGATGGTGAAGTAGTCAAAGTATTGTGTGAAGGTACAAGTAAGAAAGACGATAATGTACTTGCAGGTTATACT
The DNA here is from genome assembly GCF_038789205.1 of Staphylococcus hsinchuensis. NCBI lineage: Bacteria > Bacillati > Bacillota > Bacilli > Caryophanales > Staphylococcaceae > Staphylococcus > Staphylococcus hsinchuensis. Next base: position 1,562,466 of record NZ_CP128355.1, read on the forward strand.
GAAAGAAATAAATTAGTTAACTTTGAAGGTCCGAAGTCTGCAATCGGTAAAATTGTTGAAGTTCAAGTTGATGAAGCGAAACAATACTCATTAAATGGTACGTATTTGCGTGAAAGCGAAAGCAACATGGTGACAGTATAATGTATGAAAAAGATGAAATTCTTAAAGCGGCGGATGATTTAAGCAAGCAAATTGAAGCGTTAGAAACAGTTAAAGCCTATCAAAATGTTGAACAACAAATCCACAACAATCCACGGGTTGCTGACCGTATGAAAGATTTAAAGAAAAACCAAAAGCAATCAGTTAATTTACAAAACTACGGTAAGCTTGAAGCACTTAAGCAATCAGAAAATAAAATTCAAGATATAGAAGAAAACATCAACGTAATGCCAATTGTAGAAGAATTTAGGGAATCACAGGCAGAAGCGAATGAATTATTACAAATGATGATCGACACAATGGCTGATCGATTAAATATAGAACAAGAAAAGAATGACTGAAAATACTTAAGAGAAAGGGAATGATACACATGCCAATGAAAAAATTTACATTTACAGCAATATTCATTGCCCTCAATGTAGTATTAAGTAGCATTGTAGTCATTCCGTTAGGACCCGTTAAAGCTGCACCAATCCAACATTTAATCAATGTATTATGTGCGGTCTTTGTCGGGCCATGGTTTGGACTTGCACAAGCATTGATTTCCTCGATTTTACGAATCACTTTTGGTACAGGTAGTGTGTTTGCATTCCCAGGTAGTATGATCGGTGTACTACTTGCAAGTGGTTTTTATCATTATAGAAAGCATATATTTATGGCGGCAGTAGGTGAAATCATTGGTACTGGCATCATCGGAAGTATTTTATGTATCCCATTGGCTTGGGTGTTAGGATTCGGTGATGTCGCAATTAAACCATTAATGTTAGCGTTCGTCGTATCAAGTGTCATCGGTGCAATCATCAGTTATATGATATTAATGATATTGAAACGTCGAGGCATATTACAACGTTATTTATAATTTGAAAGCGCACGTTTAGATTGGTGAATGAGTCTAAACGTGCTTTTTGTGTTTAGCATATAGGTTTTATTAAAATGAGGGCTATATTAGTAAACAAAATAAACATTGCTGAAAAATAAATAAATGGGCTAGAGATTTAACATATGTTAAAATTTAATAGTTAATAGAGTCTGAGACAAAAATAGATGTCTCAGATTTTTTACAAACGGAGTGAGACTATGAAATCTCTAAAAGAAAATTCGATTTCTGCCTCATTTCCAAATGTGTACGGGATAAAAAATAAAATTTCAACATTTAATAAGTATGAATATCAAACGAAATAATTAGTGTTACTGTAACACTTTAATATAGAAAGCATTACATAACCCAAATTAAAAATGCTTATACTATACTATTCAAAAGGATTGTGAAATAGATAATGACAAACCAAACGCCAATGATGCAACAATATTTGAAGATCAAATCACAATATCAAGATTGTTTACTCTTTTTTAGATTAGGCGATTTCTATGAAATGTTTTTTGAAGATGCTAAAGAAGCAGCGAGGGTTCTTGAAATTACTTTGACAAAGAGAGATGCTAAAAAAGACAACCCAATTCCAATGTGTGGTGTACCTTACCATTCAGCAGATAGTTATATAGAAACGTTAATCCAAAACGGCTATAAAGTTGCGATATGCGAGCAGATGGAAGATCCTAAACAGACCAAAGGTATGGTACATCGTGAAGTTGTTCGCATCATAACGCCAGGTACAGTAATGGATCAAAATGGTATCGATGAAAAACAAAACAATTATATTTTAAGCTTTATTAAAAACAATGAGGATTACGCATTAAGCTATTGTGATGTTTCAACAGGTGAATTAAAGGTGACTCATTTTAAAGACGAAGCAACTTTAATGAATGAGATCACAACGATCAATCCGAATGAAATTGTTGTACATGAAGCGTTGACGGAAGCCTTAAAACGACAAATCAGTCTAACAACAGAGACGATTACTTTGACACCTGAAATATCAGATGTTATGTATAAGGTCAATACATCTAAAGATGGCGTCATGTATAAAGCAACACAAATTTTATTAGACTATATTCATCATACTCAGAAAAGAGATCTTTCACATATAGAAGATGTTGTAAAATATGAAGCCATTGACTTTATGAAAATGGATTTCTATGCAAAACGTAATCTTGAATTAACTGAAAGTATTCGTTTAAAGAGTAAAAAAGGAACATTGCTATGGTTAATGGACGAAACGAAAACGCCAATGGGAGCACGTCGTCTTAAACAATGGATAGATCGCCCATTAATTCATAAGCAACAAATCAATGCACGTTTAGAAACTGTTGACCAATTCATGAATCACTTTATTGAGCGTGATACTTTAAGAGGATATTTAAATCAAGTTTATGATATTGAACGTCTTGTTGGGCGCGTAAGTTATGGGAATGTCAATGCGCGTGATTTAATTCAACTCAAGCATTCTATTGCTGAAATACCAAATATTAAATCATTACTTGATACTTTCGATTCTCAAACTACAACTCAATTTCAGCAATTGGAGCCATTGGACGATTTACTTTCGTTATTAGAAGAAAGTTTAGTTGAAGAACCACCTATTTCTGTTAAAGATGGTGGCCTCTTTAAACATGGGTTTAATCAACAATTAGATGAATTTCTAGAAGCGTCTAAAAATGGTAAAAGTTGGTTAGCAGAATTACAAACGAAAGAAAGACAACGCACAGGTATAAAATCACTAAAAATTAGTTTTAATAAGGTTTTTGGTTACTTTATTGAAATAACAAGAGCAAATTTACAAGGTTTTGACCCAACTCAATATGGTTATCAACGCAAACAAACACTTTCAAATGCTGAGCGTTTTATCACGGATGAATTAAAAGAGAAAGAAGATATTATTTTAGGTGCAGAAGATAAGGCGATTGAATTAGAATATCAATTGTTTGTACAATTAAGAGAACAAATTAAAGCATATACGAGTCAATTACAACAACAAGCTAAAGTTATTTCAGAAATTGACTGTTTACAAAGCTTTGCAGAAATAGCACAAAAATATAATTTCGCGCGTCCTACATTTAGTGAAGATAAGACCTTGAATTTAACCAATTCACGTCATCCTGTTGTTGAACGTGTCATGGATCATAATGATTATGTACCAAATGATTGTGCTTTAGATCAAGAAACCTTTATTTACTTAATCACTGGTCCTAATATGTCGGGTAAATCTACGTACATGAGACAAGTGGCAATTATAAGTATTATGGCTCAAATGGGTTCTTTTGTACCATGTGATGACGCCACTTTACCTATCTTCGATCAAATATTTACACGTATCGGTGCCGCAGATGATTTAGTTTCTGGTAAGAGTACATTTATGGTAGAAATGTTAGAAGCACAGAAAGCACTTGCAAATGCGACCGAAGATAGTTTAATTATCTTTGATGAAATCGGTCGTGGTACATCAACGTATGATGGTCTTGCATTGGCTCAAGCGATGATTGAATATGTGGCCAACACTTCTCATGCTAAGACATTATTCTCAACACATTATCATGAATTAACAACATTAGATCAGTCATTACCTTGTTTGAAAAATGTACACGTCGCAGCGAACGAATATCATGGAGAGTTAATCTTCTTGCATAAAGTGAAAGATGGGGCTGTAGATGATAGTTATGGTATTCAAGTAGCTAAACTAGCAGATTTACCAGATGAAATTATTAACAGAGCACAAGTCATTTTAGAAGCATTTGAAACCGAAGATAAACACCAAACTGATGTTGCTGTACATCAACTTCAATCTGAAACTGATGCATCTTCTGAAAATGTTAACCAACAAAACCTTCAAAATGCACGCCTAAATCAAACTGAAAACCACGCAAACGAACATAATTACGAAAATCAATTCGAACAACCAGAATTTGATTTATTTGATAAACCAGCACAATATAGTGAAATTGAACATGAAATAAAGTCTTTAAATATCTCAAATATGACACCGATTGAGGCATTAATAAAATTGAGTGAATTACAAAAAGAATTAAAATAGAGGTGAAGTTTCATGGGTAAAATTAAAGAATTACAAACCTCTTTGGCAAATAAAATCGCAGCCGGTGAAGTCGTTGAGCGACCCGGTTCTGTCGTAAAGGAATTGCTTGAAAATGCGATTGATGCGAAAGCAACAGAAATTAATATTGAAGTAAAAGAAGCGGGTGTACAATCTATTCGTGTCGTTGATAATGGAACAGGTATTCAATCAGATGATTTGGATTTAGTCTTTCATCGTCATGCTACGAGTAAGTTAGACGCTGACGATGACCTATTTCATATAAGGACTTTAGGTTTTAGAGGTGAAGCATTAGCCAGTATATCGTCAGTAGCTAAAGTTACATTACAAACTTGTACTGATGAAGAAGAAGGACAACAGATCTATGTGGAAAATGGTCAAATACTTGAACGCAAGCCAGCAAAAGCTAAAAGAGGCACAGATATTTTAGTTGAATCGCTCTTTTATAATACACCCGCGCGTTTAAAATATATTAAAAGTTTATATACAGAATTAGGAAAAATTACTGATATCGTTAATCGCATGGCAATGAGTCATCCAGATATTCGAATCTCGCTTGTTTCTGATGACAAAACAATCATCAAAACGAATGGCTCAGGTCGAACAAACGAGGTTATGGCTGAAATTTACGGTATGAAGGTTGCGAAAGACCTCGTTCACATTTCAGGTGATACAAGTGACTACCATTTAGAAGGATTTGTTGCTAAACCTGAACATTCTAGAAGTAACAAACATTATATTTCTATTTTCATTAATGGCCGTTACATTAAAAACTTTTTGTTAAATAAAGCAATTTTAGAAGGGTATCATACGCTTTTAACGATTGGTCGATATCCGATTTGTTATATTAATATTGAGATGGATCCAATATTAGTTGATGTGAACGTGCATCCGACTAAATTAGAAGTACGATTATCAAAAGAGGATCAATTATTTGAACTTATTGTGGATAAAATTAGGGAAGCTTTTAAAGATCGTATATTAATCCCTCACAATGATATGGATAAAATAGCACAAAAAAATAAAGTACTCGACCAATTTGAACAACAAAAGATTGATTTTGAAAAAAGACAACAACAATCACATTTAAATGACACCAAGGTTGCTCAACAACAGGAAAATGATGAGCAAGGTGATGCAGAAAATAACGACGCTAAAAAATCAGGCATGGAATATGAAGATTCCGATAATATGTCATATCAATCAACAACAAAAGAAGACTCAAAAATACAAGAACAATTATCGAATAAAGACGGATATACTAAATCTCAACGCGAAATATTGTATGACTTAGAACATCAACAATTAGACGAAAAAAATGATGATATTGCTGAACAATCAGATATCAAAGGTGCTATAAGTAAAGATCCATCTCGCCGTGTACCATATATGGAAGTCGTTGGGCAAGTTCATGGGACTTACATCATTGCACAAAATGAAAATGGCATGTATATGATTGATCAACACGCAGCACAAGAACGAATCAAATATGAATATTTCCGTGAAAAAATTGGGGAAGTTTCAAACGAAGTACAAAACTTATTGATACCATTAACTTTCCATTTTTCAAAAGATGAAATGTTCATAATTCAACAACATATTAATGAATTAGATCGAGTAGGCGTGCATTTAGAACCGTTTGGTGGCAACGATTATATCGTTGATAGTTATCCTGTATGGTTTCCAAGTGTTGAAGTAGAAGAAATCATTAAAGATATGATTGAATATGTATTAGAACATAAAAAGGTAGATATTAAAAGGATTCGTGAAGAAGCGGCTATAATGATGAGCTGTAAAAAATCAATTAAGGCCAATCACTATTTGAAAAATAATGAAATGTCAGATCTTGTTGATCAATTACGTGAAACTGAAGATCCATTTACGTGTCCGCATGGTAGACCGATTATTATTAACTTTTCAAATTATGAATTGGAACGACTCTTTAAACGAATTATGTAGGAGATGAAAAAAGTGAAACCCCATATTTTACCAGCTGTAAGGTCAATGAAAGATTTAGAAAAGCTAATCAAAACGGATTATACTTCTTGTGTTTTGTTGGATATGCATGTCGGTCATGTTAAAAGCATTATAGAATTATTAAATAAACATCATGTAGGATTTTATTTACATGTTGATTTGATCAAAGGTATGAGTCACGACGAATTTGCTTGTGAATATTTAATTCAAACATATAAACCTAAGGGCATCATCTCTACAAAGACGAAAGTAATAAATAAAGCCAAATCATTAGGCACTACTACAGTTTTTCGCGTATTTATATTAGATAGCCAAGCGTTACAACGCAGCATTCAACTTATTAAACGCGTAGAGCCTGATCTCGTTGAAGTGTTACCTGGAATAGCTACTAAAGCTATAAATATCATTAATAAAGAGACCCAAACAGATGTCATCGCAGGCGGTTTAATAAATGAAGTAGAAGAAGTGGATTTAGCCATTGAAAATGGTGCGAGATATATTACTACGAGTGCAAGAACTTTATGGTAAAACATAAAGTTCTGCGCTTTTTTTATTATTATTGAGATTTATTTTTAAAATAAACATCATCAATTTGGTAATTAAATATGTATAAATGAGTTTTAAATCATTTGAAAACGCTTGGTTTATCAAATAATTTAACATCATTCAATTTTTATAAAAACAAACTAAACCAATATTAAGATAAAGTTTTTAATTTTTAAAATGAGAGAGAAAATAAAAAAGATGTTGACAACGCTTACAAAGAAAGTATAATATAAAATCAAGTTAATAATTAGAACAGAGATAGGAGATTTCTACAGTATCGAGAACGGTTGTTCATCACTGGATACAATTGTGGGGATCTCCTTGTCTCTTTTTAGGAGGAATATAAATGAATGTATTTTTTGCTGAATTTTTGGGAACAGCAATTCTGATCTTGTTCGGTGGCGGTGTCTGTGCGAACGTTAACTTAAAGAGAAGTGCAGGACACGGTGCTGATTGGATTGTTATTGCTGCAGGTTGGGGACTTGCAGTTACTATGGGAGCTTATGCGGTAGGTGGCGTATCTGGTGCACATTTAAATCCCGCTGTAACGTTAGCATTCGCCATGGATGGAGCATTGAAATGGTCAATGGTTCCAGGTTATATTATTTGTCAAATTCTTGGTGGTATTTTTGGTGCGTTTCTAGTTTGGTTAGCGTATTTAGCACAATGGAAACATACAGAAGATAAAGATGCTAAATTAGGCGTTTTCTCTACAGCACCGACTGTTAAGAACTACTTTGCAAACTTCTTAACTGAGATTGTTGGGACTGCAATTTTAACATTAGGATTACTTTTCATTGGAACAAATAAAATTGCTGATGGGTTAAACCCATTAATCGTTGGTGGATTAATCGTAGCAATTGGTTTAAGTTTAGGCGGACCAACTGGTTATGCGATTAACCCTGCTCGTGATTTAGGACCTCGTATTGCACATGCTATCTTACCAATCGCAGGTAAAGGTGAATCAAATTGGGGCTATGCGATTGTACCGGTATTAGGACCTATTGCTGGTGGTATGATCGGTGCGGTAATTTATAGATTATTTTATAAAGGTGCATTTGATGCAATGTCAGTTGTAGGGATTGTAGTATTAATCCTAACGTTAGTTCTAGGCGTTGTGTTAAATAAATCTAAAAAAAATAAAGATATTGAATCTGTCTATTAATTTTATTGGGTATGTCGAACATTAGTAAGTTACAATCAATCATTCTAGTAAAAGTTTGATTAAAAAACTTGATGGGAATATATTATTGAGTGTAATATTTGTAATTGATGTCTGATTACTACATATAAGATTGTGTCATCAAACAGAAGTAATAGGGAGTGTATGAAGATGGAAAAGTATATTTTATCAATTGACCAAGGTACAACAAGCTCTAGAGCAATTTTATTCAATAAAGATGGTGAAATTGTAGGCGTTGCGCAACGTGAATTTAAGCAGTATTTTCCAAAATCAGGTTGGGTTGAACACGACGCGAATGAAATTTGGACTTCAGTTTTAGCGGTTATTGCTGAAGTGTTAAATGAACAAAATATCGGTGCAGATCAAATTGCAGGTATCGGTATTACAAACCAACGTGAAACGACAGTAGTTTGGGATAAAAAGACAAACCGTCCAATTTATCATGCGATTGTATGGCAATCTCGTCAGACACAAAGTATTTGCCAAGAGTTGAAAGATAAAGGATTGGAAGATAAATTCCGTAAAAAGACTGGTCTTTTACTAGATCCTTACTTTGCAGGAACAAAAGTTAAATGGATTCTTGACAATGTTGACAGTGCAAAAGAAAAAGCTGAAAATGGTGACTTATTATTCGGTACAATTGATTCATGGTTAGTATGGAAGTTATCAGGCGGTAAAGCCCACATTACAGACTATACAAATGCTAGCCGTACATTAATCTACAATATCCATGATTTAGAATGGGATGACGAATTATTAGAAATATTAGACATCCCTAAATCAATGTTACCTGAAGTTAAAGAATCAAGTGATGTTTACGCGAACACAATCGATTATCATTTCTATGGTCAAGAGGTACCAATCGCAGGTATCGCAGGTGACCAACAAGCTGCATTATTCGGTCAAGCTTGTTTCGACCGTGGAGACGTTAAAAACACTTACGGAACTGGCGGTTTCATGTTAATGAACACTGGTGAAGAAGCAGTAGCCTCAGAAAGTGGATTATTAACTACTATTGCATACGGATTAGATGGAAAAGTAAATTATGCACTTGAGGGTTCAATCTTCGTATCAGGTTCAGCAATTCAATGGTTAAGAGACGGATTAAGAATGATTAATTCAGCTCCACAATCTGAAAATTATGCAGAGCGAGTAGAATCATCTGAAGGTGTATATGTCGTACCTGCATTTGTTGGTCTAGGTACACCATATTGGGATGCTGAAGCACGTGGAGCAGTATTCGGATTAACACGTGGTACTGAAAAAGAACATTTCATCCGTGCTACATTGGAATCACTTTGTTACCAAACACGTGACGTTTTAGAATCAATGGAAAAAGATTCAAGCATCAAAGTAAATAGTTTACGTGTTGACGGTGGTGCTGTTAAAAATAACTTCATCATGCAATTCCAATCAGATTTATTAAATGTAGGTGTTGAACGTCCTGAGATTAATGAAACGACTGCTTTAGGTGCAGCATATCTAGCTGGACTTGCAGTTGAATTCTGGGAAAATAAAGACGAAATTGAAGATCGTAGAAAAATCGAAAAAGAATTTAAACCAGAAATGCAAGAAGAAGAAAGAGAAAAATTATATAAAGGTTGGAAGAAAGCAGTAGAAGCTACACAAGTATTCAAACCTGAAGAATAATAAAATTAGACTATTTCTTGTTAATTATGCTATAATAAGGGTAAGTTAATAATAAGACACGAGAAAAGAGAGACTCTGTTCGTACAATTTATATATGTATGGGAAGGGTCTCTCTTTTTTTAATATATTAGGAGGCGCAAAGGTATGAGTTTATCAACTTTAAAAAGAGAACAAATCAAGCATGATTTAAAAAACGAAACTTATGATGTTGTCATTATTGGTGGCGGAATTACTGGTGCTGGTATTGCTTTAGATGCTAGCCAAAGAGGTATGAAAGTAGCTTTAGTAGAAATGCAAGACTTTGCACAAGGAACAAGCTCTCGTTCAACTAAATTAGTACACGGTGGTTTACGTTACTTAAAACAATTCCAAGTTGGTGTTGTAGCTGAAACAGGTCGTGAACGTGCGATTGTATACGAAAATGGTCCACACGTAACTACACCAGAACGTATGCTTTTACCTATGCATAAAGGTGGAACATTCGGTAAATTCTCAACATCACTTGGCCTTGCAATGTATGATAGACTTGCTGGTGTAAAAAAATCTGAACGTAAGAAAATGTTAAACTCAAAACAAACTTTAGAAAAAGAACCATTAGTTAAAAAAGATGGTCTTAAAGGTGGCGGTTCTTACGTTGAATATCGTACAGATGACGCACGTTTAACAATCGAAGTTATGAAACGTGCTGAAGAAAAAGGCGCGACAATTCTTAATCATACTAAATCAGTACATTTCACTTATGATACAAATGAAAAAGTTAATGGTATTCATGTAGAAGACCAAATCAATGGTGAAACTTATCCAATTAAATCTAAAAAAGTAATTAATGCAAGTGGTCCATGGGTAGATGAAGTACGTAGCGGAGACTATGCTCGTAACAATAAACAATTACGTTTAACTAAAGGTGTTCACATTGTTATCGATCAATCTAAATTCCCATTAGGTCAAGCAGTTTACTTTGATACTGAAAAAGATGGCCGTATGATCTTTGCGATTCCACGTGAAGGTAAAGCATATGTTGGTACAACAGACACATTCTATGATAATGACAAAACATCACCACTACCAACACAAGAAGACAGAGATTATTTAATTGATGCTATCAATTACATGTTCCCAGAAGTTGAAGCTACTGATGATGACATTGAATCATCATGGGCTGGTGTAAGACCGTTAATTTTAGAAGAAGGTAAAGACCCTTCTGAAATTTCAAGAAAAGACGAAGTTTGGGAAGGTAAATCAGGTCTTCTTACAATCGCTGGCGGTAAATTAACTGGCTATCGTCACATGGCTTTAGAAATCGTTGACTTACTTTCTAAACGCTTAAAATCAGAATATGGATTAAAATTCAAAAAATGTGAAACTAAAAACTTACCAATTTCAGGCGGAGATGTTGGCGGCAGTAAAAACTTTGAACATTTTGTAGAAGAAAAAGTAAAAGATGCTCAAGCTTATCAAATCGATGAAGATATTGCTCGTCATTTCGCTTCAAAATACGGTTCAAATGCTGAAGATTTATTCAAGATCGCACAAACGGCACAATATCAAGAGTCAGGTATTCCATTAGATATTTATACAGAACTTGTTTATTCAATTCAAAATGAAATGGTTTATCGTCCAACTGACTTCTTTATCCGTCGTACAGGTAAATTATACTTCAAAATCGATGACGTATTAGAATATAAAGATAGAGTAATCGATATTATGACTGAATTATTAGGTTACTCAAACATCGAGAAAGTTCAATACACTAAAGAATTACAAGTAGCTATTGATGAAGCTCAATCAGGTAACAACCAACCAGCTGTTAAAGAATAATAAAGCTTCTGTACCTAATAATGAATGGTAGTTTGAAATATTGCATATGGTTAGCCAATCAGAGTTTTTACTCTGATTGGCTTTTTTGAGTGTTAAGATAACGAATTAGAAAATTTTAAATCAATTAACTTGTTGCTAACTATTTGATAACATAGTATCTTAAAGGTATATTGAACATACAATACATATGAATTGACATTTGTTTTTGGGGGCAAAGAAATGAATGAGAATGAATTTTTTATCACAGTTTCAGATGGGACCATGTTAGAAGTTAAACGAGACAAAGCAAAGCATGACACAATTGGTGTTGTGCATTTTCTGCATGGAATGTCTGAACATATGGGTAGATACGATAAATTAATAAAATCATTGAATCAGCAAGGCTACGATGTTATTAGGCATAATCATAGAGGTCATGGTAAACACCTCGATGAAAAGCAAAAAGGACATATTCAAAATTTAGAGTTAGCTGCTGACGATACATATGAAATCGCACAAACGATTTGCACACGTTATAATGATATACCTTATATTGTGATAGGTCATTCAATGGGTTCCATGGTTGCACGAGTTTTTGCCTATAGATATCCTCATGCTGCACAGGGATTAATCCTCATCGGTACAATGCAACATTCCAAGTTAAAGAGTATTCCGGCTATGATTGCATTAAAGTTAATTACAATTTTCTGCGGCAAAAATCGTCGCATGAAATGGTTAAATAATTCTATGTATAAATCGTTTAATAAAAATATTAAAAACGTTCATTCAGATAATGATTGGCTTTCAAGTGACAGAAATGAAGTAAAACGTTATGAAAAGGATCCTAACTCAGGATTTCTTGTTTCCAACCAATTAATATACCAAGTTGTTAAACAACAAATTACTACAAGCAAAACTAAAGTAATGAAAAAGTTGAATCCAAATTTACCTATTTTACTTATATCAGGGAAAGAAGATCCATTAGGTGAATATGGCAATGGCATCCGTCGATTAGGCAAGATTTATAAACAAGCTGGTATTCAACATATTACCGTTCAATTGTATAAAAATAAGAGACATGAGATATTGTTGGAAAATGATTGTGAAACAACTTGGCAACATATGTATGAATGGATAGAGAAACAAATTTTAAAAGATAGAGAGAGTTGACTTATATGAGAGACGGTAAACCTTTTATCATAGTTGTCGTAGGCCCGACAGCTGTGGGGAAGTCCGACTTCAGTATCGAACTTGCAAAACGTTTCAATGGTGAAATTATTAGTGGCGATTCGATGCAAGTATACAAACAGATGGACATAGGTACTGCCAAAGTTTCTAAGGAAGAAATGAATACTGTACCACATCATATGATTGATATTTTAGAACCAGACGATAACTTTTCAGCTTATGCATTTAAAGAACGAGCACAACGACTCATATCTGAAATTACTGAGCGAGGTCGTACACCCATCATTGCAGGTGGGACTGGCTTGTATATTCAATCATTAATTTATGATTACGACTTCGATGATGAAACGATTTCTGATGAAGAGAACGAACGTGTTGAAGCGAAATTAAAGCAACTAGAACAATTGTCTAATGATGAACTTCATGCATATTTGGCAACATTTGATAAAGATTCGGCACGCGATATTCACCCTAATAATAGAAAAAGAGTAGTAAGAGCCATACAATATTATTTAAAAACAAAAAAACTTTTAAGTTCTCGCAAGAAAATGCAACATGGCGACCTAATTTATGATACATTATTACTAGGGATAGAAATGTCGCGTAATACTTTATATCAAAACATAAATGAACGCGTTGATATAATGTTGGAACGCGGATTATTAAATGAAGTTGAACAGCTCGTTAACCAAGGATACGAATCGTGTCAAAGTATGCAAGCGATTGGCTATAAAGAAATGGTGCCCGTAGTGAAAGGCGAGATGGATTTAGAGGATGCAGCAGTTATTTTAAAGCAGCATTCAAGAAATTATGCAAAGCGCCAAATGACATGGTTTAAAAATAAACTAGATGTTGTATGGTTAGATAAAGAGCAGCGTTCACTATCATTAATGTTAGAAGAAGTTTCCGCCCTAATAAAGACAAAGGAGTAACACAAAGAATGATTAAACATGAAAGCATCCAAGACAAATTCCTAGGCCAATTTAGGGATGAAAAAACGAAAGTCGTCGTTTTTTTAATCAATGGCTTCCAAATGAAAGGAATCATTGAGGATTATGACAAGTACTTAGTTTGCTTACAATCACAAGGAAAACAACATCTGATTTATAAGCATGCTATTAGTACATTTACCATTGATGATGCTGAAGAATAATTAATTATTAAAAACAAAACGATGGAATGGGACTGAAATCGATTTTTTTAACTGACATTTCGTAGTCCCACTTAATGAAAAAGAGTCTGAGACAATAATTTATTGTCTCAGACTCTCATTATTTTTAATATAAAATTTTGTCTCAAAATTTACGATTAAAGTACGTCTTCAATTTCAGCCTTAATTTGTTCAGGTTTCTTTTGTGGTGCGAAACGATTAACAACGTTACCTTCTCTATCTATCAAGAACTTTGTGAAATTCCATTTAATCTTTTCATTTAAAAAGCCATTTTGTGCTTCAGTTAAAAATTTAAATAAAGGATGTTGATGCTCGCCTTTAACATCAATCTTCTCATGCATAGGGAAGGTAACACCGTAGTTGATTTTACAATTATGTGTGGCCTCTTCACCAGTACCTGGTTCTTGACCGCCAAATTGGTTACATGGGAATCCTAAAACAACAAACGATTGGTCTTTATATTCATTGTACAGTTGTTGCAAACCTTCAAATTGAGGCGTGAAACCACATTCACTCGCAGTGTTAACGATTAACATTACTTGTCCTTTGTAATCCTCTAATTGATACGTATCTCCATTTGTTTTTTGAACTTCAATATCATAAATATTCATTTCCATCACCTCTTAAATTAAATTTAACACAATTGAAGCCTATAGTCTTGAAGTACACACTATGATAGAATGGCTAAGAAAACTATGAAACGAGGTGCATATGATGACCCAACAAAAATTACATTCTACAGATAAACAATACGAAACAGCCATACTCGTTGGCGTACATGTGCAATCAGAAGATGAAAATCGCTTTGATTCGACAATGGTAGAACTTGAATCACTTTCAAAGACTTGCCAACTAAACGTGCAAACACAATTTTCACAAAATCGACATCAAGTCGATCATAAATATTATGTAGGTAAAGGTAAATTAGAAGAAATACAAGCCTATATTCAACATCATGATGTTGACGTAGTAGTCACTAATGATGAATTAACGACAGCACAATCGAAAACTTTAAACGGTAATTTAAATGTAAAAATTATTGATCGTACACAGTTAATATTAGAAATATTTGCCTTAAGAGCGAGAAGTAAAGAAGGTAAATTACAAGTTGAATTAGCACAATTAGAATATCTTATGCCAAGACTTCAAGGACATGGTCGTAGTTTATCTCGCTTAGGCGGCGGTATTGGAACACGTGGTCCTGGGGAAACGAAACTTGAAATGGACAGACGTCATATTAGAACACGAATGAACGAAATTAAACATCAGCTTCAAACAGTCATAGATCATCGTGAACGTTATAGAGAACACAGAGAAAAAAACAATGTTTATCAGATAGCGTTAGTTGGTTATACAAACGCAGGTAAATCTTCTTGGTTTAACGTATTGGCAAACGAATCAACATATGAAAAGAATTTACTATTTGCTACACTTGATCCTAAGACGCGTCAAATACAAATTAATGAAGGCTTCAATCTAATTTTATCGGATACGGTTGGATTCATTCAGAAGTTGCCAACAACATTAAT
The DNA here is from genome assembly GCF_038789205.1 of Staphylococcus hsinchuensis. Taxonomy (NCBI): domain Bacteria; kingdom Bacillati; phylum Bacillota; class Bacilli; order Caryophanales; family Staphylococcaceae; genus Staphylococcus; species Staphylococcus hsinchuensis. Next base: position 1,577,610 of record NZ_CP128355.1, read on the forward strand.
TGCCGCGTTTAAATCTACATTGGAAGAAGCGAAAGATGCTGATCTTTTGCTACATGTCGTGGATCGCAGTCATCCAGAATACCGTATTCAATATGAAACGGTAAATGAAATTATTAAAGATCTAGATATGGGAGATATACCACAAGCGGTGATATACAATAAAAAGGATTTATGTACAGAGGTAGAGCCTCCAGCTTCTCCTTCATCTATTTTTGTTTCTACTACAAATCAAGAAGATATTCAAAAAGTGAAAGACTTTTTATTCGAGCAAATTAAACAAACGCTCACATACTATGAAGAACATGTAGCAAGTGCTGATGCCGAAAGATTGTATTATTTAAAGCAACATACTTTAGTGAGTGAGTTAAACTTTGATGAAGATAATGAACAATTTATTATTAAAGGCTATAAAAATGATTAAAGGAAGTTATACATCATGACTGAAATAAAGAAGTTAATAAATGAAGTTGAAACAACATTAGCACCGTATTTTAAAGAGATAGAAACAATCGCATATGAAAATCAAGAAAAGGTCTTAGATGCATTCCATGCAGTGAAAGCAACAGAAAGTGACTTACAAGGTACAACAGGTTATGGTTATGATGACCTCGGCCGTGATCATTTAGAAGAAATATATGCTCGTACTTTTAAAGCTGAAGATGCGATTGTAAGACCTCAGATTATTTCAGGCACGCATGCGATTACTATTGCTTTGCAAAGCACTTTGAAATATGGTGATGAATTATTATATATCACTGGTGATCCATATGATACTTTATTAGAAGTCATCGGTATAAATGGTAATGGTATTGAAAGTTTGCAGGAACACGGTGTGAGCTATAATAAAGTTGACTTAAACAAGGGTACCATTGATGTTGACCGTGTATTACGATCGATAAATGACAAAACTAAAATGATTGCCATACAACGATCAAAGGGCTATGATCAACGCCCATCAATAGGGTTAAATGAAATTGAAGCGGCAATAGAAAAAATCAAGACACATTACCCTAATATTATTATCTTTGTAGATAATTGTTATGGAGAATTTGTAGAACGTCGTGAACCGATTGAATGTGGAGCTGACTTAATTGCTGGTTCACTTATTAAAAATCCAGGTGGCGGGTTAGCTAAAATTGGGGGTTATATTGCCGGTAAAGCATCATTAATCGAACGTTGTGGCTATCGCCTCACAGCACCAGGTATAGGTAAAGAAGCAGGTGCTTCATTGAATTCATTACAAGAAATGTATCAAGGATTTTTCTTAGCGCCACACGTTGTAAGCCAAAGTTTGAAAGGTGCACTATTCACAAGTTTATTATTAGAGAAAATGAACATGCGAACAAACCCTAAATATGACGCACCGAGAACCGATTTAATTCAAACGGTTGAATTTGATACAAAAGAACAAATGATTCAATTTTGCCAAAGCATACAACATGCTTCACCAATTAATGCACACTTTAGCCCTGAACCTGCCTATATGCCAGGATATGAAGATGATGTCATTATGGCTGCAGGTACTTTTGTGCAAGGGTCCTCTATTGAACTTTCGGCAGACGGACCTATTCGACCACCATATGAAGCCTACGTACAAGGTGGTTTAACATATGAACACGTTAAACTTGCAGTATCTAGAGCAGCAGAAAGACTTCAAAAAGAGCAATTAATTTAATAACGTATTATAATGTCAGATGTAAAATCCATATTTTCACGAAAAATTTACGTTAATTATTCGTGAATGAATATGGATTTTTTTAATTTTTTAACATAACTTTCGGTTGTTTTTTTATCTGAAATAAAAATTAGCTTTTGAATCACAGTTATATCAACGTTTTGGCAATGATGTTAGAAAACCTGACATATTTTTGAAATTGCATGTTGAATGTGCTAAATTAAATACAAGTTCAAAAGTAGAGGTGATAGGAATGCAGTCCAATGATACATTAAGACGAAATATGCCTGTCTTCTCTATGAGTGTTGTCACAAAGTTAAGCGAATTATCTGCGAGACAAATTCGTTACTATGAAACACATGAACTAATTAAACCTCAACGTTCAGAAGGGAATAAACGACTTTTTTCATTAAATGATTTGGAACGCCTTTTAGAAATAAAAAGCCTCATTGAAAAAGGCTTTAATATGAGAGGCATAAAACAAATCATACATAATGAACAAGAACATCTCTCTGACGATGAACAACTAACACGGAAAAAAATGATAGTAGAAGCTACACAGAAACCGCAACGAGAAGCGATTCCGATAAATCGTGGTGATTTATCACGTTTTATCAAAAAATAGACTGGAGGACATAGATTATGCCAGAACGTACTTTTAGTAAAGAAGATATTCAAAAGTTTGCTAAGGAAGAAAACGTAAGATACTTACGTCTACAATTTACAGATATTTTAGGTATCATTAAAAATGTAGAGGTTCCAGTAAGTCAATTAGATAAAGTATTAAACAACGAAATGATGTTCGACGGATCTTCAATTGAAGGTTTCGTTCGTATCGAAGAATCAGATATGTATTTATACCCAGATTTAGATACATGGGTAATCTTCCCATGGACAGCTGGACAAGGTAAAGTTGCGCGTTTAATCTGTGATGTTTATAAAACTGACGGTACACCATTCGAAGGTGACCCTCGTGCTAATTTAAAACGTGTTTTAGATGAAATGCAAGAATTAGGTTACACAGATATCAATCTTGGACCTGAGCCAGAATTCTTCTTATTCAAATTAGATGAAAAAGGTGAACCTACTTTAGAATTAAACGATGACGGTGGATACTTCGACCTTGCACCTACAGACTTAGGTGAAAATTGTCGACGTGATATCGTATTAGAATTAGAAGACATGGGCTTCGACATCGAAGCAAGTCACCACGAAGTAGCGCCTGGTCAGCACGAAATTGATTTCAAATATGCTGATGCAATTACAGCTTGTGACAACATCCAAACATTCAAATTAGTTGTAAAAACAATCGCGCGTCAACATAACTTACATGCAACGTTTATGCCAAAACCATTATTCGGTGTGAACGGTAGTGGTATGCACTTCAACGTATCACTATTCAAAGGTGATGAAAATGCATTCTACGATCCAAATGGCGACATGCAAATGACAGACGATGCATTCCACTTCTTAGCTGGTATTATGAAAAATGCACGTGGATTCACTGCAGTATGTAACCCACTTGTAAATTCATATAAACGTTTAGTACCTGGTTACGAAGCACCTTGTTACATTGCTTGGAGTGGTAAGAACCGTTCTCCATTAATTCGTGTACCATCTTCTCGTGGGTTATCAACACGTGTTGAGGTACGTTCAGTAGACCCAGCAGCTAACCCTTACTTAGCACTTGCAGCTATCTTAAAAGCAGGTCTAGACGGTATTAAAAATAAATTAGAAGTACCTGAACCAGTAAATCAAAACATTTATGAAATGAATCGTGAAGAACGTGAAGCGGTTGGTATCCAAGATTTACCTTCTACTTTATATACAGCAATTAAAGCTATGAAAGACAATGAATCTATTAAAGATGCATTAGGTAACCATATTTATAATCAATTCGTTAACTCAAAATCAATCGAATGGGATTATTACAGAACTCAAGTTTCTGAATGGGAAAGAGAACAATATATTAAACAATACTAGGTGCTAAACAAGAGGGAAAATTACTGATAATAAGCGATTCGTGTTATTCAATTTGGATAATGCGAATCGTTTTTTTGTACCCACATATATTTTGGAGTCATTTGGGTGCAAAATGGGTACAATAACTATATAGTGAAATTAAATTAAGAAATGGGACAGAGATTTCGTATTCCCACTCAATGTTAAAGAGTCTGAAGCATCTATTTTTGTCTTAGACTCATATAAAAATAGTATTTTTTATAATGAAAATTTAATAAAGGAGACGTGCCATATGCAACAAGTTAAATTAATGACAGTAAATGCTAGTGAACTTACACAATTAGAGCAAAAGATAAATGAAATGCTCGGACAAGAAGAACTTTCAAATTATAAATTACTAGATTCTACAATTAATCAACAAAGTATCACTAAGTTTTCAGCTGAAGAACAAGAATTTAATGCGATTCTAACATTTGTGAAAGAAGCTTAAATAAAAATAAAGAGATAAAAAGAGCGATGCCAGAAATCCATTATTTTTTAATGATTTCTGGCATCGCTGTAACTTTATTTATTGTTCTTTTTTTTTATAATCGATTGCACCATTACTATTATAAAACCGACGAAAATCCCTAAGAAAACTGCAACAACAGCAGAAACTAATAAAGGTAATTGAAACTGTACTTGTAATATGATTCCAATAATAATTGCAACTATAATTGCAATAGTAGAAACTAAATTTTCATTTTTCATAATTAACACGTTCACTCCTAACATAACTATTATATATGAAGATATTATTGAAATAAAGCGAGTCTATTTTAGACTAATCGAAAGTTGATTGGTTAAGTTATTAGTTATTGACGTATAAAAAAGATTTATTTATGATAATTTGGAATGTTTTTTTAAAGAGGAGTAAAAATGAAAAATTCGAAAAAAATAATAGCAATTGTTAGTTTAATTATCATTGTAGGTGTATTATTTTTCCAAATTATTAACCATTCTGGTCCATTTAAAGGAAATCATACTGGCACAAAAGACAAAAAGTCAATGGATCGCGTTCATGTGGACAGAGTGGTAGATGGTGATACTTTTGTAGCGCATGACCAACAACATCATAAACTTAAAGTGAGACTCATTGGAGTTGATACACCTGAGACAGTGAAACCACATACAGCTGTTCAACCATATGGTAAGAAGGCGTCTAATTATAGTAAATCACATCTAACAAACAAGAATGTATACTTAGAATATGATCAAGAGAAACATGACCAGTATGGACGAACGTTAGCTTACGTGTGGATGGATAAAAAGAACATGTATAATCAAGAGTTAATTGAAAAAGGACTGGCTCGAGAAAAATACTATGCGCCGAATAATAAATATAGAAGTCTGTTAGAAAAAGAAGAACGCCATGCTCAACAAAAAAATATTAACATCTGGGCTTCATAATAAGTAACAATTTTTCACAAAGGCTTTTGTGTAAATGAAGAAGAGATAGTATACGACAACTGATTCGATAATGCAGTATCCTCAGTTTGTGCGTATAAAAAACCCAACCTCACTATATGAGATTGGGTTTTTTATTAGTCACTTATACTTAATGAAACTGTGCAACGATATTATCAAATTCTTCATTAGATAGACCTGTTTTTGATTGATTAATTGTTTCACCAATTACGTTTCTTAATGATGATTTTGAAGAAACTGTTTCGGCATTGTTTTCTTTTTCTTTAGGTCCTTCAATAATATTTACACTACCATCAGTAAAGTAAACTAATCCGACACTCTTGATTTTAGATGATAAATTTTGATCGAGTTTATTTTCAAGCTCTCTTGTTTTAGCAGCTGCTGTTTCATAAGGATCATAATCGTAAAAATCATAAATAACAGAATGTTGCTTAATTTGTTCGGTGAAAGTATAAGTTGATGGGCGTGATGATTGGAATTGACTATGATATTGTGTAGCAACGTAACGCCCAACATTTTGATTTAAATCGATACGTTCTGGTGGTAGGTCAGCTTTAGGATCAATTGTAAAGTGGTAAAATGTTTTCTGTTTCCAACTTTTCACATCAATATTGAAAATACCTTTGTCAGAAATAACAACATAATCAAAAGGTCTCATATTTTCAAAAAGAGGGTGCTTTACTGCAAGTTTATCAGTGCCTATAATTTCAAAGTGTTCAATCGTATGATTATCTTTATACTCAGAAAAGATATCGTTTAATACGTGCTTTGCTTTGCGTAAACCATGATGATGTACATCTGTATTCCCATCAAAATGTAACATCTGATTTTTAAGCGATAGGTTTTCTCTTCTAATTGAACTGAGTCTAGCCACCATTTGATTATTGGCGTAATTTTCTGCATCAATACGTCGTTGTAAAAAATGTTTGTTAATGAAAATTGCCGCAATTAGAATAATTATGACAACTATTAATGAATTGACTAATACCATAAAAAATCATCCTCATCGTTAATAATATGTGTACTTATACGTAAAGGCATCAAAAAATTCTCATTAGTTTTACTTAATCATTAGACGTAATCAATGATGGGTAATTAATTAATCAAGTGCTAACTAATAAAATATATTTATACCTTTAGACAAAAACACATCCCATTATAATTATTGTACGTTTCTGTAAAAATTAAACTTATAAATAGCTATATTAATATATAATTTACATTAAAAGTATGGTAAAAATAGAAAGTAAGAGATTCAAATGCATGATAAATATGGAGGAACAGTAAATGAGTTCTAAAAAGGATTATTTTAACAAATTAATAAAAGAAATAAATAAAGGAGATATTATTGCTTTGGATAATGATCCAATGGCTTATTATATAATTGATACATTAAAAAATGAAAATAAAAAAGTATCAATTATTAGTATTTCTACCGATGTTATTCAATATGTAGCAAAGTATACAAATTTTAATCTCATTTTACCAAATGGAAAAGTTAATCATGCATTTCACGTTATCACAGGAATTAATGAGACCAATACATATAAAAAATATCAGATCCAATTTTATTTTGCAGTGATACCATACATAGATGGCAACGACCTATTACATACAATGCCAGAAGTGGCGACAATACAACGCGCATTAATTAACCAGACGACTGAGTTTGTAGTTATAAACAATCCAGAAAAAGTAAATGTTAGCTCATCAAATGAATACCATATGATATCAGAGCTGTATTAATATGCACCATTTCATTTAAGTAAAAGTAATACATTGAAATATCCATGCACAAATTATATAATAGATATTAATGGAAGCGCTTACTTCCTAAGGAGGTCTTACGTGGATAATCGCCAAGAGAGTACAATAAAATCATTAGTTACCAATTTAAATGAGAAAGTTGGAAATCTATTTAAATACCACGGTGAAATTGCTAAGCAATTATTTTTAACTGATGGTTTTAATATAGAAGGTCGTGTAGATATCAGTGCAGAAAGAAAGTATTTAGGTGAAATTTTAAAGTATATTCCTGACTCACTTAAGATTGAATTAGTAGATGAACATTGCACGACAACAAATTTTCATGAAGCCGACTTCTCAACTATTCAACACGCAAATATTTTCGAGGAAGATAATCTCATCATGACCATCATCGTTTACGATGTCGAAGATGAAATGTGGATGTTTAGATGGAATCATAATATTAGACTCCCTGAAAAGCACATTTATTTTCACTCAATTAAATGGGATGTAGATTATATCAAACCTGAAATTGTATTGATGTATGAGCTATTAGAACCTACAAACTACCATAAAATACCTAATTATAGATCGGTGTTAGATGCTCTAAGTTACTATCAATTTATGACGTTACGTACAATTGTAGGAGACGATCGCATTAATCAAGCTGTTCGTTTTGAAAAAAGAGTAATATAAAAACCCTTCAAATCATAAGATGTTAACGTTAGTTATAGCATTTAAGATTTGAAGGATTTTTTTTATATTTGTAGTGCTTCGCCATTATAACAATATTCGTATGTCGCTTTAACGGCTTTATCAGCATCATCTACGTCAATTCCAAACATCATTGAGATTTCTGATGCACCTTGGTTCATCATTCTTAAATTGATTTTTGATTCTGCTAAAGCGTGCGTAATCATATTAGCCGTACCAATTATGCGATGCATGCCTTCGCCAACAATCATTAAAATAGCTAAATCGTGCTCTACACTTAATTCATCGACATCGCATCTTTGACGGATATCATTTAACACTTTTTGTTCAACATTTTCTATCTCTTTTGAGCGCATGATAATACTGATATTATCAATTCCAGATGGCATATGATCAAATGATATATTATAATCCTCAAGAATTCCTAATACTTTTCGAGTAAAACCGACTTGTCTGTTCATTAAATATTTTTTAATACTTAATACCGTAAATCCTTTGTCACAGCTAATACCACTGACGACATTGTTAGAATTTATTTCACGATCATGTCGAATAAAAGTACCTGTATCATTTGGACGATTCGTGTTTTTAATTACAACTGGAATTCTATCTTTATAAAGTGGCTGTAATGCCTCATCATGAAATACGCCAAATCCAGCATATGATAATTCACGCATTTCACGATATGTAATCTCATCTATAGAGAGTGGATTTGGAACGATAGTAGGGTTTGCTCTAAAAATACCTGAAACATCTGTAAAGTTTTCATAAAGATCAGCGCGAACACCACGAGAAACAATTGCGCCAGTAATGTCTGACCCACCTCTAGGGAAGGTGACTACATAATTTTGACGTGACATACCAAAATAACCAGGGATAATTAACTTTTCATCATAATCACGCAGTTTGTATAAAGCTTCATAGGATTGATCGAGGACCTGTGCGTTTTGTGGTAAATCAGTGACAGTAATACCCGCATCACCAGGTGAAATGTAACGTGTTGGAATACCACGACTATTATTGTAGGTTGCGATGAGTTGTGCATTAAAGTTTTCACCACAAGACAACAATGCATCTTGTAAACGTTCAGGTTTATCTTTCAACTGTTTAATAAATGATTCTAAAGTATCATCAATTTGCTCCAGTAAATCGTCTGACATTTCTAAATCATTAATAATATCCGCATATCTTTGAATAATTTCTTGTTTCTTTGCAGTGTAATCAATACCTGCGAGGACTTTTTCATAAAGACGCAACAATAAATCAGTCGTTTTTACATCTTCTTTGTGTCGTTTGCCTGGTGCAGATACAATAATAATCTTTCTATCTTTATCCGCATTTACGATGTCTAATACCTTTTTGATTTGTTCTGCATTGGAAACAGAACTTCCTCCGAACTTCGCTACTTTCATAGTGTCATACAACCTTTCACAAAAATCTGAAAATTTAGTTTAGTTTTTATCTTCTGAATGATAATATATAAATACGCTTTGTTTCGTCCTTTACAAAAAGAAGGAATGAATTTATACTATACCATATCTTAGTATATTTCAACTGTACAATTGTATTTTTAAGAAAAACAATCGGAGGAATGATGACATGAAAGAATTAAATGTAGCCTTGTTAGGCTTAGGAACTGTAGGTTCTGGTGTGGTTAAAATAATTGAAGAAAATAAACAACAAATTAAAGATACGATGGACAAAGATATTAATATTCGCCACATTCTTGTACGTAACAAATCAAAATCACGACCAATTAATATCTCAAAGTATCATTTAACAGAAGATATAGATGAAATATTAAATGATGATACGATTGATATTATCGTTGAGGTTATGGGTGGTATTGAACCAACTGTAGATTGGTTAAAACGTGCACTTAATTCTAAGAAACATGTCATTACTGCCAATAAAGACTTATTAGCAGTACATTTAAACGTATTAGAAGATTTAGCACAAGAAAACGATGTCGCACTGAAATATGAAGCAAGTGTGGCAGGAGGAATACCTATTGTTAATGCGATCAACAATGGTTTGAATGCAAACAATATTACTAAATTTATGGGTATTTTAAACGGTACTTCTAACTTTATATTGAGCCAAATGACTAAAAATGAAAAAACATTCGAAGACGCACTTTCTGAAGCAAAAGAATTAGGTTTTGCTGAAGCTGACCCAACAGATGATGTTGAAGGTATTGATGCAGCTAGAAAGGTTGTTATCACTTCTTATTTAACTTTTAATCAAGTTATTAATTTATCAGATGTTGAACTTCATGGTATGCGTGATATTGAATTATCAGATATCAAAGTTGCAGATAAGTTAGGCTATAAAATTAAATTAATTGGTAAAGGTACGTATGAAAAAGGCAAAGTAAGTGCCTCAGTAGAACCAACATTAATTAGTAAACAACATCAATTAGCTGCTGTTGAAGACGAGTATAATGCCATTTATGTTATTGGTGATGCTGTCGGAGAAACGATGTTTTATGGTAAAGGTGCAGGTAGTTTAGCAACAGGTAGTGCTGTTGTAAGTGACTTATTGAATGTAACGCTTCAGTTTGAATCAAACTTGCATACACTACCACCACATTTTGAATTAAAAACTGATGAAACAAAAGAAATGATGGAAGATGAAAGTGAAGTGGCAATCAAAGAAAAATTAAGTTACTACGTTGTACTTAATACTAAAGATCAAGATTTGAATAATTTAGAAGACGAATTAAAATCCAAGCTTCCACTTCATAAATCACTGCAATTAAGTGGTCGAGATACGTATACTGTAGCAGTTATCGTAGAAGATATAGATGAATTACAAGCATCAACACTAAATGATTCTGGTTTTGAAGTACAAAAAATTTATCCAGTTGAAGGGGTTTAATAAATATGAAACAATGGCAAGGTTTAATCAGCGAATTCGAGTCACATTTACCAGTAAATGAAAATACACCTAAATTAACATTGCAAGAAGGGCAAACGCCACTGATTTATTGCGAAAAAATGTCAGAATATTTAGGTATTGAACTTCATGTTAAATATGAAGGTGCAAACCCAACTGGTTCATTTAAAGATAGAGGAATGGTTATGGCAATGGCTAAAGCAAAGGAAGAAGGCAAAAAAGTAGTCATTTGCGCTTCAACTGGTAATACTTCTGCATCTGCAGCTGCTTATGCTGCACGTGCAGGGTTAAAAGCCATTGTTGTTATTCCAGAAGGCAAAATTGCTCTCGGTAAATTATCTCAAGCCGTAATGTATGGCGCGGAAATTGTGTCTATAGATGGTAACTTTGATGAAGCTTTAGAAATTGTGAAGGAAGTAGCTCAAAATGGTGAAATAGCACTAGTGAACTCAGTCAATCCATACAGAATTGAAGGCCAGAAAACAGGTGCCTTCGAAGTTATCGAACAACTTGGTGGAGAGGCGCCAGATATTTTAGCAATTCCTGTAGGTAATGCGGGCAATATTTCTGCTTATTGGAAAGGCTTTAAAGAATACCATGATAGTCATGGCACGCAATTGCCAAATATGTATGGATTCCAGGCTGAAGGTGCATCACCAATTGTTCAAGATAGAGTAGTTACTAATCCCGATACAGTTGCGACTGCGATTCGTATTGGTAATCCAGCAAGTTGGGATAAAGCCAAACATACACTTGCTGAATCTGATGGTTATATTGATAGTGTTACAGATGATGAAATTTTAGAGGCTTATCAAATGATGGCCCGTAATGATGGCGTGTTTAGTGAACCAGCAAGTAATGCTTCTATTGCAGGCTTAATTAAATTACATCGTGCGGGTAAATTACCTAAAGGTAAAAAAATTGTTGCAGTATTAACGGGTAACGGTTTAAAAGATCCAGACACAGCAATTTCATTGTTAGACAATCCTATCCAACCATTAGCCAACGACAAACAAAGTATTTTAAAGTATATTAAGGAGAAACTTTAATTATGAAAGATGTGCTTCATTTGAAAATACCTGCATCAACAGCTAATTTAGGTGTTGGTTTTGATTCAATAGGTATGGCTTTGAATAAATTTTTATTTTTAGACGTTACCACAAATGATACAAATGAATGGCAGTTTCATCATATCGGTCCTAACTTGGAAGGTTTGCCTACCGATACGACACATTACATTTATCAAATAGCACAAAAAGTTGCGAAGAAATTTGATGTTCAATTGCCTGGTTTAAATATAGAAATGAGAAGCGAAATACCATTAGCTAGAGGTTTGGGTTCATCAGCATCAGCATTAGTGGGCGCTCTCTATATCGCTAATTATTTTGGTGATATAGAATTGTCTAAATATGAATTATTACAACTTGCCACAGAATTTGAAGGTCATCCTGACAATGTAGCACCAACCATTTATGGGGGACTAGTGCTTGGATATTATAATCCTGAAACAAATGTCACTGACGTTTCATACATCGATATCCCACAAGTAGATTGTATCTTGACAATACCTTCATATGAGTTAAAGACGGAAGCGTCACGTGAAGCTTTACCTTCGAATTTTTCACATAAAAAGGCAGTACAATACAGTGCAATCAGTAATACAATGATTAGTGCATTAATTCAACATAATTATTCACTTGCAGGTAAAATGATGGAACAAGATGGTTTTCATGAGCCATATCGTCAACACCTTATACCTCAATTCCAACAAGTTAAAGCTATGGCTAAGTCATTTCAAGCATACGCCACGGTTATAAGCGGTGCTGGACCAACAATCTTGACATTAATTGCACCAGAAAAAAGCGGTGAACTTGTAAGAACTTTAAAACGTGAATTTAATGACTGTAGCTCTGAATTAGTAACAATTAATGTAACAGGTGTGAAATCAAAGATACTTTACCAACGCGATTAAAGTGTGATACTTTATAATACAAGGCGTTGAAAGGAGTTTGACCACATGAATCAATATCAATACATTGTGTTAGACATGGATGACACTTTATTAACTTCCGATAACAAGGTAAGTAAAGATACAGCTGATTATCTTATTCAAATTCAACAACAAGGTTATCACGTGATTCTTGCTTCAGGTCGTCCTACAGAAGGCATGCTACCTACAGCTCAATCACTAAAATTAGATGAATTTAACAGTTATATTATTAGTTATAACGGAGGTAAAACATCTCGCGTACAAGATGGAAAGGTAGAAACGAGTCGAACTATACCGAAAGAGCAATTTGATAATATTATAGATTATTGTCGAGAACATGAATTATTTACGCTTACTTATTATGATGGTTATATTGTCTATGATGGTGAACATGAATATATGAACAAAGAATCTGAACTCACTGGTTTACCTATGAAACAAGTTGACGATATAAAAGAGTATATTCAAACTGATGTACCTAAAGTGATGGGCGTAGATTACGAATCACATATTAAAGAATTACTCGATGAATTAGGTAACCAATTTAATGATAAGGTAGATGTAACTACAAGTAAGCCAATCTTTTTAGAATTTATGGCTAAAGATGTTTCTAAAGCAAATACAGTTTCAAGTTTGTGTGAACAGTTAGATATCGATATCAAACAAGTGATAGCGTTTGGAGACAGTTCCAATGATTTATCAATGCTACAAGAAGTAGGAAAAGGTATCGCAATGGCTAACGCAAACGATGAAATAAAATCAGTAGCAGATTCCGTTACTTTAAGTAATGATGAAGATGGTATCCCATATGCACTTAAACAAATTTTATAATTTAAAATAAATAAAAAAATCCCATCAGTTATATAACTGATGGGATTTTCTATGTACATATAATGTTATTTAGCTGTATGTGTCCATTCATTTTTACCTCGGTGACGTTTAACAAGTGCATACACATGATCTGCTGCATAATCTAAATTAGTATAAATCGTAATTGAAAATGCTGATTGGTTTTCTTCGAACTCTTCTTCTAAAAATAAATCTTTTAAATGTTCAAATAGACTTTCCATTTGGGAATGATCTAAACCACTGTATTCTCTTAATGTACGTTTAATAAGGCGATTATTTTTTTCTTCTAGTGATTGTACGACTATAACGAAACGTTCTTCAGTTTCTAATACATCATCAAATAAATTTGTTTGCCCAATCATAATTTCCACCTCTAAAATATGTTGCTCTTGCACATTATTATACTATACTTTGCACATCGTGAAAAATAATTAATCATACTTTGCACATCGTGAAAAATAATTAATCGCAATATATAAAGGGACTTCAACTAAGAGGTTGGGACAAAAATAGTTGTCTCAGCTTCTTTGTCAATGAGTCAGAAGATGATTGAAATAAAAATGCGCTTATATCAAGCTTATCCAATCCTAGTCATCCTTGCCTGGATGGGACTACGAAATTTTTATTAGAAAATTCGATTTCTGTCCCACTCCCAAAAAATAAAATGCATTGAAACAGACAATTTAAGTTTGTCTATTTCAATGCAATATTGATTAATATTTATGTTGCTCTAAATTAATGTCGTTGAGTTTCACAACTTTAGTTTTTTTGATAAATTTATGCGATAAATAAACGAGCATTAAAATTATTATCGGTAAAACATTACGTAATACTGCCATATAGTCACCTGAAATCATTGCTCCGACTGAGTTACCTACAAATAAGATAAGTATAGCAACAATAACAATAATTGGACCCAATGGGTAAAATGGTGCTTTATAAGGTAAAACATCATCTGGGTTTTTGTGTTGCTTTTTAATTGCTCGACGTAATCTGATTTGAGCTAAAATACTTGATCCCCAAACCACGATGACTAGCGATCCAATAATGTTTAATAACGAAAAGACAATATCTGACTTAAATTGCGCGATTATAATAACTGTAAAGATCACTAAAAAACTCATGCAAATAGATAGTATAGGTAATTTCGTTGTTTTTTGCAGTTTGCCGAAGACTTTAGGTGCCTGGCTATCTTCAGCTAATGAGAATAACAGTCGACTTGTCGTATAGATTCCTGAATTAGCAGCTGATAATAGTGAGGTCAATATAACAGCATTTATCACAGAGGCAGCAAATGCAATACCGATACGATCAAAAACAATTGTAAACGGGCTTTGTGTAACTGATTCATGTTTATTTAATAATAATGAATCATTATAAGGGATAATTGCCGAAATCACTGCGATAGAAAGGACGTAGAATAACAATATTCTCCAGAATACTTGTTTAATTGCTTTTGGCATAGACTTATTTGGATTTGATGATTCCCCAGCTGTGACTGCCACAACTTCTGTACCACCGACAGAAAAACCAGCAATAAGTAACACAGCTAAAAATCCTGAAAATCCTCCAACAAAAGGAGCTTCCCCCGTTATGAAATTATGTGTTCCATAAGTTTTTCCGCCTAAAATACCTACAATTGTTAAAATACCGACGACGATAAATATTAAAATTGTTACTACTTTAATTAAAGATAACCAAAATTCAGTTTCGCCGAAAGCTTTAACTGAAAAGATATTGAGTAAAAATAATAAAACTAAAAAGATTATGCTCCAAATTACTGGATTAAAAAAGTGAAATACGTCCCAATAATTTAATACGTTTGCTGCAATGATAATATCGACACTTGAAACAAGTAACCACATCAACCAGTATAACCAGCCCATTGTAAATCCTAGGGAACTGTCTACGAATCGAGTGGAGTATGAGCTGAACGAACCCGATACAGGGTAAAAGGTTGCCAGCTCTCCAATCGAAGACATAAGGAAATACAACATCACACCGATAATTAAATAAGCCAGTATTGCGCCACCAGGTCCTGCTTGAGCAATAACACTTCCTGTTGCTACAAATAAACCTGTACCAATGGCACCTCCTATAGCAATCATCGAAATATGACGAGAACTGAGACCACGTTTCATGTTATTTTTATTTTCTGTCATGTATACGTCTCCTATATTCTTAAAATTTATATAAGTTACATTTTAATGCTTTTACTACCTTATGGCAATGCTTTTTTAATGAACTAGGAATTAAAATTAGAATATTCAGAAATTTATAATCATTCTAGTTTATTTTGTTGATTTTAAGGAGGCGATAGATTACTATTAAGCTAGATTATAATAATTATAGTTGAGGACAACTGAGGAGGAACCTATATGAGTAATAGAAGACATTTAACTAGTTTATTCGGAGCTCCAGTTTCAGATAGAGAAAATAGTATGACTGCTGGGCCTAGAGGTCCACTTGTAATGCAAGATTGGTATTTCTTAGAGCAAATGGCTCATTTTGATCGGGAAGTCATACCAGAAAGAAGAATGCATGCGAAAGGTTCAGGTGCATTCGGTACATTCACAGTGACAAATGATATCACGCAATATACATCAGCTAGTATCTTTTCAAAAGTTGGAAAACAGACTGAAATGTTCGCACGTTTTTCAACTGTAGCTGGCGAAAGAGGCGCTGCTGATGCAGAGCGAGATATTCGTGGTTTTGCTTTAAAATTCTACACTGATGAAGGGAACTGGGATCTAGTTGGAAATAATACTCCGGTATTCTTCTTCAGAGATCCAAAACTATTTGCTAGTTTAAACCATGCAGTTAAACGCGACCCAAGAACAAATATGCGCAGTGCACAAAATAATTGGGATTTTTGGACGTCACTTCCAGAAGCATTGCATCAAGTGACTATATTAATGTCTGACCGCGGTATACCTAAAGGGTTTAGAAATATGCATGGTTTTGGTTCACACACATATTCTATGTATAACGAACAAGGTGAACGTGTTTGGGTGAAGTTTCATTTTAGAACACAACAAGGTATAGAAAATTTATCACAAGATGAAGCGGCTCAAGTCATTGCGAATGATAGAGAGTCTTCTCAACGTGATTTATTTGAAGCAATTGAACGTGGTGATTTTCCTAAATGGAAAATGTATATCCAGGTTATGACTGAGGAACAGGCAAGAAATCATAAAGATAATCCTTTTGATTTAACTAAGGTATGGTACAAAGGAGATTATCCATTAATAGAAGTTGGAGAATTTGAACTTAATCGTAACCCAAACAACTATTTCCAAGATGTAGAGCAAGCGGCATTTGCACCAACAAATATTGTGCCTGGTATTGATTTTTCACCAGATAAAATGTTGCAAGGTAGAATATTCTCATATGGGGATGCCCAACGTTATAGACTAGGTGTTAATCATTGGCAAATACCTGTTAACCAACCTAAAGGGGTCGGCGTAGAAAATATCTGTCCATTTAGTAGAGATGGACAAATGAGAATTTTAGATGATAATCAAGGTGGCAGCACACATTACTATCCAAATAGTACTGGTGCCTTTGAAGATCAACCACAATATAAGAAACCTTCTTTACAAGTAGAAGGCGATGTATATGAACATAATTATCGTGAAGATGATGACAACTACTTCGAACAACCTGGACGACTGTTCCGTATACAATCGAAAGAACAACAAGAACGTATCTTTAAAAATACAGCTGATGAAATGCAAGGTACAACTTTAGAAGTTCAACATCGTCATATTCGACATTGTTTTAAAGCAGATCCAGATTACGGTAAAGGTGTTGCTAATGCTTTAGGTATTGATATTAGTAATGTGGATTTAAACCTACCTGATTAAGCGAAGCGATTTACCTATTACGTTAGTACGTTTCTAACGTTGAATACACTTTATCCTTAATTACATTTTAGTTATTACACCAGAGTAAAATAAAAAGACCGGCTACGAGTGTTTGCAATTGTAATGCGTTCGTAGTCGGTCTTTATTAAAATTTAATTTTAAAACATGTCGCATTTTAAAAGTTATTATTTGGAGGAGATTATTTCGTTTCACGATGTAATGTATATTTATTTAATCTAGGGCAGTATTTTTTAAGTTCAATACGCTCAGGATTATTTCTTTTATTTTTAGTAGAAATATAATTACGATCTCCACATTCTGTACATGCTAATGTGATATTTACGCGCAATGTTTACACCTCTTTCTTAACAGGAATGATTACGTTTTAAAATTTTAGCATATAGTGACAAGGGAATCAACTCCATTTTTACATTTTATAAATAATAGCTTTAAACTTTTAACAATGAATAAAAGGTTTATAGGTAGATGTGTAATTAATTTGAAATTTTAGACATTACAATAGTAGAAACAAGTTATATTTGCTCAAAGTTGCATAGTCATATATAGCAATCAAAGAAATACATAAGAAAAATATTTCAATGTGCTATTTGACTATATAAAAATGTGTGTTACTATAATAAAACGTAATCATTACGATTTAATAGAGGAGGTTTTATGGAATGGCTAAAAAATCAAAAATAGCTAAAGAACAAAAACGCCAAGCTTTGGTTGAACAATATTATGAATTAAGAAAAGAACTAAAGGCAAAAGGTGACTATGAAGCTTTAAGAAAGCTACCAAGAGATTCATCACCGACACGTTTAACAAGACGTTGCCAAGTTACTGGTCGACCAAGAGGTGTTTATCGTAAATTTGGCATGTCAAGAATTGCTTTAAGAGATTATGCACACAAAGGTCAAATTCCTGGCGTTAAGAAATCAAGCTGGTAAATTTATGATTTTATAGTAAAGGCTGTGACTCGAAATAATGACACAGCCCTTTTTATTTGTATAACCCCATGAGTCATAAAAAAATAGAATGTAACAAGATGAAATCATTAATTTTGTTTTCATAATATATTGTTACGATGATACAACCTTAGTCCATTTACATTTGTTCAAAAACAATGTATATTATCTAATGGTTAAGAAGAGATATAGTTTTATTTAGAAATTGAGCCAGAATGTGTAAGACTGAGCGACAATTAATAAATAATTGAACGAATTTGCCAAACAATATTAATAATTAAGAGATTGGGGTTTCTATACTATGAAAATATTTGATTACGAAGATATACAATTAATACCAAATAAATGTATCGTTGAAAGTAGAAGTGAATGTGATACTACAGTAGAGTTTGGTCCAAGAAAATTTAAATTACCAGTAGTACCTGCAAATATGCAAACAGTTATGAATGAATCACTAGCAAAATGGTTTGCTGAACACGATTATTTCTATATCATGCACCGTTTTGAAGAAGATAAAAGAAATAATTTCATTAAAGAAATGCAAGAAAACGGATTATTTGCTTCAATTTCAGTTGGGGTAAAAGCACGTGAATTTGATTTTATTAAAGAATTAGCTAGTGAAAACTTAGTGCCTGAATATATTACAATTGATATCGCCCACGGTCATTCAGATTCTGTAATCAATATGATTAAACATATTAAACAACATCTTCCAGAAAGTTTTGTTATTGCAGGTAACGTGGGTACACCTGAAGGCGTTCGTGAACTAGAAAATGCTGGTGCTGATGCAACGAAAGTAGGTATCGGTCCAGGGCGAGTTTGTATTACAAAAATTAAAACAGGATTTGGAACAGGCGGTTGGCAGTTATCTGCACTTAACCTGTGTAGTAAAGCAGCTCGTAAACCAATTATCGCTGATGGTGGTCTTAGAACACACGGTGATATTGCAAAATCAATTCGTTTCGGAGCTTCAATGGTAATGATTGGCTCACTATTTGCCGCGCATGAAGAATCACCTGGTGAAACTGTTGAATTAGATGGAAAATTGTATAAAGAATACTTCGGTAGTGCATCAGAGTTCCAAAAAGGTGAACATAAAAACGTTGAAGGTAAAAAAATGTTTGTTGAACATAAAGGTTCATTAAATGATACTTTAATTGAAATGCAACAAGATTTACAAAGTTCAATTTCATACGCAGGTGGGAAAGATTTAAATTCACTTAGAAAAGTAGACTATGTAATTGTTCGTAATTCAATTTTCAATGGGGATAGAGACTAATTCCATAGAGAAGGTGTAAACGATTAAAAAGTTTGTATTATATGTAGTCGCATTGTTACTCATTGTGTTAATTATACCTATAAAGGAACCTAAACCAATTCAATCATTTGAACAACAAGTGAAGTCTCATGTGGCAAGTTGGACATCAGATACGTCAGAACCTCAAAAGACTTTAAAAGTACCTGAAAAACAAGCATTTGCTTTTAACAATATTCAAATGCATATGTCGAAAAGTAAAGTAGAACGTAATTTAGGTAAAGCTAAACGCGTAACGTCAAATGAATATGGTACAAATTGGTATACTTACTATAACGATAATTATCGTTCATTTGTGATGGTAAGTTATATAGATAATAAAGTTAACGCTTTATATAGTAATCAGAATGTCATCTCTTCTAAATCAAAGATTAAGTATGGTACACCGAAAGACAAAGTGAGAAATAGGTTAGGTCAACCGATAGATGCCAAGAGAAAAGGTTTCGTAAGATATGAAATAAAAGATAAAGAATATGATACATTCCATGATAATAAAATTTATACAACTGCATTTTATGATGAACATAATGACAATAATTTAACGGCGATGCTCCAAGTGAGTGATCAAATGGAAAATCGTTTACAACAACAATATGGTGCACCTTCAGATAATTTAGCTAAAAGCTTTGAATTACAGAACTTTGATCTCGTAAATGCGGAAAGAGTACAACATGGTATTTCGACATTAGATTATAGTTCAGGCATATCTGATACTGCGAGAAAACACAGTGAAGATATGGCAGAGCATCAATATTTTGCTCATGATAATCAATCAGGAGAATCTCCATTTGACCGAATGGAAGCGGATGGCCATGAGTTTAATACGGCTGGAGAAAATTTAGCATATGGCCAAACAAGTAGTATATTTGCTCATCAAGGCTTAATGAACTCATTAGGACATAGGAAAAATATCTTAAATCGTAAGTTTAAAACATTAGGGGTAGGCAGTGACTTTAATGATGAGCGTCAGCCATATTGGACTGAAGATTATACCGGTTAATGTTTAAATGAAAATTTGAATGGGTATCATTTCTTTTGTGAGGATGAGAAAGATATGTCTACAAACAAAGAAGAAAAAACAGAAGATATATTAGAAAAAGTAAAAGAAGTTTTAGAAATTAAAGATGAAAAATAAGAGGTTGAGCATAACGCTCAACCTCTTTGTTTTTTGAGAGTGTCTTTATATCTTATTTGCAGTATTACATTTCTCTAAAGAGACCTACTACTTTTCCTAATACTGTCACTTGTTCTAAATAAATTGGTTCCATCGTTGAATTCTCAGGTTGTAAACGATAGCGTGTTTTTTCTTTGTAGAAACGTTTAACTGTCGCTTCATTTTCTTCTGTCATAGCCACTATGATATCACCATTTTCAGCGATTGTTTGACTTCTAACGATTACTCTATCTCCATCTAAAATTCCAGCTTCTATCATACTATCACCTATGACATTTAATATAAAAATATCACTGTTATGTGTTGATGTGAAGTGTTCTGGTAACGGGAAGTATTCTTCAACATTTTCTACTGCAGTGATTGGAATACCGGCAGTGACTTTACCAATAACAGGAACATGAATTGTTTCTTCCATGTTGATTGGTTCGCCTAACTGTTCGCTTACTATTTCTATCGCACGAGGTTTCGTCGGGTCTCTCTTAATGTATCCTTTTTCTTCAAGTCGAGATAGATGGCCATGTACAGTTGAGCTTGATGCTAATCCGACTGCTTCTCCAATTTCACGCACACTTGGTGGATAACCTTTTAATTGTACAGTTTGCTTAATAAAATCAAAAATTTCAGTTTGACGTTTAGTTAATTCTTTCATAATAGGCACTCCCTAATTTAATTTGTCTTCATTATAGCATGCTTAAACACCTTTTACAAACGTTTGTTCGTTTTGGTGTTGACTTAGAACATTCGTTCTGGTATATTAAAAATACAAACAAACGTTCTAGGAGTGAGTTAAATGTTTTCTATATATAAAGAAGAAATTATGAATTATTTAGTTGTAATGATAGTAACTATGGTCATTTTTAGTATATTTATCTTAAATGCATACCATAATGCAAATACAGAACATCCGTACGAATTAGAAGATCATCAAGTGTCTAAACAAGATTCATTGCAACATCAATTATCGATAGATGAGAAGAAAGAAACCGAACATGATCATCATTCTATGATGTTAGCTGTGAATTAAAACTTTTCTAAGTCAATTTGATTATTAAGGATTGGGGAGATAGTGAGCGAAACTATTTAGTTTCGTTCACTTTTTTGTTATATTTTTTATATTATGAAAGACGGAGGTTAACAATGGGTAACAAAGATCAAGTAGATATTAAACGAATAAATGAATTAGCAAAAAAGAAAAAAGAAACTGGATTAACAGAAACTGAAGCCAAAGAACAATCTAAATTAAGAAAGGCATATTTAGATTCTTTTAGAAAAAGTTTCAAACAACAAATTGAAAATACCCGCGTTATTGACCCAGAAGGGAATGACGTTACTCCTGACAAAGTTAAGAGAAAATTAGATTCAAAAAAATAGATAGCATTTTAACATAAACATTATTTTGTTAAAGATAAGATCAATCGTGTATAATGATTATGAAATTTGCAAGTAGAAAGGAAGTAATATAGATGAATAGAGAGAAAGATCAATTAGCGATTGATACAATAAGAGCTTTGAGTATCGATGCAGTTGAACAAGCGAATTCAGGGCATCCTGGACTTCCGATGGGCGCAGCTCCTATGGCATATACATTATGGACACGCCATTTAAACTTTAATCCACAATCTAAAGATTTCTTTAATAGAGATCGTTTTGTGTTATCAGCTGGGCATGGATCGGCTTTACTTTACAGTTTATTGCATGTTTCAGGAAGCTTAGAACTTGAAGAGCTTAAACAATTTAGACAATGGGGTTCTAAAACACCTGGACATCCTGAATATAAGCATACAGACGGTGTAGAAGTTACAACGGGTCCACTTGGACAAGGTTTCGCTATGTCTGTTGGTATGGCAATGGCTGAAAAACATTTAGCAGGTAAATTTAATAAAGAAGATGCAAATGTTGTAGATCATTATACTTATGTACTTGCTTCTGATGGGGATTTAATGGAAGGTATTTCTCATGAAGCTGCTTCATTAGCAGGTCATAGTCAGCTAGACAAATTAATTGTGCTATATGATTCAAATGATATTTCTTTAGATGGCGACTTAGATAAAGCATTTTCTGAAGATATTAAAGGTCGTTTTGAAGCATATGGTTGGGAACACATTTTAGTT
The DNA here is from genome assembly GCF_038789205.1 of Staphylococcus hsinchuensis. Classification (NCBI taxonomy): domain Bacteria; kingdom Bacillati; phylum Bacillota; class Bacilli; order Caryophanales; family Staphylococcaceae; genus Staphylococcus; species Staphylococcus hsinchuensis. The sequence goes on from NZ_CP128355.1 coordinate 1,600,345, forward strand.
GAAGATGGTAACGATATTGATGCGATAGATCAGGCGATTGAAAAAGCTAAAAAACAAAATGCACCAACAATGATTGAAATAAAAACAGTTATCGGCTTTGGTGCTCCTAACAAACAAGGTACACATGGGGTACATGGTGCACCTTTAGGTGAAGACGAAAGAAAATTAGCACTCGAACAATATGGTTTAGACCCTGAACAACGTTTTAATGTTCCAGATGAGGTTTATGAAATATTCCAGCAAACAATGTTAAAACGTGCTAATGAACAAGAAGATGATTGGGATAAACTTGTAGAACAATACAGTAAACAATATCCAGAACTTGCAGAAGAATTCAAATTAGCTATTAGTGGTAAATTACCTCAAAACTACAAAGATGAATTACCAGAATTTGAAGCAGGTCATAGTGGTGCTTCTCGTGCTGATTCAGGTGAAGTTATTCAAGCTTTAAGTAAATCAGTTCCATCATTCTTCGGTGGCTCAGCAGATTTAGCAGGTTCAAATAAATCTAACGTAAAAGAAGCAACTGACTTTGATAAAGATACACCAGAAGGTAAAAATATTTGGTTTGGTGTTCGTGAATTTGCGATGGGCGCAGCAGTAAATGGAATGGCTGCTCACGGTGGTTTACATCCTTATGCGGCTACATTCTTTGTTTTCAGTGACTATTTAAAACCTGCGCTTCGTTTATCATCAATTATGGGATTAAATTCAACATTTATCTTTACTCATGATTCAATTGCAGTGGGTGAAGATGGTCCAACTCATGAACCTATTGAACAATTAGCAGGTTTACGAGCAATTCCAAATATGAATGTTATCCGTCCAGCAGATGGTAATGAAACACGTGTTGCTTGGGAAGTTGCTCTCGAATCTGAAGGCACTCCGACATCTCTTGTCTTAACTAGACAAAATCTTACAACGATGGACTTATCTAAAGAAACAGTTGAAGAAGGTGTAAGAAAGGGCGCTTACACAGTATTTGAATCAAAACAAGAACCTGAATTCTTATTATTAGCGACAGGATCTGAAGTTAATTTAGCGATTGAAGCAGCTAAAGATCTTGAAGCTCAAGGAAAAGGTGTACGTGTTGTATCAATGCCAAACTGGCACGCATTTGATCAACAATCAGATGAATATAAAGAATCAGTCATTCCTTCTTCAATCACTAAACGTGTTGCAATTGAAATGGCATCACCATTAGGTTGGCATAAATACGTTGGAACAGAAGGTAAAGTGATTGGTATCGATGGATTTGGTGCAAGTGCTCCAGGCAATTTAGTCGTAGAAAAATACGGCTTTACTAAAGAAAATGTATTAAACCAAATTCAAACATTTTAATTAATATAAAATAAAACTTTAAATTAAGTTGAAAAACGGTCTGATATTTACTATCGGATCGTTTTTTTATACACAAATATTGGATAAATTTATATAATGTAATTAATAGAAAATATGTCACTAACAGAAAAGAGACAAAAGAAGTGACGAAAATACAAAAGTTAAAACTACAAACATTTTTCAATAATTTTATAAGTGCTATCAGTATTGTAATGATAATATACATTATATTTTTCATGTAGCTAAATAAATTTTTACTAAGGCAAAAAAATGGGATTGAGCGAACTTTTTTAAGTTCACTCAATCCCTTTATTCATAGACTATTTAGCCTTTTTAAATTGTGCATCTTGGTTTTTATTCATCATTGTCATCATTTGGTTGATTTTCTTTTGTGATGGTTTTTGACCCATTTGCATCATCATCATACGTAACATTTCTTCGTTAATTGGTGGGTTCTTTTTAAGATAATCCATCATGTATTTTCTAGCAAGGAAAAATCCACCGACCAATCCTAAAATAAGTGCTAAAACGATGATAATTATAGCGATCCATACTGGCATTGTTTCACCCACTTTCCTATCGATATGAATTTTACTAAAAGTTATACCTTTTTTCAAGGGTTAAACCAATCATATATACTGACCCCAAGTATTATATCAAGTTTAATTTCACTTTGTAAATAAATGAATTAGAACTCGACATTTAAAACTATAAATGGCCTAATGTATATTCATGAATAGAATTAAATATCTCTCGTAAATAAATTTAATTAATCATTAATTGAGTGTAAAATTAATCAGAATAATACAACTTATATAAATTTATTACATTTAGTTGACTATAATATTACAGAATGTTACATTTAGATTACAAAATAAGTGAAAGGGGAAACATGTTACATGTTTAAGAAAAATTTTGGTTTAATTGGAGCTAGTTTAGTTGCAGGAGCGATGTTACTTATTAATCAACCAGCACAAGCATCTACACAAGGTGAAAATGAATTACAAAATGATGCGTTACAACGTGTAGAAACAGAATTCCATTTAGACGGGAACGTAGATGTATTAGGTAAAGGTATGGTAGATAAAGGTGATTATTACTCAATTTCATTAGCTAATTCAGCTGGCGCTGGTGGTATGTATGAAATTAAAATTATGAAAAATACTGGTAAAGTTTATTATGGTGATAATACACATGCAACATATGAAAGTGCAGGCTATTTAGATTTAAGTAAATACGATTTAGACTAGTGTGAAATAAAGTCCTTTTATAAAGATAAAAAAGTTATAAAATGTTGAGATTAATTTGCTGAAATAAGACTCGTCGTGGTTTAAAATCACGGCGAGCTTTTTTAATTTTAAATATTCAGAATAATTATTTTAAATCGGAGTATATATTTGATATAATAATTAACCATAAAGGAGGTAGTAATAAGTGAAAGACGCTTATACCATGCATGATAAAGAAGTTTTAGATCGTCTTGCAAACATGCATATTAATTTTTCTAATGAAGCCTCATTCAAGAAATATCATCAAGCCATGCAAATACATGACATGGATTATTTAAGAGACTTATTAAATGATGTATGCAATTCTAACGATGTAACGCAAACAATGTAAATATATAATAAAATCAATTTAGCCGAAATTTTATTTTGAGATTAAACCTTTCACAGTTCCTAGAAATTAGGTAGCTATGAAAGGTTTTCTTTTTAAATTAATCTATGAAAAATTTTAATTATATTAGAGTGAATTTGTGAGTAAATAGTGAAATAAAGTAAGTAGGTACTGACCTAAAAAGTGTAAAGTGATATACTAACAAAGTGATTTAACATATAGAAATTTAAAGAAGGTGTAGCATGCTCTATTTAGTCTTTTCGATTGTCTTTGCTTTTTTAATGGGGATTGGTGTCGTAATCATTCGTATGAAAGCACAGAAATTTCCAGTCAATGAAAAGAAAATTATTTTACCACCATTTTTTATGGCCACAGGTGCATTAATGTATGTAATTCCGTATTTTAGATTAACAGGTTTAGAAATTTTAGAATGTATTATCTTAGGATTTTTATTTTCTATTGTACTTATTTGGACTTCAAGATTTGAAACAGACGGTACAGAAATTTATATGAAACGCTCTAAAGCTTTTCCAATTATTTTAATTTCTTTATTAGTAATTCGAACTGTTATTAAAATCTTTGTCAGTAACCAAATTGAACCTGGCGAAGTTGCAGGTATGTTTTTCTTATTAGCATTTTGTATGATTGTACCTTGGAGATTAGCCATGCTTTATAAATTTAAAAAAGTAAAGAAATCATTAGTTAAATAATAAACAGCAGATGTAATGATGTATCTACCAGCCTTAAATGGCTGGTAGTTTTTTTGTTTAAACTCGATATAGTACTTGTAACGAGTAAGAAAATGTTATAAAATGAAATTAATACGAACAAACGTTCTATAAGAGGTGAAAAGATGAAGGTTATTCATACAGGTGATTGGCACTTAGGTAAGATACTTAATGGTAAATCTTTATTAGAAGACCAAGCGTATATTTTAGATCAATTTATAAATTCTATGCACAATGAGCAACCTGACGTAATTGTTATTGCGGGGGATTTGTACGACACGAGTTATCCAAATAAAGAAGCTATACAGTTGCTTGAAAAAACAATAAACAAATTAAATTTAGAAATGCATATTCCTTTAATCATTATTAGTGGTAATCATGATGGTAAAGAACGACTAGATTATGGTTCACGTTGGTTTGAAAGATCACAATTTTATATTCGTACGCGACTAGAAGATATGAATAAGCCTATCTCTATAAATGGTATTGATTTTTATACAATGCCATTTGCAACAATAAACGAAATTCAGGATTACTTTAGTGATGATTCGATAACAACACATCAACAAGCAGTAAGTAAATGCCTGAAATACATACAACAATCAATTAATAACGAAAATATTAATATATTAATTGGACATTTAACAGTGCAAGGCGGCATTAGGTCTGAATCAGAAAGACCTTTAACGATTGGCACTGTGGAATCCGTTGAAGAGGACACTTTTAACATGTTTGATAAAGTCATGTTAGGTCATTTACATCATCCATTTAGTATTAATTCTGATTTTATTAATTATAGTGGTTCTTTACTTCAATATTCTTTTTCAGAAGTTAACCAAGCGAAAGGTTATCGACGTGTTGAAATAGAGGAACATCAAATCAAAGATCAGTTTATACCATTAAAACCTAGGAGAGAACTGGAAGTTGTAGAAGGTGATTATGAAGATGCTATACATGAGCGACTTGCTATAAAAAATAAAGAAAATTATTTGCATTTTAAGTTAAAGCATATGTCTCATGTGACTGATCCAATGATGCACTTAAAGCAAATTTATAAAAATACTTTAGCATTAACAAACCAATCATTCGAATTTAATACTTCTATTTATCAATCAGATGAAGAAATTCAAAAGTTTGAAGACGAAACGATTATTAAAAAGTTTTATGAAGAAATAACGGATGAAACGTTAACGTCTGCTCAAAACGATAAATTAAACTATATATTAAATGACTTTCTTAATGGAGGTGACGCGTAAATGAAACCATTAGTTGTTAAATTAAAAAACTTTGGCCCTTTTTTAAATGAAACGATAGACTTTCGACAGTTACAAGAAAATCATTTGTTTTTAATTAGTGGAAAGACTGGATCAGGGAAAACAATGATTTTCGATGCTATTGTGTTTGCATTATTTGGTGAGGCCTCAACTAAAGATAGAAAAGAAGGAGAATTACGCAGTCATTTCGCAGATGGTAAATCACCAATGATAGTAGAATTCGAGTTTAAGATTAGAAATCAACAATTTAAAATCATTCGCCAAGATGCTTTCCATAAAGAAGGAAATAAAAGCCCAACATTAGGTCAATTATCAATTTATGAATTGGTGGATAATCAATATAAATTGATAGAAAGCAAAATTAGTAGTGGAAAACGCTATCTAATTGATTTGTTAGGTGTTAACGTTGAACAATTTCGTCAGTTATTTATTTTGCCTCAAGGTGAATTCAAGAGATTTTTACTTTCTAAAAGTTCAGAGAAACAAGAGATATTAAGAACGTTATTTAATAGTCAACGATTCGTAGATATTCAAAATAAATTATCTGAGGACATTAATGAAGTAAAGTCCCATATCGAACAACAATATCAATTATTAGAATCAAATTGGCAAGAAATCAATACTTTTGATAATGAAATACTGAATGCGCATAAACAAATCACAGCTAGACAGACACAAAAAATACTAGAATTATTACCAGAATATACTGAAATAGGTCACTCAATTAAGAACGAATTAAAACAACAAAAAGACTTTCAAAGTAAAATGCTTAAAGATGCTGAAATTAAATTAGAAAAAAATTTAAAGTTAGAAGAGGCATTTAAAAATTTAAAAACTAAAAATGAAGAGTACGAAAAACTAATAACTGAAGAATCAGAGATAAAGACAAAAGAAAAATTAGTTAAAGAACTTAACGAAGTAAGACCTATTGCAACACTTGTTGATACCCAGCAAAAGTTATTAGACAAAACTGCAAAGACAACAACTGAATTAGAAGAAAAGCAAAATATTGTTATTGATATTTCGAAACAACTAGAAACGCATTCAATAGAATTAAATCAATATAAGACAAATAATGAGGAAATTGAGAAAAAAAGAGAATTTTTAAATCAGTGCAAATTATTTTATGAAAATGCTCAAAAATATCAAACATCATATCATAGCTTAAAACAATTAACTGAAACATATGATGAAATGGCGAATAAGTATCAGCAACAGCAAAATAAATTGAATGAGCAAAAAAATAAATTGAATAATAGGAAAGCAGATTATTCGAAAATTGAAAGTTTAAATGAAGAGATTTATAAATTGACTAGCCATATTAATGAATTAAAACAAATAGATAAAAGAAAAGAAGAACATCAACAATTAGCAGAAGAAACAATACAAATTGAAGAAAAATTAGAACAAAGTTTAAATGAAATCCAATTTTTAAAAGATAAATATGCATCAATTGATAAATCTAATATTGATTTAAATAATAAACAAGAAATTATAGCCAATATACAATCTGCTATAGAAGTAGGTGAGCAATGTCCTATTTGTGGTCATGAAGTAACAGAAGTTGAACAACATGTTGATTTTGAAGACATATCGAAAAGACATCAAGAGATTGCAGAATTAGAAAATTTATTAAATCAACAACAAAATAAAAAAATTCAATACGAGAGTGAATTACGTATAAAAAGGGAGCAACTATCAAAGTTCGAAACAGATATCAAAACAGACACAAAAACTGATGACTTAGAAAATCAACTTCAAAATAAAGAAAATGAGAAACGGCAGTTAAATGAAGAAAATAAACAAGTCGAGCAACTCAAAGAGCATTTACAACAACTTAATCAAGCTGAACATGATTCACAATTGAAATTAAAAAATATCGATCATGAAATCAAACAAAACGAAATTACTATACAAGATTTTGAAAAAACAACACAATACCAAGACGTAACGTTATTTGTACAAAATTATAAGCACGAGTTGAAAACTGTACAAGACTATGACACGTCCTTATCTGAACTAGAGCGCACTGTGCAAAATTTAACTAACAAATTATCAATTGAACAGAACAATGTTCATTTTCTAAGTCAAAACGTTTCTGAAACAAAAGCAGAATTAAAACAAATGGATAACCAAATCAATTCAGAGATGAAAAAAATTGGCTTTGATTCTATTGATCAGATAAAAATCGTAATGGAACGTTTACCTGAAAAAGATAAATTGGAACGCACAATTGAACAATATAAGAAGAATAGACAGACGCTTGAAATAGAAATTGAGCAATTGAAAAAACAAACAGAAAATGAACAATTAGAAGATATTACTCAACTAAAATCACAACTACAAGAACAGCAACAATCATATGAACAAATTGCCTCACAACTCAGCCAACATGAATATAAAGTAGAATTTAATGAGACAAAAATAAAAATTATTAAACAAATGGTGGAAAAGTTAGAAGAAGATTTAAAAGAACAACAAGAGATATTCCAATTGTCAGAAGTATTATCAGGAAAGAATCCACAAAAGCTAACTTTAGAAAATTACGTTTTAATTCATTATTTACAACGTATACTTATTCAAGCTAATAAACGTTTAGATATAATGTCAGGACAAAGATATCAGTTAGTTAGACGTCAACAAGTTTCTCAAGGTTACAGTGGGTTAGAAATTGATGTTTTTGATAATCATTCAAATCGTTCACGTCATATTACTTCATTATCAGGCGGTGAAACTTTCCAAGCTTCTTTAGCTTTAGCGCTTGGGCTAAGTGAAGTCGTCCAAGAGGAATCGGGAGGTATATCTCTTGATTCAATGTTTGTTGACGAAGGATTCGGTACTTTAGATCAAGAAACACTAGAGACAGCTTTAGATACATTAGTTGGTTTAAAATCAACAGGTAGAATGGTTGGCATCATATCTCATGTGAGCGAATTAAAACAACGTATCCCATTGATTTTAGAAGTAGAAACAAAGCAATATCATAGTACAACGCGTTTCAAAATGCAGTGATTTAATAATATTCCTTTATATAAAATAAAGAGAGTCTGAGACAAAAATAGGTGTCTCAGACTCTTTTCAACTTGGCAGTAGATATCTGAATTGAAAATACGCTTAGATCAAGCTTTTTTCAATCCTAGACATCATTATTGGGGTGGGACTACGAAATCTCTATTAGAAAATTCGATTTCTGTGCCACTCCCGCTTTACCTCTAATTATTTTTCTCTCGTAATAAGTCACGAATTTCAGTTAACAACACTGTATTTTCGTCAATTTCTTCAGTTTCTTCTTCTTTTTTCATAATGGTACTAGCAATTTTTACGAAGATGAATAATGCAAAAGCAATAATGATAAAATCGATAATAGATTGCACAAACATCCCATATTTAATGCCCATAAATGACCAGCTTTTAGCAAAATTAACTGTACCAAATATTAATCCGATTAAAGGCATGATGATATATGTAACTAAAGCTGTCACTATTTTATTAAAGGCAGCCCCCATAACAACCGCAATTGCTAATTCTAATACATTACCTTTAAATGCAAACTCTTTGAATTCTTTAAACATACACTGATCCTTTCTTAACTAAAAAATATAAAATTGATTATACAACATATGAAATATTAAGAAAATAGTTTTTTTACCTAAATTTGATTATAATACTTCGGTTTGTTATTCTAATTAATGGTTAATCGAAAGTAGAATTGTTTAGTGTTTGCAATTTTTCTGCTTAGATTTTAAAAAATTTCATATGAATAAGAAAGGGAGTAATTAATTATGAATTCTTCTGATAAACAAGTAAGCGGTAAGAAGATATCTCCTGTTTTTATCTATAGTGCAATCGTTGTTGCGATTGTTGTTTTGATTGGTGCTTTTTTACCAACTCAATTCGACACAGTTACTAACAAGATTAAGCTATGGATTACTACTAACCTTGGATGGTATTACTTAATTCTTACTACGTTTATTGTATTCTTCTGTATTTTCCTAATCTTTAGCCCAATTGGAAAGCTGAAACTCGGTAAACCGAACGACAAGCCAGAGTTTAACACGATTTCATGGTTTGCAATGTTATTCAGTGCAGGTATGGGAATTGGACTTGTATTCTATGGCGCTGCAGAACCAATGTCAGACTTCGCAGCACCTCCAAGTGCAGATCCTAAAACTAAAGCGGCGTACACTGAAGCTTTACGTTCAACTTTCTTCCATTGGGGATTCCATGCATGGGCAATTTATGGTGTAGTAGCATTAGCACTTGCTTATGCACAATTTAGAAAGGGAGAACCAGGACTGATTTCAAGAACATTACGCCCTATTTTAGGTAATAAAGTAGAAGGTCCAATAGGGACAATCATTGATGTTTTAGCAGTATTTGCTACAGTCGTAGGTGTAGCCGTATCACTAGGTATGGGTGCATTACAAATCAATGGTGGACTAAACTACTTATTTGATATCCCAAACAATGTATGGGTACAAGCCATCATTATTTTAATTGTTACAATTTTATTCTTAATGAGTGCTTGGTCTGGTTTAAGTAAAGGTATTCAATATTTAAGTAACTTGAATATCAGCTTAGGTGCCATTTTAATGATTGCGGTATTAATTATCGGCCCTACAGTATTAATCTTAAACATGATGACAAGCTCAACAGGTAGTCTATTAAATTCATTTTTATTAAATACATTTGATACTGCCGCACAAAACCCTCAGAAACAAAAATGGATGTCTAGTTGGACATTATACTACTGGGGTTGGTGGTTAAGCTGGAGCCCATTCGTTGGTATTTTCATCGCACGTGTATCAAAAGGACGTTCAATTCGTGAGTTTATCGCAGGTGTTCTTTTAGTTCCAGCTCTCGTAAGTTTCATTTGGTTCAGTGTGTTTGGTGTACTTGGTATTGAATCAGGTAAAAAACACCCTAAATTATTTGAAATGACACCAGAAACTCAATTATTCGGGGTATTCCATCATTTACCTTTAGGCATGATTTTATCAATTATTGCCTTACTATTAATTGGTTCATTCTTTATTACTTCAGCCGATTCAGCTACGTTCGTATTAGGAATGCAAACAAGTTACGGATCATTAGAACCATCTAATGTTGTCAAAGTAACTTGGGGTATTGCTCAATCACTTATCGCATTCGTATTATTATTAGCTGGTGGCGGAGATGGTACTAAAGCATTAAACGCTATACAAAGTGCTGCGATTATCAGTGCCTTGCCGTTCTCCTTTGTAGTAATAATGATGATGATATCATTCTATAAAGATGCGAACCAAGAACGTAAATTCTTAGGCTTAACACTAACGCCGAATAAACATCGTTTACAAGATTACGTTCAACATCAACAAGATGATTATGAAGATGATATTATTGAAAGACGTAGTTCATTAAGAAATGCAGAAAAATACGAAGAACACTCAGAAAAATAATAACTTAATGAGACTGGGAAGATCCTAGATTCTAATAGAGAAATCCTAGAAGATTACTTTAATCTTCTAGGATTTTTTTATACCAATACTTAAAATAATCAAAAATCAAAATGTAAAAGTTCAGTTTCAAAGAAATTAAAGCAGCATCATTTATTATTTAACTGAAAATGATTATCAATTAATAATAATAACTTATTACACACATGATTAGTGATAAGTTTTTGTTATATGTACCTATTTAAAATTCAAATACAAAAATACATAGTTTCTTAGGTAATTCAGTTGTTTTAAACGTTATATAATTATACAATTTAGGTAACAACTTTATATTTTAAAAATTTTCAGGGGGAATATTATGGCTTCTAATATTAAGCAACAAGCTAAAAAGTCGTTCGACCTTAATGGTAAATCGTATACTTACTATGATTTAAAAACTTTAGAAGAACAAGGTTTGACTAAAATTTCTAAATTGCCATATTCAATCAGAGTTCTTTTAGAATCTGTGTTAAGACAAGAAGATGGCTTTGTAATTACTGATGAACATATTAAATCATTATCTAACTTTGCTGAGGGTTCTAAGGGCGAAGTACCATTCAAACCTTCACGAGTTATTTTACAAGACTTCACTGGTGTTCCAGCCGTAGTTGATTTAGCTTCATTACGTAAAGCTATGAACGACGTAGGTGGGGACTTAAACAAAATCAACCCAGAAGTACCAGTTGACTTAGTTATCGACCACTCTGTACAAGTTGATAGTTACGCAAACCCAGATGCATTAGAACGTAACATGAAATTAGAATTCGAAAGAAACTATGAACGTTACCAATTCTTAAACTGGGCTACAAAAGCATTTAATAACTATAGCGCTGTACCACCTGCAACAGGTATCGTACACCAAGTTAACTTAGAGTATTTAGCAAATGTTGTTCACGCACGTGAAGACGAAGGTGAAACAGTTGCTTTCCCAGATACACTTGTAGGTACTGACTCTCATACAACTATGATTAACGGTCTTGGTGTATTAGGTTGGGGTGTCGGCGGTATCGAAGCCGAAGCAGGTATGCTTGGACAACCTTCATATTTCCCAATTCCAGAAGTTATTGGTGTAAGATTAACTAACGCATTACCACAAGGTTCTACAGCTACTGACTTAGCATTACGCGTAACTCAAGAATTACGTAAAAAAGGCGTAGTTGGTAAATTTGTTGAATTCTTCGGTCCTGGTGTACAACACTTACCATTAGCTGACCGTGCAACAATTGCTAACATGGCTCCAGAATATGGTGCTACTTGTGGTTTCTTCCCAGTTGATGAAGAAGCATTAAAATATATGCGTTTAACAGGTCGTTCTGATGAACAAATCGATCTTGTAAAAACATACTTAACTGAAAATGATATGTTCTTTACTGTAGATAATGACGAACCAGAATATACTGACGTTGTTGATTTAGATTTATCTACTGTAGAAGCTTCATTATCAGGTCCAAAACGTCCACAAGATTTAATCTTCTTAAGTGATATGAAAGAAGAATTCGAAAAATCAGTTACAGCTCCAGCTGGTAACCAAGGACATGGATTAACAGAAGAAGAATTTGATAAAACTGCAGAAATCAAATTCAATGACGGTCATACTTCAACAATGAAAACAGGTGACATTGCGATTGCCGCAATTACGTCATGTACTAATACATCTAACCCATATGTAATGTTAGGTGCAGGATTAGTAGCGAAAAAAGCTGTAGAAAAAGGCTTAGAAGTACCTGATTTCGTAAAAACATCACTAGCACCTGGTTCAAAAGTTGTTACAGGTTACCTAAGAGATTCAGGTTTACAAACTTATTTAGATCAACTTGGATTTAACTTAGTTGGTTACGGTTGTACAACTTGTATCGGTAACTCAGGTCCATTGATGGAAGAAATTGAAAAAGCAATTGCTGACGAAGACTTACTTGTTACTTCAGTATTATCTGGTAACCGTAACTTCGAAGGTCGTATCCATCCATTAGTAAAAGCGAACTACTTAGCATCACCGCAATTAGTAGTAGCGTATGCTTTAGCGGGAACTGTAGATATCGACTTACAAAACGAACCATTAGGTAAAGGTAAAGACGGCGAAGATGTTTACCTTAAAGATATCTGGCCATCAATTAAAGAAGTTGCAGATACAGTTGATAATGCAGTTACACCACAATTATTCAAAGAAGAATATGAAACTGTATACAACAACAACGAAATGTGGAATGAAATCGATGTTACTGATCGTCCACTTTACGACTTTGATCCTGAATCTACTTACATCCAAAACCCAACATTCTTCCAAGATATGTCTAAAGAACCTGGCACTATCGAACCATTAAATGGTTTACGTGTAATGGGTAAATTCGGTGATTCAGTGACAACTGACCATATTTCTCCAGCAGGTGCGATTGGTAAAGATACACCAGCAGGTAAATATTTATTAGATCACAATGTACCTATTCGTCAGTTCAACTCTTATGGTTCACGTCGTGGTAACCATGAAGTAATGGTACGTGGTACATTTGCTAATATTCGTATTAAGAACCAATTAGCTCCAGGTACAGAAGGTGGATTTACTACTTACTGGCCAACTGGTGAACAAATGCCTATCTACGATGCAGCTATGAAATATAAAGAAGATGGCACTGGTTTAGTAGTACTAGCTGGTAACGATTACGGTATGGGTTCTTCTCGTGACTGGGCAGCTAAAGGTACAAACTTATTAGGTGTTAAAACAGTTATCGCTCAAAGTTATGAAAGAATTCACCGTTCAAACTTAGTTATGATGGGTGTATTACCATTACAATTTAAAGATGGCGAATCAGCAGATAGCTTAGGCCTTGACGGTACAGAAGAAATCTCAGTAGAAATTACTGAAGATGTGAAACCACATGACTTAATTAAAGTCCAAGCTAAGAAAGATAGTGGTGAAGTTGTAGAATTCGAAGCTATTGCTCGTTTCGATTCAAACGTTGAATTAGATTACTATCGTCACGGTGGTATCTTACAACTTGTTCTAAGAAAGAAATTAGCTAACTCATAAGATATATTTTGAAATTATATCTATAAATAAGGCTAGGGCAAACATTGTCCTAGCCTTTATTTTATTATGTGAGCGATAAAGTTTCTGTATTTTTCACGTTGTATGTTAATATTGCTAATAGCAAAGATGTTTGAAAAGAGGAATAAATGATGATTTACAGTATTACAGAAATTGAATCTCGTTATCAGGAAACGGATCAAATGGGGTTTATTTATCATGGTAACTATCCTACTTGGTTTGAAGTAGCTAGAACAGACTATATTTATAAATTAGGATTTAGTTATAAAGACATGGAAGATAGTGGCATTATTTCACCAGTAACAGATTTAGATATTAAGTATATTAAATCCATTACATATCCTGAAAAGGTCAAAATAAAAACATGGGTAGAAAAATATTCTCGTTTGAGATCCTGCTATCGCTATGAAATATATAATGAAGCAGGGGAGCTTGCTACAACAGGTTCAACGACGCTTACATGTATTAAGAAAAGTGATTTTAAACCTATTCGACTAGATAAATATTTCCCTGAATGGCATGAGAAATACCAGGAAATTGAAAAAAGAAACAAAGCAGGGGAAACTTACGAAGTAACAAAATAACTGTAAAATGAGGAGCTGGATAGAATCTTAAAAATTTAAGATTCTATCCAGCTCCTCTTTATATGATCAATTATATTTTCTTAAGATTTATTATTTAGTGCTATACGCAATTTCATCAATGGAATCATTTACATCTATATAAAGGTGATTGTCCTCGAAGTACCATAAGTCTTTCTCAGCAATAGCAATGTTAAACCCATTAAATTCATTCTCAAAACCAATTTCAATGTCTTCTCTTTTATCTACAGTGAATGCTGGGCTGAATCCTTGTTTTAACTGGAATTCGCCACCGTATCTTACGTAAAATAACAACACTTTACCTTCTTCTGGCAATTCTAATTCATCTTTGAACCATTTTACTGCTTCATCTGATAATTCTATATTCATGACGTTATACAGTCTCCTTTCGCTATAGTAGCGTAATATTTTTGAACACTTACTATATGAAATACATTATTTATATCCATACCCGTTATGAACTATTTTAACATTAAAATTGTGCACTTTTATAATAAGTCAATTCAACTTGATTATTAATAATAAAATAAATTTATCTTGTTTTTATAAAAGTAAAAGGCGTATAATTGATGTAAAGGAAAAGTTATAAAATAATTTTTGTATTATTAAGTGGTAAGTATTGAACTTAGATTGGTTAATAGTAACTTATTGGTTTTATGCCTGACCTTTAATTTATTTCTTATAGAGTACAAAAAAGCTGGAACAAATATATGTTCCAGCCATAATTAGATGCGTGCTCAATGCACTTTCTCTGTTAATATCTTTAAATTTATTTACATCCATTTGATCTTAGGCTCTTCACCTTTAAAGATTCTAACGATGTTTGTACGATGGCGTATGATTAATAACAATCCAACGCCAAAGCTAACGAGTACTAGAATATAGTCTCGAATTAATAATGCGCCAATGACACAGCAAATCGTTGCGGTAATACTAGATAGTGAAACGTATTTTGTTAAATATAGAATAATAAAGAATATACCTACAAGTATTAATAATAATATTGGATTAACACCGAATATTACGCCTGCACTTGTTGCAACTGCTTTACCACCTTTAAATCCTAAATATATAGGATAAACATGTCCCGCAATAGCGAATACACCAACAATAAGTCCGTTTGTAAAGAATGAACTAACTGGGCCATCTGCGTGTATAGGGAACCATAAAGGGAAGAATACTACAATAAAACCTTTAAACATATCTAGGAAAGTCACTAAAAATCCTGCCGGTTTACCTAGTACTCTGAAACTATTCGTTGCACCTGTATTTTTGCTCCCCAATTGTCTAATATCTTTTTTGTAAAATAATTTACCTACAACAAAGCCACTTGGAAAAGCACCAACGAGGTAACTGAGTATTAACATGACTGCAATCATCATATTTAATCACACATCCTTTAATGACATTAAATTCATTTTATCACATTTGAACGACGATATACGAATAAATTTCTCACATTTTATAGTTTAACTTAAATATTAATTTGATGCTTGCATTTTAGTAAGTTTTATATAAAAATAACTATTGTATGGTTTTAAAAACGAACGTACGTTTGTAGGAGGGCGAAACGATTGACAATGAATAAACAAAATAATTATTCGGATGATTCGATTCAAGTGCTTGAGGGGCTTGAAGCAGTTAGAAAACGACCAGGAATGTACATTGGATCTACCGATAAACGTGGTTTACATCACTTAGTGTATGAAATTGTCGATAATTCCGTCGATGAAGTATTAAATGGTTTCGGAAATGAAATTACAGTTAGTATTAATAAAGATGAAAGTATTACTATTGAAGATAATGGCCGTGGTATGCCAACGGGAATTCATGCTTCAGGAAAGCCAACTGTAGAAGTCATTTTCACTGTGCTTCATGCAGGTGGGAAATTCGGACAAGGTGGCTATAAAACATCAGGTGGATTGCATGGTGTAGGTGCTTCTGTAGTAAACGCATTAAGTTCATGGTTAGAAGTAGAAATCCATAGAGATGGTTATAAATATAGTCAACAATTTAAAAATGGAGGCGTACCTGCCTCAGGCTTAATTAAACAAGGAAAAACAAAACGTACCGGAACGAATGTAACATTTAAACCGGATGATGAAATTTTTAAAACTGCATCTGAATTTAATTATGAAACGTTAAGTGAGCGCTTACAAGAATCAGCGTTTTTATTAAAGGATTTAAAAATTGTCTTACAAGATCACAGATCTGGGAAAGAGCGTAAAGATGTATTCCACTATGAAGATGGCATTAAAGCCTTCGTTGGTTATGTCAATGAAGGTAAAGAGGTTCTTCATGATGTTGCGAATTTTGTGGGGGAAGCAAACGGTATTGAAGTAGATGTTGCATTCCAATACAACGATCAATATTCTGAAAGTATTTTAAGTTTCGTAAATAATGTTCGAACAAAAGATGGTGGAACACATGAGTCAGGTTTTAAAACGGCTATGACACGTGTGTTTAATGATTATGCGCGACGCATTAATGAATTAAAAGAGAAAGATAAGAATTTAGATGGTAGCGACATTAGGGAAGGTTTAACAGCAATTATCTCTATTCGTGTTCCAGAGGAATTACTTCAATTTGAAGGACAAACGAAATCTAAATTAGGAACTTCAGAGGCAAGAAGTGCTGTAGATTCAGTCGTTGCTGAAAAATTACCTTATTACCTCGAAGAGAAAGGCCAGCTATCCAAATCACTCGTTAAAAAGGCAGTAAAAGCACAACAAGCGAGAGAAGCTGCACGTAAAGCACGTGAAGATGCTCGTTCAGGTAAGAAAAATAAACGTAAAGATACGTTATTATCTGGTAAGCTAACACCAGCGCAAAGTAAAAATACGGAGAAAAAAGAACTGTATTTAGTCGAAGGGGATTCAGCAGGTGGTTCTGCCAAATTAGGTAGAGATCGTAAATATCAAGCAATATTACCGTTACGTGGTAAAGTTATCAATACTGAAAAGGCTAAACTTGATGATATTTTCAAAAATGAAGAAATCAATACAATTATTCATACAATTGGTGCCGGTGTAGGACACGAATTTAAACTTGATGATAGTAATTATAATCGCATCATTATTATGACCGATGCTGATACGGATGGAGCTCACATCCAGGTATTACTTTTAACGTTCTTCTTTAAATATATGAAACCACTCGTTGAAGCCGGAAGAGTATTTATTGCGTTACCTCCTTTATACAAACTCGAAAAAGGTAAAGGTGCATCTAAAAAGATTGAATACGCATGGACAGATGAAGAACTAGAGAAATTACAAAAAGAACTTGGAAAAGGATTTTCATTACAACGTTACAAAGGTCTTGGTGAAATGAATGCAGACCAACTATGGGAAACAACGATGAATCCTGAAACTCGTACTTTAATAAGAGTCCAAGTTGAAGATGATTTGCGTTCATCTAAGCGTGTGACTACATTGATGGGTGATAAAGTTGCACCACGTCGTGAATGGATTGAACAACACGTTGAATTTGGTCTACAAGAAGATCAAAGTATTTTAGATAATCAAGCAGTGGAAATTTTAGAACAGGACAGTTCCGATGAGGAGGAAGTAAATTGAGTGAAATAATTCAAGATTTGTCGCTAGAGGATGTCATAGGCGACCGATTTGGTAGATATAGTAAATACATCATTCAAGAACGTGCACTACCTGATGTCCGTGATGGACTTAAACCTGTTCAACGACGCATTTTATACGCGATGTATTCAAGTGGGAATACGTATGATAAAGGTTTCCGAAAAAGTGCGAAATCTGTCGGTGATGTTATCGGACAGTATCACCCTCATGGTGACACATCTGTTTATGATGCAATGGTACGTCTTAGTCAAGACTGGAAACTACGTCATGTATTAATTGAAATGCAAGGTAACAATGGTAGTATTGATAACGATCCAGCTGCAGCGATGCGTTATACTGAAGCTAAATTAAGTAAAATTTCTGCTGAACTGCTAAGAGATATTAATAAAGATACTGTACCATTTATGCCTAACTATGATGATACGACAACTGAACCTATGGTATTACCTGCGAGACTACCTCAGTTATTAATTAATGGTAGTACAGGAATTTCTTCTGGGTATGCGACAGATATTCCACCACATAACTTAGCTGAAGTTATTCAAGCGACGTTAAAATATATTGATAACCCTGACATTACTGTTAATCAATTAATGAAATATGTGAAGGGACCAGACTTTCCAACTGGTGGTATTATTCAAGGTGTAAATGGAATTAAGAAAGCGTATGAAACTGGTAAAGGTAAGATTATCGTACGTTCTAAAGTTGATGTTGAAACATTACGAAATGGTAGAAAAGAATTAGTAGTGACTGAAGTTCCGTATGAAGTTAATAAAAGTTCCCTTGTTAAAAAGATTGATGAGCTCCGTGCGGATAAAAAAGTTGATGGCATTGTTGAAGTACGAGATGAAACCGATCGCACAGGGTTACGTATCGCTATTGAATTGAAAAAAGATGTAAATAGTGAATCCGTAGCAAATTACTTGTATAAAAATACTGATTTACAAGTAGCATATAACTTTAATATGGTTGCGATTAGTGACGGACGACCAAAATTAATGGGTATTCGTGAAATCATCGATAGTTATTTAAATCATCAAATTGATGTTGTTACAAGACGTACTCGTCATGAACTAGATCAAGCTGAGAGTAGAATGCACATCGTTGAAGGTTTAATGAAAGCTTTATCTGTACTTGACGAAGTGATTCACATTATTAGAAATTCAAAAAATAAACAAGATGCTAAAGTCAATTTAGTTGATGAATTTGATCTTACAGACGCACAAGCTGAAGCGATTGTAACGTTACAATTATACCGTTTAACAAATACGGATATTGTTCAACTAAGAGAAGAACATGATGAACTAAAGGCATTAATAGATAAACTTAGAAATATTTTAGATAATCATGACGCATTATTAAATGTTATCAAAGAAGAACTTTCTGATATTAGAAAGCGTTTTAAACAAGACAGACTTTCAACAATTGAAGCTGAAATTGAAGAAATTAAAATCGATAAAGAAGTTATGGTTCCTAGTGAAAACGTAATCGTGAGTATGACAAACCATGGTTATATTAAACGTACTTCTTTACGCAGTTACAATGCCAGTGGTGTTGAAGAGGTAGGTGTTAAATCTGGTGATGCATTGTTTAGACATGCGGAAGTGAACACACTAGATACTGTGTTAATATTTACGAATAAAGGACGTTATTTGTTTATTCCTGTGCATAAATTGGCTGAAGTAAAATGGAAAGAGTTAGGTCAACACGTTTCACAAATCGTTTCAATAGACGAGGACGAATACGTCATTGATATGCAGTTTGAACGTCAATTTGAGACAGATGCATATTATATCCTTGCGACACGTAATGGCATGATTAAGAAAAGCAATGTCTCAATGTTTAAAACATCACGTTTTAATAAACCACTTATTGCAATGAAATTAAAGCAAGGTGATGAATTGCTCAATGTAATGCGTATCGATTCATCACAATTGATTACAGTGCTCACGAACAAAGGTATGTCACTCACATATATGAGCGATGAATTGTCTGATACTGGATTAAGAGCGGCTGGTGTTAAATCTATTAATTTAAAGGATGGCGACCATGTAGTGATGACACAATTAGTAGAAGAGGGACAAACTATTTTAATGGCGACACAACGCGGTGCGCTGAAACGTATAAGTTTTAAAGTATTACAAGTCGCTAAACGTGCCCAACGTGGTATTACGTTATTGAAAGAGTTAAAGAAAGCGCCTCATAGAATTGTTGCGGCTGAAGTTGTTACTCCTGAGCATACGCAGTATACACTTTACTCTAAAGATCAACAAGAAACAGGCGAAATTAATAGCATTCATCTTTCTGAACAATACACGAATGGTAGCTTTGTTGTAGATATAAATGAATTTGGAGAAGTTGAACAATTAACCGTAAAATAGTTGCTTTTAAAAATTAATTAGTCAATACACTGATTTAGTGATAAAATATCATTTAAGTACATCTATATTTAAGAAATCAAGAGATTTATAGTGTGGAAATAAATTTAAATTCTGAACGTTTTAAATGACGGTAGATTTTTAATTTGTTTATATTGGGTATGTTATCTTAAGACGATTTACCTAATAGCTTTAAGTCTCTTGCTTATATAAAAATTTAAATGAAGAGATGAGAGGGATTTACTTGAAAGATTTTGATAGTTTAATTCCTGGTTGGTTCAAAGCATTTGTCCAAGTCGGGAATGATTTAATATGGTCGCAATACCTCATTGGTCTGTTATTAACAGCAGGGATATTTTTCACGATCAGCTCTAAATTTGTTCAAATTCGAACATTTCCAGAAATGTTCCGTGCTGTGGGTGAGAAACCGGAAACTTTAGACAATGGTAAGAAAGGTATTGCTCCATTCCAAGCGTTCGCAATCAGTGCAGCATCTCGTGTTGGTACCGGAAATATAGCCGGTGTTGCAACTGCAATTGTACTAGGTGGACCTGGGGCTGTATTTTGGATGTGGATTATTGCATTAATTGGTGCAGCCAGTGCTTTTATTGAAGCAACTTTAGCACAAGTGTATAAAGTACCTGACAAAGATGGTGGTTTCCGTGGAGGCCCTGCTTATTACATAACTAAAGGCTTAAATCAAAAATGGTTAGGTATTGTATTTGCGGTTTTAATTACTGTTACTTTCGCGTTTGTTTTTAATACGGTACAGTCTAATACAATTGCAGAGTCATTAAAGACACAATATCACGTTAGTCCTTTTATCACTGGTATTGTTTTAGCAGTATTTACTGCCATCATAATTTTTGGTGGTGTAAGAAGTATTGCTAAATTATCATCCGTAATCGTACCTGTTATGGCACTTTTATATATTTTAATCGTTGTCGTTATTTTATTATTAAATTTTGACCAAATTATTCCTATGATTTTAACTATTATTAAGAGCGCATTTGGTCTAGAACAAGTAACAGGTGGTACGATTGGTGCTACTATATTACAAGGGGTAAAACGTGGTTTATTCTCAAATGAAGCTGGTATGGGTTCTGCACCTAATGCAGCAGCAACTGCAGCAGTGCCACACCCTGTAAAACAAGGTTTAATTCAATCTTTAGGTGTATTCTTTGATACTATGCTTGTTTGTACATCAACAGCGATTATGATTTTACTATATTCTGGATTGAAGTTCGGTGAAAAAGCACCACAAGGTGTAGCCGTTACGCAATCAGCTTTAAATGAGCATTTAGGTAGTGGCGGTGGTATTTTCTTAACCGTTGCAATTACATTATTTGCGTTTTCATCTGTAGTTGGTAATTATTATTACGGACAATCAAATATTGAATTCTTGTCTGGTAATAAAGTAATCCTATTCATTTTCAGATGTCTAGTTGTAGTATTAGTATTTATTGGTGCAGTCGTTAAAACTGAAGTTGTTTGGAGTACTGCAGACTTATTTATGGGTCTAATGGCTATAGTGAACTTAGTCGCAATTATAGGTCTATCCAATATTGCATTTGCTGTGATGAAAGATTACAACAAACAACGTAAAGCAGGTAGAAAGCCTGTCTTTAGACCAGAAAATTTAGAAATAAATTTATTTGGTATTGAAAGTTGGGGCATGAAAAAATAATAAAGTTTAATTGGCGGGATTTAGAAATCTATGGCTTTATATAGATTTCTATCCCGCTTTTTTTATAATATTTTGACCATTTAGCTTAATTATATAGAAATGACAAAAATGAAATCGTTAATGAGTATGACTAAGGCGTTTATGCCCACGTAGTTTGTTTAAGGTTTTATAATAGAACTTTTAAATATAACCTTTACAGTGTATAATACTTACAATAGTCAGTTTAGATTTATATACGAATGTGTATTAATAAATATGTTAAATAATAAGCATATTGATGTTAGGACATTTGAAATTTGTGATATGTGCACCATTTTCGGAGCCTAAAATTAAATTACTTTTGTCCTTGCTTTGACGTAATAGTAAGAATTTATTTAAGGATTGGTGAATTTGATGACAACTGAACACGAAACAAAGCAAGATCAACAAGGTAAAAAAGGAAAATTACCTTTGAGTTTTCCAGAAACCCGCTTTATGAAGTTTCTAGGAGGTAAAGATATAATATTTGGTTTAATAATCCTTATATTGCTAGGTGTTGCGATATTTATTTTTGACCAAGTATCTTATATCTTTAAACCTTTCATCATTGTCTTTAATACGATAGCTGCACCTATTGTCGTTTCTCTCATTTTATATTATTTATTTAACCCGTTAGTGAACTTGATGGAACGATATAACATTGCAAGAGTGTGGGGCGTAACGATTTTATTCTTATTAATTATAGGGGTCATTACGCTAGCCGTTAATTTACTTATCCCTTTAATTAGTACACAGTTGAAGAGTTTTGGTAATAATTTCCCTACATACGTTGATAAAATAAATGATTTTATTGATAGTGTGACTAAAAACTCTGTTATTTCAAATTTTTATGGTCAAATTCAAGATCAGTTAGATACGTTAGCTAAGAAGATACCATCTATGATTTCAAGTTACTTTAATGATTTTGGTTCTAAAGTTAAAGTCTTTGCGGAAGCATTAGTTAACATCGGTGTTGTGATCGTTACCACACCATTTGTGTTATTCTTTATGTTAAAAGATGGGCATCGTTTTAAAGAATTTTCTACAAATATGATACCTCCAAAATTCCGAAAAGATTATCACGATTTATTAGATAAAATGAGTGAACAAGTTGGTTCTTATATCCAAGGTCAAATTATCGTTTCATTTTGTATAGGTATTCTTTTATTTATTGGATATAGTATTATCGGTTTAGATTATTCATTAATTTTAGCGTGTATTGCAGCAGTGACAAGCGTTGTACCTTATCTTGGTCCCACAATTGCCATTTCACCTGCAATCATTATTGCCTTAATCACTTCACCTATAATGTTGCTTAAATTAGTTGTGGTTTGGACTTTGGTACAATTTGTGGAAGGACACTTTATTTCACCAAATGTAATGGGGAAAACTTTAAAAATTCATCCTTTAACAATTATATTTATCTTATTAAGCGCAGGAAATATATTAGGTGTTGTAGGCGTGATTTTAGGTATCCCTGGTTATGCTATATTAAAAGTACTTGTATCACATTTATTCTTATTATATAAACGTAGATATAATAAATATTATGGTAATGATGCGGGCGAATATGAAATTAAAGATGAAGAAGTTATTCGTTAAATGCTTATAATAAAACAGCTGTCAGTGAAACCTTAGTTGAGTTCATTGGCAGCCTTTTTAATTTGGAGTTAAAAATAAGAGGTGGGAATTAAATAGCTAAGTGATTTCTACACTGATTAGCACTATTTTCCCGACCTCTTTGCTTAGGAGTATTAATTAATATAAGGTTGTAACTAATTAAAGGAGAAGTGATTAGTTACTTAATAAACTAACGTAAACTTTTTAAATATCATTGACTTAAAGAGTTGAACTTAAATACGCATGTAATTAAGTTACTCAACTAATATAACACTAATAGAAAACGCTTTCAATATCTGTAAAGTGAACATTGAAATAAATAAAAAACGTCTGAGACAAAAATAGATGTCTCAGACTCTTAGTCAATTAGGTGGGATTATGAAATCATTATTAAAAAATTCGATTTCAGTTCCACTCCTTTTTATGTCTTATTATTTATTCATTTTATTTGCGTATGCTTCACGTTGTTTTTGTTCTTCTGCATATCGTTCTGGGTTTTTCTTATAAAAATTTTGGTGTTCTGTTTCTGCTTTATAGAAACTTGTCGCAGGTAAGATTTTTGTGGCGATTGCTTTATCTTTATCGATAGTTTGTTTCATCTTCTCAATATAAGTTTCTGCAACTTCCTTTTGATCTTCATTCGTATAAAAAATTGCTGTTCTATATTGGGAGCCTCTGTCTTGATATTGGCCTTCTGAATCTGTCGGATCTATTACAGAAAAGAAAATTTCCAATAATTTATGGTAAGAAAATAGGGCCACATCGTATTCAACTTCAACTGTTTCTAAATGGCCAGTTTCACCCGTTTTGACTTGTTCATATGTAGGGTTGTCTACGTGTCCGCCCATATATCCTGAAGTCACTTGCTCTATGCCTTCAAATGTATCAAATGGTTTTACCATGCACCAGAAGCAACCACCTGCGAAATAGGCTTTATTTATATTCATGTTTAACTTCCTTTCATTATTGGACCTTAGTCTGATTTATTCAGTTTAGACTTGATTTTTATACAGTTTTTATATAAGTTAGTATATATTAATTATAGTACATACATGTGCAATTTTGAAGATATAAGGTTGATACAAGTGAAGAGACAAAAGAGAAACAACACAGATTATGCAAATCATGAAGACAATCTAGACCAATCAAACCGTCGTTCGACAAAGAGACGTATTAAGAAGTTTCCATTTATAATTTTGGGTATTTTAATCGTTTTTGCAATATTGATTGGTTATGTCATTCATGGATATAACTCTGGTATTAAATATGCGAAAGACCAGGGTAAAACAATGAAAGAACATAAATTTAATGGCCCAGTAAAAAATGACGGTAAATTAACCATTATGGTATTAGGGGCCGATAAAGAGCAAGGTGGCATTTCAAGAACGGATTCAATTATGATTGCTCAATATGATTACGTTCATAAAAAAATGAAAATCATGTCAGTCATGCGTGACATTTATGCAGATATTCCTGGTAAAGGAAAACATAAAATTAATTCTGCATATTCTATGGGCGGACCAGAATTATTAAGAAAAACTTTAAATAAAAACTTAGGTATAAATCCTGAATATTACGCTATTTTGGATTTTAAAGGTTTTGAAAAAATGGTAGACGAATTAGAACCTAATGGTGTACCTATGGATGTTGAAAAGGATATGTCTGAAAACATCGGTGTATCTCTGAAAAAAGGTCATCGTTTATTAAATGGTAAAGAGTTACTTGGTTACGCTAGATTCCGTCATGATGAAGAAGGAGACTTTGGAAGAGTTCGTAGACAACAACAAGTGATGCAGGCATTGAAACATGAACTTGTAAGTTTCAGTACTTTACCAAAATTACCAAAAGTAGCAGGTATATTAAGAGGATATATGAATACGAACATGCAAGATAAAACGTTGATGCAAACAGGATTGAGCTTCGGATTACGTGGGGATAAAAATATTAAATCTACTACGTTACCGGTTAAAGGTTCATACCATGATATTCAAACACCTGCTGATGGTAGTGCTTTACAAATTGATCAAGCTACCAATAAAAAGGAAGTCGAAAAGTTCTTAGAAGAATAAAAATGGGTAGCATTAAATCATTTATGAGCATAATTTAGAGGTTGGACACGATGTCCAACCTCTTTTTATTATGCTTCGTCTGACTTTCTGACACCGGCAACGCCATAATGTGTTGATTTCATTTCTTCTATTACAACTTGTATCGCTTGTTTGTTTGCTCCAGTCGTTTTTTCAACCGCTTGAGTAACTTCAGCTACTAAATCTTTTAATTGTTCGTCAGAACGGCCTTCTAATAATTTAACATTTACAATCGGCATGTTGTTTTCCTCCTTAATTATTTGATTATGATTATACCATTAATTTTTATAATATTACAAAAATTCAGAATAGAACAAGTGTTCTTATAGGTATTGAAAAAGAACAAGTGTTCGTATATAATTAAATCATCAAGGAGGTTTGCTGGGATGTATGATTATAATTTAGTGGAAGAAAGAGATATATTGTGTGTGGATCAGAAGAGTTTTTTTGCTAGCGTCTCTTGTATCGAGAAAGGATTAGACCCTAGAGAAGAGAAGTTAGCAGTCGTTGCAGATACAAAGAGACAAGGTTCAGTTGTATTAGCAGCTACGGCACCGTTAAAGAAACTAGGAATTAAAACAGGCTCTAGATTATTTGAAATCCCTCATAGAAATGACATTTATATTATTAATCCAAGTATGAGAAAGTATTTAGAAGTTTCAATCGCTATTTCTAAGATTGCATTACGTTATGTCCCTCCGGAAGATTTACATCAATACAGTATCGACGAGTTCTTTATAGATGTAACCGATAGTTATCATCGTTTTAGCACGACAATCCAATCATTTTGTAAGAAGCTTCAATTTGAAATAAAGGCAGAAACCGATATCGATTGTTCGATAGGGATTGGTTCGAATATGTTGCTAAGTAAAATTGCGATGGATGTAGAAGCGAAACATTCTCCAAGTATGATTGCAGAATGGCGTTACCATGATGTACCTCAAAAACTTTGGCCCATTCAACCGTTGAGTGAATTTTGGGGTATTAGTTCACGTACGGAAGCCAAATTAAATAAACGAGGTATTTTTACGGTAGGTGATTTAGCTAATTATCCTCATCAATATTTAAAGAGAGATTTTGGCATTATAGGTACAGATTTACATCTACATGCGAATGGAATAGACAAGAGTAAAATACGAGATAAATATGAAGTAGTAAATCCTTCCATTTGTAAAAGTCAGATTTTGATGAGAGATTACCGTTTTGAGGAAACAAAAGTGGTTATGAGAGAGTTAATTGAAGATGTGGCTAGTCGTGTAAGAGCTAGAAATCAATTAGCAAAAACGATCCATTTTTCATTTGGTTATAGTGATGATGGTGGGGTTAACAAACAATATACATTAGAAGATCCGACAAATTTAGATGAGAATATATTTAAAGTAATTGAACATTTTGCAGATAAGTTATGTGATAAGCAAGCGCTTTATAGAACAGTAAGTGTGTCATTAACGCAATTTATCGATGAGAAAGATCGTCAACTGAATTTATTTATTAATGAGTATGAACGAAAGAGAAAAGAACGGTTAGCGAAAACGATTGACGAGTTACATTCAAAATATGGTAAAGGCATTGTATCACGGGCGGTTTCATATACAGACGCAGGAACGAAGAATGGCCGTTTAGGACTAATGGCTGGCCATAAGATGTAATATAAACAATAACTACAATACAATCATGTATTTAAATAACCAGTAAATAAACATAAGGTTGTTTATTTACTGGTTATTATTGTGTATGCATGGGTTAAGCAATATACGTATCAAAGTCTTCTAAGGCAAGCGCACCTTTTTTACGGTCTTCAGGCGTTTTAAAACTAATACGCAAGGCGCCATAAATATCTTCACGTACTTCTAATATTCTTAAGTTGCTAATAGAAATATTATGTAAACTTAGAATGTTTGTAACTTTGCTAATCATACCCGGTTCATCGGGGATATCAACGTATAGATCATACTCTATAGATAAGGCACCTTGTGATTTAAGGGGAAGTTCATCCCGATAAAGTTTAGCTTCATTAAAGAAATCATGGAGCGCCGTTGGTTGGTCGCTCTCAATTAATTGTATGACTTCAGTCATTTGTGATTTCCATTCTTGTAACATAGATAAGATGATATGTTTATTTTCAAGGGTGATATCACGCCACATAATTGGATTACTACTAGCAATTCTAGTGATATCTCTAAAGCCTCCCGCTGCAAGTGTCTTAACTAAAGATGAATCTTTAACGTGATTGGCGTTTAGATGAACGAGACTCGACGCAATAATGTGAGGAACATGACTGACGATACTCGTTACAAAATCATGTTCATCCGCAGTTGTAGTAATAAATTTAGCTGCAGTAGATTGTAATAATTCTTTCACGACAGTAGAGGCCTCGTCATTGTCAGATTCGTTGTGCACAAGAATGTAGAAGGCATTCTCAAATAGGTGTTTTTTAGCGTTAAGTACGCCAGACTTATGGCTACCAGCCATAGGGTGCCCACCAATTAAATGAATGTTGTGTTGTAAAAGTGAGGTTTCAAATTGTTGAATTGTGGATTTCGTACTACCTGTATCAGTAACGATTAGACCACTTTTAGTTTGATAGTGCGGTAACGATTGTAAATATTGAACAGTTTGCTTAACAGGTGTTGCATATATAATCATATCTGCTTCTTGCACACTCATTTTATAGTCTGTAGAAATATGATCTATAATCCCAATGGATAAAGCTTTATCTAATTGTGTCGTATCTGCATCGTAGGCAGTAATAGAAATATCATCGTGATAGTATTTCAAATTGCTAGCTAAACTTCCGCCAATTAATCCTAAACCTACAAATAAAATGTTTTGCATTAACGATCACCTCTGTCTAATTTTTCAGAATATTTATATTGTAAATGAGCGATAGATAATTAGCAATAATAGTTTAATACATTTGTTAGAAGCAAAACGTGGAATGACGTTTTGAGATGTACAAAAAGTAGGTAAAACCTCTAAATAAATTAATTTTTAAAGTAGTTCAATTAAAAGCGTAGCGCAATAGTTACTAAAATGTGCCTATAGTACAAAAAAGTGCGTACTTCTCAAAAAGATACTATCAATTTATAATTTTAATACATAATAAAACACGAAGGTGGAAAGAAAATGAAAAATATATTAATCATTAATGGTCACGAATACTATAAAAAATCAAAAGGGCAGTTGAACCAAACAATTTTTGAAGAATGGGAAAGATTACTAAAAGATAAATTTAATGTTGAAACAACGATAGTAGATCAAGGATATGATGTAGATGAGGAAATTGAAAAATGGTTGCGTGCAGACATAATTATAATGCAGACACCAATATATTGGTTTAGTATACCTGGTAAGTTCAAGCAATATATCGATCAAGTATATATGGATCGCATATTCTTTAAAGGGTCAGATCAATATGGACAAGGTGGACAGTTTACTGATAAACAATATTTACTTTCATTAACATGGAATGCGCCAGAGGCCATTTTTGATAATAAAGAGGCATTTTATGACGGACGTTCTTTAGATGAGGCGATGTTACACTTACACAAAATGAATCAATATATTGGTATGACATCACTGCCAACATTTGCAATTTATAACGTCGTGAAACACACAAATATAGAACATTATAAAATAAAATTGGCAGGCCACGTAAAAGAAGTTTTTGACAGAATGTAACCATGGAGATAGAATTTATACACAAGGTATAGATATTGAAATATTTAGAAAAATAAGAATTCATTGTTGACAAAAGAGAATGTTGCTTGTACTATACTAGTTAATTACTACTTCAGAAATTGAAGTTAAATGTTGAAAGTATGAGTAGCGTATATGTTGAGTAGTTAATCAGAAAGCTAATGGTTGATGGAAATTAGCACTGCATATATCGTGAATTGGGCTTTTAAACGTCACTATAAATAGAGCAATTGAAAGTGAACATGAAGAATGTTAACTAAGGTGGCACCACGGTAACGCGTCCTTATAGTACGTGTTATTGTGGTGCTTTTTATTTGGAAATTTTTAAAGAAAACAAAATGTAGTAAGTTATGTAAACGTAGTCTCAGAAAGTTAGTGGTTGATGTAAACTAACACGCACATATACTGAAATTGGGTTTTGTTGGATCATAATTTTATAAAATGATTTGAGTGAGTAGAGTTTAATATTCTGCTAATTTAGGTGGTACCACGCAACAGCGTCTTTTATTTTAAGGATGCTGTTTTTTTAATTTTCAAAAGGGAGGCAAATCAGATGTTGATACAATATAAAAAATTGCACGCCGAAGTTACACCTGAAGCGCTAGCAAGACTTAAAAAACATAAAATCATATTAGAAAGTTCGGAACAATCTAAATTGAAGGGCCGTTATTCTATGGTGATATTTGATACGTATGGTTCTATCACGTTAGATGACGAAACATTGACGATTGAAAAGAACGAAAAACAAATCGTAGAAAATGACCAACCGTATGACAAATTAAAACAGTTTATTGATCGTTATAAAGTTAATATTCAAGAAGAGTCGCTCGCAGATTTACCATTTATTTCTGGGTTTGTGGGTACGTGTAGCTTTGACTTAGTGAGACATGAATTTCCAAAGTTAAAGCAACACCCCCTTGAAGATCATCAGCAACACGATGTGCGCTTACACATGGTCGAGGATGTTTACGCATTTGATCATTATAAAGAACACCTATATGTGATTGCGACCAATTTATTTTCAAATCAAAATGAAGCACAGTTGAAAGCTAGAATTGATCGTCGAGTTGAAGAATTAAAAGAAATTAACATTTATCCGCCAACAATAAATTATGAAAATAACGATAAACAAATTAAGTCTAATATTACGCCAGAACAATTTGAAACAACGGTTAGAAATATGAAATCACTCATTAGACAAGGGGACATGTTCCAAGTAGTCCCATCAATCATTTATAGTTATGAACATCACTTTGGAAGTAAATTACAACAGTTGTCATATCAACTCTATCAAAATTTAAAACGACAAAATCCTAGTCCTTATATGTATTACTTGAATATAGATCAACCTATTATTGTAGGAAGTTCGCCTGAGAGCTTTGTAAAAGTTAAAGATCAGAAAGTCGTAACCAACCCAATCGCTGGAACAATTAAAAGAGGGCAAACTGAAGAAGAAGATTATGCTAATGAACAACAACTTAAAAATGATGAAAAAGAAATAAGCGAACATCGTATGTTAGTGGATTTAGGAAGAAACGATATTCATAGAATTAGTCTTACAGGGACTTCAAAGTTAGAAAAGTTAATGGCAATTGAGCGTTACGAACATGTCATGCATATCGTTAGTGAAGTAAGTGGTAAAGTTCCTGATAATTATTCTCCTATGTCGGTCATTGCAAGTTTATTACCAACTGGCACAGTGTCAGGCGCACCGAAACTGAGAGCAATTCAACGTATTTACGAAAACTACCCTCATAAACGTGGTGTTTATAGTGGGGGAATAGGCTATATCAATTGTAATCATGAGTTAGATTTCGCCTTAGCAATACGTACAATGATGATAGATGAGCACAATATCAATGTTCAAGCAGGTTGTGGCGTAGTGTATGATTCAGTCCCAGAGAAAGAATTCCAAGAAACCCAACTTAAAGCTAAAAGTCTTTTGGAGGTGTCCCCATGATACTCATCGTCGATAACTATGATTCGTTTACTTATAATTTAGTTGATATGGTTGCGCAACAAACAGAGGTTATAGTGAAGTATCCTGATGACCCTAAAGTTTTTGACTATCAAAATGAGATTGACGGCATTATTATTTCGCCTGGTCCAGGTCATCCGTTAGATACCAATCTCTTGATGAGAATTATTGAACACTATCAACATAAACCAATATTAGGAGTATGCCTAGGTTCCCAAGCTTTATCATGTTTTTATGGTGGGGAAGTCATACAAGGTGAAAATATAAAACACGGTAAAACAGATCGAATGAAGATTGTAAAAAGAACGCAACTATACGAAAATATTACAGAATATTCAGAAATTATGAGGTATCATTCATTAATTACTGATCCTAAATCATTACCAACATCTTTAATCGTGACGGCAGAAACGCCAGATTGTATACAAGGCTTACAACACAAGATGAAACCGCACTTTGGTATTCAATATCATCCAGAATCATTTGCAACTGAACATGGCACTCAAATCATTATCAATTTCTTAAAAATAACCCAAGAGGTGAAACATGATGCGACTTCAAGAACAAATTAATCAACATGAACCGTTGAATCAACAACAAATGAATCAATTTATTACCTTTTTACTAGATGAAACAGCAAAGGAAGAGACAAAAAAGCAGTTATTGTCTACGTTCTCAAATAAAGAAATTACCCAAAATGAATTAACTTATATCGCAAACAGTTTAATTCAGACAATGTATGAACAACAACCTCAGTTTCCTAATAGTATTTGTGTGTGTGGTACAGGAGGAGATAAATCGCATAGTTTCAATATTTCAACAACGGTATCTTTCGTAGTTGCAAGTGCGGGTGTTCCTGTTATTAAACATGGTAATAAGAGCATAACTTCCGCTTCAGGGAGTACCGATTTGTTAAAAGCGATGAACATCAAAACGACCTCGGTTGAAAAAACGATAGAACAAGTGAGAGAGAAAGGATTAGCATTTTTAAGTGCGACTGAAACATATCCTGTGATGAAACATATTCAACCTATACGAAAAGGCATCGATAAACCAACTATCTTTAATATTACAGGCCCGATGATTAATCCGTTCCAGTTAGATTATCAAGTTATGGGCGTGTATGAACCTTCAAAGTTAGAAAAAATCACTCGAACGCTTTCAGACTTAGGTAGAAGACGGGCAATCGTATTGCATGGTGCCAATGGTATGGATGAAGCCACTCTATCAGGAGATAATATTATCTATGAACTAACATCTGATGGACAAATCCAACATTATACGCTTAACGCACAAGATTTAGGATTTGACTATGCACCGAATAGCGATCTCGTTGGAGGCTCGGCTCATGATAATCTATCAATCACTAAACGTATTCTTAATGGTGAAGAACAAAGTGCAAAACGAGATGTCGTCGTGTTAAACGCAGGTATCGCTTTGTACGTAGCTGAACAAACTGACTCGATTCAACAAGGCGTACATTTAGCTAGTAAATTAATAAATGATGGAGCAGCATTAGCACAATATAACAAAATGGGAGGACATCAATATGACTATATTGGATGAAATTGTAGCTTATAAAAGAGATTTATTAGCACAAGGATATTACGAAGATAAATTAAAAACTTTAACAGCCGTTGACGTTTCACATAAACAAACATTAAACGACCAAATAAAGTCTTCAAAAGAATTAGCCATCATTGCTGAAATAAAATCTAAAAGTCCATCTATTGATAGATTACCTGAAAGAAATTTAATACAACAGGTTAAGCAATATGAACAATATGGTGCGAATGCAGTTTCAATACTTACAGATGAACAGTATTTTGAAGGTAGTTTTGAAAGGTTACAAGAGTTAACTATCGAGACGAATTTACCGGTGTTATGTAAAGATTTTATAGTTGAAAAAATACAAATTGATGTTGCACGCAAGGCTGGCGCATCAATTATATTACTCATCGTAAACGTATTAAATGATGAAGAATTACAGGAACTTTATCATTACGCACGATCTTTAAACTTAGAAGTGTTAGTTGAAGTGCATGATAAAGCAGAACTTAAGAGAGCACATCAACTTGGTGCTGAATTAATCGGTATTAATAATAGGGATTTAAAACGTTTTGTTACTGATGTATTGCATACAAACGAAATTTTAGAAGATTATCAACCCAATGTGAATTATATTTCAGAAAGTGGAGTCCGTAACCGAAGTGATGTTGAAAATATTGTAGCATCAGGTATAAGCGGAATGTTAATAGGGGAATCATTGATGACTTGCGATGACTTGAGTCAATTTTTACCAAGTTTAAAATTAGAGAAGGTCCAACGATGAAATTAAAATTTTGTGGATTTCGTACGTTGGAAGATGTTGCTAAAGTTAGAGATTTAAATATTGACGCAATTGGGTTTATACATTATCCCAAAAGTAAAAGATATGTCGACGTTCCGACAATCAAACAGTTTACGGATATAATTCCAAAGCATATAGAAAAGGTTGTGGTAGTCGTTAATCCTAATTTTGATACAATTTCAAACCTTATCGAATCGACTTCATTAACGGCTATACAATTACACGGTTCAGAAAGTATAGAATTCATTCAACAAATAAAACGACTTTTTCCGCACATTAAATTAATTAAAGCACTGCCCGCTTCAGACAAAGATGCTTTATCAAACGCGATTGAATATTATCGCACTGATATCGACCTATTTATTATAGATACACCTTCAGAAAGTTATGGTGGTACAGGTAAAGTTTATAATTGGGAAATATTGCAAGGACTCACAGGAATTGAATTTTTGATTGCAGGCGGAATTGATCTTGAAAATATTAACAAAATAGAGCAATTAGAATTAGCGCATAGTGGATACGACATTGCGAGTGGAATCGAAAGTGAAGATGTTAAAGATATAAATAAGATGAAAGACATTATTTTAAAAGTAAAGGAGAAAAAATATGATGCAACGTAATATTCAAACGCAAGCAGATGAATTTGGTTTTTTCGGTGAATACGGGGGACAATTTGTACCAGAAACGTTAATGCCAGCAATTCAAGAACTGAAACAAGCCTATAACAAAGCGAAAGAAGACCCACAAATTAAAGAAGAATTAACGTATTATTTAAAAGAATATGTAGGGCGAGAAACACCGTTAACGTATGCGAAATCTTATACGGAAACATTAGGTGGGGCAAAAATTTATTTGAAAAGAGAAGATTTAAACCATACTGGCGCGCATAAAATCAACAACGCATTAGGACAAGCTTTACTTGCAAAACGCATGGGCAAGAAGAAACTCGTAGCAGAAACTGGTGCAGGCCAGCACGGGGTTGCGAGTGCAACTGTTGCCGCGTTATTTGATATGGAACTCGTTGTATTTATGGGTGA
Organism: Staphylococcus hsinchuensis; assembly: GCF_038789205.1. Lineage (NCBI taxonomy): Bacteria > Bacillati > Bacillota > Bacilli > Caryophanales > Staphylococcaceae > Staphylococcus > Staphylococcus hsinchuensis. The sequence goes on from NZ_CP128355.1 coordinate 1,634,871, forward strand.
AGAAGATATTAAACGACAATCGCTAAACGTATTTAGAATGGAATTGTTAGGTGCGACAGTTAAATCAGTAACTGAAGGGCAAGGCACGTTGTCAGATGCTGTAAATAAAGCACTACAATACTGGGTGAGTCACGTAGATGATACGCATTACTTGTTAGGTTCTGCGCTTGGACCTGATCCATTTCCAACAATGGTACGAGACTTTCAAAGTGTCATCGGAGAAGAAATCAAAGGTCAAATACAAGATAAAGAAGGGCGTTTACCTGATGCAATCGTTGCTTGTGTAGGTGGAGGATCCAATGCGATAGGCACGTTTTATCCATTTATAAAAGACGACGTTAAATTATATGGTGTAGAAGCTGCTGGTAAAGGTGTAAAAACGGATCGTCATGCATTAGCAATCACGCAAGGCAAAGTCGGGGTGCTACATGGGACTAAAATGTATTTGTTACAAAATGAAGATGGTCAAATTCAATTAGCACATTCAATTTCAGCAGGGTTAGATTACCCAGGGGTTGGTCCTGAACATTCGTATTATCATGATATTGGAAGAGTAGATTATGTGACGGCGAGTGATAATCAAGCAATGGAAGCACTTGTACGATTTACTAAAGCAGAAGGTATTATACCAGCTATTGAAAGTGCGCATGCTTTAAGTTACGTTGAGGAGCTTGCACCTCGAATGAGCGAAGATGAAATTATTGTAGTAACTGTATCTGGTCGTGGAGATAAAGATATGGATACAATCCGTGCATATATGAATAAAGGTGGTGAAGGCGATGCGTAAACTATTTATACCATACATTATGGGAAATACGTCATTTATTGATAATTTAAAGACATTAAATGAAGTTGGAGCCGATATTGTGGAAATCGGTGTGCCTTTCTCGGACCCGGTAGCTGATGGACCGGTAATTATGGATGCTGGGGCTAAAGCAATAGAAGAAGGTGTGAATGTACAGTATATTATCGATCAATTAGAAAAACATCAAGAAGAAATTACGAGTAACTATGTGCTAATGACCTATTACAACATCATTCAACATTATGGCGAAACTGAATTTTTCAACGCATGTGCGCAAGCTGGTATTTATGGTGTAATCATTCCAGATTTACCACATGAACTCATACAACAATTGAAGAAACGTCATCCAAATCGTACTGTAAATATCATTTCTTTAATTGCGATGACTACTTCTGAATCACGAATTGAACAAATTGCGAAAGACGCTGAAGGGTTCATGTATACAGTGACGATGAATGCAACTACGGGTGAAAATGGTAAATTCCATCCAGATTTAAAGCGTACGATTCAACACATTCAAACATTAACAGATATACCAGTAGTAGCTGGTTTCGGCATTCGTAACTCGTTACATGTTACTGATATTGTGAGTGTAGCAGATGGTGTCGTTATGGGGAGTGAAATTGTCAAACGCTTTGAAAATGATAATGTGGAAACAACTATACAATTTCTAAAATCTATTCGACAAGCGTTAGATAAACCTCTAGATCAAAATGAATAACATATAAATAATACGGGTAAAGTATCATTAGAATCTTTGAAGAGAAATTAGCATCATGCTAAGTAATAAAAAGCGCATGTATAGTAATAACTTAAGCTAATTTCAAATTCATTATATAGAGGTGACAATTTTGACTAAAAAAGTATTGTTTGTTTTAACAAGCAGAGATCAATATGACGACGGTACACCTACAGGATTATGGTTAGAAGAGGCGAGTGAACCTTATAATATTTTAACGGAATCAGGTGTTGATGTAGATCTTGTTTCAATCAACGGTGGGGAAGTACCGATTGACCCTAATTCTACTCAAAACGATGAATTAAATAAATATAGTGACTTCGTTGAAAAAATTAAACAATTATCTAGTTTAGATGATGTTAATGTTGATAATTACGATGCTGTTTATTTACCTGGTGGTCACGGCACAGTATTTGATTATGCACACAATCAAAAGCTTGCAGCAATTCTTGCACAATTTAAAGGTGAAGGTAAGTATATTTCATCAGTTTGTCATGGTCCAAGTGCTTTTGTAGGTGCCAAAGACAACGATGGTAATTTCTTAGTTGACGGCGTGACATTAACTTCATTTACAGATGATGAAGAACGTACGATGAAATTAGACGAAAAAGTACCTTTCCTAACTCAAACGGAATTAGAAAACCAAGGTGCTAAATTTGTTGCCGATGATAACTTCTCAGTACACGTGGAAAAAGATGGACAATTTATTACAGGTCAAAATCCACAATCAAGCGTTGCAATCGGTGAAGCATTAAGAGATGCTTTAAAATAATATGAAAGTTGAAGCTTAAGCTAAAAGTATTATAAAAAACTGGAGAACGTAGTGTTTTCCAGTTTTTATTTTTTCAATTGACCTATGTACATAGTCAGTATTATTTAAAATAGCAATTATAGTATTATTTTACAATTTAATTAAATAATGATGCTTAAAGTAATAATTGAAATAAAGATAAGTCATATTCATAATAGTTTATTCTTTGATAAATTTGTATGAATGATATAATAAAGGATATAAAGATACTTATAGTGGAAAAATCTGTTTATGTTATATAAAAGTGATAGGTACGATGCACAAAATAGGTATTGATTTTGTTTTATGAACGATTATTGTATAATAATCGAGATTAAGAGCAAACATTGTATCAAAGTACTATAGACAATTAGGAGTTTATTAAAAAATGAAATTTACAAATTTAACCGCTAAAGAATTCAGGGAATTTACAGATAAAATGCCCAACAGTCATTTCACTCAAATGACTGCGAACTATGAATTAAAGGTTGCAGAAGGTGCTGAAACGCATTTAGTAGGTATAAAGGATAATAATAATCAAGTTATTGCAGCTTGTTTAATGACAGCAATACCTGTAATGCGTTTTTTCAAATCTTTCTATACGAACAGAGGACCTGTTATAGATTTTGATAATAAAGAACTTGTTCATTTTTTCTTTAATGAATTGGCACAATATGCAAAAAAACATAATGCAATCTATTTAAGAGTAGATCCATATTTAGCATATCAGTATCGTAACCACGAGGGTGACGTACTTGAAAATGCAGGAAATGATTGGTTCTTTGATAAGATGAAGCAACTTGGATTTAAACACCAAGGATTTTTCACAGGTTTCCATTCTGACAAACAAGTTCGGTTCCATTCTGTTTTAGATTTAACAGATAAAACTGAAAAAGACGTTTTAAAAGGAATGGATAGTTTAAGAAAACGTAATACTAAAAAAGTTCAGAAAAATGGCGTTAAGATTAGATTTTTAAATAAAGAAGAATTACCGATTTTCCGCCAATTTATGGAAGAAACTTCTGAGACGAAAGCCTTCGACGATAGAAATGATAGTTTCTATTACAATCGTTTGAAGTATTATAAGGATCGTGTCTTAGTACCATTAGCTTACATGGACTTTGATGAATACATCGAAGAGTTGAAACTTGATCGAGAAGCTTTAACTAAAGATATTAATAAAGCATTAAAAGATATCGAAAAACGACCAGACAATAAAAAGTCGTACAATAAGCGAGACAATTTAGAAAAACAACTTGTAGCAAATCAACAAAAAATTGACGAAGCGAAAGCATTACAAGAAGAACATGGGAATGAATTACCAATATCGGCTGCATTCTTCATAATTAATCCATTTGAAGTTGTATATTATGCTGGTGGTACAGCTAATGAGTTTAGACACTTTGCAGGAAGCTACGCAATTCAATGGAAAATGATTAACTATGCTTTAGAACATGGAATTAATCGTTATAACTTCTATGGAATTACTGGTGATTTTTCAGAAGATGCAGAAGATGCGGGAGTTGTTAAATTTAAAAAAGGCTATAACGCAGACGTTGTAGAATATGTTGGTGACTTTATTAAACCGATTAACAAACCTATTTATAACATTTATAAGAAATTAAAAGATATTAAGGACAAAAAGTAAACATATATAGAAGGGAACTAAGCTAGAATGAAATTTACTGAGTTAACTGTCAAAGAATACGAAAATTTTGTACAGAATCCAGCGTTAGAAAGTCATTATTTCCAAGTGAAAGAAAATATTGCGACAAGAGAAAATGATGGATTTCAAGTTGTATTACTGGGCTTAAAAGATGATGATAATCAAGTTATTGCAGCTAGTCTTTTCTCAAAAATTCCTACTATGGGTAGCTATGTTTATTATTCTAACCGTGGTCCTGTGATGGATTATAATGATTTAGGATTAATCGATTTCTACTTACGTGAACTCGATAGTTATTTACAACAACATAACTGCTTATATGTAAAATTAGACCCATACTGGATTTACAATATTTATGATAAAGATATTAATCAATTCCCAGATCGAGATAAAAATGACGCCTTAGTGAACTTGTTTAAATCACATGGCTATACGCATCACGGATTCACAACTCAGTATGATAGTTCAAGTCAAGTTCGTTGGATGGGCGTGTTAAACTTAGAAAATGAAACACCAGCCTCACTTAAAAAGCAATTTGATAGCCAAAGAAAGCGTAATGTCAATAAAGCAATTAACTACGGCGTAAAAGTTCGTTTCCTTAAACGTGATGAATTTGATCAATTTTTAGAGCTTTATCGTGAAACTGAAGCACGTACTGGTTTCGTTTCAAAAACAGACGAATATTTCTATAACTTTATCGATAATTACGGAGATAAAGCATTAATACCGTTAGCATATATCGATTTAGATGAATATATTAACAACACACAAGAGTCATTAAACGATAAAGAATCTCGTCGTGATCAAATGATGGCAAAAGAAAATAAATCAGATAAACAATTAAAGAAAATTGCTGAACTCGATAAACAAATTGAACATGACAAGAAAGAATTGTTACAAGCGAGTGAGTTAAGACAAACAGACGGTTCAGTCTTAAACCTAGCATCAGGCGTTTACTTTACAAATGCTTATGAAGTGAACTACTTCTCTGGCGGTTCTTCAGAAAAGTATAACCAATATATGGGACCATATATGATGCATTGGTTCATGATTAATTACTGTTTCGAGCATGGATATACACGTTACAATTTCTACGGTTTATCAGGAGATTTCACAGAAAACAGTGAAGACTACGGCGTATATCGCTTTAAACGTGGTTTCAATGTTCAAATCGAAGAACTTATCGGCGACTTCTATAAACCAATTAAGAAAACAAAATATTGGTTATTCAATACATTAAACAAAGCAAGAAAGAAAATTAAGAAATAACATAAGTTCTAGATATTATATTTAAGGCTTATAGGTATATGAAAATGCCTATAAGCTTTTTCTTTTAGTAGGAATTAAATTAACTATAGAAATATTATGTAAACTATATATATTTATTTTAATTGAAACTTACTGTAATTAAGGATTACTTATAAAATAATGAGTTTATTAGTACTATTTCATAGCAAGTTTATTGTTATATTGTTGATTCTATTAATTATATAATTATTTCTAATAAATCTTGAGCCATTTGCATATATACAGGTTTCTGATATTAAATTTTTAATTTAAATATTAGGAGTAATGCTGAGATTTAACGTGAGTTGCATCGAAAAATGATTTTGCATATCAGTATAAAGCTCAGTGCAAATTTCATAACCATAGTGATTAGAAAGTTTATAGATTGATGCATCTTACGAAATGATTAATAGATACATGCATGACAACTTACAAATTGTAATTTATTGATAATGCATGATAAATAATGCTGAATTATTGAGTATAGATTTTCAATTTCTTTTTAGTTTACATAATATATATTATAGGAAGTTATCTATATTTAAAAAAAGGTGCCCCATTTATGAGATTTATGTTCATTTCGTTTAATCGTGTATATAAAAAAGTTCAGTACCTTATGCACTGAACTTTAAATCTTGTAATTGAGTTTCTATTAGTAACGATAATGATGATTGAAATCATTTCTTGGATAATGATTTTGGCCATAATAATGATGATGCTTTCGTATAACTTTTTCAATTCTCTTTTGTTCACGTTGACGTCGCCAATTTCTCGTAAAGAACCATATTAAGAAACTTATAATTATGCTTATGATAGACATGAACATCGCATAACCGAATAACGGTTTATAAGATATATCATAGAATATTGGAATGAAAAATGCTGCTATAGTTAATATAAGAAATGTAATGATTGGTGTAGCAAACCATTTATGCAACACGAGTGTATTAAATACAGTTAATAATATGACAGCAATTACAGTAATCCATAAGTAGTGTGGTAAATCGGTTAATGTCATCTTTAGCGCTCCTTAATATTATAGTATGCATAATTAATCTTAATATTATTATACTAAATTTATTAAGATTTTCATTCAGTCTTTAGCTGTACAATCGAAAATAATTATTGTATTTTAGATAAATTTAATATTGATGCTCTATTAGCGATGAAATGTAAGCCCTGTAGTGTATTTTTTGTGGTGTTTTCTAGTATAATTAACAGTGAATAATGATATAAAGTATGCTTAAGGAGTGATTGTATGGTCGAATCTTTACCAAAACGAAAACATGTCCCTCAAGAAGAAACTTGGGATATTACAGAATTATTTGCAACAGATGCTGAATTCTATGAAATGTTAGATATCACATTAAAACAAGCCCAGGATTTCCACAAGCAATTTTATAACACGCTCAATAATATAAAAACGATTGAACATGCATTAGATACATATGTGGAAATACTAATAAATGTTGATCGAATGAGTAACTATGCAGAATTAAGATTAAGTGTTGATGTTACAAATGAAGCAGCACAAACGTTAAGTTCAAAGCTAACTAATTACAATGGGAAAATTGCTAGTGAACTAACTTTTGTTGAATCAGAAATTTTGCAACAACCTGAATCATTAATCAATGAGTTAATTGAAAACAGTAAATATCCACATTATTTAAAAAAGTTGAAAGATAAGCAACAATATCAATTATCACCTGAAGTTGAAAGTACTTTAGCTAGTTTATCCCCTACTTTTGACAGTCCTTTTGAGCTGTATGGCATTACAAAAATGTTAGATATTGATTTTGGTACATTTAAATATAAAGACCAAACTTATCCATTGGATTATACAACTTTTGAAAATGAATATGAGGATGATCCAGATACAGAATTCCGCAGAAAAAGCTTTAAATATTTTAGTCATGCAATCAGTAAATACCAACATACTACTGCGGCTACATATAATATGCATGTTCAACAAGAAAAAATTGAAGCAAATCTTAGAGGTTATGATTCTGTTATCGACTATTTGTTATCAGAGCAAGAAGTGACACGTGAAATGTTTGACCGTCAAATCGATGTTATTATGAGTGACCTGGCGCCAATTATGCAGAAATACGCAAAGTTACTAAAACGTGTTCATGGACAAGATACGATGCGTTTTGAAGATTTACAAGTATCGATTGACCCTGATTATGAACCATCCATTTCAATTGAAGATTCAAAACAGTATATCTTTGGCGCTTTAAAAATACTTGGCCAAGATTATTTAAATATGGTTGAACGTGCTTATAAAGATAGATGGATTGATTTTGCACAAAATAAAGGTAAAGAGACGGGTGCATATTGTGCTAGTCCCTATGCTACGCATTCGTATGTATTTATTTCTTGGACTGGTAAGATGACAGAAACTTTTGTTCTGGCACATGAATTAGGTCATGCAGGACATTTTACGCTGGCTCAAAAACATCAAAATTATTTAGAATCAGAACCATCTATGTACTTTGTAGAGGCACCTTCTACGATGAATGAAATGTTAATGGCTAATTATTTAATCGATTCAAGTGACGACCCAAAATTCAAAAGATGGGTAATCGGTTCTATTATTTCACGAACTTATTACCATAATATGGTAACGCATTTGTTAGAAGCAGCGTTTCAAAGAGAAGTATATAATAAGGTAGATAATGGTGAATCCCTTACAGCCCCTGTACTTAATGAAATTATGCGTGATGTTTATGGTCAATTCTTCGGAAATGCGGTTAAATTATCAGATGGCGTCGAATTAACTTGGATGCGCCAACCTCATTATTATATGGGATTATACTCGTATACGTATTCAGCAGGGTTAACGATTGGGACAGTGATGTCTCAAAAAATTAAAAAAGAAGGCCAACAGGCTGTGGATCAATGGTTAGAGACTTTAAGTGCTGGTGGTAGTCAATCACCAATTGACTTGGCAGATACCGCTAGTATTGATATTCGTACAGATAAACCATTACGTTCGACAATTCGCTATATTGGTCATCTCGTGGATGAATTAGAAAAGTTAACTGATGAAATTGAACAAAGTGAGTAATTCAATATATAAAAAACGGACTGTTATTACTCAGTCCGTTTTTATATATTAATTTATTTTTGAGTTATTCAAGTTCATCTCTGCTACTTATAATTTTATTTACAATTCCATACTCAACGGCTTCTTCCACACTTAACCAATAATCTCTGTTCGTATCTTCTTCAACTTTTTCAATTTTTTGACCTGTTTCTTGAGCAATAACTTCATTGATACGTTTACGTGTTCTTACGATTTCACGTGCAGTAATTTCAATTTCAGTTGATTGACCTTGTGCACCACCACTCGGTTGATGCATCATAAAGCGTGTATTTGGTAAACTATAGCGTCTTTCTTTTTCTCCTGACAAGAAGATAAAGATACCTGCGCTTACTACCCAACCTGAACCAATAATGTTCACTTTTGGTTTAATAAAGTTAATCATATCACGAATATAGAAACCAGAGTCAACATGGCCTCCTTGAGTAGAAATGAACAAGTTGATTGGTTCATCACTCGTTGCTTCTAATAATAATAATTTATTTGCTACGTCATACGCCGTTTCATCATTAATTTCACCAGAAATAATAACCGTACGCGTTTCTAACATTTTTTGTGTTAATAAATCGGAATTGTTTTGATTATCGAAGTTTTTATTCTCTGCCATGTCATCACCTTCTCTAAAAAATTTTACTCTTTTATCATACACGACTAAAATACAATTAAACATTAAAAAGAATCAATCATAACCTTCTCTTGGTCTGATTGATCCTTTTATATTTTGGGTTGTAAGCATTTAATTTATTTATTGTATGTTTCGTATCGTTCACCAGTAATGAAAAAGTAAATATTTTCAGCAACATTACCGATGTGATCTCCTACTCTTTCTAAATGGCGTGCTGCAAGATGTGCTTGTCCTGCCACAAATGGGTCATTGTCAATTAAATACGTTGTATTTACGATGTTTTTATATAAATCATCAATATCTTTATCACGTTCTATAATTTCTTTAATTAACGTGATGTCGTTGTGTTTTACTGCATCTCTCATATCTTTAAGCATTAACAATGCCAATTTACCCATCGTGTTAAGTCGTGTTAGTACATAGTGATCGGTAATTTTTGCACGCAAACGTATTTTAGCAATACTTGCTGCATTATCGCCAATTCTTTCTAAATCACTCGCGATTTTCAGAGAGGCCATCATTAATCGTAAATCTGTAGCAATGGGTTGTTGCTTTGTTATAAGCATGATGACCTTTTCGTTAATATCAGTTTCTAAAGCATTGATAACTTTATCTCTCTCAATTGTTTGTCGTGCATAATTACGGTCCTCTTCGCTTAACGATTGTAGGGCATATGATATGTGCTGATAAACGTAAAGGCCAAGTCGACGTAAATCTTTAACAAGATCGTCTAATTGGCCTTCATATTTTTCTCGAATTATTACCATTCGGTATTAACCAAATCTACCTGAAATGTAATCTTCTGTTTGTTTATCAGAAGGATTTGAGAATAATTTATCAGTATCATCATATTCATTTACATAACCGTTAAGGAAGAATGCTGTTTTATCAGAAACACGTGCTGCTTGTTGCATGTTGTGTGTAACGATAATAATTGAGTAATTTTCTTTTAAGTTTTGAACTAATTCTTCAACTTTTAATGTTGAAATAGGGTCTAAAGCTGATGTTGGTTCGTCCATTAGGATTACATCTGGTTCAATCGCTAAACTACGAGCGATACAAACACGTTGTTGCTGACCACCTGATAAACTGTATGCGTTCGTATTTAAACGATCTTTTAATTCATCCCAAATTGCTGCACCACGTAATGATTTTTCTACGATTTCGTCTAAAACCTTTTTGTCTTTAATACCGTGAATTTTTGGTCCGTAAGTAATATTATCATAGATTGATTTAGGGAATGGGTTTGGTTGTTGGAAGACCATTCCTACGTTTGTTCTTAACTTTTCAACTGAATAATTATCATCAAAGATGTTTTGATCACGATACATAATTTTACCAGCTGTTTTAACTGAAGGTACTAATTCAACCATACGATTTAATGTTTTGATGTAAGTTGATTTACCGCAACCTGAAGGTCCGATAATTGCAGTAACTGTGTTTTCTAAAACATCTAAGTTAATGTTTTTTAAAGCATGATTTTCACCATACCATAAGTCTAAATTTTTAGTTGAATAAACAATGTTTTTTTGGCTATCTGGAATTGAGCTTTCTTTTTTGTTTGTATTATTTGTGTCGATTGTAGTCGCTGGTGCTGACTGTTCATTAGTTGTTGATTCAAGTTCTTTTTTATCTTCTGAGATTGTTTTTTTATCCATAATTAAAACTCCTTTTTGAACTCATTTATATCTCTTGTTTAAGTGATTTCCCCATCAATTCACTGTTGTTTATATGAAAAGTTCATTAATATTTCTTGCTATATTTATTACGTAAGAAGATTGCAACTGCATTCATTAATAATAAGATTACTAATAATACTATAATTCCGGCTGCTGCAACGTTTTGGAATTCGTCTTGAGGCATTTTTGCCCAGTTGTAAATCGTGATTGGTAATGCTTGGAATTTATCAAAGATACTTGTTGGTACGTGTAATAAAACTGTTGGAATACCAATCAAGATTAATGGCGCTGTTTCACCTAATGCTCTTGATAAAGCTAAGATAAATCCAGTTAAAATACCAGGGATGGCTGCTGGTAATACGACACGACGAATTGTTTGCCATTTATTACCACCTAAACCATATGAAGCTTCTTTTACTGAATTAGGTACCGCTCTTATTGCTTCTTGGCTAGATACGATAATAACAGGTAAAATTAGTAATGACATTGTTAATGCGGCTGCAATAACTGTTTCATGCATAGCTAAAGCTGGAACATTCATACCTCTTACGAAAAGCGTTAAACCAAGTAAACCGAATACAACAGATGGTACACCGGCTAAGTTATTAATACAAAGTCTTACGAATTTTGTAAAAGCATTATCTTTTGCATATTCTTCAAGATAGATTGCTGTACCGACACCTAAGATGATTGAAATTGGAATGATAGTTATCATTAACCAAAGTGTTCCCATTAACGCTCCTTTAATACCGGCCATTGATGGCGTAGAAGATGAGAAACTTGTGAAGAATTTAGGTGTTAAATGCCCTGCACCTTGGATTAATGTATTGATAATTAAAGCAGCAAGAACGATTAAACCAACTAATGTACAAGCGAAAAACGCTGCTTTGTTGAATTTATTCTTATTAAGTCTGCCAGAGAGCTTGTTGTCTACAGTATTTTGATCGACTAGTGTTTTATTATTAGACTCGCTCATAATTAATACTCCTCTCTAAAGCGTTTCGTAATCCATTGTGATAATAGGTTCATGATTAATGTGAATAAGAATAATGTGAACCCAACAGCGTAAATACTGTAATATTGGTCTGATCCAAATGTTGCATCACCTGATGCGATTTCTACAATGTAGCCTGTCATAGTTTGAATTGAATTAGTAAGACTTAAATCGAATTTTGGTGAACTACCTGCTGCTAACGATACGATCATAGTTTCACCGATAGCACGAGAAATCGCTAATACAATTGATGCCATAACACCTGAAATTGCTGCTGGTAACACAACTTTTGTTGCTACTTCAAATTTTGTAGCACCTAAACCAAGTGCACCTTCACGCATTTTGTCAGGTACAGATGACATTGCATCCTCACTCATACTTGAAATTAATGGAATAATCATAATACCTACAACAATCCCTGGACTGATAGAGTTTAAACTATCAATGAACGGGAAGATTGCTCTTAATATAGGAGTTACGAATGATACTGCGAAGAAACCAAATACAATAGTCGGAATACCAGATAATATTTCTAAAATAGGTTTAATAATTCTTCTTGCACGACTTGAAGCATATTCACTTAAGTAAAGTGCTGCACCTAAACCTAAAGGTACTGCAACAATTGTTGCAATAAATGTGATTTTAAGAGTACCTAGTATTAATGCCCATATACCATATTTAGGTTCTGAACTTGCTGGATCCCATTGTGTTTTAAATAGAAATTGTGTGATTGGTACGCGTGTGAAAAATGTAATTGTCTCTGTCAATAACGTAACAATAATACCGATTGTAGCTAATATTGAGAATAATGCGATGATACCTAAAATTAAAGGTACAATTTTATCACTAAGGCCTTTCTTTTTAGCATTATTCTTTTTAATCATCTCACCTACTGATGGTTGCGAATTCGCCATTTCAATACCTTCCTTCTTTATTTGTCTCCCAAATTATTAAAAAAGGTTGGGAGTCTCTGTTAACTAATTGCATACAAGCGAAATGGATAGCACTTGTATACATTAGTCTTACAGAACAAGGAATGTAGAGGAAAGTGACATTTAAAACTGTCACTTTCGCCCCCCACTTCCAAATTCCCAACCTTTAAGAAATAAAGCTATGTTTACTTATCTTCTTTTTTGCTGTCGTCTTTTTTGCTGTCTTTGCTATCACTATTTTTGTCGATAAATTTATTTAATTTATCAAGTTGTTTAGTGTATTTGTCTTTAGGTAATGCAACTAAACCTACATCTTCAGCTGATTTACCTTTATCTTTTAATGTGAATTTCAAGAATTCTTGTAAACCTTTGTTATCTTTTAATTTCTTCTCGTTAGCGTAGATGAATAATGGTCTACTTAATACGTATGAACCATTTTGGATAGTTTTTTCTGAAGGTTTTGTAAGTTTACCTTTTTCGTCTTTGATGTTAACTACTTTTAATTTGTCTTTGTTTTCTTTGTAGTAGTCATAACCGAAGTATCCGATAGCTTGTTTGTTTTTGTCTACGTTAGATACGATTTGGTTTGTATCTGAGTTCTTATCAGCTTTGATATCACCTTTGTCCATTACTTCTTCACTAAAGAAGTCATAAGTACCATGTGATTGGTTAGGTGAGAATGGTTTGATTTCTTTGTCTGGCCATTTAGAATTAACATCTTTCCAAGTTTTAGCTTCGCCAGAGTAGATTTTTTTCAATTGTTTTTTAGATAATTCTTTAACGAAATCATTATCTTTGTTTACAGTAACTGTTACACCATCTTGGCCGATTTTGTATTCTTTATAATCGATACCTTTGTCTTTTAATTTTTTCTTCTCGTCATCTTTTATTGGTCTAGATGCATTTGAAAAATCAGTACTTCCAGAAATGAACTTTTCAAATCCGCCCCCAGTACCTGATTGTGCATTTGAAACAGTTACATTTGGAAATTTTTTGTTGAATTTTTCGTTTAATTTTTCAATGATTGGACCTACTGTTGATGACCCATCGCCTTTAACTTCTCCTTTAACGTCTTTACCTTCTCCTGAACCTGAATCAGAGCCACCGTTACCTCCGCAAGCTCCTAATAAAAGTGAAGCACCAACTACTGTAGTACCAAATAATTGCCATTTTTTCATTGAAACATCCTCCTAATAAATAAATAACCCAAAAAGTTATATGTATTTCTTACAACCCTTATACTACACATCGTATATTAATTACAAATGACTTTAATGTAAATATTTTGTTAAGATAGCTTGCCAACGAAATATTTTTCTTATTATTTGGCCAGCAACTGAATAGATAACTGTTTTAATGTTTGTTGGTATTTGTAGGTTGAGACTGTATTTCACTAGATTTATGTATTTGTTATTTATTGTTACTGAACATTAAAATCAAATTATATAAATTGATGTATATTTGTTTCTTTATTATAGAAGAAACTCAAAATATGAATATTGGTATAAAAAATAAGTCCACCAAAAGTTTTTAACCATTGATGGACTTAATGCTAATATTTATGTTTCAACTTAAATCATGTGAAGTTATTTTCTACTAAATAATTACTAAGATAGATTACTCTTCTATTCTACTCCAACCCTTTTTAGTTAGCGTAATCTTACCTGTTTCGATATTGATAATTTTATGTTTGTATAGATGACCGATTGCACGTTTAAAGGCACCCTTGCTCATATTAAACACTTCTTTAATAGCTTCAGGACTGGATTTATCCCAAAAAGGTAATTCTCCGTCATATTCGACAAGTAAATCAAATATGTGCTGACCATCTTCATCCAATCGCTCATGTGCTAGTGGTAAAAAAGAACCATTAAGTTCACCCTTTTCGTTGTAACCGATTATACGTACTGAGACATTTTCACCTAAGCGTGGTTCTTCTTTTCTTTCTGATTCATGAACAAAGATTTTGTAACCATCTTTAGATAGAAGGAAGCTACCTACTCTTAATAATCTATAAGGACGAGCTTCAATAACCTGATTGTGCATTTCGTCATTGTCAACTGGCGTGAACATTTGCTCAACAATTGTTTCAGTTGCAAGTCGTGCAAACATATTTCTTTCTCTGTCTATACGCAGTGTGACAAGTAGTTCATCGCCTTGAGTTGGCCAAATTTCTTTTACTTTAGGTAAGTCTTCCCATGGGATTAATACCTCTCTCGGTAAACCTACATCTACATGAGCGCCGTCTCGATCTGTTTTCAATACTTTAACGAAATCATATTTGTTTGTTGTAATATCAGGCATATTTTGTGTGGCAAACAAATCACCTGAACGGTTTGGATAAATGAAAAAGCTATACTCTTCTCCTATTTCTAAATCGTCTTCTTCATTAATTTCTGATTTATTGAGTTTTACGTCTTCTCCATTTGGTCCCTTTAATTTGTATGTGGACCCTTCTACACCCATTACTTGTAGAAATTCTATAGAACCTACAATATCTTTTTCATCTTGAGCCATATTGTTCTCCTTCGCACATTAGTTTCTTCCTATTATAACATGCAAATTGTTTTATGGCATTGACTACTTTAACTTTGGTCGAAAGAGCTAAGTAAGTGTGTTATAATTTGACCGTTAGAATAACGGAAAAGGAGAAAATGCATGTTACAAGTTACTGATGTAAGTTTACGATTTGGTGATCGTAAATTATTCGAAGATGTAAATATAAAATTTACTGATGGCAATTGCTACGGCCTTATAGGTGCGAATGGTGCTGGGAAATCAACATTCTTAAAGATATTATCTGGAGAAATTGATGCCCAAACTGGTCACGTTTCGTTAGGTAAAGATCAACGTATGGCTATCTTAAAACAGGATCACTTTGCTTATGAAGATGAACGCGTGATTGATGTAGTTATTAAAGGTCATGAACGTTTATTTAAGGTAATGAAAGAAAAAGATGAAATTTATATGAAACCTGATTTTAGTGATGAAGATGGTATCAAAGCTGCTGAACTTGAAGGTGAATTTGCCGAAATGAACGGTTGGAATGCTGAAGCTGATGCTGGTTCATTACTTTCAGGATTAGGTATTAGTGCTGATCTTCAAGATAAAACAATGTCTGAACTAGAAAACAACCAAAAAGTGAAAGTATTATTAGCTCAAAGTCTATTCGGTGATCCAGATGTATTACTACTCGACGAGCCTACCAATGGTTTGGATATTCCTGCAATTAGCTGGTTAGAAGATTTCCTTATTAATTTTGAAAATACTGTAATTGTTGTCTCACATGATAGACACTTCTTAAATAATGTGTGTACGCATATAGCTGATTTAGACTATGGTAAAATTAAAATTTACGTTGGTAACTATGATTTCTGGTATCAATCAAGTCAATTAGCAATGAAAATGGCGCAAGAGCAAAACAAGAAAAAAGAAGAAAAGATTAAAGAATTGCAAGATTTCGTTGCACGTTTCTCAGCGAATGCGTCAAAATCTAAACAAGCAACAAGTCGTAAAAAACAATTAGAAAAAATTGAATTAGATGACATCCAGCCTTCTTCACGTCGTTACCCATTTGTAAACTTTACGCCTGAAAGAGAAATTGGTAATGATTTACTATTCGTTGAAAATGTTTCTAAAACAGTCGACGGCGAAAAAGTATTAGATAACATTTCATTCACTATGTTCCCTAACGATAAAGCTGTACTTGTAGGAGATAGTGAAATTGCTAAAACAACTCTATTGAAAATTTTAGCTGGTGAAATGGAACCAGATGAAGGAACAGTAAGATGGGGTGTGACAACTTCAAGAAGTTATTTACCGAAAGATAACTCAGAATACTTTGAAGGCGTTGATATGAACTTAGTTGACTGGTTACGTCAATATGCTCCTGAAGATGAACAAACAGAAACATTCCTACGTGGTTTCTTAGGACGTATGTTATTTAGTGGCGAAGAA
Organism: Staphylococcus hsinchuensis; assembly: GCF_038789205.1. NCBI lineage: Bacteria > Bacillati > Bacillota > Bacilli > Caryophanales > Staphylococcaceae > Staphylococcus > Staphylococcus hsinchuensis. The sequence continues at coordinate 1,651,451 of NZ_CP128355.1, forward strand.
GTTAAGAAAAAAGCTAGCGTCTTATCAGGTGGCGAGAAAGTGCGTTGTATGTTAAGTAAAATGATGTTATCTAGTGCAAATGTCCTATTACTAGATGAACCAACAAACCATTTAGACCTAGAAAGTATTACTGCAGTAAATGATGGTTTGAAAGCATTTAAAGGTTCAATTATCTTCACTTCATATGACTTCGAATTTATCAATACAATCGCAAATCGTGTCATTGATCTAAATCCAGAAGGTGCATTATCTAAAGAAATTTCTTATGAAGAGTACTTAAAAGAAACTGGTGTGTTAACACAAGCAAATGCTTAAATTTACATCATAATTTTATAACACATATATTTAAATTTTGGGGTAGAAACCTAAAGCTAAAAGCGAGGTTTCTGCCCCACTTTTTTATACGAATGCTTTTGTGACAGTGCTTAATATTTTGAATTTAATTAGATGACTTTTTATAATAAGTATTGAATTGAAATAGGAGGAATGTAGTAATGGAAAATTATTTTATGCATGATGGACAAGTAATGCCACAAATTGGTTTCGGTACATATAAGTTAAATGGGACACATGGAATGCACGCAATTAGCAATGCATTAAAGAATGGTTATTCTGTATTAGACACTGCTTATAATTATGAAAATGAAGGTACGGTTGGACGTGCTATCGCAAATAGTCACGTTTCAAGAGATGAAATTATTGTTACTTCTAAACTTCCTGGTCGTTATCAGAGTTATGATGAAGCGCTCACTGCGATTCAAGAATCTATATACCGTCTGAATGTTGAATATATTGACTTATACTTAATTCACTGGCCAAATCCTAAGCAAGGAAAATATGTAGAAGCATGGAAAGCGATGATTGCAGCTCAAAAAGCAGGTTTAATAAAATCTATTGGTGTATGTAATTTCCTTCCAGAGCATATTGAAAGGTTAGAAAAAGAAACTGGTGTGTTACCTGTTGTAAACCAAATTGAATTACATCCTTACTTTAATCAAAAAGAAATGATTCAATACCATAATGATAAAGGTATTATTACACAAGCATGGAGCCCGCTTGGTCGTGCTTCGGATGTTATGCATGACCAAACAATAGTCACGATTGCTGAAAAGTATAATAAATCTGTTCCGCAAATTATTTTAAAATGGCATATTCAAAATGGTGTTGTTCCTATTCCTAAGGCGACGTCTATTTCAAGACAATTGGAAAATAAAAACCTATTTGATTTCTATTTAAATGATGAGGATTTAGCTCAAATTGATCAATTAACGAAAGCTGATGGTCGACGAAAAGGTCAAGACCCTGCTACTTACGAAGAATTTTAAATCTCTTTCAGTATTGGAAATAAAGTTACTTGACCAATTTAAAGGCAATTTCTATTTAAATGTATAGAAATTGTCTTTTTATTTACTAAATGATACGAAAATCATGTTTTTATAAGTACTTCCCCCACTTTTTTCGCATGGATTAAAAGCAAATCCATTGATCCGCATATACAATATACACCTTTTGAGCACTTTCATACTTTAAATCACAAATTTTTCAGTTTATTTAAAAAATTTGCTCAAATCAGTTTACAGTACTATAGCCTGTATGTATAATAAGTACCATAAATAACAATTAAATAATTATTGATGAGGCGCATCAATCATGAGTAAATTTTAGAAGTATCTGCCTGCTAGCAGCTAATTTTGAAAGGGTGAGATGCCGAAACAGTTATAATAGCAGTTTATAACATGTTGGACTTTATGGTTAAGAGCTGAGAGTCTGTCATTATTGTTAAATAATGGAGTGCATCACTTGTATATAAATTTTAGAACAGGTTCGCATTCCGAACATGTTCTTTTTTTATATTATTGTGATTCTCCCCTACTGATATGAGGAGGATATGTAATTGGAAAGAAGTGTTTTGAAATTTGGTGGATCATCTGTAAGTGATTTTATAAAAATTAAAAATATCGCTGGTATGTTAAAACAAAGGGTCGAAAATGGCGAGCAACTCATTGTCGTTGTAAGTGCGATGGGTAAAACGACCGATCAACTTATGGACAATGTTTCTTCATTAACGACTCAACCTAAGGAACAAGAACTTGCATTACTTTTAACGACTGGAGAACAACAAACAGTTTCATATATGTCGATGGTATTAAATGATATCGGCGTTAATGCAAGAGCAATGACCGGATATCAAGCTGGTATCAAAACTGTTGGACATCATTTAAAGAGTAGAATTGCAGAAATAAATCCTGAAACATTTAATCAAGCTTTTGAGGACAATGATGTATTGGTTATTGCAGGATTTCAAGGTGTTAACGAAGATATGGAAATTACAACGCTTGGACGTGGTGGTTCAGATACAACAGCAGTAGCTTTAGCAGCGAGTAATAATACACCTTGTGAAATTTACACTGATGTTGATGGTGTTTATGCTACAGACCCTCGTGTTTATAAGGATGCGAAACGACTTGAATACGTATCTTATGAAGAAATGATGGAAATGAGTGCTTTAGGTGCAGGTGTTTTAGAAACACGAAGCGTCGAACTCGCTCATAATTATAATATACCGCTATATTTAGGCAGAACTTTATCAAATGTGAAAGGAACATGGATTATGTCTCAAACAGAATTATTAGAAAAGAAAGCCGTTACAGGGGTTGCATTAGATACACATATGATGCATGTTACGATTAGTTATCCCCTACCAGATGATCGCTTATTAACAGCATTATTTAATAAATTAGAAGAAGGCGCCGTCAACGTCGACATGATTTCGCAAATTGTTAATTTAGAAGGTCTGCAAATGTCATTCACATTTAAAGATACAGATGCTATTCAATTAACAAAAATTTTAGAATCATTAACTGAACAATTTAACGCTTTAGATTTCAAAATTAACGAAGATTATGTAAAAATTTCATTAATAGGTTCAGGCATGCGTGATATGTCAGGTGTTGCATCAAAAGCATTTATCACATTGATTGAAAACGATATTGAGTTTTACCAAACAACAACTTCAGAGATAAGTATTTCGTGTGTAATTGATGCTGACAATGGTAAACGTGCTGTCAGTGCTTTATATCAAGCTTTCGAAATCTGAATTTTCCTAATTTCAACAAAATTAAATAATAGAAAATGGAGTGTAGAACTATGACAAGATTAGCAGTAGCTGGAGCAACAGGTTTAGTTGGAAGAAATATGTTACAAACATTAGATCGTAAAAATATTCCTTATGATGAATTAGTATTATTTTCATCAGCAAGATCAGCAGGAACAGAAATAGAGTTTCAAGGAAAAACATATACTGTACAAGAACTAACAGATGAGGCAGCAAGTGAGCATTTTGATTATGTATTAATGAGTGCAGGTGGTAGTACAAGTGCACACTTCTCCCCTATTTTTGAGCAAGCTGGCGCTATAGTTATTGACAATTCAAGTCAATGGAGAATGACAGACGGTATTGATTTAATCGTACCTGAAGTCAATGAACCCGTACTTGATAGACAGATTATCGCTAACCCCAACTGTTCAACAATACAATCAGTTGTTCCGTTAAAGGTGTTACAAGAGGCATACGGTTTACAACGTGTTGCATATACGACGTATCAAGCGGTATCAGGCTCGGGGGTTAAAGGTAAAGAGGACTTAGCTGAAGGAGCAAATGGTAGAGAACCACAGGCGTATCCACACCCTATTTATAATAACGTTTTACCACATATAGATATTTTCTTAGAAGATGGGTATACAAAAGAAGAACAAAAAATGATAGACGAAACACGCAAAATTTTACACGATGATCATTTAAAAGTGACTGCAACGTGTGTACGTGTACCCGTACAAGATAGTCACAGTGTACACATGAGTGTAACTTTGAATAATGAAGCCACGGTTGAATCAATTCAATCATTATTTGAAAAAGATAATCGAGTTGTTCTCATCGATAATCCTGAGAAAAATGAATATCCATTAGCTATTCACTCAACAGGTAAAGACGAAATCTTTGTAGGTCGTATTCGTCGCGATGAATCATTAGATAATACTTTCCATGTATGGTGTACTTCAGACAACTTATTGAAAGGTGCAGCACTCAATGCCGTACAAATACTTGAACAAGTAAAGAGTTTGAAAGGAGTAAAATAATATGGGACACATTTTTGAAGGCGTAGGTGTAGCGTTAATTACACCATTTACACATAATGAGGTTGATTATGATGCACTAAGAAAGCACGTTAGTTACTTATTAGAAAATAACGCAAAGTCAATCGTTGTCAATGGTACAACAGCAGAGAATCCAACTTTGTCAGATGAAGAGAAAGATCGCATTCTTGAAGTTGTTGTAAACGAAGTCAATGGTAATGTACCAGTCATCGCAGGTACAGGAACAAACAGTACACAAAAGTCAATTCAAGCATCAATTCGTGCTAAAGAGTTAGGTGCAGATGGCATTATGTTAATTACACCCTATTATAATAAAACGAATCAACGCGGTTTAATTGAACATTTTACAAAAATTGCAAATGCTGTGAAATTACCAGTTGTATTATATGACGTGCCTTCAAGAACGAATATGACAATTGAAGCTGAAACTGTAGAAACTCTAAGTAAAAATGAATATATTGTTGCGATAAAAGATGCTACGAACGATTTTGAGTTCCTAGAAGATGTTAAAAAACGTGTAGATTTAGATAACTTCACTTTATTAAGTGGAAATGATGACAATGTTGTTGAGTTTTATAACAGAGGCGGACACGGTGTAATTTCGGTGGTCGCAAATGTGATTCCTCAAGCATTCCAATCTCTTTATGATGATAGTAAAAATGGTAAAGATATAGCATCAGACTTTAAACCGATTGAAACGCTGTTAGATGCACTTGCTGTCGATGTGAACCCTATTCCGATCAAAGTATTAACTACAGTAGAAGGATTCGGCAATTATGAATTACGTCTTCCACTTGTTCCATTAGAAGATAATGAGCGTCAACAATTAGAACAAGCATACGAACAATATAAAGCAGGTGACAATGGATGAATATCTTATTAATCGGATATGGTGCAATGAACCAACGTGTTGCACGTTTAGCAGAAGAAAATGGTCATAAAATTGTAGGTATTATTGTTAGGGATAGTTCTAAATCATATCCTTACCCTACTGTTGAACACATAGCAGATGCTAAAGATGCTGATGTGGCGATTGATTTTTCAAACCCAGAATTATTATTACCATTGTTAGAAGAAGAATTTAACTTACCTTTAGTAATTGCTACTACTGGAGAAAAAGAACAAATAATCGATAAATTAAAATCATTAAGTGAAGATATGCCAGTGTTCTTCAGTGCGAATATGAGTTACGGGGTACATGCGTTAACGAAGATTTTAGAAGCGGCAGTTCCTCTATTACAAGACTTTGATATTGAGTTAACTGAAGCGCATCACAATAAAAAAGTAGATGCACCAAGTGGCACTTTGGTGAAGTTATATGATGTTATAAAGGAACTGAGACAACAATCTACGCCAGTGTATGACCGTCACGAAAAATCAGATAAACGTACTGAAGACGAAATCGGTATTCATGCAGTACGTGGTGGCACGATTGTAGGCCAACATGATGTATTGTTCGCAGGTACTGATGAAACGATTGAAATTACACATCGTGCGCAGTCTAAAGACATCTTTGCAAACGGTGCCATTGGTGCCGCAGAGAAATTAGTAAATAAACCTAATGCATATTACACATTTGATAATTTATAAAATAATAAGGAGTGTTTAAATTTATGGTACAACATTTATCAGCAGAGGAAATTATTCAATATATTAGTGATGCAAAAAAATCTACACCACTTAAAGTTTATGCAAACGGGAACTTTGAAAGCGTTGAATTCCCAGAAAGCTTCAAAGTATTTGGTGGAGATAACTCGAAAGTTATTTTCTGTGAATCAGATGATTGGAAAGCATTTTATGAGTCAAACCAAAACGTTATTGAAGATTTAGAAATCGAAATGGATCGTCGTAATTCAGCAATTCCTTTAAAAGACTTAACAAATACAAATGCACGTATTGAGCCAGGCGCATTCATACGCGAACAAGCAATCATTGAAGATGGTGCTGTAGTCATGATGGGCGCAACAATTAATATTGGTGCTGTTGTCGGTGAAGGTACAATGGTTGATATGAACGCTGCTTTAGGCGGTCGTGCGACAACTGGTAAAAATGTACACGTTGGCGCAGGTGCAGTATTAGCTGGTGTGATTGAGCCCCCTAGTGCCTCTCCTGTTGTTATTGAAGATAATGTATTAATTGGAGCAAATGCAGTAATACTTGAAGGTGTAACAGTTGGTGAAGGTGCCATCGTTGCAGCGGGTGCTATTGTAACGCAAGATGTTCCAGCAGGCGCAGTTGTTGCAGGTACGCCAGCTAAAGTTATCAAGCAATCTCACGAAGTGGAAGATTCTAAACGTGAAATTGTATCTGCATTAAGAAAATTAAATGACTAATACTTTAAGCTAAAGTCAAAACACATTAGAAGCAATTGAGGTCGGGGCGGACTCTAATCCAAAATAAGCAATGACTTATTTTTAAATGCCCCACCCTATTGGCTTCTAAATTTTTATACATAAAAATATGGTATTGATTAAACGTGATACCTATTTTCAATTGAATATTATTTTATAAGGATCTGATAACCATGAACGAATTAGAATTTGTAACTAAACATAGACGTCATTTACATCAACATCCAGAATTGAGCTTGCATGAATTTGAAACAACTACATATATTGCCAAATTTTTAGATGAATACGGAATCGAATATGAACGACCATTAGAAACAGGTCTCATCGCATATTTACCAGGAAACGGTACCCATACTATTGCTTTTCGTGCAGATATAGATGCGCTACCTATATTTGAGGAAAATGAGGTGCCATATAAAAGTAAAACAGACAATGTGATGCATGCGTGTGGTCATGATGGGCATACTACAGCGTTAATGTTATTTGTTAAACGTTGTAAAGCTATGGCAGATCAAGGTACATTACCGCAAAATGTCGTTTTTATCTTTCAACCAGCTGAAGAAACAGGTGGCGGCGCGAATCGATTAATTCGAGCAGGCGCATTTGATAAGTATCCTATTGAATCAGTGTTTGGTGTTCACGTTAACCCATTTGAAAATGAAGGAAAAGTTGTAATTAGAGATGAAGAAATTACTGCAAGTGCAACAGAATACCGTTTTTACTTACATGGCCTATCTAGTCATGTAGCTGATAAAGAACAAGGTCATTCATGTGGTGAAGCGTTACAACACGTGTTGACTCAAGTAGGACAAATTCAACAATATCATTTAAATGGATTAAAACGTAACATTGTACACATGGGGCACTTTGAAGCGGGTGAAGCGATTAATACTGTCCCTAGTCACGGTTATTTAGAAGGCACAATCCGTACTTATGATGAAAAGGATTTAGAAATTGTTAAAAATCAAATGAACAAAATTTCTGAAAGTGTTGCTTTGCTATTTAATGTTGAATGTAGAGTAGAATTTGCAGAAGGTTATCCGCCTACGTATAATGATCCTTCTTTACGTAAACATGTGGTTCGAGGTTTAGAAAGCTCAGACTTGGAAATCATTGATAAACCAACTCCATTTTTATTCGGTGAGGATTTTAGCTTTTATCAACGTATGGCTCCAAGTTACTTTGTATTTGTAGGTACAAGAGATGAAGAAAAAGGATTTGTAACAGGTCTCCATACTGCTACATTGAATTTTAATGAGCATATGCTCATTCGTATAGCAGATTATTATGAACAAATATTATCAACTTATGATGAGGTGCATGGTTAATGACTGCGATTTGGTCGGTAGATACAGAACAATTTTATAAAAATGCAGTAAACGTTGTTAAAGGAAATTCTATTATGGCTGTAGTTAAAAATAATGCATATCACTATGGTTTAGAATTTGCTGTACAACAGTTTTTACGAGCAGGTATCAATACATTTAGTACGACATCTTTAAGAGAGGCTATTCGTGTGCGTGCATTAGCACCAAATGCAACAATATTTTTGATGAATGCAGTTTACGAGTTTGACAAGGTACGTGAACATAATATTCACATGACTTTACCTTCCCTATCATTTTACTATGAACATTTAGAAGATTTACGTGATATTCATGTACACTTAGAATTTGAAAATCTATTACATCGTTCTGGGTTTAAATCTCTTTTAGAAATTAAAGAAGTGTTAGAACATCATGCTCAAAATAATAATGTACATAAAATGAAAATTGCAGGTTTATGGACACATTTCGGTTATGCAGATGAATTTGATGTACCTGAATATTCAATTGAACGTCAAGCATGGCTAGATGTAGTTGAAACTTTATTAAGTGAAGGCTATCAATTTGAGATGATACATGCCCAAAATAGCGCCAGTTATTATAGAGAAAATGACGTCCTCCCCCATCACACACATGCTCGAATCGGTATTGCTTTGTATGGTTCAAGACCGTATAGTACAATAAACGAAGACGAGATTCGCCAGTCTCTAACCGTCAAAGGTAATATTATTCAAATAAGAGAAGTTAATGCCGGAGATTTTTATGGATATAGCTTTGCGTTTGAAGCGCAAAATGATCAAACTCGCCTGGCGGTGGTTGATGTTGGTTATGGCGATGGCATTTTAAAATCAAGAGCTAAACATGAAGCACTTATCAATGGCAAACGCTACCCTATTCGAGCCTTGATGATGAGCCATATGTTTGTCGAAGTTGATGAGCAAGTTCAAGCGCAAGATGAAGTTACATTATACAGTAATGACATACGCGTGGACGAATATACCTTTAAAGGTGTAGGTGCAAATTCCGAACAATTAAGTGCAATGAATCACGATTCATTAATAAAGGAGTATAGATAAATTATGGTAACTGAATATAATAATAACGGTGAACTTACAATGGGTGGTACAAGCCTTAAAACAGTCGCTCAAAGTTTTGGTACACCAACAATTGTTTATGATGAGACAGAAATAAGAAATCAGATGCAACGTTACCACGATGCATTTAAGAAAAGTGGTTTAAAATATAATATTTCATATGCATCTAAAGCATTTACATGTTTACAAATGGTGAAATTAGTTGAGGAAGAAGGATTAGAACTTGATGTCGTTTCTGAAGGTGAATTATATACAGCACTTGCTGCAGGGTTTGACCCTCAACATATTCACTTCCACGGTAACAATAAGACGAAACAAGAAATCCGCTATGCTTTAGAAAATAAAGTCGGTTATATCGTTATTGATTCATTAGATGAAATAGCTTTAATTGATCGCTATGCGAGTGAAACTACGAATGTTGTTATTCGTTTGAATCCTGGTGTGGAAGCACATACACATGAATTTATACAAACTGGTCAGGAAGATAGCAAGTTTGGTTTATCTATTAAGCATGGTTTAGCACAACAAGCTGTAGAACAAGTTCAAACTTCTAAGCACTTATCATTAAAAGGTGTGCACTTCCATGTTGGTTCACAAATTGAAGGAACGGAAGCAATGATAGAAACTGCCCGTTTAGTATTACAATGGTTAAAAGAAAATGACATTGAAGTTGATTTACTTAACTTAGGTGGTGGATTCGGTATTAAATATGTCAAGGGTGATGTTAGTTTCCCTATCGAAGAAGGTATTGCTGAAATCACAGATGCAATCAAGCAAATTACAGAAGAATTAAGCTATCCTGTACCAGAAATTGGTATTGAACCAGGAAGATCAATTGTTGGTGAAGCGGGCATTACTTTATACGAGGTTGGTACTATTAAAGAAATACCGAATGTAAATAAATATGTATCCGTTGATGGTGGTATGAGTGATCATATTCGTACTGCACTATATGATGCAAAGTATGAAGCATTATTAGTAAATAGAAATGAGGAAGCGGATGAAACAGTAACGATTGCTGGTAAATTGTGTGAGTCTGGAGATATTATTATTAAAGATGCGAAGTTACCAAGTTCTGTTCAACGTGGAGATTATTTAGCAATATTATCAACAGGTGCCTACCACTATTCTATGGCTTCAAATTACAATCAAATGCAAAAGCCTTCAGTCTTCTTTATTAAGGATGGTAAAGCTAGAGAAGTTATTAAGCGTCAATCACTTCGCCAATTAATTATTAATGATACAAAATAAATATAAAATACATTTATTGATTGAATTATGAATATAAAATAAGCCCATGAAAAGATGTTACTATAAAACTTTTCATGGGTTTTAACAATTCAACTCAACCTCTATATTTAATCGTTAAAGTCCTGCATCAAATCATCTACTACTTCTTTAACGCTTCGAATAGATTTTATTGGACTTATTCCGGTACCCACAGAAACATAACCGTTATCTGTATCACCTTCTACCATGCCTAGTCGCATTTTTTTACCTGCACCCATATGTTTGGCTAATTCTTCATTTGTCGCACCAGCTTTGTCCATTTCGACCAACTCGTGTGCCAATTTGCCAGGAAGTGAACGATAATAAGCAGGTTCGCTTCTAAAAAGAAGAATGTCTTCAGCTTTTGAATCTACGATATACTGTTTTACATTTTTAGCAGCTGGATTTTCATATGTTGGAATAAAGGCACTACCTATATATACTGCTTCAGCGCCGAGTGCAAATGCAGCCCTAACTCCTCTAACATCACCTATCCCACCAGCAGCAATTACTGGAATATCAATCGAATCGGCAATCATCGGTACTATTGAGAATGTGCCGATAATTCGCTCTGGTACAGAACCGCCTTCGTCAAAACCTGTTGCTACAAAGACATCTGCACCTAGTTTTTCTGCAGCTTTGGCTTTTTCGGTTGTAGGAGTAATCGGACGGTATATAATTTTGATGTTATGTTTTTTAATTTTATTATAAATTGTTTCATCTAGTATTTCATTCACTAAAATTGCAGGGACTTCTTCTTCGATTAGCATATCTACAATACGATAAGTAAAGTTCATACGTGTATTCACCATAATTGTAGATGCAAAAGGTTTATCAGTTAGCGCTTTAATTTTTCTAATTTCCTTTCTCATCCGTTCTGTTGTTTCAACTGCCGAACGCGTATTTCTTGCTTCTCCAGCATTAGGCCCCATAATACCGAGGCCTCCTGCTTCACTTACTGCGGCAACAAATTCTGGATTTGTTAAAGAATTTAACGCACCTTGAATAATAGGTTTTTCAATATTTAAAATGTCACTTACTCTATTTCTCATATATCTACCCTTCTTTATTTAATCTGATAAATGAGATAGTAATATAGTAAGTTTGTGATTTGAAGAAGGCAATATTAATTAACATAGTACGAATTTATGTACCTATAGTATTTAGATTGATATGAAGCAATATATATTAAAAAGAGCCTGAAACAAAAAATGTTTCAGACTCTTTGTCAATTAAAAAAATTTGTATCTAAATTATAAATTGACAACGTTTATATTTATAATAAAAAAAGAACCTTAAAGAAGGCTCTTTGTCTAGTCAATATTTCAATTTATATTTATAGTTTAGCAACGTTTGCAGCTTGAGGACCGCGGTCGCCTTCAACTACTTCAAATTCTACTGATTGACCTTCTTCTAATGATTTGTAACCTTCTTGGTTAATAGCTGAGAAGTGTACGAATACGTCGTTTTCTCCTTCAACTTCGATAAAACCAAAACCTTTTTCAGCGTTAAACCATTTTACTGTACCTTGTTTCATAACTGTGAAACCTCCAAGACTAAAATTCATTCAATATGCGTTATTCGCATATTACAAAAAATACAATTTCACAGCTATTATCTGTCACACAATATTCTTTGCAATATGGAATAAAACAATTGCTTAATACGTATTATAAGGCATTTTGAGGTGAAATGCAATACAAATATTAAAAAAGTAATTTTTAATAAAGAGGCAAATTATAATAAACTTCAGTATTTTTTAGAACTATAAAACTATAAAATATTTGAAGATCTTCATCACAGTCTTCACAAAATCTTAAATCACAATTGTTAAAAAATGCATGAATATTGTGTTTGCCAACTAAATGATTATCATATTTATCTTTACTTAACTCAATGAGTTCAATATATTTATTTATCATTTCGTTATACGTTTCGAAGTTGTAATATTCTATAATCTGATCTTTCCAATTATCGAATAACCACCATCCTTCATAATCTGCGCGAATTTTTGTTACAGTCCACATTTTTTCCACCCTTTCATATTCGGCGCAAAGTCAACTTGGTAGTTTTGAGAATTGACTTGTTACTTCATTATTCAATTATAATTAATCAAATTGTTTATCATTTCGTTATTTACGGATACCATTAGATTATGTTTTATATTGTAACGACATACAATGTAAAATCAAGTTTTACGGCTCATACTTTTGACGGATGCCTAGATACTTTATAAACGCAATTATTAGTGTTGAACTGTTAAATTTCGTATAATGAAGGTAAGAGGTGATTATATGCAATGTAAGCATATTAAAGTATTTGGTACTGTACAAGGTGTCGGTTTTAGATATTATACTGCTAAGATTGCAAAGCGATATCAAATTGTAGGTACAGTACAAAACGTAGATAATTACGTTGAAATATATGCTCAAGGTGAAGAGGAAGACTTAAATGCATTTATAGATGCAGTTGTAAATGGAGCTTCACCCGTTTCTAAAGTTAAGGATTATACGATAGATGTATTGGATACGACAAATTCATGGACAAAATTTAAATCGATATAAAGGAAGATGACAATTGAGATATAATATTTCTCGACTTTTGGGAGTAATCATTGGATTTCCTATTGCAATAATTGCTTGGATTGTTAGTGTGTTTGTACTTGAAATTCAAATGGTTTTTGATGCTTTAATTTCAGCATTAACTTTTTTATTCGTCTATTTCCCTACCCAACGCTTAACTTCAAGAAAGTATTTAAAAGAAATTGGATTATCTAGAAGAGATTACCTATTTGTTAAAAATCAATTAAAGCAAGTTCAAGAAAAGAATAAGCGCATTTTAAAATCATTTGTCAATATAAGATCGTTAAAAGACTTTAAACAAATTAATGATATATACCGAATTTCACGTGCAATTTTCTTATCAGTGAAACAACAACCGGCTATATTTTTCAATGTGGAAAGCTTTTTCTATTCACATATTGATAATGCTTTAATCTTAATAGAATCATATACGAGATTAGCTAAATCCCCAAAAAAATCACAAGAAGAAAAGCAGAAGCTCGAACAAACACGTATTACTTTAGAAGAAGTTAGAAGAACGATGGTAGCCGATTTAAAAAGAGTAAATGAAAGCGACTTTAATAAATTAGACGTTGAAATTGAAGTAAATAAAATGGAACAAAAACGACACAAATAATATTTATACGGAGTGATAGAAAGATGCCAGATGAACACGACTTATTAAATTCACACCCATTGGATAAATATATTGATAATAATTCAAATGACAATTCAAATATTATAGAACAGCGACAACAATTTTCAGAAGAAGAACAAGAAAAAATTAAACAACTCAGTAAAAGTATAAAACCAATGGATAACGAAGGATTATTAAATTATGGTACACAAGCTCAATCAGGTATGTCACATTTCTCTCATCGTATATTAAATGAAGTAAAAACGGGAGACGTTGGACCGGTCGGTGAATCACTTAATGGTTTAATGAGTAAGTTAAAGTCTGTAAACCCTGATGAACTCAATCAGCAAAACCAATCAAAATTAAAAAGATTGTTCAAACGTACGAAAGCATCGGCAAATGAAATTTTTTCTAGAATGCAATCTGTCGGCTCTCAAATTGATCGCATTTCTATTGAATTAGATAAGCATAAACGCAATTTAAATAAAGATGTTGAAATGTTAGATGAACTATATGATATGAATAAAGATTATTTTAATGAGTTGTCTATATATATCGAAGCAGCTAAGTTAAAGCAGGCACAATTAAAAGAAGAAGAAGTGCCTAAATTAATGGACAAAGCAAAATCTACGGGGAACCAAATGGATGTGCAAGCTGCATCTGATATGGAACAATTTATAGATCGATTAGATAAACGTGTATATGACTTACAATTATCTCGACAAATTGCGATTCAAACTGCCCCACAAATTCGTATGATTCAAAATGTGAATCAAGCACTTGCTGAAAAAATACAAAGTTCAATATTAACTAGTATTCCTTTATGGAAAAATCAAATGTCAATCGCCCTAACATTGATGCGACAACGTAATGCAGTTTCTGCTCAAAAAGCAGTTACTGACACGACGAATGATTTGTTATTGAAAAATTCAGAGCTATTAAAGCAAAATGCGGTTGAAACTGCCACTGAAAATGAGCGTGGTATTGTAGATATTGAAACTTTAAAAACAACGCAAAGTGATATTATTGAAACGATAGAACAAACGTTAAAAATCCAAGAAGATGGTAGAAATAAACGAAAACAAGCTGAATCTGATTTACAATCGTTAGAATCAGAATTACAAGAGCACCTCATCGATGTGAAACAACAACATCGTATAACAGATAAATATTAAAGCAAAGCACGAAATCTATTAAAAAATTAGATTTCGTGCTTCTTTTTGTATGCTAAATATTTAAGATACATAAGTATTTGTTTAGTTTGAGATTTTTAAACATTTAAAATGATTTTAGTAATAATTTCTTTAATAATGGAGATAAATGACTTGGTAAATGTTCTACACCTTCAACAAAGAGTGCATATTGACCATAAATATTATGAATCGTCTGTTCTATATCTTCGGTAATCGGTTCTTGACTTAAAAATACATTAAATACTTCAATTCCAAGTTTACGTGCTGATTCAACAGCTTCATAAGTGTCTAATATACCGTCTTGAGCATAATTAAAGGCAGACGGTTCTCCATCAGAGAAGACAATCAAGAATTTCTGTTTATGTGCATGACGAATTAGTCTGTTCGCCCCTATTCGAATTGCAACGCCATCTCGATTATCATCTTGAGGCGTCAGTGACATAATTCTAGGGCTATCTTTTTCAAAGGTAGAATGATGATAAGTAATAATTTCATCGATAATATTTGGTTGCTTTTTATCATCAGCATCAAATGCATCCTCATTAAAGGCAAGTACTTCATGATTAATATTTAACGACTTTAACGTTTCATGGAAGAGTACGACCCCTTTTTGAGTTTCTTCCATCTTATCATGCATACTTGCTGATGCATCCACTAATAAAGTAAATGTAGCGTCGAATGTTTGGCTTAGATCTTGTTTTTTATAAAATAACTTATATTGGTCGTCAATAAACCAATTGATTAGATTTCTTTGTAAACGCCCTTTAGTTAAATTACGACGTTCATCTTGATGTGCACGGTCTATGGCTTTTTTAATAATTTGTATTAGGTCTTTTATTTCAAATTGCACATGAGATACAAAGTCTTCATATTTAATAATATCTTGGTCTTGGATTACAGGTGTATTCCATATAATTTCAACGTTTTTATTTATTCCAGATAATGTAAGTGCTGGATGAGTACCCGTTGCTTCACCTTCATCACTATCTAATTGTTGTGTAGATCCTTTACCTTTTTTAGTTTGAACATCTGTTATATCATCGCTGGCATCACCTTCTCGGGCGTTTTCCTCATCAATGGCGTTATCGCTATTTTCACCTTCATGGAGCTCCATTTCTAAATAAGCCCCGCCTTCTGATGCACTATCTTGATTTTTAGATTCCATTTGTTCTGAAACTACATCATCGTCATTAGATTCTTCTGATTTTCCATCGGTTTGACTGGCATCCGTTCGTTTTATATCTTCAAATTGTAGTGCTTCAATCGATTCGTAAACCTTTTTAGGCAAATGGTAATATTCATTGAGCATATCTTCTTTGAGTAAATCATCTATTTGAAACATCATTCTTTGTGCCAAATACATATTATCTTCTGATGACTCATTATAGAAGAAATTAGGCAAGTATTGGTACATTTGTACTAATACATCATCTATTTGTGGATGTACTTGTGGGGCGTCATAGAAATTTTCTAGTAAAAATGAGCGCTCTATATATAAAAAGACTAAATCAGTGAAGGTCATTTTTGTTTTATAGACATTAAGTTGACTTTGGTTAAATTTCAGGCGTGCGTTGATGCGTGTTTGAATCATAGGTTTACTCGCTGGGCGTAATTTTATTATTTCATTGAGTACACGTTGATCTTCGAGTAATTTAAATAATTGTTGATAAAAACTACGATGTCCAAATTCAGTTTCATGGATGACCTGATTAACAATGCTCTGATCCATCATAGAGTAACCATAAGCAGCTAACATGATGTCGGACTTTAAACCGAGTTGCTCTATTTGAGCTGACCTATGGGACCAAAATGAACTTGTTACCAACGTATTAGAAATTGGATCATAATAAGGGAACTTCTGTATTTTTACTTGTGTTTGTTCATTTTTTAGCAATAAACGCGCTAAATCTTGTAACATCATGATTTGTTTGGCGTCTACTTGTTCGTCATTAAACTTAATAAAACGATCACTCATACATATCCCTCACTAAAAGTTCAATTCTACTGCGTTCACGATTGCTTGTTGCTCACGTGTATCTTCTAATTTATCAATGATTGTGCGTTTAATCGCTCTTTCTATAGGCATCACTGTTGCTAAATCACTTAAATCAATGAGCGCTCTGATACTTGAAGCTTCTTCTGATATTTGTCCTTGTTTCGTCATTGTTCGTAAATCTTCGTTAAATTTAATAATACTGTTAATAAGTGTATCATCTTGTAATTTACTTTGATTTTTAATAACGTCAAATAATGTCTCTCCATCAATGTAATCCACTTGAATTACGACGAAACGGTTTTTTAAAGCTTCGTTCATCGGTAAAGTACCAATATAACCTTCGTTAATTGCAGCGATGACATTGAAACCAGGGGCAGCCTCAATAACTTCTCCCGTGAATGGGTTAGTTAATTTTCTTCGGTAATCTAATACACCGTTCAAGATTGGTAATGCTTCGGGTTTAGCCATATTAATCTCATCGATATATAATATATGACCTTGTTTCATAGCTTGAATCACTGGGCCATCAATGAAAACAATTTCTTGTGAACCTTCTTCATTTGTTTTAATCGTTTTAAAGCCTAGTAAACTTTCTGCATCTAAATCTACTGAACAGTTTACTTGGTGCATAGGACGATTTAACGTTTCGCTCAATGTTTCAGCTAATTTTGTTTTACCTGAACCTGTCGGCCCTTTTAATAATAAGTTTTTATTTAATTGCATTAACGCTTGTGCATCATTAAATACTGTTTCATCTTTATTGATATAACGCGCTTGATCCATATCTATACTCCTTTAGTTAATTACATTTTTAACGCTTTTTAAAATAGACTGAGTCTGAGACAAAATAGGTGTCTCAGACTCTTTGGCAACTTGGCAGTAGATGTCTGAATTGAAAATGCGCTTGTATTAAGCCTTTTTAATCCTAGTCATCCTTGCCAGGGTGGAATACGAAAACTCTATTAGAAAATTGAATTTTTGTCCCACCCACTCATTTATTTTAGTATTGTATTGTTTAATCTAAACTTAAGGTGTAAATGTATAATGGTTTAAACTTCTTTAAAATAAGTTTTAAAGTATCCGCCTACTAAGCCTGAATTATCTATAATTTGATAATATTCTTCTGTTTCGTTTACAACATCATATTGTTTACCTACTGTTAACATATCGGAAACTTTAAACTTTTGAGCATCCGTATGTACAACTTCAACTTTTTTAACTGGTTCTTTATCCTTCCAAGTTTCATGTAACATTTGAATCGACCTTTCTATTATTTATTATTTTCCAAAGTTAAAATAAATGTTAGCCCACTATTTTCAGTGATTCTTAAAGATTGTTCTCCGCCTTGATCCAATGTTTGGTACTTAATCCCTATAGATTCAAGTTGTTGCATGGCGTTTTGAAATTGCTCTTTTGATTCAGTTGCAAATTCAATTTGTTCTACAATACCATGTTCAGGCATTTTTAATTCTTCTTCAACCTCATAAATATGTAATTCTCCGCCTAGTCCACCATCACCAATACGAAATACTTGAATTGCTTTAGATTGTTCACTTGAAGGAGTATATTCAGCAAAGTGATCTAGTCCGAAGACTTGTGTAAGTATTGATTGCGTAATTAGTAATTGATTGACTTTTACTAACACTGGCCCTAGTCCCTGAACTTGATGTAACGGATTGACTGAACTTTCAAAAGAAGGCATTCCTAATGGTGCACCAGTATTGTGCTCGTTTGAAAAAATATTAAATGTTTGTCCATTTTGATCTTGAAAATTAAAATATGAATGTCCATTCAAATTTGCAATATCACTATGGTTATATTCAAGTTTATCTAAAATAGATTTATATTCAATTAAACCTTCATCACTAGGTACACGTACACTGATTTCATCTATATTATTATTTTCAATTGAATAATTTGGAATTTCAACAAAATGTAATCGCGTTCCTGAACTGAGTTCTGCATCACCAAATCGTAATGCGTTTCCCATTTCATTAACGTTGAGTCCAATTATTTCATTAAAAATCTTTTTAGTTTGGAATAAATCATTTGTACCTGTCGTAACACTTCTAAGACCATTCATGTTAATAACCCCTCTACCTATGTCTTTGCAACCATTATAACGTATTTTCGTTATTATTTATATGATGAACTCCGAAAGAAAACGACTTTATTAATTTTTGGTTTTTCGTCATTGGATATAACAACGAAATATATTAAACTGTAATTAATATAACTATAAAATGTCATTAAATAATCATTTTATGTTCAATTTAGGAGGGTGTCACATATGTCAGGTACATGGATTATATTCGCCATCACCGTACTTGTTGCAGTGTATGCAGCAATCAGTTTAATTACAAATGCCAGTAAGAAAAATAAAGGTGAAAATAATAACGAAAAGTTAGCAAAACAAAATAAAATTTACGGCATTATTTTTATTCTATTTTTAATCTTAGTTATTGTTGAAATTATAGCTTTATTAGCTAAATAAAATTTTTCGGTCATTAATAAAGAGTCTGAGACACCTATTTTTGTCTCAGACTCCTTTTTTTACCTAAATACAATCATAAAAAAACGAACTACTTTATTAGTAAATCGCTATGACTTTTAGTATTTAATTTCCTTGATATAATCATTAGAATCCTTTAAATACTCAATCAAATGCGATAAAGCTAGTCCGGTTACGATTAACATAATAAGAACTGTCTGACTGTTGCTCAATACGTCGTTGCTTGCTACTATTATACAATCTTTCAAAGTCTGCACAAGATGTATAGTACTGTCTTGTGCTATGTTTAGTAGCTCCTTTATTGTAAATAAATATAATGCTAAAGAATGTACATATTTAATACATAGTACCTAATGTATTATTTGTACAAATGCAAAAAATTATTTAATTGTTTCACACAATATTTGTAAGCTATTGTGATTACTCATAACCCTTTTTTTCTCTGTCGCTTTTTAGTTTTTCTAATCGATTACTAAAGTCTTGGAATTCTTCATCACTCAAACCTTCATCGTATTTTCCTGGAGCGGCATTTTTAATAGCCTCTCCGTCTAATATCCATTTTTCGTGTAAGGTTAAAGGTCTTTTATTATCTTTATCCATGTGTTAATCCCTCTCATCTTCTGAAATAAATAACAATGCAGATAATAGCAAAGATACTGTATAGTGTGACGATTTTTATATACGTAAAAAAATTATTTAATTTGTCTCTTTGCTTTCTAAAATGTTTATAAGCTATTTGAATTACTTATAACCCTTTTTTTCTCTGTCCCTTTTTAACTGTTCTAATTCATCTGCAAATGCTTGTATCTCTTCTTTAGTCAGTTCTTTATCGTATTTTCCTGGCTCTAATTTAGAAATAATCTCTCCGTCTATAATCCATTTTTCATGTAAGGTTAAAGGTCTTTTATTATCTTTATCCATGTGTTAATCCCTCTCATCTTCTGAAATAAATAACAATGCAGATAATAGCAAAGATACTATATAATGTGACGATTTTTATATACGTATAAAAATTATTTAATTTGTCTCTTTGCTTTCTAAAATGTTTATAAGCTATTTGAATTACTTATAACCCTTTTTTTCTCTGTCCCTTTTTAACTGTTCTAATTCATCTGCAAATGCTTGTATCTCTTCTTTAGTCAGTTCTTTATCGTATTTTCCTGGCTCTAATTTAGAAATAATCTCTCCGTCTATAATCCATTTTTCATGTAAGATTAAAGGTCTTTTATTATCTTTATCCATGTACTAATCCCTCTCATCTTTTGAAATAAATAACAATACAGATAATAGCAAAGATACACAAAATAAAACGATTTATGCATACATATAAAAATTATTTAATTTGTCTCTTTGCTTTCTACAACGATTATAAGCTAATGTTATTATTCATATCTTCTTTTTCTTCTTTCACTTTTTAAACTTTTCAAACTCATCTGCTAATGCCTGTCGCTCATCTCTAGTCATTTCTTTGGAATTATACATATTCCTTTTTTCTCTCTTACTTTTTAACATGTCTAAAAATTTAGCAAATTCTTTTACTTCTTCGTTTGTTGTTTCTCCATTGTATTTTTCAGGATTTGATTTACGTATAGCCTCGCCGTCTAAAGCTCATTTTTCATGTAAAGTTAATTGCCTATGCCTGTTCTTTTTCATGTGTTACACCCACTTATATTCTGTTAATAAGTAACACTGTAAATAATACATAGTGTTACATTTTGTACAAATACATAAAAAATATTTAATTTAATATCCTTGTTCATTTAAGGAACGATTTATCTTTTCTAGGTTTTATTGTCAAAATCTTTAGAATCATTTTACTGTTCTTTTATAAACAATTCAATAAATTTGTTCCTGACTTTTTAGAAGGAGATTTTATTTTCACAAATAAAAAGGTAACCTTCTTTCAAATAATAAGATAAATTATATCTTAAAAGAAGCGTCGGAGATTACCAGTATCACAAAGCGTGTAACCGCGCATACAATGCCGCCATACCCATAGTTCAATACTAACAGCATGTAATACCATTAAAAGCAATACAAGTGCTGAGCACGTAGGTCATTTTGATAGGAATATGACTCTAAAAATTTATACACACGTTACAGATAGTATGGCTGAAAACTTAATTTATGAATTAGAAGAATATGACGAAGAGTTTATTAATAATTACGGATATAATAATTAAAGATTAGTACAGTAATAAGTGTCTATAATTTAGGCACTTTTTTAATGAATATTAAAGAGAAATAATAATGTTATGGGGGATTTTGGGTTGCTTTTTCAAAATACACCAAAGCATAAAAACACAACGACGCTGAGCGCCGTTGTGTTTGGATTAATAAACTATTTTGTGTTGTGGATTAAGATTCTAATAATAAATCTTCAGGGTTTTCGATTAATTCTTTAATCGTTTTTAAGAATCCAACTGCTTCTTTACCATCAATGATTCTGTGATCATAGCTTAATGCGATGTACATCATTGGACGGTTTTCAATTGTATCTTTATCAACAGCAATTGGACGAGTAATGATTGAGTGCATACCTAAGATTGCTGCTTGGTTACCATTGATGATTGGTGTTGACATCATTGAACCGAAGATACCACCGTTAGTGATTGTAAATGAACCATTTACCATATCATCTAAACCAAGCTTTTTATCTCTAGCTTTAGTAGCTAAGTTAGCAATTTCATCTTCAATTTCAGCAAAGTTTTTCTTATCGCAATCTCTTACGAATGGTACAAGTAAACCATCATCTGTAGATACAGCTACACCGATATCATAGAATTGTTTAGTAATCATGTCTTCGCCGTCAATTTCAGCATTTACTTCAGGGAATTTCTTCAATGCTGCAACTGATGCTTTTGTGAAGAATGACATAAATCCAAGTTTTGTACCGTCATGATCTTTAATAAATTGTTCTTTTTTACGTTTACGTAAGTTCATAACGTTTGTCATATCTACTTCATTGAATGTAGTAAGCATTGCTGTATTATTAGATACTTCTAATAATTTTTTAGCAGCTGTCTTCTTACGACGTGACATTTTTTCTCTGATGACTGGTTTTGATGGTTTTTGTGGTGCTGATTGTTTAGGTTCTTCTTTAGATGAAGAAGATTGTGAAGATTGTTGTTGTGATTGATTTTGATCAACATGCTCTTTTCTTACGATATCATTCGTTTGAGGAGCAATTTCTGATAAATCAATACCTTTTTCACGAGCATATCTACGTGCTGATGGTGTTGCATTTATACGTTGATTATTGCTGTCATCTGATGAGCTTGAATCTGATTTAGATTCTGATTGTTGTGAATCAGATGAAGATTCTTGTTTAGAATCTTGTTGTTTAGATTCTTCTTTTGAATCATCTTGGCTAGAAGAAGATTCTGAATTGTTACCGCTACCTTCACCAACTTTAGCAACTGCTTGGCCAACTTCAACTGTGTCGCCTTCTTCAGCTAGTTGTTCTTGTAATACACCTGCATCTTCAGAAACAACTTCAACGTTAACTTTATCAGTTTCTAATTCTAAGATAGCTTCACCTTTATCTACGCTATCTCCTACTTGTTTTAACCATTCTGCAACGGTACCTTCTGTAATTGACTCTGCTAATTCTGGAACTTTTACCTCTGGCATGCTTAATTTCCCCCTAATTTAATTTTGTACTTTGTTCTATAATCATATTTTGAACGAGTTTATGAATTTCGCCGTCTCCTTCAGCAGGAGCTGAACGTTGTATACGTCCATGATAACTTAAATCATACTTATCTGTCGTTAAATCTTTCAGATAAGGATAAACGAATGACCATGCACCTTGGTTTTTAGGTTCTTCTTGTACCCAAGCAACATGTTCTAAGTTTGGTAACTCATTTAATACTGCTTCTATTTCTGAATCAGGGAATGGATATAATCTTTCCACTGCTATTAGTGAAATAGAATCATCAGGATTTTTAGCTAGATATTCTTTTAAATCTATAAACATTTTACCAGATGCTAGAATAACTTTCTTCACGCTATCTTTATTACTTGGTTCAGGTAAGATAGGTTCGAATTGTCCTGATGTAAATTTATCAATTGTATCAGCAACTGTCTTATTACGTAATAGACTCTTCGGTGACATTACTACTAGAGGACGCATAGATTCTGTGCCTAAGCTTGCTGCTTGTGCACGTAATAAATGGAAGTAGTTACTTGAGCTTGATAAATTAACAACAGTGGAGTTATTTTCGCCAGCAAGTTGTAAAAATCTTTCTAAACGTGCAGATGAGTGTTCTGCGCCTTGACCTTCGTATGAATGTGGTAAGAATAATGTAAGGCCTGAACGTTCTCCCCATTTAGCTCTTGCACTGAATAAGAAGTTATCAAATATCATTTGCGCCATATTTGAAAAGTCTCCGTATTGTGCTTCCCAAATCGTCATACAAGATTTATTTTGAACATTATAACCATATTCGAAACCAACTACGGCAGCTTCTGATAATGGTGAATTATGAACATCAAACGTAGCTTTTTGATCAGGAACATGATTAAGCGGAATATATTGTTCGCCAGAATCTGGATCATGTAAGACCGCATGTCTATGACTGAATGTACCACGTTCAGTATCTTGTCCTGTTAATCGGATTGGTGTGCCGTTTTGCATAATTGTAGCAAATGCTAGCTGTTCAGCTTGTGCCCAATCTACTAAACCATCTTCACTTTCGAAAGGTTCACGACGTTTTTCTAATACTTTGTTAAGTTTTTTCAAGATGTTAAAGCCTTCTGGATATGAAAGCATTGCGTCGTTAATTTCTTTTAAATGATCGAAACTTACGTCAGAATCAATTGGTTGTAATGGTTCTGCAAGGGTATCAGGTTTTTGCATTTCTGGGTTGTCCATTTTATCGTTTTTATCAATCTTGTCGTGTGCTGCACGTAATGTTTTTTGGACTTGATCAAGAATTTCATTCATTTGATCTTCAGAAATAATATTCTCTTCAACTAATTGCTTTCCATATAATAATTCAACTGAATCATGTTTGCGGATATTGTGATATTGTATTGGGTTAGTAATTGATGGTTCATCCATTTCGTTATGACCATAACGACGGTAACCTACTAAATCAATAACGACATCCTTTTTGAATTCTTTTCTGAACGCCATAGCAATTTCAATAGCTTCAATCGTTGCTTCTACATTGTCAGCATTTACGTGCATAATTGGCACGTCGTAACCTTTGGCTACGTCTGATGAATATGTTGTAGAACGACCATCTTCAGGTTCAGTAGTGAAGCCGATTCTATTGTTAGTAATGATGTGTAATGAACCGCCAGTTGAATAGCCGTCTAAGTCGCCTAAGTTCATAGCTTCAAAGTTAATACCTTGACCTGGGTATGCTGCATCACCATGAATAATAATTGGCATAGAATCATTGTATTCTGTAGTCACTGCGCCAGCATGATCTGTATCATCTTGGTTTGCACGTGTTTTACCTAGTACTACAGGAGATACGATTTCTAAATGACTTGGGTTATTAGCTAGTGAAATACGTTGTTCAATACCATATGATTGAGTAGTTTTCACACCGCCTAAGTGATACTTCACGTCACCTGACCAACCAGAAGTTAATTTTAAACTGCCATCTTCTGGTAAGAATTTCATTGGATCTGTGTGCATGAATTCAGAAATCATCATTTCATATGGCTTTTCTAAAACGTGTGTTAAGACATTTAGTCTTCCACGGTGAGCCATCCCAATTTGAATATTGTGAATTCCTTCATCACTTGCAAGTCTTAATGTTTTTTGTAGCATTGGAACAAGTGTGTCTACACCTTCAATTGAGAAACGTTTCGCTCCAACAAAGTTTTTATGAAGATATTTTTCGAAACCTTCTACATGTGCTAAATTTTTGAATAATTCAATCTTTTGTTCGTCATTTAAATTAGCTTTGTATGGTGTTTCGATTCTACGTTTTAACCACACACGTTCTTTACTGTTGTTAATGTGTGTATATTCGAAGGCAATTGGGCCTTTATAGCGTTTTTCCATACGTAAAATGGCTTCGTATGCATTATCGTAAATATCTTCGAAGTGATCAGAAACAATACCAGCAGAGATAGATTCGAGCGTTTCTTTATCTAAATTAAAATCTTCAATTGCTAATTTTGGAACATGTTCTCTGTTCGGTCTATTTACTGGATAGATATCTGCCAATAAATGCCCATATTGACGAATATTATCGATAAGGCGCATAACGCGTTTAATCGTGCTATCACCTTTACCAGAATCTGATTGAGTAGTTGCTTTTGATTCGATGTGAGCTTCACCGTTTTTTATTGTACTAAAAAGGACTTGTAAATCTTCAGGTACAGATGAAGGATCTTGTAGATAAATATCATATAAATCTAAAACATATCCTAAATTTGCCCCGAAGTTCACAGGTGCCTCGGAAACCTGTTTATCGTTGCTCATATTACACCCTCCACAAAATAGTTGAAACGCTTACAAGTAAATAATAGCATTAAACTTGTTTAAATTAAAGTACGAAAAGCGTTAGATTATGAAAAAGCAGAACCATTTTAATGGTGGTTCTGCTTTGTTCCATTGCATATGATAGTGTAACATACAAAAAGCGTATATTAACAACTATATATGTTGTAAAATCACTGTTAAAAAGTAATTTTAAATGTTGTATATTTTCCTACTTCGCTGTCCACATTTATTGTGCCATGATTTAATTCGATAATCTTTTTGGCAATAGATAAACCAAGACCATTTCCACCTAATTTTCTTGAACGTGATTTATCAACACGATAAAAGCGATCGAAGATAAAGTCGATATCCTCTTTCGGAATTCCTACACCATGATCGGTTATTTCAATGGAGATTTGTTTATTCTTAAGGTTTGTTTGAATATGAATATGCTTATTTTGTTGGTCGTATTTCATCGCGTTATCTATGAAAATAATTAACACTTGCTCGAATTGATATCGATCTATTTTTAAATTAAGTGGTTTAGCCGATGGTTCAAATTCAAACGTGTAATCTTGATGTAATTGTTTCAGTGATTTAATGCGTGCAGCAATTTCTTGATTGATGTTTACATCTTCTTGCTCATTGATTTGAAGATTGTTATTTTCCTTTGTTAGCATCAATAATTCTTCTACTAATCTTGTAATCCTCGACATCTCTTCAAGAGAAATATCTAATGACTCTTTAAGCACTTCAGGGTCTTTTTTACCCCAACGTTGAATTAAGTTTAAATGCCCTTGAATG
This sequence comes from Staphylococcus hsinchuensis, assembly GCF_038789205.1. Taxonomy (NCBI): domain Bacteria; kingdom Bacillati; phylum Bacillota; class Bacilli; order Caryophanales; family Staphylococcaceae; genus Staphylococcus; species Staphylococcus hsinchuensis. The sequence continues at coordinate 1,677,796 of NZ_CP128355.1, forward strand.
ATTTGTAATGGTGTACGTAATTCATGTGATGCATCTTCAACGAATTGTCGTTGTTGATTAAAGGATTCTTCTAATTGTGACATCATTGCATTAAAGGTAATAATTAAATTATCAGTTTCTTCATAAGTTGTAGTAAGTTCGACCTTTTCCTGGAAACCATCTCGTCTGATTTGTTGCATTTTATTCGACATGAGTTCTAAAGGTTTTGTTATTTGTGAAGAAAAATAATAACTTATAATTGTCGTAATTAAAGTAGCGATAATTCCAAATATTAAAGCTACCAAATATAACGAATTAACAAGTGCTTCGTATTCTTCTAATGAATGCACGATGATGCTATAACCTTTGAAGTTGGAAGCATTAATAGGTTCTGTAATTACTAAATATTCTTTATTATGATGTGTTTTTATTGTGACTCTATCGACTTCATCCTTTGAAAATGGTGGCGAGTAATCTATAGAATCCAAATTGGAAGTCTCAAATAATTTTTTACCGTGATCATTAAATAAGAAAACCTTTTGATAATTACCTAAAGAAGCATTGAAATCTAACGGTGTAATTTCATTAAATTGTTTCGTTTGAAATAACTTATAAACTTCATTTGAACTTCTTTGAGCCTCGTTAAATTCACTATGTCGTAACGAACTACTGAGAAAAAAAGTAATGATAATACTGAAACAGAAAATTGTTAAAAAAGTGATTGTCGTTGTAATTAACATCCATTGTGTTCTTAATTTTCTCTGTTTCATTGTCTAATCACATAACCTACACCACGGACTGTTTCTATATATTTATCTTTGCCAAATGGTTTAAGTTTATTTCTCAAATATCGTATATAGACATCAACAACATTTGTTTCGACTTCACTGTCAAAGCCCCATACATCAGTAATGATTTGCTCTCTTTGCATGACGTGATTTTTATTTTCAGCAAGTAAATATAATAAGTCGTATTCCGTTTTCGTTAAGTCAAGTTGGACGCCATCGACAGTTACTTTGAATGCTTCTTTATCAATTTGTAGGCCTCTGATATCAATGACATCTTTTTGAGGTTGTCTACGTAGCATTGCACGGATTCGAGCTAGTAATTCTTCAATATCAAATGGTTTAACAATATAATCGTCTGCTCCGTAATCTAAACCAGCCACTTTATCATATGTATCACTTTTAGCGGTAATAATTATAATAGGTGTAGATTTATCTTGGCGTATTTGTCGACAAATTTCTAAACCATTAATATTCGGTAGCATTAAATCTAGTAATATTAAGTCATAATCATGGTTTAAAGCCTTGTCTAGCCCCGGTCTACCATCGTATTCAATGTCGACATCATAATTTTCATGTTTAAGTTCAAGTTCTATAAATCGAGCAAGATTTTGTTCATCTTCTACTATTAATATCTTTGTCATTGGATGCACCTCACTTACTATAATAAATTAAAATATCACTTCAAGAAAGTATTTCATTGATAAATTAATAACAAGCAATTATCTTACATTTAAAGAAGACAAAGACTTGTTAAGAAAAAATAAGAATGAAAATTTTAATTTTTAATTGACAATCATTCTCAACGATGTATAATAGTAATTGAAAATGATTATCATTCCTTTAAGAGATATTCCCCCCACATTTAATTTCTTTTATTTGGAAGAATCGTTTTCAGAAATATCCCCTTTTTTATATGCCCTTAGATACGTAAGTTATGGAAATTATTAAATGCGGATACTTACATGATTTGTTGCTTAATTATTTTGTTTGCGGATACCAAAATTTTAAGCATGATAGGAAGATAAGTCCTTATGCATAATGATTAGAATTAAATTCTATACTTGTTATGTAAGGTATGGTTATCAAACCGTCTAACGCAAAAATAATTTCCTAGCTTTTAATTAGGTGTAAATTCAACCTAATATAAAACGAGCAGATTCCTTAATAATCTGCTCGTTTTTTCTATATTTATTGTTGTAATTTTTGATTGAGTATTAATGTTGATAATACAACACAAAATGCGCCACCGATAATTCCTGCAATAATATCAGTTGGATAGTGTACACCTAGATATACTCTTGATGTTGATATCATTAAAATAAAGAGCGCACAAAGGCCAATCATAAAGCCTTTTGACTTCCCTTTCATTAATCGATTCGCTATAAACATAATACTGCCAAAATAGGCTGTAGAACCCATAGCATGGCCACTAGGGAAACTAAATCCACTTATATCTATTAAACGTAATAACGTAGGTCTTTCTCTATCAAAGATATTTTTTAATAATGGATTTAAAGTACTAGATAAAATCATAGCGATTGCAAAAAATAATGTTTCAATATGCAATCTCTTTAACATAAGATAAGCGACAAGCATTAATGATAAGCAAATCATTGCCCAAACTTCACCTATCTTTGTGACACCAAGAAAGAAGGTTGTAGTAATGAAACTTTCCGTAGAATAAATGAAATCATATACTTCATTATCTATCCATTTTCCTAATCTTGATTCATGGAAAAATGCAATGATGCCAAATATTAAAGTGAATATGATTAGTAATGAAATTCTTTTCCAACGACTCATTGCACAACCTCCAATTAACTTCGACCGTCTTGAATTATTTTATTATATAGTTCTTGACGGGTATAGCTTTCTTTATACGTTTTCATTTGATTAATGATATCTTGACGATTTTTTTCAATATCATACAACTGATCAATTAATTGATCTTTAGTTAGTGTATCTTCAGGAATTGTTCGGCCAAATCCTTTTGATTCAAAGTTTTTAGCATTATCGATTTGATCTCCTCTTGATTGATCAAGACCTAATGGGATTAATAACATTGGTATTTTAAGAGTTAAAAACTCATATATTGCATTTGAACCAGCGCGGCTAATTACGGTATCAGTAATTGCGAGTAAATCAGTTAAATCATCTTTTACAAATTCGTATTGAACGTAACCTTCTGTTTCATTATAACTTGTATCTAACAAACCTTTACCAGTTAAATGAATAATTTGATACGTTTTTTGTAATGATTTCAAATTTTCTCTAATAATGCTATTTAACTTTTTACTTCCTAAACTACCACCCATAACTAACAATACCTTTCTATTCGCTTTGAAAGATGTCAGTTGGTAGCCACGATCTTTGTTACCTGATTTTAAATCTTCACGAATTGTTGCTCCGACAAAGTCTGCTTTGCCTTCAGGTAAGTATTGCTTAGTATCTTCGAAAGTTGTGTAAATCTTTTTAGCAAATTTAAGTGCAATCTTATTCGCTAAACCAGGTGTTAAATCAGATTCATGTACAATTGTAGGAATTTTTAAAGATCTAGCAGCTATTACTACAGGTACAGAGACAAATCCACCCTTTGAAAATAAGATATCTGGTTTTTCTTTCTTCAGTACTTTACGTGCATCTAGTATGCCTTTTAGTACTTTGAAGACATCTTTCACATTTTCGAATGAAAGGTAGCGTCTCAATTTCCCGCTTGAAATCGCATGGTATTTAACATTAGGTAATTGTGATTCAACCATCTCACGTTCAATACCATTTTTAGATCCTATATAAAATGTTTCATCACCTTGTTCCAAGGCGGTTGGAATTAAACTTAAATTAACAGAGACATGACCGACTGTGCCTCCACCAGTAAATGCAATTTTCGTCATCAATTCCCACTACTCCTTAATTGTTTTGTAATATGCATAGAATGGTTTACCTTTATCAAAAGGATGGTAATTAACTTCAGCTTCACCTGCTTTAGTAAAGCCAAATTTAGTAAATAGACCTTGAGCGCGTTTATTTAATGAAAATGTATCAGTTAACATGACATGAATATCATGTTCAAGTGCCATATTAACAGCAAAATCGAATAATTGTGTTGCAGCTCCTTTATAACCAGGAAGTGCAGCTAATCGATGAATAACATATGCGCCTTCTCTATCTATTGGCCATTCAAAATAATCATACCATTCTGATTGTTGTTGGTCGACAACAATAAATGCTATAACTTCTGATTGCTCTTCTAGGACAAAGAGTGTATTGGTTTTAATATCTTCTTCAAAATGTTCTTCAACAGGATAATATTCATCCCATTGTGTGTTGTCATCTTCTCTCATTAATCTCTTAGCTTCATCAACGATCTGAATAATTTTAGGGATATCTTTAATTTCACCATTTCTAATCATTATTATACACCTCTTGACCTTTACTGTATTTTTTTAAGCAATTTGTTGAGTACAGTGTCATTTTTATTCGCTTTTTTGACAAGTTGTTCAGTGAACTTTTCATTTGTTTTCTTGTTAAAAGTACCTGTTTCTTGTAGGTTATTTTCTTTTTGGAAAGAGGTGATCGCATTTTTTAATGAATGATTAAATTCATTTGATTGATCATCTACTTTAAAACCTAAAGCTGATAAACCTACTTTCATAGTTTTAACATTTTTATTGTTGTCACCCAACTGATAAGTTTTATCATTTGGAATAACAGTTAAAGATTGATAAGCAGGTTCACTTATTTTTACATCAGGTTTTATTCCTTTACCATGAATATAATGTGATTTAGGTGTTAACCATTTCATATTCGTATATTTTAATAATGCTTTGTCGCCAAATTCTTTAGTTGTTTGTACGATTCCTTTACCAAAAGTTTTAGATCCATAAACATCTGCTTTATTATAATCTTTCATCGCTCCGGTAAATACTTCTGAAGCACTTGCTGAACCTTTATTTACTAATATAGCAACGTCCATATCTTTTGCTTCTTTCAAAGCGTCATTTGAAGTTTTAATCTGTTCTTTATGATCACCTTTTTGAAGTTGAACGACTGTTTTACCTTTATCAATGAATATATTTGCCATTTTAACTGCTTCATCTAATAATCCACCTGGATTATTTCTTAAATCAATGACAATTTTTCGTACACCTTTTTTATGTGCTTTTAAAATACCTGATTTCAGTTCTCCAGCTGTACTGTTTTGGAATTTATTAATTGTAAAGACTCCGACGTTTTTATGTTTTTCGTATTCGACACTTTTCACATGAATCGTATCACGTTTCATCGTAACCTCATGTTCATGATGTGCGCGTTCTACTGTTAAAGTTACTTTAGTTCCTTTTTTACCACGAACTTTTTTAACAATGGCTTCAAGTGGTTGTCCTTTAATTGATTTGCCATTGACTTTTTTAACGACATCTTTCGGTTGAAGGCCTGCTTTTTCTGCTGGAGAATGTTTCATAGGACTCGTAATTTCTATTTTATTATGTTTTTGTTGCATTTCTGCACCAATTCCTACAAAATCTCCTGAAACATCTTCATTAAATGATTTAGTTTCATTCTTCGTCATATAGTCTGAATATGGATCACCGAGTTCTTTAACCATTCCATTAATCGCGGCATTAGATAATTTTTCAGAACTTGTTTTTTTATAATAATCATCGTTTAAAGTTTTGTAGACATTCTCAATTTTCTTCATTTCAGCTCTTTGGTCTTTATTTAATCCGCTTTTCCAATTTAATACTGCCATGGTTAGAAAGGCAGTTAATATAACGGTGATTAAAATTGTTAATAGAAGTAATAATATAAAATTACGACGTTTAAAATGAATTTTTTTATGAGACGGTTGGCTTTGATGTTCTTTCTGTTGATTATTGAGGTTATTATCCTCTGACATTTAATCACTTCCTAAAACATATGTATAATGTATCCACTGAAAATAAATTGGTTTGTGGTTAAACAGTAAAAATAAAAGAAGCTAGGATTGAATCGTTTTGGATTAACCCTAGCTATCTATACTGATACATTTTATTTTAATATAATTCATAAGTTTTGCACAAATAAAACATGTATTAGAATTTTAACCATTCTAAGTATTCTTCGTATAAATCATCGAACACTGACATTGAAATTGTAATATCGCTTTGTGTTTCAATATAATCTGACAAAGCATTAAAATCCTTTTCATGCTTAGGGAAAGAAAGATCATTGAAAACTTGCTCTGCAAATTCGCCTTTTATATCTTTTCTTCCCCGTACAGCTAGTGCAAATTGATAAAAAGAATAATCTTTCATTATTTAATTGTCACATCAATAACTTTCGTTGCACCTTTTACTAATGATGAAACTTCTGCACTACTAATATCAGTTAAACTATCTGAGTTTGTAATAATTACTGGTGAAATAACTGATTTTGCATGTTCGTTGATATAATCTAAATCAAATTTTACAAGTGGGTCACCTAATTTAACTGTATCGCCACTTTCTACTAAGATTTCAAAGCCTTTACCGTCCAATTGAACTGTATCTAAACCGATATGAACAAGAATTTCAAGATCGTTATCAGCTTTTAAACCGATTGCGTGTTTTGTTGGGAACACGTTATCAACTTTACCTTCGATTGGTGATACAACTTCACCTTCAGTAGGTTTAATACCAAAACCTTCGCCCATCATTTTTTGAGCGAATACTGGATCTGGAATATCCTCAATCTTAACGTATTCACCAGTCATTGGTGCATAAATTTCACTTTCTTTTTTCACTTCTTTACCTTTACCAAATAATTTTTTAAACATAAGTCATTCGCTCCTTATTATTTCTCAAAATGTGATATTAAATCTTCGTAGCCTAAGTCTTTTAATTTGTCATATGGAATGAATTGAACCGCAGCTGAATTAATGCAATAGCGTAAACCGCCAGATTCTTTAGGGCCATCATTAAATACGTGACCTAAATGGCTATTGGCATTCTCAGAACGGACTTCAGTTCGAATCATTCCGTGCGTCTTATCTACTAATTCAATGACTTCATCGTCATCTAATGCTTTGGAAAAACTAGGCCAACCACAATCAGATTCAAATTTCTCTTCTGAAGTAAATAATGGTTTGCCAGATATTTTATCAACATAAATACCTTTTTCAAAATGATTCCAATATTCGTTTTGAAATGGAGGTTCAGTTCCATTTTCTTGAGTTACGAGATATTCCATGTCAGTTAAATCATTTTTATCTTTTTTAATCATTTTGTTTCCCCCAATGTTTTTCTATAAAAGCTTTTCTACCTGAACCACGTTGATATTGCTCGTAATGCATTGGATTCTTTTTATAAAAATCTTGATGTGCTTCTTCTGCAGGATAGAAATTTTTATATGGTTTGATGGGTGTGATAACTGGATTTTCGAAAATATTTTGTTCATTAAGTTGTTGTATCTTAGCTTCAGCAGCCTTTTTTTGATGCTCATCATGATAAAAAATAGCTGGTTGATAATGTGCACCGCGATCAAAGAATTGCCCTTCATTATCTGTAGGATCAAATGTTTTGAAATATACATCTAATATATTTTCAAACGAAGTTGTTTCAGTATCATATTCGATTTGCACAGCTTCTACATGTCCGGTTTGATTTGTACTAACACTTTCATAAGTTGGGTTCTCTGTATGACCACCGCTATAACCTGATACAACTTGTTTAATGCCAGGGAAAGATGTGAACGGCTTAACTAAACACCAAAAACATCCACCAGCTAAAGTCGCGTAAGCCATAACCAACCTCCTTATACTTATTTTTATAATAAATGTATCATTATTATATCAATTCTTCTATTAAATTGACTTATGTCTAATTTTTAATTGAGTTTGTAACTCTACCTATTAATGTTTAGTGCTTTAGTATAACAAGTCCAATGGCACCTTGACCAGTATGTGTAGATATAACAGGTGAAGTAATATTAGTATCAAAGTGAGTAACGTTAAATTCAGTAGAAAATTGATTTTTAATTTTATCGACAAATTCTAGAATATTTGCATGCGCGATACCAATTGATTTAATGCTGCTATTTTCTACAAAAGCATTAACTTCTTTTTTTAAATATTGAACACTCGCATTTTGGGTTCTTGAGTTATGGATGAGTTCAATTTTTCCATCTACTAATGTCCCTATTGGTTTTATTTTCATCATATTTCCAATGAGACCCTTTGTTTTACTTATTCTGCCACCTTTAATAAGTTGACTCAGTTGGCCAATAACGACAAATAGCTTAATATTTTGTTGTAATTGTTTGATTTTTTCTAATATCGTTGCTGTTGATTCTCCGGCCTCATTCCACTCCACGATGTGTTGAATTTGATAACCGAGTCCATAAGAAATGGACTTTGAATCAATAACCGTTACATTACTATCCGTCATATGACTCGCTTGCAAAGCTGTTTGATACGTACCACTGAGACCAGACGTTAGATGAATACTAATAATTTCAGAACCATCGGCACCAAGTTCATCATATAGTTCAATAAACTTACCAATAGATGGTTGGCTGGTCTTAACATCAGCGCCTGCTTCTAATCTTTCTATATAACTTTCTGATGAAATATCTACTTGGTCTACATATGATTGACCATCTATTGTTAAATTTAATGGAATGACATGTATATTTTTTGAAGTTAAGTATTCCTTTGATAAGTCAGATGTCGAGTCAGTTACTATTTTTTTAATCGGCATAATTATCCTCCTGTTAACGTTACTTTCGTTTTAAATGTAAAAAAGTATGAGGAATCGTATTTTTATCATCTAATTGACCTTGTTCAGATGATATTACATCCCAATCTTCAAAGGTATATTTAGGGAAAAATGTATCACCGTTATATTTTGCTTCAATTACAGTAATATACATATCATCAACTTCGTCGATCATTTCTTCGAATAATGACTGTCCTCCAAATATGAAAACGTGACCGGTTAATTGATAAATTTCATCAATAGAATGTATCGTTTCAACGCCTTCATGTTTAAAAGCCTTATTTCTAGTTAATACAATATTTCTACGATTCGGTAATGGTTTACCTATAGAGTCAAATGTTGCTCTTCCCATGACTAAAGTATTGTCTGTTGTTAAAGCTTTAACGTGCTTTAAGTCATTTGGCAAATGCCATGGTAATTGATTATCTTTACCTATAACACGATTTTGATCATGAGCAACAAGTATTGATAGCGTCATGATTTACCTCCCTAAACTAATTTATGAAAACGATTTAATACTTATATAACGCCCATTATATAATAAATTCAGCAGTATATTAAATGATATCTAAAAATTAAACTGCTATAGGTGCTTTTATTGAAGGATGGGAATCATAATTTACAATTTCTAAATCTTCATAATTGATGTCAAAGATAGAAGCATCAGAATTAATTTTTAGTTTTGGTGGTGCATAACTGCTACGTTCGAGTTGCGTTTTCACGGCATCAATATGGTTGGAATAAATATGTGCATCACCAATTGTGTGGACGAACTCACCTACTTCTAGACCGCATTCTTTAGCGATTAAGTGTGTTAATAGACTATAACTTGCTATGTTGAAAGGAATACCTAAAAAGATATCACCACTACGTTGATAAAGCTGACAACTGAGTTTGTTATCTTCAACGTAGAATTGGAACATCGTATGGCAAGGAGGTAAGGCCATTGTATCAATTTCAGTTGGGTTCCATGCTGAAACGATATGTCTTCTTGAATTTGGATTAGTTTTGATTTGGTTAATTACTGTTTTGAGCTGGTCAAAATGATTACTGTTTTGATCAATCCAATCTCGCCACTGTTTACCATAAACATTACCTAAATCCCCGTATTTTTGTGCAAATGCGTCATCATTTAATATTTTTTCTTTAAATTGTTTCATTTGTGATTGATATTGTTCTTTGAAATCTGAATCTACTTGAGCTCTATGACCGAAGTCAGTCATATCCGGACCATTGTAATCGTCAGATTGAATATAATTGTCAAAAGCCCATTCATTCCAAATATTGTTATTATATTGAAGTAAATATTGAATATTTGTATCCCCTTTAATGAACCAAAGTAATTCGGTTGCTATGAGTTTAAAGGATACTTTCTTTGTAGTAAGTAAAGGAAATCCTTTACTCAAATCAAATCTCATTTGATGGCCAAACTTTGAAATAGTTCCCGTATTTGTTCTATCATTTCGTTTATTCCCTATCTCTAATACCTCTTCACATAGGTCATGATACACTTTATCGAAATCATTTAACATATTACTCACACTCCAATTATTGTACTGTATTTAAATATCTAGAACTTTTATAAATCTTCTTAAATCCTTATATATCAAGGGTTATAACTATATTTTGATTATATTTATTTTCTTGTCCTTTTTGCCTTTAAAATTGTATTGTAAAAGTACAATTAACTATATATTGTATAATTCGTTAACATACGTAATCTACATTATAGAATAAAAAAGCTACTGAATACAATTAAGTATTCAGTAGTTAAGGAAAAATAAAAACTAATACGCCACCCTTTACTTATATCGGGGTAATGATTTATTTATAACGAACAATGTACCAACAAATATCACTGTACAAAAGAGGACCTCTCAGTACGCAACTAACCCCACCTAACTTAATAGATGGGGAAATAAGTATTACATAAAAGTTATAGTATTTATAATTATAGTAATACTGAACTTTCGCAAATTTAAGTTGATAACAGACATTGCTAAAAACATTGTTATCAAGCTTGAAACACTTTTAAAATAGGTATTAGGGGCTAAGCCTCTAAATAAAAATATAAAAATACACTTTTGTGCTATACACAATAAAAAAGTTATTCTTCGGATTCAATTACTTTAATTGATTCAATTTCGTTTTCGTCAATACTAAACATACTGTCATCTGTTCTTAATAATATGGCATTTTGTCCGTTATAAGTATCATAATCGTGATCAAAATCTATAACTATACCATCATAAATATCTCCATCTTTAAAATATACTCTAACTTTTTTACCTACATATTCCCATAGTTTCATTTTATCCCACCTTATTACTATACAATTATACACAAATAAATTTCACTCTTTAGATTCTTTTTTTGCATCTTCAATAGTCTGCTCAAGTATTGCAATTACCTCATCATAGGATAATTCTCCATCTAATTGTAATGGTTTCATTTTTTAGATCCTCTATCTTTTTCTTTTCGTTCTTTTTCTTCTAATTCTTTAATTAGTTTCTCATTTTCTTTTGCATCTTTAAGACCTTGTTCAAGTTCTGCCATTAATTCATCATAAGTCATTTCGCCATCTAACCGAATATTTTCCATTTATATCATCTCCCTAATTAACTACAGTGTAACAGTTAATCATTGTCAGGTATATCATCAATAAGAGAATTACAGGCTCTCCATCATTCACGTAATGTCAATCTGTAAATAAAGTATTGTACTTTCCTAGTAGTTCAAGGACTCTATTTCGGTATGTAACATCTATTTTTTTAAATGTTTAAATTATAAGTGATTACTCACTTTCTAAAGATATAATAAACAAACTTATTCAAGAATCTGCTATCTGCTATAAAAGATAGGCAGTTATAAACATATAACCACCCACTCCTGGGTCACAGTCATTTATATTTTTGCACTCGCAATAAGTAAGATTATTAAAAGCAATTATTGAATGAGTTCATTTGCACATTTATTTCAATTTATAATGATTGTTTGAGTAAGTTTAGTAAAATAAAAACTAGCGATTTTTAAAAAAATCGCTAGTTGTGTTAAATATTAAACGATTAAGTTTTAAAGGAGGTCTACTTACAATGTTCGTCGAATGCATCTTTAATATCCATGCAAATATCTTGAATGTCTCTACCTTCAATATGTTCACGTGGGATGAAATGTTTTAAAGTTTGACCTTGGAATAATGCATAAGATGGACTTGATGGTACTTGTTGGATAAATGATCTCATCTCTTCTGTTGCTTCTTTATCTTGACCAGCAAACACGGTTACTTTATAATCTGGTTTTTTATCGTTTTGTTCAGCTACAGTTACAGCTGCAGGTCTTGCTAAGCCAGCAGCACAACCACATGTAGAGTTAACAACAACAAAAGTCGTTTCTTCTTCACCGACTGTGTTCATAAAGTCAGAAACTTGATCTGATGTTTCTAAACTTTTAAAATCTCTATTCGTTAATTCGTTTCGCATTTCATTTGCTAATTCGTTCATATAAGCTTCATAAGCATTCATATTTTAACACTCCAATTCACGATGTGATTTATTTATTTCTATTTGCAATTTGTTTCCAAACTGATCCTAAAGCCTCGTCCCCATTTTCTATACGTGAAATGGCCATTTCAATTTGTAATTTAACTTCATATGCTGAATCATCAGCATGCGCTTTTAATGTTTCTAATTGTTCCGGACCAGCTTCATCGAACATAAACATCGCTGCACGCCAACGTACGATTTTTTGTGGATCATCTAATGCCTTTTCCATTTCAGGTAAAGCATCTTTAAATCCTAAATCACTAATACAATCTCCAGCTGTACGTCTCACTGCTGGGCTTGGATCATTGAGACCTTTATACATGTAAGGTAATATGCTTTCATCTTCAATCATACCTATTAAAACAATCGCTTCACGTCTAAGCGGGACTTTACTTTCCCCTAATGCTTCAGATAATAACGGAATGTCATCTTCAGTAGGTGTTGGGAATGATTTTAACATGCGTAATCGAGCTTTCCAATCTTCTGCAGCTCTATATTCTTCAAGTGTCACGTGAACATATTTATCCTCTGGCATCACGATATCAGTAGACAACGCTTTATCTACAAGTTCTTTTAATGTTTGATCTGGATAAATAGCATGAATTTCTTCAACAATTGAATTCATGATCTCGTCCATTTCACCGTAACGAACGCCCCAGTCATCCCATTTACGTAAAAATACTACATTATCTTGTTCTTTTTGAGCAGACAACATACTATCGACAAACTTTTCTGGTAATTGTTGACGCTCTTCGTGTTCAGCATCAGTAAGTTTGATTTGGTATGGAATACCTTTAAATTTTAAAATTTCAACCTTAACTTCACCAAAGTGTTCATCAGGTACCGGCTCATCTTTAGCTGATTCACTTTCATCATTTAAAGTTGAAGTAATGATAGGTAATACATCTTCCCAATCGTATTTTGGTTGTTTATCTATCGCTAAGAAATCCATCACATGGAAAATAGATTTTACTCCGTCAATTGATAATAAATCATTGATAAATTGTGGTTGATTATCTTGAGGTTTATTATAAGTGTTTGATTGATTATCTTGTCTCTTTTCGTCCAACACGACTTTCATTGTATTTGGACTTGGTGTTGGTTCTACGCGAACGATTTCCATATGCTTACCTCCTTTATAATTCAGTGAGTCGTTCAGTAATTTTAGGAGTTAAATCATCCCAATTTGCTTCTGGTGTTTTATCTATTGAGATAAAATCCATCACATAAAATATTGATTTTACACCTTCAATTTGAAGCAATTCATTTATAAATAGAGGTTGGCCTTCTTGTGACTTTGTATAAGTTGTTGATTGGTTATCTTCTCTCTCTTTATTTAAAACGATTTTAATTGTATCCGGACTTGGTGTTGATGTTACTGATTTATAATCCAAAATAGTTCCTCCTTATTGTAATTCATTACCTAATTGTTTGATTTGTTTACCAATGGAACATTCACTAATACAAAAATGGTGTGCGTGTGTTTTTCCTTCTGTTTTGCGTAAATGATTTTTTAATAAGCATTGGTTACAATATGTGTTCATCAAATGATCAATCGCATTGATTGCTTCTTTTTCAGAATAAGTTAGGATAACAGCCACACTCCTATAATGCTAAAATTAATTTGAAATGCACTTGAGCACATTATAGCATCTGAACCAAACTTTGTTTAATATATGATTTTAAATTTACGAATGAATTAGAATAATTATAAATATAAAATAAACTATATGCAAAAACGCACTTTTTTGGTAGAATAACAAAGTTGTCGAAATTGCGGTTTCTAAACACCCGCTGTAACAAAATTTAGGAGGTAATTAAATTGTTTAATGAAATTTTTGGCATATTTACCTTTATTGTAACATTTCTATTGTTAGTTACGATGTTCAGACTTTTTGGGAAACAAGGTTTGATTGTCTGGATTGCACTTGGAACAGTAATCGCCAATATTCAAGTTATAAAAACAATTGATATATTCACCATTTCCGCAACATTGGGTAATGTGATGTTTGCATCAATTTATTTAGCTACTGATATATTAAATGATATTTATGGAAGAAAGATTGCTAAACGTGCTGTCTGGTTAGGTTTTAGTTCAACTTTAGTAATGATTATTGTGATGCAAATGTCGTTACATTTTATTCCTGCTGATATCGATACATCTCAATCAGCTTTAGATACAATCTTTAATCTAGTTCCAAGAATTGCACTTGGGTCAATTATTGCTTATATTATTGGGCAACATTTAGATGTCTTTATTTTTTCATTAATTAAGAGAACATTTAATTCGGATAAAACATTTATTTTAAGAGCTTATGGAAGTACGATTATTAGTAATATATTAGATACAGCTTTATTCGTAACGATTGCATTTTTAGGTACAATGCCATTAGGAGCAGTGTTTGAAATCTTTATTACAACATATGTATTGAAGATGGTTTCAACAGTATTTAATGTGCCCTTTGGTTATTGGGCGAAGTCATTGTACCGTAAAGGTAAAATTAAACACTTAGACGAAGGTTATTAATATATAATATATATAACTTTAAGAGGTTTATTGGATATCTAACAGTATCTGGTAAACCTTTCTTTATATTAAAATTACGATAATTGGTATCATATCTATGGCTTTGATAATATTAGAGTAGTACTAATCATAAAGGTGAAGTTTATGGCGAAAATTTATTTTGATGCAGCAACTGCTGGCAATCCAGGTGAAAGTTTTGGAGCAGTGGTAATTATTACGGAAGATAATCGCTTTCATTATGAACAATCATTAGGCACACTCGATAATCATAGTGCAGAATGGGCTACTTTGATTTATGCTATGGAATGTGCAATCAAACATCAAATTGATACTGCAATTATTTATACTGATTCACAATTAGTAGAAGATAGTATTGAAAGAGGTAGAGTGAAATCTGAAAAGTTCAGACCATATTTTAATCAAGCCATCAAGTTATCTCAGCAGTTTGATTTATTTTTTGTAAATTGGATTCCACGCAATAAAAATAAAGAAGCAAACCATCATGCAAAAAACGCGTTATATAAGTTTACGAAATCCAATTCAAAAAAGCATTAAATAAATAACGGCGTATTATTTGTCTTACTTTTCTAACATATAGGTCTGAGTTCGCATATAATTCGAAGTGAGAATATAAATAAAGCCATGGAAAAGATTGTTACAACAATCTTTTCCATGGCTTTTTATAAAGAATTTGAGATCTCTATTCTAAGATGTTTTTTGTTTAATTTGTTGAAAGTTCTTTTGCTAAGTTATTTAAAGTTCGCTACCAAATATTTATGCGTAACTTTTAATTCGTGATTTTCACAAATGTTGAGAATTTCGGCTAAAGATTTATGATTTTTATAGTCCATACGTTCCAATAATGGTGTTGTTGAGATTGGTACGTGAAGATGAATTTGTGCTAAAGTCTTTGATAATTTTAAATCTTCTATGTTTGCTTCAATTTTTGAACGCTGACCTGGTGTAAGCTCATGAAGTGAATCTAGTACGCTTTCAACAGTATCATATTGGCGAATCAATTTAATCGCAGTCTTTTCACCGATACCTTTCACACCTGGATAACCATCTGAAGGATCACCCATAAACGCTTTAACATCAACGAGTTGTTTCGGATTAAGTTCATATTCTTCTTTAAAACGATCTAATGTATAACGATTGTATATATTAAATCCTTTTTTAGTTAACCATATTTCTACATTATCGTTTAGACACTGTAAGATATCTCGATCACCGGTAATGACATAAACTTCATTAGACGTAGAATATTCATGTGCCAAAGTACCTATGACATCGTCTGCCTCGTAATGATCTATACCAATATTAACGAAACCTAGTTCTTCAGTGATGGCTTTCACTTTGTCGAATTGAGGTATTAATTCTTCCGGTGGTTGAGGCCTATTTTGTTTATAACCTTCAAACATATCATTTCTGAATGTCACTTTTCCCATATCCCAACAAATAGCAACATGCGTTGGATTTATTTCGTGTATTGCTGTATAAACATGGCGCAGTACGCCCTGGATTGCATTCGTTGGAGTACCAGAGCTATTGCGCATAAATTGTTTATGAATACTCGTTGCATAAAAATGTCGGAATAACAAAGCCATACCATCCACGAGTAAAATTCTATTTGCCATGATATTGTACCTCTTTCTTTTACACGAGTTCTTTTAATGAAGCATTCGTGTCTTCTAATTGTTTTATCAGTGTTTCGTCTAAATCGAATGATAACAATTCTTTAATTTGGTCATGTAAGTCTGTTTCATAATTATCAAATCTTGTTTGAGCATTATCGTCCATTTGTTCAACGATTTGAGACAATGTTTCACGTAAATGGCTAATACCTGGAGCAAGTAATTCAATAGTTGTTTCATTTATTTTTGATTGAATTTCACTTTGCATTTTAGGTTGTAAAATATTTTTCTTAGATAATGATTTAGGTAATTGATCTACCATTTGATTTAATTCAATTTTTAATAATGGTTCATTAATTTCAATTTGACTACTATCAAATTCTGGATCGAAAAAGACATGTAAATGTGCTAAATCTTTCTTAAGTGGTGCAATTTCTGCATGTAATTGTTCATGGTAGTATTTTTTAATACGCTCTAATAATAATGTTTGTTCTAAATACAGACGTTGATGTATTTGATCTAAATAAATTTGCGTTGAATGACGTTTTTCTTCTTTAAAGTTACTATTTTTCGTCATCTGTCCGTTATAAATTGATTTTACTTCATCCAATAGTTGAATTTTTAAACGTTCATTTAAATGATAAACTTGGTCTTCGACTTCATTGTTCGTTCTTTGTTCTGCCGTTTGTAAAATACTTGGATCAATAATTTGTGATTCATCATAACGCTTTAACTGTTGGTTACGTTTTTCAATTTGGGCTTTATTATTATGTGCGTCCTCTATCATTTGCTCATATGCATTTGAAATGTGTTGAAGTTGTTGTAACATTTGACTTTGTAATATATCTTTTGATTCAACTTCAGCAAAGTAATCTATACTTTGCGTTAATTCTTTTATGCCCTCGTCTCCTGACTTTAAGGCTTCTCTACTAGATACGGGGAAGATTTGTGATTGCATATTCACTTTTGCTAATGCGTCTTCCACATAGTCTGTAACTGCATTTAAGTCTTCCTCGGATTCTGCTAAATCCGTAGCGTTAATAATCATTTTGAATGCTTGGTTTTCGTTCAGTTGATTCATTTCTTTCATATGTTCAATAAAGAGTTTGTCATTTTCTGTGAATGAATGGTTGAAATAACTTACATACAAGATTAAATCTGATGAAGTTAGCACTTTTTCAGTTTCATTTGTATGGCGTTGGTTGTTTGAGTGTAAACCTAAAGAATCGACGATGATTTTATCTTTTAACCATTCTAAAGGTAATTTAATGTGAACGGTATTTACGAATGTCGCATAAGCATCTTCGGCACTCCATTTTTTCACATCATCTTTAGAAATTGTATGTGTTAGACCGTCGTTCAACATTGATTGGTACATATCGAAATGTTGTTCA
Organism: Staphylococcus hsinchuensis; assembly: GCF_038789205.1. Taxonomy (NCBI): domain Bacteria; kingdom Bacillati; phylum Bacillota; class Bacilli; order Caryophanales; family Staphylococcaceae; genus Staphylococcus; species Staphylococcus hsinchuensis. Next base: position 1,695,390 of record NZ_CP128355.1, read on the forward strand.
ATAGCATTGACAAATGCTAATTTATTTTTTTCTAGTTTAGATTTAAGTTGTTTCGTATTTTTTTGTAAAAATGATGCCACGCTATCAAACGATTTATTTTCAAATTGGAAGACTTGGTTAAGTTCATCTAATAGTTGATCTTCTGATTTTAATGTTATTTGATTTTCATGACCATAAGTTAACTCCGTCATGGCAGCTGTTGTTGGGTTTGGTGAACTTACGAGATAATGGTCACCTAATAATGCGTTAATCAAACTACTCTTACCTGCACTGAATGTACCGAACACACCAATTTTAATAACTTTATTTTCAAGTCGTTCTAACGTGTCGTTAATATCTTTTTTCGTCTGTACGAATAAAGGCACATCTTCTATAAGTTTTAAACCTTTTTCTATGCGAGGTGTTTGGTCTGTCAGTTGATTCAGTTCACTTTTTTGTGTTTGACGACGTTGTGTTTCTTGTTCCTCATGGGCTTTAGGTGTGTAATCAATTTGTGTTCTACCGATTAATTTATCTAATGAATCATCAATATGGATATAATAATGCTGATAATTTTCAGTTTCAAGAGATTCTCTTAAATTGCGTAATTGCATAAATTTCTCGTAGTCATTAAAGTCTTCTTGCTGCTCTACAGACATATCTGAAGCTTCTGAATGGCTTATTGCTTTTTTAAATAACGGATCTGATTCTTTACCGATATACTGTTTAAGAGATTTCATTAAATCGTCTGAAAATGTGAGTACATATTGATTACTAATACTAATTTGCATTTGATATAAATCTGTAATTAACTCAGGCTTTATCGTATAATGCTGATTTAAAATTTCATTTTTAATTTCAGAAGAATTGATGAAACGTGTTAAAAATGCCATGTCACTACGTAATGGTTGGCGAACTTCTTGATTCACTTTCTCTTGTAACTGTTCAACAACTGCATCAAGTCTTTGTTGTTGTTCTTGTTCAGTTTTTGCCTTTTTATTAAACAATCCACCTACTTTGAAGTCTTTTGTTCGGCTTTCAAGATAATAACGAATTTTTTCTCTCGTATCATGCGTCATGATATAAGCATTTTCTAAAATATCTTTACGTTTTTGCTTTAAAAATTCATAAAGTTTTTCAGGATCATTTAATAACTTCGCTTCTTCGCTCACTTCTTGATTTTGTTGGAAATTAATATAAGCCTGGTCAAAATCTTCTTCTTTAATATCTAGCTCGTCTAAAGTGTCATGGATTTCGTCTTGGATATAAGATAATTGTTCCTTAGTAATGAAATTTACAATTCTGTCCACATAAGATTCAATTGACTCTCTATTATTATCTTTTTCAATTAAATAATCTGACAGAGCATTAATTTCATTATGTTCATGTTCAAATTTAGATACATAGAATATTCGATCAAGATCAATTTCCCATTCGCTAATTGATTGTTCGACACGTGATTTAAATGTATCAAAACTAATTTCATCGTCATTGTGTTTATCTATCTGATTGATTACAAAGACTACTGGTACTCCGGCTTGATTCAGTTGTTTCATGAATTGGAAATTAAGGGCAGATTGAACATGGTTATAATCAACGGTATAAAATAATAAATTACTTGTATACATAAATTCTTCGGTACTTGATTGGTGCGTTGCTACATTGGAATCAACGCCTGGTGTGTCTTGTAGCGTGAATCCATTGTTAAATTTATTAGAAGTTGATTTTATTTCCACAGATTCAACATCAATATTCTCTCTGTTCATTTGTTTTACTTCATCGTAGTTGTTCAACTCAGTGTACTTTTTATTGCTCAAATTAGCGATAATACCTTTTTCATCAGTAATTGAAACGATTGCTGTATTACTCGTTGTCGGTACAGGTGAACTAGGTAAGATACTTTCTTCTAATAGTGTATTGATTAAAGTCGATTTACCAGCAGAAAAATGTCCTACAAATGTGACAGTATATTGTTCTAAATAAACCTTTTTAATAACTTGATTAATAATATGAACAAGCCTATCATTATTTGATTTTTCTACTTCCTTTTTTAATTTATATAATATATCGAGTTGTTGCGTGTAATTCATTATTGTATCCCCTTTTATTACTGATTATGTAATTACATACATTGTATAATAAATTCCTCTCTGTCAAAAGGAAGACTATACATATTTATGAAACATTATTGATTAAGTTGTTTAAAAATGAACAAATCATTGAAATATTACGTTTTAAGAATATAATATCCCTTCCTAAATAAACGAGAAAAGAGTCTGAGACAAAAATATGTCTCAGACTCTTTGTCGACTAGGCAGTAGGTAGCTGGATAGAAAATGTGCTAATACTTAGCTTGCACTCCTAGTTCATTCCTTTTGTATAGGTCGGAAACTTAATAACTAGAGGCTTTTGAACGTAAATCACTATTACTCAAAGTTTCCGAAACGCATCATTATTTTTTATTATTATTCTAAATTTCTATAACTTATTCTTTTATCGGTTTGTTAATACCTATGTTTTTATTAAGGTGTAATTCTGGATTTTTAGCGATATTCACTGCGACTTCAGCGACACTCTTTCTTGAAACTTCTTTACCTTTAAATGGTTCATTTTTTTGTGTTATTTCATAATCAACTTCATTCATTTGTGTTAATTTAGCAGGTCTGAAGATTGTATAATCTAAGCCTGATTGTTCAATGATGTCCGCTGCCTTTTTATAAATAGGTAACATTTCCGCAATTTGTTGTTTAACCCATTCACCATACTCACCAGGAACTTCATCGTAAATACCTAAAGCTGTAACGAAAATAAGTCGTTTTACATTTTTCTCTTTCATTGCTTTTACAATATATTGCGCTTCTTTATCTAATTCTCCGGAGAGACTTGCAAAAACAATATCTACATCATTCATTGCATGACTTACATCTTCATAATTTGTTGCATCTCCTTCACGAACTCGAATTCTATCAGAAGCATAATAAGGTAATCGATTTGCGTCTCGTAAAAATAGTCTTAAAGTGAACGATGTATTTTCTAGAAATGAATTTATTGCAGCTTTTGAAACTTCTCCGTTTGCACCTAATATTAACACTCTTGCCATTTAATCACTCCTAATCTGTAATTATTTATAATTTTATATCTTAAACATTTATTTTCTTTTATTGATGATTAATATAAATTTAGCGTTTTATAAAAGAAAGTATTATCCTTTTACCTCACACTACTATAGTTTGACCTTTTATTCTAATGATAAACGCTTAAAGTCGCATGAATCAAATTAAGTTATGAAATGTGTAAGTTTCAAATTTTTAGATAGATTAAGTTTACTGAAAAAGAAATACGACGAATACATTTGTCGCAACAAACTGATTCGTCGTATGAATTGATGTTTACGTTTTTATTAATCTTTTTTAGGCAGTTTTTTACCCCAATATTGGAAATAAGTACACTTGATATAGCCGTTAAATAATTTACGGCGTTTTGTAGCTTTTTTATTTACTAAATGTTCGAATTCAGAATAGCTTGTTAGTATATATGCAGATAAATATGGGTTTTCATTAAGCAATTTACCAATATAACGGTACATTTCTTCTACTTCGTCGCGGTCTCCGATACGTTCACCATAAGGCGGGTTACCAACGAGTGCAACGGGTTTATCTTTATCAACAGTTAATGTATTTACATCTTTAATATTAAAGTTGATGATATCACTAAGTCCAACTTCTTCGGCATTACGACGCGCAATTTCTATCATTTCAGGATCAATATCCGAAGCGTAAATTTCAATTTTCCTATCGTAATCTGCTTGTTGATCAGCTGCGTCACGCATTTCGTTGTAGAGTTGGTCAGGCATCATGTCCCAAGATTCTGAGACAAAGTCACGATTAAAGCCAGGTGCTATATTTTGTGCAATTAAACTAGCTTCAATGGCAATAGTCCCTGAACCACAGAAGGGATCTATTAACGGTGTATCGCCTGTCCAGTTAGCTAACCGAATAAGGCTTGCAGCAAGTGTTTCTTTAATTGGTGCTTCCCCTTGTGCCATACGATATCCACGTTTGTTGAGACCTGAACCTGATGTATCGACTGTTAATAATGCCTTATCTTTTAATATGGCTACTTCGACTGGATATTTCGCTCCTGTCTCATCTAACCAACCACTTTGTTGATATGCTTCTTTCAAGCGTTCAACGATTGCTTTTTTAACTATAGCTTGGCAATCAGGTACACTATATAAAGTGGATTTTACACTTCGTCCTTGAACTGGAAAGTTTCCACCATTTTCAATAATTGTCTCCCAAGGTAACGCTTTTGTTTGTTCAAATAAACTATCGAATGTTGTTGCTTTAAATTGTCCCATAACAATTTTTAATCTATCTGCAGTACGTAACCACAAATTACACTTTGCGATAGCTTCTTCGTCACCTTCGAAAAAGATTCGACCGTTTTCGACAGTTGTTTCGTACCCTAATTCTTGGACTTCTTTTGCCACGACGGATTCTAATCCCATTGGGCATACGGCTAGTAGTTGGTACATGTTATGTCTCCTTCTTAAAAGTAATTATGTATTTATTTTATCAAAAGTTCATTTAAATAGATATGTGTAGATTCAGTTGTAATATTTTAAAATTAAAAAAGCTCTCCGAAATGGGAGAGCTTGGGTCTAGTGATGGTATTTCTGTAAGCCATGTTTTGTACCATTGTACTACGAACGTGCACTAGTCACACTTGTACGCAGGTGGTAATCATCTGTCTCCATTCTTCACTAAAGAATGGCTTAATTATGCGTTGAATTCCGCTAAAAAAGTGCTCCTACCTAATTTGGATTGCTCACTCGAGGGGTTTACCGCGTTCCACCTTTTATATTTCTATAAAAGCTACGTCACTGTGGCACTTTCAAACTATTCTAACCATATCAAAAGACTTAGGTTATTTCGTTGCCGTCAATTTAATGCCTTGACTTATTGTTTCGTCAAGCACGAACACTACAATCATCTCAGATTGTGTGAGCATGGACTTTCCTCTATATCGCTATAGCGATTACCCGAAACACCATCTTTAGAATTGTATCATTTTTCTTAGATTGAAACAATAAAAAACAAGTTTTGTTTGAAAACAAAACTTGTTTAAATCGATATTGCAATATTAAAAGTAGTATTACTTACCGAAAACTGCTTTTTCCAAGTTAGAAATTCTTTTAAGAATATCAACATTATTACTTGAATTGTTGTTAGATGAGAAGTTTTTATTCTCTTGTGGGCGTGAAGTTGCCACACGTAAACGTAATTCTTCAAGTTCTTTTTTAAGTTTATTGTTTTCTTCTGATAATTTAACGACTTGGCTATCTAAATCTGACATTTTTTGGTAATCTGCAATGATGTCGTCTAAGAAGGCATCAACTTCTTCCCTTCTATAACCACGTGTCATTGTTTTCTCGAAATCTTTTTCATAAATATCTTTTGCTGATAATTTTAAAGAAACATCTGCCATTTTTTTCACCTCATTAGAAACTTTGATCTTGAGACCATTGTAAATCGTTGATAAACTCAGTCAATTCATCAAACGTAACAATGTCACAAGTATAATTTGTTTTGTCCATAAAATCAACTAACATATGTTTAAAATACTTTGGGCTCGCCTCTTGTTCTTCATCATATATTAATAATGTTTGATCTGTATGATCTAACATAAACTGATCAGTTTGTTTAAATTGATGAGGCCCTTCATATGATGAGTGGAATACACTTTCAGCAAAATCACTTTGTTGTAAAATCTTTTGGTATTTTAGTTGGTTTTGCTCATTCCACTGTTCACTATGCCCGTAGAATGGAGTAATAATACCTAACTTCAACTCCGGGTATGTAGTTTTTAAATCAAGTACTTCTTCTGCTGCCCATAATTCTATACCCAACTTACCTTGTATTAATACCCATTCTAAACCTTCTTCAATCAGTAAAATTAATTTGTGGCGAATAAATTGTTTAAGATATGCCACTTCTGGAATATCTTCTTTAAATATATTAAGTTCAAAAGGCTTATAACCTGTTACATAAACTGTCTTAATCATAATTGAGTTTCACTTCTTTGTATATATGATAAATCATACTGAACGGCTTTTAATTTTTCAGTAAATAGTTTGCGGCTCGTACGTTGGAAATGACATTCAACGGATAATTCTTCAATGTTTGATATTAATAATTGATACTTTTGTAAGTTCATATAAGGTAAGTCGATGATACTTGTTTTATAATACATAAACTGTTTTAGAAGTGCATCTATTTCTTGTGTGAACGGAACGACGTCATTATAAAAATCATAATCCGAATTTGTTGATTTTACTTCTTCGTATCGTTCCTGCATCGTCTGAACTTTATGTAAAAGTTGAGAAATAAGGGTATGCATGAAGTTCCCTCCTACAACTTAAATTTATCATGAAAAAAGTTGTTAGTCATTTTAAGTGTGGCAATCAACTATAAAACTTTAATAAGTTGATTTCGGTTTGTTGTCTGGCATAAATGAATAGCATTTTCTAGAAATAGAGTCGAAAAGTAGTGCTAATATATCGGGTGCAGATAACAAGCCTTAAATCTTTTTTGCGTATCTAAAACTAACATATATGTTAGTTCTTACAATCTTTATTGTTTATTTAGAGAAAGCACGTTAAAATAATAACTAATGTATTTATACTCCATTAAATACATTAATTTGTAGTTTGGTATTTCCATTTGACTTCGGTTATAATGGAAAAGGTTTTGTAAACCAAACAAAAAGTGGTGATAATACATTGAATTATCCTAATGGAAGACCATTTAAAGGAAATAAGACTCAGGTCGGACGTACAAATACCACGCAATCTAGTAATATTAATTACGGTGGTAGAGGTATGTCATTAGAAAAAGACATAGAATTATCGAACAAATATTATTTGGATAACGAAATCGCTGTCATTCATAAGAAACCTACCCCAGTGCAAATAGTAAATGTTCATTACCCCATGAGAAGTAAGGCTGTCATAAACGAGGCTTATTTCAGAACACCTTCAACTACCGATTATAATGGAATTTATAATGGGTATTATTTAGACTTTGAAGCAAAAGAGACGAAAAATAAAACTTCATTTCCATTAAGTAATATGCATAAACATCAAGTTAAACATATGGATGCATGTTTCAATCAAAATGGAGTTGTGTTTTTACTCATTAGATTTAAAACATTAGATGAAGTTTATCTTTTGCCTTATGCTAATTTTAAATATTTTTGGGAAAGATATTTAAATGGAATTAAAAAGTCTATAACGGTTGAAGAAATTAAAAAAAATGGTTACTATATTCCCTATCAGTATCAACCACGTTTGAATTACATCAATGCTGTTGATAAGTTGATATTAGATGAAAGTGAGGACCGCGTATGACGGAAAAGAAAGGGACTTCACTTACTAATAAAAGTAGTGAGTCCGGACAAAAGAATAATAGAAATGTGAAGCGAACGATTATCAAAATCTTTGGTTTTCTTGTAATCGCCTTTATTGCATTAGCTCTTATTGGTATTTTGCTCTTTGCATATTATGCTTGGAAAGCACCTGCATTTACAGATGCAAAATTAAGTGATAACAAGCCAGCTAAAATCTATGACAGAGATGGCGACTTAGTTAAGACACTTGATAATGGTGCCAGACAAGAGCACGTTGACATTGACAAAGTACCTAAACAGATGAAAGATGCTGTATTAGCAACTGAAGATAACAGTTTCTACAAACACGGAGCAATTGATTACAAACGTTTATTTGGCGCTGTAGCTAAAAACGTTACAGGTGGATTTGGTTCACAAGGTGCTTCTACGTTAACACAACAAGTTGTTAAACGTACTTTCCTTAATGACCAAAAATCTATCGGCCGTAAAGCTCAAGAAGCATATCTTTCATACCGTCTAGAGCAAGAATATAGTAAAGATGAAATTTTCCAAATTTACTTGAACAAAATTTATTACTCTGATGGTGTGACAGGTGTTAAAGCTGCTGCTAAATATTATTTCAACAAAGATTTAGATGATTTGAGTTTAGCAGAATCAGCTTATCTTGCAGGTTTACCACAGGTTCCGAACCTAAACAATGTTTATGATCATCCAAAACAAGCTGAGAATCGTAAAGATACAGTGCTTTATCTAATGGCCAAACATGGCAGAATTACTGAAAAACAAAAAGAAAAAGCACAAAAAACTTCTTTACAAGATACTTTAGTAAAACGTACTGATAAACAACGTCAAGTTACTGAAGATAAATCTAATAAAGAATACGATTCATACATCAACTTCGTTAAGTCAGAGTTAATGAACAACAAAGAATTCAAAAATGAAAAACTTGGCGATGTATTAAACAGCGGTATTAAGATTTACACAAACATGGATAAAGATGTTCAAAAAACATTGCAAAACCGTATCGACAATGGTAATTACTATAAAAACGGTGACCAACAAGTAGGTTCAAGTATTGTCGATAGTGAGAGTGGCGGACTTGTTGCGATATCTGGTGGTCGTGACTACGAAGATATTAAAGATAGAAACTTAGCAACGGATCCTCACCCTACTGGTTCATCATTAAAACCATTCTTAGCATACGGTCCAGCGATTGAAAATATGCAATGGGCAACAAACCATGAAATCCAAGATGAGGCCAATTATCAAGTTGATGGTGTAGGCTTCAAAAACTACGATGGTAATGGTCACGGAAATGTAAGATTATACGATGCATTACGTGAAAGTTTCAACATTCCAGCGCTTAAAGCTTGGCAAGCATCTAAAGAAGATGCAGGCGAAGATGCACCTAAGAAATTTGCCGAGAATGTTGGCTTAGATTATCAAAGTAAAATCGGCGCTTCTGAAGTACTTGGTGGTTCATCTTCAGAATTCTCACCTACTCAATTAGCATCAGCCTTTGCATCTATTGCCAATGGCGGTGACTATAACAACGCGCATTCAATTAAGAAAGTTGTTAAAGACGACGGTGAAACTGTGGAATATGAACATATAAGTAAGAAAGCTATGAAAGATTACACAGCTTACATGTTAGCAGAAGTATTAAAAGGTACATTTGAACCTTATGGTTCTGCTTATGGACATGGCGTTTCTGGTGTTAACCTTGCAGCTAAAACAGGTACTGGTACGTATGGCGACCAAACTTATAAACAATATAACTTACCTGATGATGCTGCCAAAGACGTTTGGATTAACGGTTTCACTCCTAAATACAGTATGTCTGTATGGATGGGCTTCAACCAAGTTAAACAAGGTGGAACAAATTCATTCGTCGGACACAAAGAACAAGAATACCCACAATATTTACTTGAAGATGTTATGGGTGACATTGCTTCTAAAGATGGTAAAGACTTCGAGAAACCAGATTCTGTTGAAGGATCTGACAAAGATTCATTATCTGTTAAAGGTCATGAAGACCACAATACAACGAGTGATAAACCAGAAGGACAAGGTAGTTCAAGCAGTTCTTCAAGCTCAGACAAAAAAGATGATGATAAACAAAGTAGCAATTCATCTTCACAATCTAGATCATCAAGCAATAACTCGAGCGGTGGTACATCAAATAGTGGAACTGTAACAAATGGTAGTGCTAGTAATGCAAGTGGTAATAACCAACAAAATGCTGGTGCTAACCAACAAAATTCAAGCAGTTCAAATGGTTCTAGTGGCTCAAACGCTTTAAGTAGTTTATTTAACTTAAATGCAATTTTTGGTAATAATAAAGCATCTTAAGTTAGTTTAAAACCCGATTCCAATATGGAATCGGGTTTTTTTCTTATCAATTTAATTTTGTAAATGTAGCTTACTTAATCTGTATTATGAATGTTTATTTTTTGAACGGATTTTATATGAGGCGTTCATTTTAACTAACTCCGTTTTTAAAGTTTTCATTTGTCTATAGCCCATGAAGTGATATTTACGTTCAATCATATAATGATAACGTTCTTCGAAATTCATAGGTACAACTGGATAATCTTCCATTTGATCAAAATCGATTGAAGCGACATCATTTATTTCTTTAAAGTAATTGATAATTAAGTCGAAATATTGATCTAATAAATCTTTTGCTTCTGGAGTTTTTAATTTTTTGGCTTGTGCAAATTTATCCAATTGTTCTTCAAGTTGTGTAAAACGATCTTTATCCGTCATGTTTAATTCACACCTCTTAGTTACTGTTTTAAACTATTTTGCTTCAGCTTTGATACGCTTTTGTCCTTCTCTACACATTTCTAATAATGGACAAATATCACACTTTGGTTTTCGAGCTAAACAATGATAACGTCCGAAAAAAATAAGTTGATGATGTGATTTATTCCAACGTTCTTTAGGAATAACTTTGCATAATCTATCTTCTACTTGTCTTACGTTGTCTTTCCAACGACAAATACCTAACCTTTTTGAAACACGTTCTACATGTGTATCAACGGCTAATGAGGGTTCATCAAAGGCAACACTCATTACAACATTTGCCGTTTTTCTACCTACACCGGCTAAACTTTCTAATTCTTTGTGCGTATTTGGTATTTTTCCATCAAATTTTTCTAACAATGACTGACATAATTTTTTTATATTTTTGGCTTTATTTCGATATAAACCGATTGTGCGTAAATCATTCTCTAATTCTGAAATATCTACATCAATATAGTCTTGGGGTGTTTTGTATTTTTTAAATAAAGATTTAGTTATTTTGTTGACTGAATTATCGGTAGTCTGTGCAGATAAAAGTACAGCAATTGTAAGTTCAAATGCATTGTCATGTACGAGTTCAATTTGTGCATTTGGAAACATATCTGCAATGATGTCTATCATTTCAAGGGATTTTTTATTACTTATCATTTGAATTCTCTCCATTCAACCAATCAAATTTCGGAACTTTCTTCACATTATGTTTCATTTGTGGTTTGTGAAATTGGTGACTTACTTTTTTAGAATCTTCAATGGTTTCCACATTATTTTTCTTCCAATTTAATAAGATACGATCAATATATTTGAAACTCATTTTACTTTGCATCATTGCTTCATCAAGTGCAGCTTGAATAATATTTAAACTATGTTGATCATAATCAATCCATTGATTGAGCGTTTCTATTTCAAACGGTGACAATGGTCTTCCAAATGCTTGTTCAAATTGCTGAAATAACGTTTGAAACGCAATCTTATCTTGATTTGATGCTTCTTTCACATTAAGTTGCTCAAATAGTTCATTTAGTTTTTCATAAAATTTATCAAGATTCATGTATTCAGTGAATTTACCTTCTTCATCTTTGCTAACATTTAAATCTAATAAATCAAGTTGAATTAAATTTTGGATAATTGAGGTAATTGCACGCGAATCTAATGTTGTACCTTGCTGTAATGACTCTACTGTAGGTTGCTTTTTTGAAATTTCAGAAGCATATATGAGTTTAATCAATATAACGAGATCCGTTTCTGTTAATCCGAACTCATTATAGTGCTCAAGTAGTTCTTTATGGATAATGACGGGTCTACTTTTTAAAAATTCTATATTCAATTTAATCACCTCAATGGTTTACATTTTGAAAAACGCCCAGTCTTTTAATCAGACTGGACGTAATGTTAGTCGTACTGTTTATGGATATAAACGGTTTAGTAAACGTGGGAACGGTGAAGTTTCTCTTACATGTTCTACACCTGTTAACCAAGCTACAGTTCTTTCTAGACCTAAACCAAATCCACTATGCGGTACACTACCGTAACGACGTAAATCTAAATAATAACTATAACTTTCTGCATCTAACTGATGTTCATCAATACGTTGTTCTAGTAAAGATAAATCATTGATACGCTCTGAACCACCAATGATTTCACCGTATCCTTCTGGTGCGATTAAATCGGCACAAAGCACTGTGTCCTCATTATCTGGATTAGGTTGCATATAAAATGGTTTAATTTTCGTTGGATAATTTGTGATAAATACAGGTAAATCATAGTGATTGGCAATCGCAGTTTCATGTGGAGCTCCGAAATCTTCGCCCCATTCAATATCATCGAAACCTTGTTCCTTTAAGAATTCTACTGCGTCATCATAAGTGATACGTGGGAAAGGTGTTGTTACCTTTTCAAGATTCGTAGTATCTCGATCTAATGCTTTCAAATCTAATTTACAGTTCTTCAATACTGATTGAACGACATGAGCTACATATTGTTCTTGAATTTCTAGACTTTGTTGATGATTACAAAAAGCCATTTCAGGTTCAATCATCCAAAATTCAATCAAGTGACGACGTGTTTTTGATTTTTCGGCTCTGAACGTTGGACCAAAAGAAAATACACGACCATGTGCCATTGCTGCTGCTTCCATGTATAATTGACCACTTTGAGATAAGAACGCATCTTCATCGAAATATTTTGTATGGAATAATTCACTTGTACCTTCTGGCGCACTTGCAGTTAATATCGGTGGATCAATTTTAGTGAAATCATTATCATTAAAGAATTCGTAAGTTGCTCGAATGATTTCATTACGAATTTTCATAACGGCATGTTGTTTCTTTGAACGTAGCCATAAATGACGATGATCCATTAAAAACTCTGTTCCATGGTCTTTTGGTGTGATTGGATAATCATGCGCTTCAGCAATGACTTCTATTGATTTAACTTGCATTTCGTAACCTAAATCTGAGCGATAATCTTCTGTTATTTCCCCTGTCACGTATAAAGAAGTTTCTTGCGTAATGTCTTTTGCAAGTTGGAAAACTTCTTCTGAAACATTATTTTTTACAACTACTCCTTGCATAAAACCTGTTCCGTCTCTAAGTTGTAGGAAAGCAATTTTCCCACTTGAGCGTTTATTCGTTAACCACGCTCCGATTGTTACTTCTTCATTGAGATGCTGTTTTGCTTGTTTAATTGTAGTATTCATAACCAAACTCCTAATTTTATTTCTTCATTTAACACTTATTTATTTTAACAAAATACGTATTTAAGTTCTAGTTGATTCACTGAAAGGAAATATTTAAAACTAGGATTTATTTAATTTCTCTAATATTTTAGTAAATTGTTTGATATTTCCTTTTCGTTGTTGGTAATTTTCTAACGTTTGTTTGAAAAATTGTCTGTAATTGCTTCTAATTAATCGATCATCGAACGAAACAATAATACCTTTATCATCTTCATTACGTATTAAGCGACCTAAGCCCTGTCGGAAGCGAGTCACAGCATCAGGTAAAATATATTCTTTAAATGTTGAGGCGAACTCTGACTCCATTAACCAATATTTCGCGTTATTTTGATTCATAAATGGTAATTTTGCAATCATTACACATTTCACACCCGTAGATTGGAAGTCAAAGCCTTCAAAGAACGTTCCTGTACCGAGCAATATAGATTTATCGAAACTATTAAATTGTTGCACTATTTTATAATTTTGATTTTGTTGCTGGCTTAATATCACATAATCATCAAGTTCAGGTAAGTCGAACAATAATTCTTGAACCATATACATCATTTTATAGCTCGTGAAAAGTACGAGACATTTTGATTCAACTACATTTACGTATTCAACGATATAATTAACGATTGAAGATACATATGCTTCCGTATTTTTATAATTATATGATGTTACGTCATTTGGCAAGAATACCGTAGTTTGATTCGAAGATGTCATTTTATGATCTAATTCATAAGTATTAAAAGTTATGTCTTCTGTAAACCACTGTTTAAAATGATCAAATGAATGATTGAACGTTAAAGTCCCTGAAATGAATGTTAGTGAATTAAACTGGTTTAGCACTTGTTTTGTTAAAATATCTTTGACTTCGTAGTCTTTTACATGCAACTTAATTGTTGATTTTTGATTTAAATTTTTAATTGATAAATAGCTAACATGTTCATTTGTGAGACTCTGTTCAATCGCTTTAAATCGATTGTTAATATAAAGCAATTGTTTACGGACTGTTTTAATTGTTGGGTGACTCATTCCATTGAAGAACTCCAACGTAACATTTAATTTATGAATAATATGTTGTAAATGCTCGATAATAATATTGACGTCAAATTGATAGACAAAATGTTCCCTATTTATTTCATCATCATAAACATTTGATTTTTGAACAATTTCTAACAATGAATTAAATAAACGGTCATTTAATTCATGTACTTCATTTATCATCGTTTTAAGACCAAATACATCTATAGGTGGGATGTCAAGTTTCTCCAATATGCGTTGTTGCTCTAGGTTGTCTATTAATTTTAATGATTTTTCTTGTTCTGTTTTACCGATTAAGCCAAGTTGGTATTTTATATCTGAATAACTCAGTTCATTTGTGACTTGATTTAATGCATAGTCAGGCAGTCTATGTGCCTCATCAATAATACAATCATCGAACAATTCGTATATTGCATTGTCAGGCATAGCATGAATGAGGTGTGCATGATTCGTAATACCGATTTGTATATTTTGTGTATTTCGTTTTATAAAATTGAAATAATGCAAATCATTGCGCACAGGCACATATGTGTCTAAGCGCTGTTCAAAATACATTTTTTGGCCGCCTTTTAACCCTAATTCTTGTATATCCCCTGTCTCAGTTTCGGTTAACCAAACGAGTAATTGCATCTTTAATAAATTAACGTCATAGTTATTTGAGCCTTCTTTTAAAATTTGGCTTACCATACCTAAGGAAATATAGTCTCTTCGACTTTTGATTAAATAGGCATTGATTTTAAAGTTAAGCGCTTGTTTTAATGCAGGTATATCTTTTTCTAAAAGTTGATTTTGTAATAATTTCGTATTTGTCGAAATCATCACGTGTTTACCTGTCTCAATATAATACATAATGGCAGCTAATAAATATGCGAATGATTTACCGCTTCCTAATGGTGCTTCAATCATTGCTTTTTCATTATGCATTAATTGTTCAAGTATGATTTCAGATAAATATAACTGCTGAGGACGATATGTAAGGTTGAGCTTTTCAGTAATCAGAGTGTATAAATCTTTTAAAGTGCCATCGAAATCTAAAATGGGTGCTTTAAAATCGGTTTGTCTTTTATATATAATTTGTTCAAATTGTTCGTATTTATCCCCTAATAACTGTTGAGGCTGCGTTCTTACCATTTCAAAAATGATGTCATTTAAGTCATATTTTAAGTTTTTCGTTAAATAATAAAGTTGCTTTAAAGTATCTGTCGGTAAAGCTTCTAGTTTATTAAATGCTTTAACCATTAACTGTGCTGTTGTTTCAGCATCTTCATCAGCTCTATGAGCATGATTCAATTGAATATGATGAGCTTCGGCTAATTCACTTAACTGATAACTTTTATCTGTAGGGAACGCAATTTTAAATAACTCTAAAGTATCTAATACTTTTCGTGGTTGATATTTTATATGACAATTACTAAAAGCTTTCTTTAAAAAGTTAAGATCAAACGATACATTGTGTGCAACGAACACGCAATTTTTTATTTTACTATAGAGTTCAGAGGCTATTTCTTTAAAATATGGTGCTTGTGTTAACATATCTTCTTCAATAGACGTTAAAGCTTGTATAAAAGGAGGAATTTCTAGGTCAGTTTTAATCATAGAGTGATAGCTATCTATAATCTTGTTGTCTTGGACGAAAGTAACGCCAACTTGAATAATATCGTCATAATTAAGTTGGTTACCTGTTGTCTCTAAATCTATCACTGCATAACAAGGTTTATTCATGTTTATTCCTCCTTTCTATTATTACCAATCAATATCAGCGCTAATTAATCGATGTTGATTGTGATCTTTATCAATCACAATTAAGAATCCATCTTCATCTATATCTTTAGCTTCACCATAGAATTGTTTGTCATTTTCAGTGAACTTCAGTTCTCTGCCCCATATATTGGAAGCATTAATATATTCATCTCTTATCGTCGCAAAAGGCTCCTCTAAAAACTGGTTATATCGATATTCTATATTATTTACTAACGTATTGAGAAATTCATAACGATTAAATTCAGATTGAGCATGTATTTTCACACTCGTTGCTTTCTGTTGTAGTTCTCCAGTAAAATCCTCTGGTAAATGATTCATATTAATACCAATTCCACATATTACTGCTTCAATACCATCACTATTTGCAACCATTTCAGTTAAAAAGCCACATACTTTTTTGCCATCAATATAAATATCGTTTGGCCATTTTACTGAAACGTGATGATCACTATATTGTTGAATTGCATCACGAATGCCAAGTGCAAGGAAAAGATTGAATTTAGCAAGCATATTGAAAGGTACTTGAGGTCTTAAAACAATTGACATCCATAAGCCTTTACCTTTAGATGAGGACCAAGGTCGATTAAAACGCCCTTTCCCTTTTGTTTGTTCATCACTTAAAATTAAAAATGTGTCTGAATTACCAACTAATTTTTGTTTCGCTTCAATCTGTGTAGATGGTGTAGTTTCTAACACTTTAATGTGATCAAATACATTATTTGCTTGTAACATTGGTTTAACAATGCCACTATACCATTTTTCAGGTAGCGTATTTAAGCAATGCCCTTTATGATTAATTGAATCAATTTCACAACCTTCACTTTTGAGCTGATCAATAATCTTTTTAACAGCAGTACGTGAAATTTTTAGTTGTTCTGCAATATATTGACCTGAAACATAATCTGGCCGTTGTTTATACAAAATATTTATAACATCCTTAAGATATTTTGACATTCACTTTCACCCATTCTAATAAATCACTTTTTAAATTTTTTACTTCGCCTTTAATAATTGCTATTTCAATTTGTCTTAGTGCATCTTTAATCCACGGTCCGCTTTTTTTATCTGTATATTCAATCATATCTTTACCATTAATATCAATATCTTTCCTTTGCATTATCGGTAATTGTGCTGCAATTTCCTCAATCGTTTCTTTGTTGATAATCAGTGGTGAATACTTTGCAATATTATTTTTATTTAGTTGCGTATGGTGAGATAACACATGAAGGATGTTTGCTTTACCGAAATCGTAGACAAACACTTTCAAATCATTTTTAGATTGAACCTTAGGTAAAGCTTGGATTAAACTTTTATAATGGCTCACTTGTTTTTTATCATTATTACTTATTTTTAATTCGGATAAATTTGCATTTACCTGTGGTTGTTGTGCTTTCAAAATTGCTAGAAATAGTAACCAATCTGTTGATTCGGTTAACTCAATTTTCGTTAAATCGTATTGTTTAAAGAAAGGAATATATTCAAAAGCATTAAACGACTTTAAATTTTCAAAGCTTTGTTCTACGTTTGTGCCCTGCGTTAACTTTGTTAATTCAACTACGATACGCTCAATCGACAAATGTGATATATCTTGGATACTTCTTTTCATCGCTTCGTAGGTTGAGGGTTCAATATTAAATGATAGTTGTGATTGGAATCGTAAACCTCTTAAGATTCGTAAAGCATCTTCTGTAAAACGCTCTATTGGATCGCCAACCGTTCTGATGATGTTATTTTTTATATCTTTATAACCTTCAAAGTAATCGTGAATGTGGTAATTTATATCCATTGCGATTGCGTTCATTGTAAAGTCTCTTCGTTTAACGTCTTCGTACAATTCCCTCACAAAATATACTTCATTTGGTCTACGATGATCGCTGTATTGACCTTCAGCTCTAAAGGTGGTCACTTCGTACTGGTCGTCTTCAAATATAACATTAATAGTTCCATGCTCTCGACCGATAGGAACAGTTCTAGGAAATATGCTTTCTATTTCATCGGGTGTTGCACTTGTCGTGATATCTATGTCATGAATAGACTTTCCCATGAGATAATCTCTCACGGACCCTCCTACAAAAAATGCTTGAAATTGATGGTCTATTAATTGTTCTAGAATCGGTTTTGCTGTTTCAAATAAAGTTTTAGTCATTGTATCCCTCTAACATTTTCTTGTAATAGTACTCGTATTGGTCAGTAATCAATTCAGATGAGAAACGTTCTGATACATCCGTTAGCATTTTTTCTTGCATGGATTTATAAAGCTCAGGTTTTGTTAACAATTCAATCGCATATTTACTTGCAGCTTCGCTATCTCCAACATTTACGATGTAACCTGTTTCGTTATGTTTGATTACTTCTTTTATTCCGCCTGCTGTGGAACCAATTGGTACTACGCCAGTTTTCATTGCTTCTAACAATGATAAACCGAAACTTTCCTTTTCACTTAGGAGTAACTTTATATCTGAAATTTGGTAGAAATCACTTACCCAGTTTTGTTTACCTAAAAATAAAATTTTATCTTCTAAATTCAGTGACCTCGCTTGCTTTTTCACGTTCATGAGTTCAGGTCCATCTCCTAGAAGCAATAGTTTGGATGGTATTTGTTTATGCACTTTAGCAAATGTATCTACAATCGTATCGATACGTTTAACAGACCTAAAGTTAGAAACATGAATCAAAACCTTTTCCTCAGGTTTAATGCCATAGCAGGATTTTAATTTTTCATTTTTTTCAGTAGGTATAGTTGGTTTTGTAGGAAATTCATTTTCTCTAACAAAGTTATAAATTGGGACGATATCTTTGTCAGTTTCAATGATTTCTTTCGTTTGATCTGCAAGTGATTGACTTACACTCGTCACAATATCACTGCCTTCAATTCCAAATTTAATTGCATTTTTTAAAGAGTGATCATAACCTAAGACAGTTATATCTGTACCATGGAGCGTTGTCATAATCTTAATATCTTTTTCAGACATATGTTTTGCAAGAATGCCACAGATTGCATGTGGTACTGCATAATGCATATGTAATAAATCAAGGTCGTATTCATTTACAACTTCAGCTATCTTTGTACTGAGTGTAATATCATATGGCGGGTATTGAAACACTGAATATTGATTGACTTCCACTTGATGAAAAGTAATATTAGGTAGCGGTTTACGTATTCTAAAAGGAATATTTGAAGTAATGAAATGGATATCATGACCTCGTTCAGCTAACTTGATACCTAATTCAGTAGCTATGATTCCTGAACCACCCATCGACGGATAACATGTGATTCCTATTTTCATAGTGCCATTCCCCCTATTTGTTATGGTGAATTACTTTCTTTCAAACCGATCTTTATCTCGAGTATTGAATTTATCCATTGTTTCATTGAAACTTTCGGTCATATCTATATCTAATGAGTTTGCAATACATAGTAATACAAATAAGTTATCTCCGAGTTCGGCTTTAATTGTATTGTCAGCTTCCGAAGATTTTTTCTTTTTCTCACCGTATACGTGATTGATTTCACGTGATAACTCGCCGACTTCTTCCGTTAGTCGCGCAAGATTTGCTAATGGGGAAAAATAACCTGCCTTAAATTGGCTAATATATTCATCTACTTCAGTTTGCATCATTTTCATAGATTTCATAATTTACCTCTCTTATTACGACATATTATAGTATATCTTAATTTTACGGGTCATGCATTGTTACTGCAACACATTCACATTGTTTTATACCTTAAATCAGGTAGAACGTTTAGTATTATATAAACAATTTCAAATGATTATTTTTGTTTTAAAGAAATTTCCACAAAAAAACAAACCAAATGCTTAATAAAGCATCTGGTTTGTTGTATTTTATATTAGCAATACAGTTAGAATATGTTCTTATTCTTCACTTGAATTAGCTAAAAGGACGATTCGTGCTAGTTCGGCTAATGCTACTGCAGTAGAAGCAACATATGTCATTGCTGCTGCTGAAAGTACTTTCTTAGCATGTCTGTATTCTTTTTCGTTTACAATATCGAGACTCGTGATTTGTTTCATCGCTCGGCTACTGGCATTAAATTCAACCGGTAGCGTGATGATTGAGAATAATACTGCAAGTGACATAAATCCAGCACCAATCCATAACGCTGTACTACCAAGAGCACTATGGAAGATAGTTAAGAAGATTCCAGCAGTCACAGCTAAGTAACCGATTGAACTTCCTACGTTAGCTAATGGTACGAGTGCAGCTCTAAATCTTAAGAAGAAATAACCTTCAGCATGTTGGATAGCATGGCCTACTTCGTGTGCTGCAATTGCGGTACCAGCAACTGAAGGTCTATCAAAGTTGGCTGGTGATAGTACTAATACTTTCTTTCTAGGATCGTAATGGTCAGTTAAAAAACCGTCGCCTTTAACGACGTCTACATCGTGAATACCATTGGCATGTAAGATTTCAAGTGCAACCTCTTGGCCTGTCTTTCCACTTGTTGATCTAACTTGAGAGTATTTCTCGTAATTAGATTTAACTTTGTGTTGGGCCCATAAAGGAATAATCATTAAAATAACAAAGTATATAATCATATAGATAAAAGACAAAAATCCTCACTCCTTTAGTATTATTCTACTGTGAACGTTAAGAAAGGTCAATTATTTTAGACCGTTTAAATCGATTTAAAAATAAATAAAGAATTAAAGAAATAATACTTAATATAAATGCGATATAAGCAACAGTTGGGACATTTTTTTCTATAAAATCATATACAGGATATTGCATAAAGACATAGTCAATTAAGTCGTTATGGAATACCCAAACCATCGTAACAATAAATGCGACTAAAGTTACTTTAAATCTTGGATAGAAAATAAATGCCTGTAATGCCATGATGCCATGAGACAGTATTAACATACAGCTCATCACTGAAATTTCGTGATTCACAAACATCAATATAATGTTCATTAATACAGCCCAGACACCATATTTAATCAAAGTGACAAATGCTAGACATTCAATGATTGGTAAGTTTTTCTTGAATAGCAAAGCGATGATAGCGATACATAGAAATAATGTGGCTGTTGGACTATCTGGTACGAAAGGAATGAAGTACCAAGGTGTAACAAATAATTGTGTTCCATACCAAATATAACCATATATTGTACCTAGAGCGTTACAAACTAATAAAAATATCAAAATAGCTTTATTATAAATGATTAAATTCCATAGCGACTTTATATTCATCATGTCCGTCCTTCATTGTTATTTATTAACGTTTCTCAATTTGAACGTATTGAGTATTTGTGAAAGTTGATAAAATAATGTTTTGTCGTGAAGTTGTAAACTTAAGTCAATATTTTCTTGTAAGTGCTGGATAATTGAAGACTCACTTTGCTGAGATAAAGGTATGCTATATATATCTTGGATATACAACATATAATTAGGCGAGTGAACTAACTGCGCGATTAATAAATCATCTAATTTAGTTTCTCTCTCTTGTGATTCAGGGAAGTGTATTTTAATATCAAAATTTATCCCCTGTTTTACAATGTGATGAAAAATTTCATCTGTATTAATAAGTACAGTATGATCCAGAGTTAGTTGAATTCCATGGGCATGTGACTCGGAAATAGCAATTTCTAACGTATTGTGTTCGGGTACAAGTTCATCGACGAAGTGAATATGCTTAATCGTTTCTTCAGAGGACTTTATATAATTTAATACCCAAATACTTATTCGTGATTTAAAATGATAATGAAATAGCAAATATTCTATAAACGTTACTTTCATTTTGTTAATAGAATCAGTCATAATGCCCTCCTTACTCAACTATCATAATGAGAGTCGTTCAGATTCGTCGTGCCAAGTCGCATTATTTGGGTCCATTTCGAGTAATTTATTTAATATTTCTCTTGCTTTCTCAGTTTTACCAATTTCAATTAAATAGAAATAATAATCACCTAAAAATGCTGACTGTGTTTTCAATGTATCATATGCCAATTCAAAGAAATGTTGTGCTTCCTTGTCTCGTTCTTCTTGTCCTAAAGCATAAGCTAAATGCCACATATAAATTGGATCTAAATCTTCTTCATCAACATATTTTAACAGACCTATAATTGCTTCGTAATCTTCTTCTCGACGATATAATTCACTTAATATAAGTAGTGGTTCATGATATGCATGATCTACTTCTAACGCCTGGATTAATAAGTCGACGCCTTCGTTAGCGTCTCCATGCTCGATCGCAATGCGACCCGTTGAAACCATAAGTTCTTTATAGAATTGCGTGAGTCGTAAACCTTCTTTACCAATTTCTATTGCATCTGCATGATTATGTTCATCTTCGTATAGTTGTTGCAAATATAAATAAGCCTGGATAAAATCAGGATCTTTAGATAACAATTCTTGAACGAGTTTAATCGCTTCTTGAGTTAATTCATTTTTCTCATAAGCAATGGCTTTTTTCAAGTAATCCTCTGAGACCATTTCATCTTCACTGATCTCGTCGAACATTTTAATTGCATCAGTGTAGTTACCACTTTGGAGACTGCAATCAGCTACGCGTGAGAATAAGTTAACGCCATTGATTTCATATTCACCAGTATCTAATACAGTTTCATACTCATGAGTCGCTCTTAGATATTGGCCGTCATAATAGAGCAGTTCCGCAAGTGCGAAATGCGTAATTGGATCGTTAGGTTCTAAATCGATTACTTCCACTAATTTATCGATTGCGACTTCCATCATATTAAGTTGTTGATATAAATCTGCTTCTAACATGAGTCGTTCAGGTGAGATTTCGACTTCATTTAAATATTCTAATGCATCGTCAGTTTGATTTTCAGAAATAAGCCCTTCGATAAAATAAATCAATAGTTCCGGTTCGTCGGGATATTTATGATATAACGTTCGAAAGACTTCAAGACCTTGAGGCGTCAAACCATAATTGTATAAAGTTTCGCCAAGTATAAATAACGCATCGTCGTTTGTAGAACTTAATGCATCATTGACACGTGTATCTAAGTTATCTAACTTTTGCAAGTTGATATCATCAATAAGTTTGTAGATATCTTGCATGCTTTAGCCTCCATTTTGTAATTGTTGTAGTTTTTCTAAAAAGCCTGGGAATGAGACGTTAACTGCATCAAAGCGTTTAATCGTAATAGATTCATTCGTCAACAGGCTAGCGATAGTTAGCATCATACCAATACGATGGTCCGTCATACTATCGACCTCTGTTTCATTAACTAATGTAGAAGGTTCGATAATCATCCCATCGTCTGTAGGTTGTAATGCGAAACCTAACAAGTTTAACATATTTGCAGTGGTATCAATACGATTCGTTTCTTTAACTTTAAGTTCTTCTGCATTTTTTATGATACTCTTACCATTAGCTTGTGTACATAAAAGTGCAATACTAGGGATTTCATCAATGGCTCTAGGAACGAGACTACCATCTATTTGGATACCTTTCATATTTGGAGAATATGTAACATGTATCGAAGCGGTTGGTTCTGGATCATCAGTTAAATTCAGTAAGCGGATGTTACCACCCATTTGTTTAACGATATCAATAATACCTGAACGTGTTGGATTTACACCTACATTATGAATTGTAATATCGCTTCCTGGTGTAATTAACCCAGCTACGATAAAGTAAGTCGCAGATGAAATATCTCCTGGTACATGGAATTCAGATGGCTTGATATGTTGAATGCCATTTGCTGGCATTGAAATCGATTGTTCTTGTGTTTCAATAGGTATATTAAAATGTTGAAACATTGTCTCAGTATGATTACGTGTGATATCAATTTCATTAATTCGAGTTTCCTCTCGTGCAAATAAGCTTGCAAACAAAATAGCACTTTTAACTTGGGCGCTTGCGACTTCCATATCATATGTCACACCACGAATTATAGATGGTTTAATGATAAGTGGTGTATAATTATTGTCAATTCCAGAAATCTCTGCGTTCATTAATCGCAAAGGTTTCATAATTCTGTCCATAGGGCGTTTGCCTATTGATTCATCACCTGACAAAACAGTTTCTAAACCTAAGCCACATAATAACCCTGCCACTAAACGCGTAGTAGTTCCTGAATTACCTGTATATAAGACTTGGTGTGGTGTGTTGAAATGTTGATATCCTGGAGAGTTAATGACAATTTTCTCTTCTCCAACAGTGATATCGACCCCTAATTGTCTAAAGATTTCAACTGTGCGTAAACAGTCTTCACCTAATAACGGTTTATGGATGGTAGACACACCGTTAGCAAGTGAACCGAGAATAATTGCACGATGAGTCATGGATTTATCTCCAGGTACTTCTAATTCTCCTTTTAGAGGACCTTTAATTTGAATAACTTTATTATTTACCATTTCAAACACCTACTTTTTCAAATGTGATAATAACGATGTAAATGCAGAATATAATATTTCATAATCTACGTGTTTTACAACAGGTTGACCGATACTTTCTAATAACACCATCTGTATGCCATTTTGATCATTTTTCTTGTCTTTAAGCATCAATGTGTATAAATCTTCAAAGTCTAATTTCTTTATCAACGATAATGGATAACCTAATGATTCGAAGTATTTTATATAATGATTGATATCATTGTTATGATTAAATATTTTATTCGCTACAATAAATTGATAAATAATACCAATCATCACAGCATGACCATGTGGAATTTTTAAAGTATACTCCACTGCGTGACCAAATGTATGGCCCAAATTCAAATATTTACGTACATTTGCTTCCTTTTCGTCTTGTATAATAATATTTAATTTCGTTTCAATGCCTTTAAATAGATAGTAATCTATACCTTTTAGTGAAGATAAACTATTTTGATCAGGAAAATGTGATTCTATTTCATCAAGGGCTTGTTGATTTGTTAACAGTGCATGTTTATATACTTCGGCATAACCACTAATCACTTCAGAATACGGCAATGTTGATAAAAAATCTAAATCATATATTACAGCTTTAGGTCGGTAAAATGCACCAATTAAATTTTTACCGTGCTTAGAGTTAATACCAACCTTCCCACCTACGCTTGAATCGTGCGCAAGAATTGTAGTTGGTACTTGTATAAAATCTACACCTCGTAATAGCGTTGCAGCGAGGAATCCTGTAAAGTCACCAGTAGCACCACCGCCTATTGCTATTAAACAAGTTTTACGTGTGAGTTGATAACTTAATAATTGTTCAATTGTTGATTCATAGAAAGCCATCGTTTTTGTCGCTTCACCTGATGGGATAATAATTTGATGTGCTTCGTATTCTGCCGATAAAAATTTAATAGAAGGCTCCCATTGTTGATATACGGTTTCATCAATGATAAGGACAATATCTTTATAGCTATCTATATATTTGTGTAATTGCTCTAAAGCATGGTGTTCTACAATGATTGGATAATTATTAGATTGATAAGTTGTTTCTAATTTCATAAACTCACCTTACAGTCATGTCTATTTTGTTTATTTAAAATTCGATATTCAATTGACGTTGTTGTTCAACTTGGGCGCTAAGCTGTTCCATGTGGTTAGATTGAAATTCTTCTAATACAGCTCTTGCGATTTCAAATGCTACTACGTTTTCGGCTACAACACTTGCTGCAGGAACTGCACAACTATCTGAACGCTCAATAGAAGCTTTAAATGATTCTTTCGAATTGATGTCCACAGAGTTTAATGGTTTATATAAAGTTGGGATAGGTTTCATTACGCCATTGACGATAATTGGCATACCATTGGACATACCACCTTCAAAGCCACCTAAATTGTTTGAGCCTCTGTAATAACCTGTTGTTGCATCATATAAAATTTCATCTTGAATTTCGCTACCTGGTTTACTCGCAGCCGTGAATCCAGCGCCAAAACTTACACCTTTAAAGGCGTTGATACTCACAACACCTTGAGCTATTCTACCGTCTAACTTTCTATCATATTGTACATAACTTCCAATGCCGACTGGTAAACCTTCTACAATTGTTTGAACAACACCACCAACTGAATCGCCAGCCTTCTTCGCTTCATTGATTTTATCACGCATTTGTTGAGCGATGTCCTCATTAATCACACGTACATCATTTGTATCGACATTCGCTTTGATTGTTTCGAGGTCATATTCGTTTTCATCTTTCACGCCACCAATTTCTATTACTCTACTATATGAATGAATATCCAGTTGTTTTAATAAAATCTTAGAAACAGCACCAACTGCTACACGTGCAGCGGTTTCTCTTGCAGATGAACGTTCAAGTACATTTCTTAAATCTCTGTGGTTATATTTCATCCCACCGACTAAATCTGCATGTCCCGGGCGTGGTTTTGTAATCACGCGTTTCATATTTTCTTGTTCTTCTTCTGATATCGGAGCAGCACCCATGATTTTTCTCCAATGTGTGAAATCATCATTCGTAACTACTAACGTGATTGGACTACCTAATGTATAGCCATTGCGCACACCTGATACAATGTCGATTGCATCTTTTTCAATTTGCATACGACGACCACGGCCATAGCCACCTTGTCTTTTAAACATTTCTTCGTTGATCTCTTCTGCTGTAATAGCTAAATTTGCGGGTACGCCTTCTATAATAACTGTTAACTGAGGTCCATGTGATTCTCCAGAAGTTAAATATCTCATTGTTTACCACTCCGTTCTTTAGTGCTTTAAATTAGTATATATAATGTAACTTATCATTTTCATAAAATCAAATTAATAGTGATATATGAATATAATTGTTTATTTTGAATGATTAGAATAATAAGTGATTATATTGTAACATCTCATATTTCATTTGTTACAGTTAGTCGTTTTGTTAAATTATCCAAATAAAAAATGATGATTCTTATTGCGCAAACAATAAAAATCATCATTTAAAAACTCTTTATTTTATTAATTAAATATTAACAGGTGTTTGTTAAAGTTATAAGATTATTCGTATAACCAGTTTTCGCTGTTACCTTCATAATCAGCTAATTCATCTTCTTTGAACCAAAGATTGATTTCTTTTTTAGCAGATTCAACAGAATCAGAACCGTGGATAATATTACGGCCAACTGTAAGACCTAGGTCTCCTCTAATTGTACCTGGTGCAGCTTCAGCTGGGTTTGTTGTACCAATAATATGACGAGAAATGCTAACTGCATCTTCTGCTTCGACTACCATTGCAAATACAGGTGCTGAAGTGATGAAGTCAATTAAGCTATTATAGAATGGTTTGTCTTTATGCTCACCATAATGTTCTTCAGCTAATGACTTTGGTACTGACATTAATTTACCAGCAACTAATTTAAGTCCTTTACGTTCAACACGTGAAATAATTTCCCCTACTAAATTTCTTTGTACTGCATCTGGTTTAATCATTAGAAATGTACGTTCCATCTTGATTGTATCCCCCTATTGTTATGTATATAAGCTTGAATAAACAAATATTTTATTATGTGTAACTGACATGAATAACTGTCAGAACAACTATCATAATAACAGTATTGTAAAGCGCTTTCAATAGTTTTGGTAAAGTTAGGTCTTTCTTTTAGACATTTTTTTAATTATCTTTTTAAAGAGTGGTTTTGCCTCATCATTTTCCAACTGATTAATAAGTTTTAGAGCCTTATCTAAATATTTATCACTTACTTGTTGTGATTGTTGAATGACATCTGAATTTCTTATCGTTTCGATGCAGTAATCAAAAGATTCTTTACTACTTGATGCATTGAGCTGTTGGATTTCCTTCTTAAATCTTTCATTAACTTTCATTTCTAAAAGTACAGGTAATGTGAAGTGACCATTCATTAAATCACTGCCAGATGGTTTGCCTAATTGTTTATCTGTACTTGTAAAATCTAAAATATCATCTACGATTTGGAAACTCATTCCAATATAATGCCCTATCATTTTAAGTTGATGTACAGTTCGTTTATCTGCACCTGCAGCAATTGCACCTACTTCTGTAGACAATTGAATTAATAGCGCTGTTTTTCTATTGATTCTTCTCAAATAATTTATAATCGATTGTTCGCTATTAAACTGGTCTTGAAATTGAAATAATTCCCCTTTACACACATCAACAATCGCACTAGAAATAACTTCATGTACACGGTTATCTTCTATATTGGAAATATATTCTAATCCTAATGCTAACAGGAAATTCCCTGTAAGAATTGCTGTCGGTTGATCCCATTTTTTAGAAATCGTGAGTCTACCACGACGGCGATCACTACGATCAATTACATCATCATGCACAAGGGTCGCCATATGTATGAGTTCTAGAGAAACTGCAACGCGATAGACGTCTTCATTTTTATGATCACCAAATTGACTACTCAAAATTGCGAATGCGGGACGTACACGTTTTCCACCTGATGATAGTAAATGAAATGAAGCTTCTTCTAGCACAGGGTCCTCACTTTTAATGGCTTGGGCTATTTGTTTTTCAACTTTCTTTATCTCAGAATTCAAATTTAACTTTGACACGCTAATCACCTTTGGTTGTTTCATAATTATTTATAGCCAAGGTGCATTGCTGAAACGCCACCTGTGAAGCTACGAACTTTAATATGACTAAATCCTGCTTGGGCAAATAGTCTTCTCAGTTTTTCCTTATCAGGGAAATCAAAAGTAGATTGTTGTAGCCATTCATATTCATCTTTTGATTTTGCAAAAACTTTACCAAAAATAGGCATTATAAATTTAAAATAAACTTTATACATTTGCGCAAATACAGGTGCAGTTGGTTGACTCGTTTCTAAACATACAACCATTCCCCCAGGTTTAAGTACACGATTTAGTTCTTTTAACGTGGCCAAGTAATCGGGAACATTTCTTAAACCAAACCCTATTGTAACGTAATCAAATGAGTTATCTTCGAATGGTAAATTCATTGCATCTCCAAGGACGAGTTGAATATTATCCATATCTTTGGTTTTAGATTTACCTACTTCGAGCATGTTTTCACTAAAGTCCAAACCGATAACCTCACCATTGGGTCCCACAGCTTTTCCTAATGCAATGGACCAATCGGCAGTGCCACAACACACATCTAAAGCTTTGCTTCCTTGTTTCACTTTCATTTCAGACATCACTTGTTTACGCCAAATCTTATGCTGTTCAAAGCTAATTATGTTATTGAGACGATCATATTTACCTGAAATATTTTGAAATACATTGTGTACTTGTTCTTTTTTTGCATTATTATCTTTCATAATTTTAACCTCATTTATCATCTATTTCTGTTTTTATATTTGATATAAACAGTTGCATATCTTCATTAGAATATTTATTTAAATATGCGGGTCTTTTTTGTTGGATATGCTCAAGTAAAAGACGGTTTAATGCTTGTTTATTAAAGTTTGGAGCATATCTTTTTAAAGTAATGGAAGGAAATGTATTTTCTGCTAAAAGTATTTTATGACCCATTTGTGCTTTGGGTATTTCATCATTATGTATGGATGATTTTATTTCATTTATTTTAACTATAGCAGTTGAAATTTCTTTTTGGAAAATTGGGTCATTTAATTGAGCTAATATCGTGTAAAAATGTGCACTCAACAAATCACCGATTAAAATTGATTGCTTTGAAGTTAGCGTTGATTCAACTGCGTCTAAATGACGCATGGCAGTATCTATTGTGAGGCAAGCAAGTTTTGCTTCTTTAGGTATATCGAATGAATCAAGCATTTCACCTAATACAGGGTTAATGTATATTGATTCAAAATGATTCACTCCATGAAGTCTATTTGATATTTGTTTTTCTAGTAAATTTACAGTTGTTTCCATGTTCACACCTCACGTCATAATCCAATTATATCTTAACATTATATAAAGAAAAATAAAATCAACGGTTATTAATGAAATTTTATTTTGCTCGGCTGGAACTTTGCTTATTATTTGGAAAGTTTAATTATGTGTTCGTATTTTAAGTTTAACGGGTTGATTTCCGTTAGTTTTATTATTATGTATAATACGATATAGAAATATATTTATGATATGTTATGTTTTAATTTAATATGAGATAAAAAGAAAAAGCCCCTTTTAAAAGGGCTTTACGTAAAGAATTATTTTACTGCGTCTTTTAAAGCTTTACCAGCTTTGAATGCTGGAACTTTGCTAGCAGGGATGTCAATTTCTTTACCTGTTTGAGGATTACGACCTTTACGAGCAGCACGTTCACGTACCTCGAAATTACCGAATCCAATTAATTGTACTTTTTCACCTTTAGAAAGTGATTTTTGAATTGATTCGAATACTGCGTCAACAGCTGAACCAGCTTCTTTTTTAGTTAAGTCTGCTTGATCAGCAACAGCATTGATTAAATCTGTTTTGTTCATTATGAATTCACCTCCCCTAGGGTTTATAATGATATCGCAATATCATTATGCTATGACTTTAACACAACGAGAACTTGAACTGCAACGATTTATGTGTAAAAGACCTTGAAATAATAGGGTGTTAGACCTTAATTTGTAATAAATTAATTAAAAAGTGTAAAAGTCGCAAACTTATTCCGACTTTTTGCCACGCCCCATTAGATCTTTAACACTTTCTTCAACGGGTCTATTTTCAAATAAAACACTGTATAATGCTTCAGTAATTGGCATTTCCACACCTTGTGATTGTGCTAAATGATAAACTGAGTTCGTAGTATTTATACCTTCAACGACCATATTCATTTCCTCTAAAGCCTGATCTAATGACTTTCCTTCACCTAATTTATATCCCAACGTATAATTACGAGAATGAGTAGAAGTACATGTGACGATTAAGTCACCGATTCCTCCTAAACCTTGGAATGTAAGAGGATTTGCGCCGAGTTTTTCTCCTAAACGACTAATTTCAGCTAAACCTCTAGTCATGAGTGCCGCCTTAGCATTATCTCCATAACCAAGACCAGAAAGTACTCCGCTTGCGACGGCTATGATATTTTTTAAAGCGCCGCCTAACTCAACACCGATTAAATCATCATTTGTATAAATACGTAAATAATCATTCATAAATAAATCTTGAGTGAGTAAGCTTACTTCTGAAGATTTAGAAGATGCTGCAATTGTTGTTGGTTGCTTGACAACAACTTCTTCTGCATGACTTGGTCCAGATAATACGCCAATACCTGCATTATGTGACGGATCTAATGTGTCTTCAATCATTTCTGAAACACGTTTATAAGTATCATTTTCAATACCTTTGGCAACGTGGATAAAAGTCTTTTTAGTAGTTAGTTTACTGTCGATTTCTGAAACTACAGATCGAATCGCTTTAGTTGGTAATGCGATTAAAAAGACATCTGCATAATTAATTGCAGTTTCTATATCTCCTGTTGCTTTAAGTTGTTTATTTAGCTCGATATTTTTTAAATATTTGCTATTTTTATGGCTATCATTTAATTCGTTAATTGTCTGTTCATTTTTTCCCCACATCAAAACTTGGTGACCATTATCTGCAAGTACATGGGCTAAAGCTGTACCAAAGCTACCAGTTCCAAAAACAGTAATTTTTGTCATAGTATCTCCTCCACTCGTTAGTTTCTTCTTCTCGGTATAATATGGACAGGGGTGCCTTCAAAACCGAACGCAGATCTAATTTGATTCTCGAGGTATCTCTTATAAGAAAAATGCATTAATTCTACGTCATTTACAAACACTACAAAGGTTGGTGGTTCAATTGCAACTTGTGTAGAATAGAACACATTTAGTCTGCGACCTTTATCTGTCGGTGTCGGATTCATAGAAATCGCATCAGTGATGACTTCATTCAATGTCGAACTTTGAACACGCTTTTTATGATTTTCGCTCGCTTCATTAATATATGGGAATAACGTTTTAAGTCTTTGGTTTTCTTTGGCAGAAATAAAGGCCACTTCCGCATAATCTAGAAACTGAAACTCTTTGCGTACTTCGT
This sequence comes from Staphylococcus hsinchuensis, assembly GCF_038789205.1. Taxonomy (NCBI): domain Bacteria; kingdom Bacillati; phylum Bacillota; class Bacilli; order Caryophanales; family Staphylococcaceae; genus Staphylococcus; species Staphylococcus hsinchuensis. The sequence continues at coordinate 1,726,988 of NZ_CP128355.1, forward strand.
CTTTGAATTCTTTCATGGTATTTGTTTCTTTATCTACAGTATCCCATTTATTTACAACAATCACAATTGCTTTACCTTCTTCATGTGCATAACCAGCTACTTTTTTATCTTGTTCGATAATACCCTCTTCTGCATCGATAACGACGAGTACTACATTTGATCGTTCTATTGCTTTTAATGCACGCAATACTGAATATTTTTCAGTATTTTCATATACTTTACCTTTCTTTCTCATCCCTGCTGTGTCGATGAGTACATAATCTTGTCCATCATAATGATATTCTGTATCGATAGCGTCTCTTGTTGTACCAGCAACGTTTGAAACAATAACTCGTTTCTCTCCCAAAATTGCATTTACGAGACTTGATTTACCTACATTAGGTCTTCCGATAATAGAAAGACGAATAGTGTCTTCATCGTAGGGATCAGGTGTATCTTCTTTAAAGTGTTTCACCACTTCATCTAATAAATCACCTAAACCTAAACCATGTGATCCTGAAATTGGATATGGATCCCCAAATCCTAATGAGTAAAAGTCATAAATGTCATTGCGTGCTTCTGGATTGTCTACTTTATTTACTGCAAGTACGACTGGCTTCTTGGATTTATATAACATTTGGGCAATTAATTCATCGCCTTGGGTTAAGCCGTCCCTTACGTTCACCATAAAAATTATTGCATCTGCTTCGTCAATTGCAATCTCAGCTTGGGCTTTTATTTGAGTTTGAAATGGAGCATCACCAATTTCAATTCCACCAGTATCAATGATGTTAAAATCGTGTGTTAACCAATCCCCTGAAGAATAAATACGATCACGTGTTACACCTGGTGTATCTTCTACTATAGAAACACGTTCGCCTACGACTCTATTAAAAATTGTAGATTTACCTACGTTTGGTCTACCTACGATTGCTACTACAGGTTTAGTCATAACTAACTTCCTCTCTTTTTTAATCTATATAATTCTATCATACGGGAAATAAATTCAAAAGAATAATTGAATTTTATTGTTTTAAAAATAAGCGATAGAGTGCCAAATAATAAAGTTTAAGTGTTTGAGACATGTATTTCTATAAAATTCTAATAGGTAAAAAAGAAACCTTGTCCTATTCATTAGAATAAGACAAGGTTATATAAATGTTTGAACGTTAATATTAAAATTTAAAATCTTTTAATTTATCACCAAATACATCGCCTAATGTAGGGTTGTCTTCATCATCAGCTGCATTGTCGATGTAAGAGTTTGTTGATTCTTCATCACTTGGACCTTGGTTGTTGCTGTCATCGTCTTTAGGTTCTGTAGCTTTAATAGATAATGAAATACGTTCATTTTCAATATCTACACCTAGAACTTTAACTCTAACCTCTTGTCCAGGTTCTAATGCTTCGCTTGGCGTCGCAATATGTTTATGACTAATTTCAGAAATATGAACTAGTCCTTGAACACCAGGTTTAATTTCTACGAAAGCACCAAAATCAGCTAATCTTACGACTTTACCTTCAATTGTGTCGCCTTCGCTAATTTCACCTTCAATAGATTCAAATGGACTAGGTAAAGTTTCTTTAATAGATAATGAGATGCGTTCAGAATCTTTATCTATAGATTTAACTTTAACTTTCACATCTTCACCGATATTAACGACATCTTCCGGAGATTTAACATGCTCATGAGATAACTCAGATACATGTACAAGGCCGTCTACGCCACCAATATCAATGAAAGCACCAAAGTTTGTTAATCTAGCTACTTTACCATCGATTACGTCGCCTTCTTTAAGAGAATCTAGTAATGATTCTTTTTTAGCAGCATTTTCAATTGCTTCAACTGCTTTACGGCTTAAAATAACGCGATTATTTGCTGGGTCTAGCTCTTCTACTTTCAACTTAAGTGTTTCTCCCTCAAAACCAGAGAAATCTTCTATAAAGTCAGTTGAAATTAATGAAGCTGGTACGAAACCTCTTTGACCAACATCTACAACTAAACCGCCTTTCACAATTTCAGTTACTTTTGCTTCGATTGTCTCATCATTGTCTAGCTTTTCTTGTAAAAATTCATATGATTTTTCAGTTTCAAGTTGACGTTTAGAGAGGATATAATTCCCAGTTTCATTCTCTTCGTCATACTCTACTTTTGTAACATAAGCACCGACTTCATCGCCTACCTTAACAGCATCACTTGGGTTATCAATATGATGCGTTGATAGTTGGCTTATAGGGATGATTCCATTGAATTTGCTACCGTTGATATGTACAATTACTTGTTTCTCTTCAAGTTCAATTACTTCGCCAGTAACTTTGTCCCCTTCTTTAATGTCATGAATCATTGACTCGTTAAATTCTTCAGTCATCTTGTCTGCCTCCTTATTACACTACATAATTATAACATCTAATAATCTGATACAATTGTCAAGAAATTATCCTTTGATTGAATAAGCTTGTTTATCAATGTAAATTTAGTGTTAAATCACAGTTGATTCTTTAGCTAAAATTAAATTTTTTTACTTTAATTTTACAAACATATTATTCATGCAACATAACTATATGTTTTAAAATATGCATTTTTTATTTACCCTTTTTGTTACTATTCTAACGTTTTTATACAAAACTAAAAAAGATTTTATAGATGTGCATTCGACTTACGCGTCATGTAATAATTTTAAATATTTTTCACCATCGTTAAAATTTCATCCGTAACTGTTTCTATACTTTTTCCAGTAGTATCTAAAGTAACTGCATCATCAGCTTTAGTTAAAGGAGAAATTTCACGATTCATATCATAATGATCACGTTCTGCGATTTCTTCTTTTAATTGTTCTAAGTTCGAATCAATACCCCTCAATTCGTTGTCTTTTTGACGACGTTGGGCACGTTCTTCAACAGAGGCAATCATATAAACCTTCAGCTCAGCATTTGGTAACACAACTGTTCCAATATCTCTACCGTCCATAACGATGCCTTTATTATCAGCCAGTTCTTTTTGCTTTTTAACAGCAAAAGTTCGTACGGGTTCTTTTGAAGCAACGTATGAAACGTTTTGTGTTACATCATTTTCTCTCAAATAATCAGTTACATCTGTATTATCAAGTATTATACGTTGGCCTTTCTCGTTATCATAGGTCAAATACAGTTCAGTAGAATTTATAAGTGCTTCAAAGTCATCTGTTTTATTTTGTTTTAAATATTTATATGTAATCGCACGATACATCGCACCTGTATCTACATAAATCATAGATAATTGCTCTGCTACTCTTTTTGCGATTGTACTCTTCCCTGCTGCTGCAGGACCATCGAGCGCGATATTGATTAGCTTCATTACAATAAACCTTCCTTGTTGTTTGATGAATAATATTTTATCATAAAATAGTATTACATTAATAGGAGGAATGCCTACATGAAAAAACTTCTCGTTATACATACTGGTGGTACGATTAGTATGTCTCAGAATGAAACAAACCAAGTTACGACTAATGATGATAATCCAATTTCACAACATCAAGATATTATTCAACAATATGCTGAAATTACCGAATTAACACCATTTAATGTTCCATCTCCACATATGAATACAGAATATGTCGTAAAACTCAAAGAAATTATCGAACAAGCAGTTTCAGAAGATATATATGATGGTTTTGTCATTACACATGGTACTGATACTTTAGAAGAAACAGCGTATTTACTTGATTTAACATTAGATATTTCAAAACCTGTCGTAATTACAGGTGCGATGCGTTCTTCAAATGAAATTGGCTCTGATGGTCTATATAATTATATTTCAGCTATAAATGTAGCAACCTCTGATCAAGCTCTAAACATGGGTGTAATGGTTGTCTTTAACGATGAGATTCACACCGCACGTAATGTAACGAAGACACATACTTCGAATATTAATACATTTCAAAGTCCAAACCATGGCCCACTTGGTGTTCTAACGAAAAATAGAGTTCAATTTCACCACCGACCATTTTCTAATCAAATACTTAAACATATTGATGTTAACTTAAATATCCCTCTTGTAAAGGCATATATGGGCATGGATAGTGACATATTAAACTTTTATAGTAATAATCATGTTGATGGAATTATAATAGAGGCATTAGGACAAGGTAATTTACCACCGACATGTTTAGAAGGTTTAAACAATTGTATTAAAAATGACATTCCTCTAGTACTTGTTTCACGATCATTTAATGGTATCGTTGGTCCTATTTATGATTATGAAGGTGGCGGTGCTGAGTTATTTAAAAAAGGCGTTATTTTTTCTAACGGATTGAATGGTCCTAAAGCACGTCTGAAATTACTCGTAGGATTGAGCAATCACCTAGATAAAGAAGCATTAACGAAATACTTTGATTATTAAATTAAAAAGTTAGATAAATAAAAAGAGTGAGTCACTATTTGTGACTCACTCTTTTTATTCTATGATTCTAATGGTGTTTGTTTCTTTGTAAGAATACTTTGTGTAATAATTCCACCGTGATATTTACCATTTTCTATGAAAATAGTATTTGCGTCATTACCTGCAGCAATAACTCCTGCAATATAACAATTTTCTACATTTGTCTCGTAAGTTTCTCTATTATAAACGGGAGCTGTTCCATATTCGTTCGTATTGATTTCGATACCTATAGATTCTAAGAATTCATAGTCTGGATGATATCCAATCATAGCAAATACATAATCATTAGGTATTTCTATCGTTTGGCCTTCATGTTCATATACTACAGAGCTTTCAGTTATTTTTATTACATTTGCATTGAATGCCATATCTATTTTTTCATGTCTAACTAAAGAATCAAAGTTAGGCAAGATCCAAGGTTTTACTGCTTTTGAATAAACAGAGCCACGATAAAGTACAGTGACGTTGGCACCAGCTTTTTCTAATTCTAATGCTGCATCGACTGCTGAATTTTTACCACCAATAATCACTACGTCTTGGTTGAAGTATGGATGTGCTTCTTTGAAGTAATGTTTTACTTTAGGTAATTCTGCACCTTCGACTTCTAGTTCGTTATGATGTCCATAATAACCTGTCGCTACCGTTAAAAATCGACACTGGTAAACATCTTTAGTCGTTGTAAGTGTAAAACGGTTATTGATCTTTTTCACAGTGAGGACTTCTTCAAAAGCATTAATATTCAGTTGATGATGTTTAACGACTTCACGGTAATACACAAGCGCTTGATTTCTACGCGGTTTACTATCTTCTACAATAAAAGGAATATCTCCTATGCTTAGTTTATCACTCGATGAAAAGAACGTTTGATGGGTTGGATAGTTATAAATCGCATCAACTACGTTCCCTTTTTCGATTACTAGCGTTTCAATTCCCTTTTTCTTTTGTTCTATTGCGGCACTTAATCCACATGGGCCGCCGCCGATTATGATACTTTCTACTGTTTGCATTTATTACTGTCCTCCTTTAACCACCTATATATTATATCAAGAGTTAGTTGAAAACTAAATAATTGAAGGTTTAGTTTTTTGGACAATTTTTAATCAATCGATAATATTTTATTAAATATGCATGCCTTTCTCATAAAATGATTATTTAAATCAATAGAAGTCTGTTGATAAAAATAAACAAACCTTACGCAAATATATGCGCAAGGTTTGTTATTAATAAATTGTTTGTCCTATAACACTATTATTGTGGAATAACTAAACGTTGACCATCATGGATAGTGTTTGAACTTAAGTTATTAGCTTTTTTAATTTTTGCAACATTTTCAGGTGTACCTGCACCATAATATTTAATAGCTACTCTGTATAAGTTCTTATCATGTACTGTTACTGTACGTTGACCACTGTTGCTTGATGATTGGCCAGAACCATTTGATGAAGAACCTTGTGATTGATTTGAGCTATTTGATGATGAGCTTTGACCTGAATTACTTGATGAACTACCTTGTGATTGACTTGAATTGCTTTGACCTTGTTGATCACTTGACTGGCTAGTTCCTTGTTGTTTATCTGAAGCACCACTGCTATTAGAATTACCTTGACTACCTGCAGAACCAGCTGCACCATTTGTAGCTTGGTCATTACTGTTTGAGTCGTTACTAGATTGACTAGAATCACTGCTATTGCTTGAATCTTCAGATGATTTATCTTCTTTAGTATCGTTGCTTGCTTTATCTTTGTCTGCATCCTTGTCAGCTTTATCTTTGTCAGCGTCGTCATTGTTTTTCTTATCTTTGTTTGCTTTATCTTTATTAGCATCATCAGTTACTTTTTTATCATCTTCTTTATGTTCGTCATGTTTACCACCATTTAAGAACATACCACCGATAATAGCTAATATAGCTAATAATAATATTGCTGCAATGATAGGTAATAATTTACCTAATAAGCCACCTTTTTTCGTATCGCGATGGTTATATTCATAATCATCGTCTCTTACATTGTTTTTACGTGTTGAAGCTGCACTACCTGCTGCTGCACCTTTCTTCTTAGATGTATCACGGCTTTCATTTTTTCGATCGCGATCTGCATGGTCACGATCATGTTCTTTATGGTCATGATCTTTCTTTTTCTTAGTTGCATAAGCACCAGCTCCAGCCGCGCCTGCTGCACCAGCTGCTGCAGCGCCTTTCTTCTTAGAGCCTTTATGATCTTTGTCATGATCTCTATCAAAGTCTTTATCGTGATGTTCATCTTGACGATGATCATCACGTAAGTCACGGTCATCATTGCGATGATCGTCTGTACGATCAAAGTCTTTGTTTGAAGTGTTTCTGTCGTCATGGTTTACATCATCATGATGGTCATGATCTTTCTTTTTCTTAGCTGCATAAGCACCAGTTCCTGCTGCACCTGCGACTCCAGCTGCTGCAGCGCCTTTCTTCTTAGAGCCTTTGTCCTCATCATGGTGACGATCATCTAAATCACGATCCTGAAGATGTTGGTCATCTTCTGTATTATGTCGATGACGTTCGTCTTCTGAAAATTGACGACGATCTTCATCATTATTGAATCTATCTGATGATGAATCGTTGTCATGATGTCTTTCTCCACGAACGTCTTGATTGTTGTTACGTTCATTTGGTTCATTTTGATTTGTCGCTACATCACGTCTACGTTGACGTCTTCTTTGTGCGTTTCTTGGAGGAAACTGTTCTTTACTATGACGAGAAACTTCCTCTTTTTCGTTATCGACAGCATTATTAACGCCATCATGTGTCTCTTGGTCTTTGTCTAGATGTTCTTTTGGATCAATGGATTGACGATTTTTTTCGAAATCATCTTTATAATTATCTTTAGACAAATTCATCATCCTTTCTTTATTCAATTTATTTAATTATATACTGTTTTACCCAAAAAAGCGGTAAATATGTACATTTTATAAATTTGAATATTATTTCTTACTATAACCATATGCGTATTATAGCCTGTGTGAAAAAGTTAAGTAAAGTAATAGTAAGTTATTTGAATAAATTTTTTAACTTTTCTTGATATTCTATCTTTCTTTTAACTTTTTTGCGATTGAAATAGTTAAACGGTTGAATATTACTATCATTATCACAACAAGGGTCAGGTTTATTTAGTAAGGTTTCTCCAAAGAACTCCATCATGTACGCACGACGGCATTGATCTAACGATTTATACCCCAACATTCTAATAAAGCCATGATACTTGCGTTGGTAGGTTTTTTCGAAAATGGATTTCAGTTGAGAAAATGAGTAATATGACGATAATAAATTTAATATTTCTTGTTTATAAGGATCTACAAACCCACCTAATTCAAAATCATTTACATCCTCAGCAGTGATTATATCTGTAAATAATAACGTTTCTAATAAATATTGATCATCAGGTTGGTACATGCTAATAGCCTGACTTGGATTGCCATCACGTCCTGCTCGCCCTATTTCTTGTATATAATTAGAGGGGCTAGAAGGTAAATGATAGTGTATAACAGTTCGAATATCCTTTTTATTGATACCCATGCCAAATGCACTTGTTGCAACAATAATTGGGATTTCATTGTTTATAAATTGATGTTGTACTGTTTGTCGCTCTTGATAAGAAAGATCTGAATGATAAATACCAGTTAAAAACCCATAATGATAAATTTGTTTGGCCAATGATAAACAGACCTTTTTGGATGATACATATATTATCGTAGGACCAGAAGTTTCTAATGTTGGTAATAACCATGCATTTTTTTCATCATCATCACTGAAATTTTTATGTGAAAAACGAATGTTATCTCGATTCATCTGCGTCTTAATAACTTTAAATTCTTTTTGTAACATTTGAAATAAATCTTGAGTTAAATACGGTGGTGCTGTAGCCGTTAAAGCGAGTATTGTCGCAGAAGGAAAGAGTTTTATGATACTACCGATTAATGCATAATGCGGTCTGAAATCATAACCCCATTCAGATAAACAATGTGCTTCATCAAGTACAATCATACCGAGATTTAAACTTTTAATTAAATTAAAATTATGTGGTTGTAATAAAAATTCTGGGCTAAGAAAAATAAACCTACTAGAAGTAAGGGCCTGAATGTTTAATCGTTTTTCCTCTTCATCTAAACCTGAATGAATACACGCCGCATTTTTCTCACCTTGTATCTTCAACTGCATGACTTGATCATCCATTAAAGAAATTAATGGGGAAATAATAAGTGTGGGCTTTTGTTTTATATAAGTGGTTAACTGATAACATAAGCTTTTCCCACTACCCGTTGGTAAGATTCCTAATGTGTTCTGCCCATCGATTACACTTTGTATGACCTCTTGTTGTCCTGGTTTAAATGAAGTAAAACCAAACCATTTATCTAGTTCTTGATGTAACATATATTTCACCTGCCGAATAAAAATCATGAGATAAAGAAATCAAATATCGAAAAATCCTCTTTCGATACCTACAATTGCCATTTTAATTTCAAAATAACTTAACTCAGGGGTTAATGTTTTGTATATTTTTAATTTTTCACTCTTATTTTTAATATAATATTGAGAAAATGTGTCAAACTTATTTGTGTCTAAATAATTATCGTAATTGGTTAAATAACCTTTAATAAAAAGTTCTAATACGTGGTCTTCAATGGTATTTATTTTTACATTTTGTTCTTGCGCGAGTTGATCCATATGTTTACCTTCTAATATACCTTTATAGGATAGCCTCGTTTTATTTAATAACTTCGGTAAGACAATTAATTGATGCAATATAGGGTATTTCTCGCTATCTTCTATTTCATAAAGCATCTGCACTAAATCCATCATTTCATATTCAAATAACTCTATTTGAGAAACACCTTCAATAAGGCTTACTTGTTGTCGCGTATACATACTTTCTTCAAAGCCTTGTAAGTAGTAATGTAGATAAGTAAATCCGTTTTTATCCTTAATAGAATAAAATAAGTTCTCAATTTCTTGCTGGCATGCAACAATATTTTCTGAAGTTTTCAGTTTTTGGTAAACCGCTTTGACTTTACTATGTATTGAACGTTGTTGAGTAATCGGCGTGAACTGATAGACATCATGTTGCGTATTAGATATTGTTTGGATTAATAATTGCATGGCTTTAAAGGTATTATTCATGCTGTCATATGTATAACGAGGATGTGTCATTATCGTAGAAGTTGATTGTGGTGGTTGTTTGATACATCGTTCAAATGACGGATATTTTAACTGTGGTAGGCTATGATATAATGATAATAAGCTTTGACTACAAGCATCAAAGAAAGTTTGATGAGATTTTTTACCAATGAGTATATTATAGATACTCTTTGTTGATTTATAATGATGTGCATGATGATATGCATGGTGGATAATGTGATTCATTCATATTCCCTCATTTTGTAAATCAATAACATTTGAAAAAATATATTTCAGTGATTACAATAGTAATTGTTATTATTGTAGCATTTTTATCTAAAGGAGGCGAAGTAATTGGCTAAATATACAATTGTAGATATGGATACATGTATTGCATGTGGCGCATGCGGTGCAGCTGCTCCTGATATATATGACTATGATGATGAAGGTATTGCATATGTTATATTAGACGACAACCAAGGTACTGCTGAAGTACCAGAAGAATTATACGAAGACATGGAAGATGCTTTAGAAGGTTGTCCGACTGATTCAATCAAAATCGAAGAAGAACCATTCGATGGCGATGCATTAAAATTTGAATAAATTTATTTCGATAAAATGATGAATTGTCATTGCGTGGAGTTATTTATCTAACCGATACAAATTCATCTTAAGATATAGAACATTCAATTCAATATAAATATGTAACATTATGTAGTAGTCATAAACCTACTGATAATGATGTAATAAACCCTCAGATATTTTTTATCTGAGGGTTTTATTATATTCAAAATCAATTTGAATAGTTTATATTAAAAATTATCTAGGGAGTAAGTTTTTCAATCGACGATAAAGTAGCATAAATAAGATTGAAACTACAATTCCTTTAATAATATTAAAAGGAATAATACCGGAAACGATAATGATTTTTAAATTTTCTACCACGTTCGTTAAATTCATTATCGTGCCATACAATGGCAATAGTACAAAGTAATTGAGGATACTTAATACGATTGTCATGACTATCGTAGCTATACTTAATCCAATTATTAGAGATGTATTATTGTTTTTATTTTTAGTAAAATAATATGCTGTCAATAAGAAACTTGTAGCTGCTAAGAAGTTAGCTAAAGGTCCTACTGGATCTGACATATTAACGAAAAAGTTCAATAAGTTTTTAATAAATTCTACTGTAATTCCGGCAAATGGGCCCATTGTAAATGTAGCCAATAATGCTGGAACATCACTCACATCTAAAGTGAGATATGGTGGTAAAAATGGAATTGGTACTTTGATAAACATGAGTAAGAAACTAATAGCACTCAACATGCTTATCGTAATCAATCTTTTGGTTTGTTGTTGCAATTTCAATGTTCTCCTTCCATTCATCTTACTTAAGAATAGGAGGATTGGTGTAACAACACAAAACCTCCATCTTCTCCCATCCAGACTATACTGTCGGCTCTAGAGTTTCACTAGATCAGCCACATTTTTACAAATGCAGGTCGCAGGCTTTATTTACTGCTGGTTGGGATTTGCACCCTACCCCGAAGATGAAATCGTTAAATTTAGTAAAAATATCTTACCTTAAATTTTGATTTAATACAATCAAATTGTTTATGAGTTTAAGGTTATTCGCATTTTTAAATTCTATAGAAAAATATAAATTTAAAAATTACTAACTAGATGTTAGATGAACGTGATGAATGCTTAATGAGTTAACTCATGTTTTGGTGGCTTAGGTAATTTAATAATAAATGTTGTACCTTCCCCAAGCTCACTTTGAACATCTATTGTGCCTTCATGTTCATCAATAATCATACGACAAATAAATAAACCTAAACCAGTTCCTTGCTTACCTCTCTTTCTAGAGGCATCTACTTTGTAGAAGCGATCAAAAACTTGTTGTAAATGTTCTGGCGCAATACCTGTACCAGTATCAGAAATATATAAAATATCTACCGTTTTAGATGCTTCAACTTCAATTGAAAGTGTGTCATTTGGTTCGGTATATCTCGTTGCATTATCAATTAAGTTCGTCAATACTTGTTCAATTCGATCTGCATCATAATACCAAGTTTGATTATGCGTATTTGGATTTAAATGCATCGTCAACTTTAAATCGCTTGCTTGTTGTTCATATTTTCGTTGCATTTTATCTAATAATGGTTGGATTGGTTGTGCCACTTTTTCAACAGTTAAACCTTCAGCATCCATACGCGCAACATTCAATAATTCGTTTACTAGTCTATTTAGGCGTTTCGTTTCGTCCAATACAATAGTTAAAGAATCATGAATTTCATCGGGTTCGGTTACAACCCCATCAACAATTGATTCAGTATAACCTTGTAACAATGAAATTGGCGTTCTTAACTCATGTGAAACGTTAGCGATAAAGTCTTTTTTCATTTGATCGATATTATGCTCATTCGTCATATCACGAATAATAGCTACGATACCACTTCGACCGTCTGGTTGAATTTGCGCAATGTAACTAGTGATAATGACAAAGTAACGTGTATTGATTTCGTATTCTTCAAATTGTGTATGTTTACTTTCGAATGTTTTTTCACGTTGCTTATATAATTTATCTTTCGCATATTCATCTAACAATTGTAGCGTGTCTTGTGCTACTTTGTTTGATAGTATAATTTCGTCACTTTCATTGAAGCCTACAACGCCTTCAACCATTGAATTAATAATACTTTCTCGAATATTTTTTGAAGATGATAATGCGTCGATGTGTTGTTGGATTTCTGTACTCATCGTATTAAATGTGCGTGCGAGTTCACCAATTTCATCACGAGAATTAACTGGTACGACTTGTGTGTAATCACCTTTCGAAACTTTCATTGCTTGAGATTTTAAACTACGTAAAGGTTTGGTGATTCGCGAAGTTAAGAAGAAAGCAAATACTGTAGTAATTGCTAAGAAAATTACAGCAATCGCTAATATGATAACCGTAATTAAATTACTCGTATCTTCTGTTGTTTTTAAATCTTGGTAGATAAAAACGCCACCGTTTTCTTTTTTGTGTGAGCTAAGGTTTTTTGTGGGGTAACCAATCAGTACATAACTTCTTTTTTTACCATTTATATCTAAAGTGACATGATTGGATATTTTTTGTTGTTTATCAAATACGAACTCATATTGTTTATTTTTTTTAATTTCTTCCAACATCTTTTTCTTGGTAGAATTATCGTGAGGTGTTTTCATATCTTTATCGTTCATGATAATAAGACCGACAGGCCCTTCGATAAGCTTACGGCTATGAGAAATTGCTGTTTCTTTATCTTTTGAATGCTCTAATAAGTGACTAATTCTTTTCGCATCTTTCGTCAAAGTATCTTCAGTTTCTTGCGTATAATAAGATTGAATGAAAGTTATAAGCGCGGCACTGAGTAAAATTAAAACTGTCGTTACTATAAGAATTATAGTTAACCACAGTTTAATTACTACATTATTCAAGCGATTCATCATCTGATTTAACCTCAAATTTATAACCGACGCCCCAAACGGTCTGTATCATTGAAGCAGCGTCTTCTGACACGCGATTTAATTTTTCTCTTAATCTTTTAACATGAGTATCTACAGTACGCAAGTCTCCGTAGAACTCATAGTGCCAAACTTCTTTCAATAATTGTTCTCGATCAAATACTTTGTTTGGTGTCTTAGCTAAATAAATGAGTAGTTCGTATTCTTTAGGTGTTAAATTGACTTGCTTTTCATCAGCTAAAACGCGATGCGCATCATTATCAATCGTCAAGTGTTCAAATTCAATTAAATCTCTTGCGTGTGGTTCACTTTGTTCAGTATGCCCCACTTGTGTACGACGTAAAAGTGCTTTAACACGTAGCACTACTTCACGAGGTGAAAATGGCTTAACGATATAATCATCTGCCCCTGATTCAAATCCTTCAACACGATTCGTTTCTTCACCTTTAGCAGTTAGCATAATTATTGGAGTGTCTTTATGCTCTCTGAGTTTGGAAGCAACCATGATACCATCCATTTCTGGTAACATAAGGTCTAATAAAATGCATGCGTAATCATTTTCCATCGCTTTTTTATAAGCTTCGTTTCCGTCTCTTGCTTCGTCTATTTCAAAAGATTCTCGTTCTAAATATAATTTCATTAATCTGCGGATTCGATCTTCATCATCGACGATTAATATTAAATTTGACATAACTTATGCCCTCCCACAGTGCTAACTTTCTATTTCTACTTAATTATATCATAGGTTATTTCAAAAAAGTGGTTTCTATAGAAAGTTTGTGAATTTTTTCTCAATATTTCTCTACTTATTTCCATGCTCTGCAAGTTGACGCATAATCTTTACTTCATGTGGTGTTAAAACTCTTCCATCACCGGCGTTTAAACCTTTTAAATTTAAAGGTCCAAATTCAATACGCTGCAATTTTGATACTTGGTAGCCAAAGTGTTCAAACATACGACGCACTTGTCTATTTCTTCCTTCAGAAATTGTGATTTCAACCAGCGTCGTATTTTTTTCTTTGTCTTGACTTTTAATTTTTACTGCTGCTGGTTGTGTCATTCCGTCCTCTAATTGAATGCCACGTTCTAGCGATTTCACTTCTTCACGCATTAAATAACCTTTCAGCTTTGCAACATATTTTTTTTGAATTTTGTAACGTGGGTGCGTCATTAAATTTGTGAAATCTCCATCATTAGTAAGTAGCAATAATCCAGAAGTGTCATAATCTAAACGACCCACTGGATAAATACGTGTTTCGAGTTGTTTAAAGTAATCTGTGACTACTGTTCTACCTTTGTCATCTGAGACACTTGTTATAACTTGTGACGGTTTATAAAATAAAATATAAATTTTATCTTCTTGTTCAATTTTCACGCCTTCAACTTCAACAGTGTCTGATGGACGTACTTTGGTACCTAATTCTGTTACTGTTTGCCCGTTCACTTTAACTTTTCCTTCTGCTATTAAAGTTTCTGCTTTACGGCGTGAAGTATAGCCACTATTTGCAATACGTTTTTGTAATCTTTCTTGTTCTTTATTCATCATTTTCTCCTTTTTGATTTACTAAGTTACTAAAGAAATCTTCAATTTCTGCTTCATCTTCTTCAGTTGTAGGGAGCTCTTCTAGTTTTTCAATTCCAAATATATTTAAGAATAATTCTGTAGTATAAAGTTGCTGACTTCTGGAGTCAGTTTCATTTTTAGCCTCTACCATACCTCTTGCGATCAAAGTTTTTACAGCGCCATCAGAATTAATGCCTCTAATCATTTCTACATCACTTCTTGAAACAGGCTGGTTGTAAGCAATTATTGATAAAGTTTCCATCGCAGCTTGTGATAATTTCATTTTGGCTTTTTGTTGAACGAGAAGTTCAATATAACTTGAAGCTTCCTTTTTCGTCGTTAATACATAAGTATTTCCGAAATGTTGTATACATAGACCTGGAGATGTAAAATCTTCAACCAATTCAGTTAGTATTTGTTGGTCTATTTCTAGTATATCTAATATTTGGGTTTCATCTAAACCTTCGTCACCTGCAGTGTATAATAAAGCTTCTAATTTACCTGTGTCATTCAATGCCATAGTTAACTCCTCTAACGATATTGATGTCTTCAAAACTCTTCACTTGTTCTATATTTACGATGCCTGATTTTGACATTTCTAAAATAGCTAGAAAGTGTGTGACTACAAATTCAATGGGTTCTGTAAAGTTAAACAAACTGAAAAAATTAAAGGAAGCTTCTTCTTTCAATCTTGTATGAACCTGTGATGTTGCTTGTTGAATCGTAAATGTTTCTTTGTGTATTTCTACTGTTTTAGGCTTATTAAATTCAACTCTATTTTTAACTTTTTGATAAGCGATGATAAGTTCAGTCAAATCAATAGTTTGATTTTCATCCCATTGTTCGGTCGTTTCAATAGCAGATAAGTCTGTTGGATGTTTTGAATAGTAGTGTTCGCGTTCTAAGCGATGTTCATGTAATATTTCTGTATATTCCTTATAATTTTGATATTCAATTAGCCTTTCGACCAAATCTTCACGAGGGTCATCCTCAAGGTCTTCGGCTTCAGCCATTTGAGGTAGAAGCATTTTACTTTTAATCATCAATAATTCAGATGCCATGACCAAATATTCACTAGCTATGTTTATTTCTAGATGATTCATTTCGTGTATATATTGCATATATTGCGCTGTCAAAGATTTCATAGGTATATCATAAATATCAATTTCGTACTTTTGTATAAGATGCAATAATAAATCTAAAGGTCCATTAAAGGCATCTAATTTGACTTCATACATTTTATCAACCTCAAATTACTAGTTATGTGCGTTTTTCACTAAAATATTATAGCATGTTTATAGTAAACATTTAAATTTGGAGCGGTTTAACAATGGAACAAGCATTAATAGAATTTTATTATCAATTTCATATCAATCAACATTACTTTCTATGTCACGATATATTAGAAGAAGCGTGGAAAGCGCAACCTCGATATAGTAAAGAAGATGATGTGGTGAGTTTAATCTTATTTTCAACTGCTTGTTATCATTATCGAAGAGGTAATACAGTTGGCGCAAAAAGATCGGCACAAAAAGCATTGAGCATCATCAACCTATTTGATAAAGAAGTACATTTAGGATTAAAGTTAGAGGAATATCGGAGCGAGATTCAGCAACTTATATTTAATATCGAGCGTAAACAACCATTCGAACCCGTGCATTTGCCTCTAACAGAAGATATGGTTTGTTTAATTATAAAACATTATCCTGATTTTACATTTAATGTGGAACCGGCTGTTGATAGTTATATTATAAACCACCATTTAGAGCGTGATAGAACTGAAGTACATCGTGCGCGTCATTACGCCTTGATGGAAAGACAACAAAACCGCCAAAATAATAAATGACGGCTTAGATAAACAGTAATATTTGCATGAATGATGAGGTTCAACTGAAAATCTAAACAATAAAACACAGACTCGTTATTTACTGGACGAATCTGTGTTTAAGCACGTGGATGGTAAGCATTATACATTTTTCGTATTTGTGATTTTGATACATGTGTGTACAATTGTGTTGTAGAAATATCAGAATGGCCTAACATTTCTTGAACGGCACGTAAATCTGCGCCATTTTCTAATAAGTGAGTTGCAAAGGAATGTCTTAATGTATGTGGTGTAAGTGGTTTATAAATTTGTGCTTTGATACCGTTTTGTTTAATCATTTTCCACAAAGCTTGTCTTGATAAGGGTTTCCCATGCATATTTAAAAATAATGTATCGGTTACTGTTTTTTTCAACAACTGTGGTCTCACTGTTTCCATATAAGTTTCAAGATAATCTATCACTGTTTCACCTAATGGAACAATTCGTTCTTTGTTTCCCTTACCAAAGACCTTAACAAATCCCATAATAATATTGACATCCTCAACTTTTATTTGGATGAGTTCTGACACCCTCATACCTGTGGCATAGAGTAGTTCTAACATCGTTCGATCTCGGTAGCCATTATTTTTAGATAAATCTGGAGCTTCTAACAATGCGAGTACTTCGTCTACTTCTAATACGTCTGGTAACTTTTTATCATATTTAGGCGTTTCAATCAGAACAGTAGGATCTTTCGCAGCATATTTCTCTCTAAGTGCAAATTGATGAAAACTACGTATCGTCGAAATAAAACGTGCAAGTGATTTTGCTGAGATACCTTGGTCTTGCAAGTAACCTAAACTCTGCTGAATCGTTTGTCGATCAACAAAATCGATATGGCTAATATTTTGTTCTTCTAGAAAAGACTGATACTTTTTTAAATCTCTTTTATATGCACCGATTGTATTTGCGCTCAATCCCTTTTCCAATTGGATAAATTTCAAATATTCTTCTATAATAACATTCACGTTATCGCCTCACCTTTACCAATTAGAGCAATTCTCAATTTGGATTATACTTCAAATCTATTGCATAGATGATAAGGTTGGACGTTAATTAACCACGTGATTACCACACTGAGTAGTCATGAGTAATTTGAGTCTCTATCCTATCCTTATTCATCGTATTTACTTTCCTTTAGATTGACAATCTGAACAAACACCATGAAATGTTAAACGGTGATCAGTTATACGAAAGTTGAAATCATGTTCGACCTTTTCTTCAACTTTAGGTAACAAGTCTTCTTCAATTTCTTCAACTTTACCGCATTCCATACAAACGAGATGGTGGTGAAAATGCTTCGCACCTTCTTTTCTTAAATCAAAACGAGAGACGCCATCACCGAAATTAATCTTGTCGACTACCTTTAGTTCTGCAAGTAATTCAAGTGTACGGTATACAGTCGCTAAGCCAATTTCAGGCGCTTTATCTTTTACTTTCAAATATACATCCTCAGCACTTAAATGATCTTTTTCGTTTTCAATTAAGACTCTTAATGTCGCCTCTCTTTGTGGAGTTAATTTATAAGATGACTGCTGTAATTGTTGCTTCACGCGATTTAAACGTTCTTCCACGGAAGCTTCACCCCTCTACTAATAATTATAATCATTTTAATTTGTCGAATGATTTATAACTATAAATTACCAGTAATTGATAAGATTATCAAGTACAGGCCTATTTTTATTTAAAATGATTATAATTAAGCAATAAATGTTGAATAGCTATGATGGTTTTAGCATCTTCCACTTCATTGTCATCTAATAATTGTTTTAATTCTTCAAGTGAATATGTTACTAAGTTGATAAATTCGTCTTCATCTAAATGCATTTCACCTGTTTTTAAATCTTTCGCTAAATAAATCGTTACTTTTTCATTTGAATATCCAGGAGACCCATACATTTCCGCAATGAGTTCTAAGTTCTCTGCAATATACCCCGTTTCTTCTTCTAACTCTCTTTTTGCTGCTGCTTCTCGTTCCTCGCCTTTTTCTAATTTACCGGCAGGTATTTCTAACAACGGTTTCTCAGCTGGCTTACGGAATTGTTTTACAAATATAACCTCAGATTCAGGAGTTATCGCACAAACTGCAACTGCCCCATTATGAAATATTAATTCTCGTTTTGATTCTTTGCCATCTGGTAGAGCTACATCATGTACTTCTAAATCTATAATACTTCCTTGATAGATAGGTGTACGTTTTAAAGTTTTTTCGAAGAGTTCCATTGTCATCACGTTCCTTTTATTTATTTAATGTTATTGTTAAAATTAATATGTTGTCGCTTTATGGAGGCAGATTATATAATCAAATTATGTATTTATATAATGTTTTCTTGGCGAAATAAACAGGTACAATAAAATGGTAAACAAATTTAAATAATCTTTATGATTTTAGTGTATCGAAAGGAGAAAAGACATGCAAAAGAATGTTTTGAAAAGTGGTATTGAAATTTCAGAGGTTGGTCTTGGTTGCATGAGCCTAGGTACAGATAAAAAACAGGCTGAACCAATAATTGAAAGAGCAATCGATCATGGCATCACTTATTTTGATACAGCTGATATTTATGATAAAGGTGTAAATGAAGAAATCGTCGGAGATGTTTTAAAAAAATATCAAAATAGAGACGATATCGTTATAGGAACTAAAGTTGGTAATCATTTACAAGATGATGGTTCTACATTTTGGGATCCATCTAAAGCCCATATTAAAGATTCAGTTAAAGAGTCTTTACGTAAATTGCATTTAGATCATATAGATTTATATCAACTACACGGTGGTACTATTGACGATCCAATGGATGAAACAATTAGTGCCTTCGATGAATTAAAACAAGAAGGTACCATCCGTGCTTACGGAATCTCATCTATTCGCCCAAATGTAATCAATTATTACTTAGAACATAGTGATATAGAAACGTTAATGTCCCAATTTAATTTAATTGATAATCGCCCAGAATCATTATTAGAAGACGTAGCGGCTAAAAATGTAAAACTACTTGCACGAGGACCTGTATTTAAAGGTTTATTAACATCAAAAAGTAATGATGCACTAGATTCAAAATTTGCTGACGGTATTTTTGATTATAATTATCAAGAACTAGGAGAAACAATTGCATCAGTTAAAGAAATTGAGAATAATTTAACTGCTTTAACGTTTAACTATCTAGCTTCTCAAGATGCATTAGGAGCAATCATTGTAGGTGCAAGCTCTGTAGAACAATTAGATGAAAATATTAAAAACTACGAATTCTCTAAAAAACTCAACCGTGAAAAAGTAAAAGCAGCACGTGCACGCGTTAAAAATTTAGAATATACACAACACTTAAAATAAATTAAAAAAGAGAGTCTGAGACAAAAAAATGTCTCAGACTCTTTTTCAATTAATGGGACTACAAAATCTCTAACAGAAAATTCGATTTCGGTCCTACTCCCTTTTTTTATTGTTGAATAAGAAAGTAAAATTATTTTCGAAAAATCGTGGCGCAATATTATATACCTTTAACATGATATGCATCCATTTAGGTTCATTTATCTCTTTTTTATGATGAATCATTGCTTGAATTATTTTAATTGCTAAATCATCTGCATCGAGCATCATATGTTGATATTTTTTAGCATAATTTAAAGTGGGGTCTGCTTTTTCATGAAAAGGTGTAGCGATTGGACCCGTATTTACTGTTAATACGTGATAGTCTTGGTGTTCTATGCGTAATGCATTTAATATTTGGTTAAATGCTGATTTACTTGCGCCATAATGTGCTGCATGCGCTTGTGTTAAAAATGCAGATTGACTTCCTATACCTACAATAGTCGGATGTTGAGATAAACAAGGTCTTAAAGTTGAAAGTAATAAATTAAAATGTATTGCATTTAATGTATAAGTCTCAATCATTTCTTCTTCACTGTGTTCTTCAATAGATTTAAAGTATCCTACACCTGAACTATAAATAATGCCATCAATTTTATGATTAGAAAAATGTGTTTTTAAATCAACAATATTTTGTTTTAATTGTAAATCACATTTGATGACTGTGACTTGATTACTACTTATTTGTCTTAATTTGTTAGGATTTCTCGCTAATACTGTAACGTGTGCCCCTTTTCCGATTAATTGCTTTAAAATAGCATACCCTAAACCACTCGTACCACCAGTTAGTACATAATGCTTCCCTATCATTGTGCACACCCCTTTCTATATTAAATAGTTAGATATATTATATATGATAGTAAACACGATTGTCATTGTCCCTTTTAAAGACTAGCCAAGTTTTTATACTATGTTAATATAGAATCATAAAACTTTGAGGGAGCGTGTTTAAGTCATGAAATTAGTATTCTATGGTGCAGGTAATATGGCACACGCCATTTTTTCTGGCATAGTGAAATCAGAAATGGTAGACCCAAAAGATATTTATTTAACTAACCGTTCAAATGAAGAGGCACTTAAATCATATGTTGATGAATTAGGGGTTAATTATAGCTATGATGATCAAGAACTATTAAAGGACGCCGATTATATATTTTTAGGGACAAAACCATATGATTTCGACTTACTTGCTGAACGTATCAGACCTTATATTCAAAGCGATAATAAGTTCATTTCTATAATGGCAGGTCTACCTATACTTTATATTAGAGAACAACTTCAATCAGATAATCCAATTGCTCGAATTATGCCAAACACAAATGCTCACGTAGGACATTCAGTCACTGGTATTAGTTATTCTAATAATTTCGGACCTAAATCAAAAGGTGAAGTTGATGAACTCATTAATGCATTTGGTTCAACTGTTGAAGTATCCGAAGATAACTTACACCAAGTTACAGCAATTACAGGTAGTGGACCTGCATTTTTATATCATGTATTTGAGCAGTATGTTACTGCTGGAACACGATTAGGTTTGGAAAAATCACAAGTCGAAGAATCTATTCGTAATTTAATTATAGGGACAAGTAAAATGATTGAGCGTTCAGATCTCGGCATGGATCAGTTACGTAAAAATATTACTTCTAAAGGTGGCACGACACAAGCGGGATTAGATACACTATCTAAATATGATTTAGAAAGTATTTTCGAAGATTGTTTAAAATCTGCAGTAGATAGAAGTGTTGAACTATCAAATCAAGATGATGAAAGTAAGTAAGTTTTCACATTGAAATGTTAATAAACAATAGCCAACCCAATTGAAATTAAGTTTTTGGGTTGGCTTTTATTTTTCTGTTAATTTTTAATAGTTTTTTAAAATTGATATGAATCGAAGTCTTTTACGAAAGCAAATGGTGGTGTTTCTGGTCTGGATTTAATCTCACTTTCTATTTCTTCAACTTCTTCTAAAGTGTATCGATTACTTAAATGTGTAATCAAACTATAGTCAACATTTGCTTCGTCAATTAAATCAAATACATGATTAATGTGACTGTGATGATATCTTTTAGCTAAAGTCATATCACCCTCTATATATGTACTTTCGTGCACCATTACTGTTGCATCTTGAGCGATAGATTTTTCATTAATACAAGGCATTGTATCTCCAAAAATAGCTATCACAGGTCCTTTTTTTGCATCACCTTTAAACTGATTTGAGTCGTAAATTAAACCATTATATTCAAATGTTTCGTTGTTTTTAACTTCTTGATATTTCGGACCTGGTTGAAGACCTATCGCTTTAAGTGCTTCTACATCAATTTTACCTGAAGTGTAAGGTACTTCTACGCGATATCCAAAGGATGGTATACCATGATGTAAAATTTGCGCTGTAACACTAAAACCGTTATGTTGATATGATAAATGATCTTCTATTTCTATGTAAGTAATCGGATAGTTTAATTTAGATTCAGATAATGATAAATTAGTTTCGATATAGGATTTAATCCCTTTAGGACC
The DNA here is from genome assembly GCF_038789205.1 of Staphylococcus hsinchuensis. NCBI lineage: Bacteria > Bacillati > Bacillota > Bacilli > Caryophanales > Staphylococcaceae > Staphylococcus > Staphylococcus hsinchuensis. Next base: position 1,749,340 of record NZ_CP128355.1, read on the forward strand.
TATAATTGTAAGTGGTTTACCTTCTCCACCTTGGAATGAACGGCTAGTTAGCACTCCCGGTAACCCAAATATATGATCACCATGCATATGCGTTATAAATATATGGTCTACTTTACCTAGCTTTATTGAATGATGTAAAATCTGATGTTGTGTACCTTCTCCGACATCAAACAACCATATACTGTTCGCGTAAGGTTCTAAATTTAATGCTATGGCTTGCGTATTTCTTTCTTTAGTTGGTAGACCCGCACTTGTACCAAAAAACGTTATCTCCATGCATATGCCTCCTCTTCTCCACATATTTTATCATATACAAACATCAAAAATATATCGAATTTTAAAGCTTTTAAGCAAAATTATATGAACCATTATTAATATTGTTCTATAATGAGAACAGATTTATAAAAAGAATTGAGGTTTTGATCTTGAATACTAGAAATAAGGATATACCATGCCTAATTACGATATTTGGCGCTACAGGTGACTTAAGTCACAGAAAGTTATTCCCATCATTATTTCATCTTTATCAGCAAGAAAATTTAAATGAACATATTGCTATCATTGGAATTGGTCGTAGAGATTTAACCAATGATGATTTCCGTAATCAAGTGAAATCATCAATTCAAGAACATGTTAAAGATACAAAACACCTTGATAAATTCATTACGCATATCTTTTACCATAAACTAGACGTAACAAATAAAGCTAACTATGAATCACTTTTAGAAGTAAGTGAACGTTTAGATCAACAGTTCCAATTACAAGGTAATCGATTATTTTACCTCGCAATGGCGCCTAAATTCTTCGGAGTTATATCTGATTGTTTAAAATCTGCCGAATTAACAAATACAAAAGGTTTCAAACGTTTAGTGATTGAAAAACCGTTTGGCAGTGATTTAGAATCTGCCAAAGTATTGAATGATCAGTTACGTAAATCATTTTCTGAAGAAGAAATTTACCGAATTGACCATTATTTAGGTAAAGATATGGTTCAAAATATTGAAGTGTTACGTTTTGCTAATGCAATGTTTGAACCATTATGGAACAATAAATATATTTCCAACATTCAAGTCACTTCTTCAGAGAAATTAGGTGTAGAAGAACGTGGCGGTTATTATGATTCTAATGGCGCATTAAAAGACATGGTACAAAATCACATGTTACAAATGGTTGCGTTATTAGCGATGGAGCCTCCTATTAGTTTGAACAGTGAAGATATTCGAGCTGAAAAAGTAAAAGCCTTAAAGTCATTAAGAATGTTTGAAAATGATAAAGTGAGACACAATTTCGTACGTGGTCAATATGATGCAAGCGAAATAGAAGGACAACCGGTTCAAGGTTATAGGGACGAAGATAGGGTTGATAACCAATCTAACACCCCCACTTTCGTAGCCGGTAAATTGACGATTGATAACTTTAGATGGGCTGGTGTTCCTTTCTATATCCGTACAGGTAAACGGATGACAAGTAAAACAATCCAAGTCGTTGTAGAATTTAAAGAAGTCCCAATGAATTTATATTATGAAACTGACAAAAAGTTAGATTCTAATTTACTCGTTATCAATATTCAACCAAACGAAGGCGTATCATTACATTTGAATGCGAAACGTAATATTCAAGGAATAGATACAGAACCAGTACAATTATCTTATGCTATGAGCGCTCAAGATAAAATGAATACGGTAGATGCTTACGAAAACTTATTATTTGACTGTCTGAATGGTGATGCGACAAACTTCACACATTGGGAAGAATTAAAATCAACTTGGAAATTTGTTGATGCGATTCAAGAAGAATGGGATCAACATGAACCAGAATTTCCAAATTATAAAGCTGGTACAAATGGACCATTAGAAAGTGATTTATTATTAAGCAAAGATGGTTATCATTGGTGGGACGGCATAAATTAAATTAGTTTGAATCGGCAACACATGTGTAAAATTACATATGTGTTGTCGCTTTTTTATTAATGTCGTTTTGTGGTATCATTTATATTATTAAATGAGATAAATGACGATTTTATTAATAAATCTGATTAAAGAAGACAATTCGAACTTTAAAAATGTAATTTAGCATAATATGAATACAACAAATGAATTTACAAGTTTTTGGATTAATTAGGAGTGAAAGTATTGGACGTTATCAAACAAATACAACAGGCAATTGTGTATATTGAAGATCATTTGCCAGACCGAGTTCAATTACAAGAACTCAGTGATTACGTTAACCTTTCACCTTTTCACCTTGATCAATCATTTAAAATGATTGTCGGACAATCACCGAGCGAATATGCACATGCACGTCGAATGACCTTGGCTGCAAATGATTTAATTCATGGTTCAAGTCGGTTAATCGATATTGCAAAGAAATATAAATATAAAGATGCCAATGCGTTTGCCAATGATTTTAGTGACTTTCATGGGGTTTCACCTATTCAAGTGAATACTAAGCGTGATCAATTAAATATGAAATCAAGGTTGTATATTAAATTATCAGTTACAGAGCAATCCCCTTATCCTTATCGCTTAGAACAAAATGAAGGTATATCGCTAGTCGGATATTCAAAGTATCTCGATGCTAGCGAGTTAGAAGATCCATTTAAAGTACCAGATTTATTAGAAGATTTACAATTTGACGGCATTATTGATGATATAAAACGCTACAACGATATAAGTCCTCATGAATTATTTGTCGTTAATTGTCCTTTGGATGAAGGTATGGAAATATTTGTTGGTGTACCAAGTGAACGTTATCCTGACCACTTAGAGAGTAGGTTTTTACCAGAAAGGCAATATGCAAAATTCAATCTACAAGGTGAACTTGATTACGTAGTCAACGAAGCATGGTATTATATCGAAACAACACTTCAAATGACATTGCCATATGAACGTAACAGTCTTTATATCGAAGTATATCCGTTAGATTTTTCTTTTGAGGATAGTTTCAATAAAGTGCAATTATGGATGCCAGTAAATAAGAAAAATTAATACGTTTTTTGTTAGAAAAAAAAGCCCTACAAAATGGTTTTCATTTTACCTTTTGTAGGGCTTTATTTTATTGGCTAATGTTTACGCTATTTTGAATTTGTACTGAATAAATGTATTTATTCTTCAATCCATTGTGTATGGAACACGCCTTCACGATCTTTACGTTGATAAGTATGTGCACCAAAATAGTCTCGCTGTGCTTGAATTAAGTTTGCTGGTAGGTTTGCTGAACGATAGTTATCATAATAATTGATACTAGCTGAGAAACCTGGTGTTGGTATACCGTTGCGTACTCCAGTAGCCACAACGTCTCGTAGTGCATCTTGATAATTAGAAACGATATCGTGGAAATATGGATCTAACATAAGATTTTGTAATTCATTGTCATTATCATAGGCTTCTTTAATTTTTTGTAAGAACTGAGCACGAATTATACAACCAGCTCTCCAAATCATTGCAAGTTCACCTAATTTTAAATCCCATTCATTGTTGTCACTAGCTTCTTTCATCTGTGCAAAACCTTGTGCATATGAACAGATTTTACTCATATATAGCGCTTTTCTTATTTTCTCTAAAAATTCATCTTTGTTACCATCAAATTTAATTTCTGGTCCATTTAAATGTTTTGAAGCTTTTACACGTTCTTCTTTAATTGAAGAGATAAAACGAGCAAAAACTGACTCCGTAATAATTGTTAGTGGAATACCTAATTCTAAGGCGTTGATAGACGTCCATTTACCTGTACCCTTTTGACCAGCAGTATCCAAGATCTTTTCTACTAATGGTTCATTCGTTTCATCGTCTATCTTTTCAAAAATATCACCAGTGATTTCGATTAAATAACTAGAAAGCTCACCTGCGTTCCAGTCTTTAAATGTTTGTGCAATTTCTTGGTGTGACATGCCTAGTAAGTCTTTCATCATTGCATAACTTTCAGCTATTAACTGCATATCAGCATATTCAATTCCATTGTGAACCATTTTCACGTAGTGCCCTGCACCATTTGGCCCGATATACGTTACACAAGAAGCACCATCATCTGCTTTTGCTGAGATAGCATCTAAAATATCACTTACTTTATCATAGGCAGCTTTTTGTCCACCTGGCATTAATGAAGGGCCTGTTAAAGCACCGACTTCTCCACCTGAAACACCCATACCAATAAAGTTTACATTACTTTCTTCTAACGCTTTATTTCTTCTGATTGTATCTTGGTAATTTGTGTTACCGCCATCAATTAAAATATCATCATCATCTAATAATGGTAATAAGTGGTCAATTGTAGCATCTGTTGCAGGACCAGCTTTAACCATTAATAATATACGACGTGGTTTTTCTAAAGAATTTACAAATTCTTCTAATGAATAAGTTGGATGTATATTTTTACCTTTTGATTCTTCAACCATTTCATCTGTTTTTTCAGATGAACGATTAAATACAGAAACATGATATCCACGTGATTCAATATTCCAAGCAAGGTTTTTACCCATTACGGCTAAACCTACTACACCGATTTCTTGTGACATATTACTTACCTCTCTTATTAAAAATTTCTTCTATATTGTACCATAAAGCGAAAGTTACATTCACTTAATCAGTTTGATTCATTTGTGACGAGCTCAACTATTTTCAATAATTGTTGTGCTAGTAAAACGAGGTTTTGTGTAGCAATGCGTTCTTTAGTCGTGTGAATATTTTCATAACCGATGCCGATGATTACTGTAGGAACACCGAGTAAATTGAAAATATTTCCATCTGAACCACTATTTGCAATAACTGCTTTAGGGTTAAGTCCTAAACTAGACGCACTTTTTTTAGCAATATCTATTACATGATCGTTTTCATCGATTTGAAAGCCTGGATAACTTTTAGTTACACGTACATCTGCTGAACATCCAAATGACTGTGCAGTATTTTCAAAGACAGATTTCATATGTGCGACTTGAGATTCTACTTTCTCATCCGAGTGTGAGCGTGCTTCAGCATTTAATGTTACTTTATTAGCAACGATGTTCGTTGCCGAACCACCTTCAAATCTTCCAATATTTGCAGTTGTTTCTTCATCAATTTTTCCTAAATGCATTTTACTGATGGCTTTGGCTGCAATATTGATGGCACTTACGCCTTGATCGGGCACGCTGGCATGTGCAGTTTTGCCGTAAATCGTTGCATCGACTTTCATTTGTGTTGGAGCAGCAATGACTGTAGACCCTATTGGAGAGCTTGCATCAACAGCATAACCAAAGTCTGCATCAATAAGTTCAGAATTGATAGCTTTAGCACCTAAAAGACCTGATTCCTCGCCAACTGTAATAATAAATTGTATTTGTCCATGAGGTGTATTTTGTTCTTGCATTACTTGAATTAATTCGATCAGTGCAGCAAGCCCTGCTTTATCATCCGCCCCTAACACTGTAGTACCATCGGAATAAATGTAGCCATCATCATTGATAGTTGGTTTAACATTGACACCAGGTACGACAGTATCCATATGACTTGAAAAATATATCTTATCGATATCATTTTTATTTATGTTAGACGCTAACGTACAAATCAAATTATTAGCCCTAATCTAGGATCTTCATTTGCATTATCTTCAACAACATTTAATCCTAAAGATTGAAATTTGGATTTTAAAATTGGTTGAATTTCTTGTTCTTTTCCTGTTTCAGAATCAATTTGTACAAGTTCTAGAAATGTATGAATGATTCTTTCTTTGTTTACCATTTTCATCACCCATTCTTAAAGAGTTGACGTTATTATATTGCTTGTATATCATATAGTTTACTGAAAATAATCGAGTGATAACAATATTTTGTTTCTGTAGTAACAGAAAAATATGTTATAATACATAAATAAACTAAGGTATCAGTTACCTAAAAGATAAATCCAACTAACCTTTAATTTTATTATATAACTTATAACTGGATGAGTAATGGAGGAGTTAATTTGGATAATAAAGTTTTAAGAATTATTATCATCGTCATGTTAGTTGCAGTTGTACTTGCATTAATTTTATCAAGTGTTGCACCTATTATGGGATAGTAGGAATTAAGTGTCTGAATCGAAATTTGGTTTAGACACGTATTTTTTGACTATAGAAATATAAAGACAGCCCACTTAAAAGATTATTTTTAACCTTTTAGGTGGGCTGTTTTCTATAATTTAAAATTTCATTACTTATTGTATAAATCACTGTGTAACTTTAATGAACCAAACTCAGATTTAATCATTAAATATTCTTCCAATTCATTTAATAATTGAAATAAACTCGCTCTTGTTCTAAATGATTCATGTGTTTTTGGTAATTCTAAATTGTTTAACTCTAAACGTAATTGATATAAAGAATGTAAACGTAACGCCGTGTAATCATTGCTATTAACATTATGAGCGAGTTCACCGAATAAATCAGCAAATTTCGTTAACATATGGTCATCAGTTTCAAGATTTTGAAGTAAAAAAGTCATTCTTTTCATCAGCTCGAGTTGTTCTTCCCTCATATCAAAATAATGATAGTAAGAATTTTCATTTCGGACAAAATGATTTTTTACATCTCTAAAGGCTGTCGATTTTGCTGCACTAATTGTTTTTTCTAAACTTTTGAATTTAATATCTAATGAGTCATGTGGGACATTACAAGTCATTTTAAAAGATTCAAAGATAGTGGTGAATTGCTCTTCAATTTGAGTTTTATAGTTATTTAAAGTTTTATCTAAGCTTGGCATAATGAGATTCATTAAGAATGCGATGCCTAGCCCTACAATTAATAATAGAATTTCATTTATAAATAAATGTAAATCTATGGATTTAGCATTAAATACATGAAGTAAAATGACACAACTCGTCACAATACCTTCTTGAACTTTAAATACCACTGTTAATGGAATGAATAATAAGACAATCAAACCGAGCACAAGTGCATTTTGTCCTAATAAACTAAACACGAGCGAACCGAGTATCAAAATCATTATACATGATACAAATCGAGAAACGATTGCATTAACTGAGTGAACTTTTGTATGTTTTATACATAGTACTACTAATATGGCACTCGAAGCGAAATTTTGTAAGCCCATGAATTGAGCAATCATTATTCCAAGTGCCATTCCAATAGCCGTTTTTATTGTTCTAAAGCCGATCCGATATGGATTTAAATGAGGCATTGATCTTTTCTCTATCTTTCTTCACAATATTTATCAAATAGTGATTGCAATTGATTAATAACGTCCATGACTTCGTGTCCTTCTATTTGATGACGCTCTACCATTTCTGTAATTTTACCATCTTTAACTAATGCAAATGAAGGACTAGATGGTGCAAAACCTTCAAAATAATCTCTTGCCTGTTGTGTTGCTTCTTTATCTTGACCAGCAAATACTGTCACAAGTCTATCTGGCAATTTATCGTAATGAAGTGCATGTGCTGCAGCTGGTCTTGCAATACCACCCGCACAACCACAAACAGAATTGACCATTACTAATGATGTACCTTGCTGTTGTAATACTTTATCAACTTCTTCTGCAGTAGTTAATTGTTCATACCCTGCATCTTCTATTTCATTTCTAGCTTGATTGACAACATCTGTCATATATAAATCGAAGTTTAAATCCATGTTATCGACACCTTTCATATTGAATTGATAGTCCTATTTTACTAATATCTACTTCATAGTTCAACAAGTGAGTTTATAAACAATAGCGTGCTTATCAGAATTAGCAATAATTTGACTTTGAACTATTTACTAATAAAAAAACTGTAGCTCAGAGCAATTAAAATATCAGAATTATGCTGTAGCTACAGTTAATCTATTGTCGCATTTAGTATATACTTGTATGTTCAATTGTATATTGTTCAATACGTGTTTTTACAAAATTCATAAATCTACCTGCTTGTAAGCCATCAAGTATACGATGATCAATGGAAATACACATATTTACCATATGACGAATTGCAATCATATCATCGATGACAACTGGTTTTTTAATTACAGATTCGATTTGCAATATTGCTGCTTGAGGGTGATTAATTATACCCATAGAAGAGACGGATCCAAATGTACCCGTATTATTAACGGTGAAAGTACCACCTTGCATATCTTCTGATTTTAATTTTTGATTTCTTGCTTTTAACGCAAGTTCATTTATTTCTCTAGCAATGCCTTTAATTGATTTTTCATCGGCATTTTTAATAACTGGAACATAAAGTTTATCTTCATCGGCTACTGCAATTGAAATATTAATATCTTTATGCATAATAATTTCTTTATCTTTCCAACTACTATTTAACAATGGATAAGCTTTTAGACCTTCTGCGACAGCTTTAACGAAAAATGCAAAGTACGTTAAATTATATCCTTCGCTATCTTTAAAATTTTGTTTATGGTAGTTACGCGTTTTAACAAGATTAGTAGCATCAGCTTCTACCATCATCCAAGCATGAGGGATTTCGTTAACACTATTCACCATGTTATTCGCTATTTGTTTTCTAACTCCGTCGACAGGAATAGAAGTTCCAGGAGAAGGCTCATTATATTTAACTTGTTGTTCTACCCGAGGTGAATCTTTAGGGACATGAGTTGATGAGCCAATTTTATGAGTACCGGCCTCAATCACCTTTTCAATATCTTTTTTCGTAACGCGTCCTTCAAATCCTGTACCTTCAACTTGTGTCAAATCAATTTGATTTTCTGATGCGAGTCTGAAGACAACAGGTGAATATCTACCGTTATTTTTTGAATTTGTATCATTTGATGTTTGAGGTTTTGAAACAGACGTGGCATCTCCATTAGTGGTATTGTTTTGTTGTGTAGTATCTTCAGATTCCTCAAATTGATCTTTTTCAACTTCTTCTGTTGTATCGGCTTCATTTTCATCTGTTTCTAAATGGCAAATCACATCACCAACAGCTACTGTTGTGCCTTCATCGACGACAATTTCTTTTACCGTTCCAGCATATGTCGATGGGACTTCTGCTGTTACTTTATCTGTAATCACTTCACAAAGTGGTTCGTATTCTTCAATTGTATCCCCAACTGACACAAGCCACTGCTCAATTGTACCTTCATGTACGCTTTCGCCTAGTTTAGGCATTTTTATTTCCATAATTGAGCCTCCTTAAAATTCTGCTAGTTCTTTCATTTTTACCTTTATTTTATCAGGGTTCATCATAAACTCATCTTCTAAAGTTGGAGAAAACGGCATTGATGGCACGTCTGGTCCTGCTAAGCGCATCACAGGTGCATCTAAATCAAATAAACAGTTCTCAGCAATAATCGCCGCTACTTCTGATATAATACTACCCTCTAAATTATCTTCAGTAACTAATAAAACTTTACCCGTACGACGAGCACGTTCAATAATTGTTTCTTTATCTAAAGGATAAACCGTGCGCAAATCCACTACTTCAATATTAAAGCCATCTTCTTCTAACATGTCAGCGGCTTGAATACAGTAATTCACACACAATCCATATGTGAAGACAGTTAAATCATCACCTTGTCTTTTTACATCTGCTTTTCCAATAGGTACAGTATAATACGTTTCAGGAACTTCTTCTTTAAGTAAACGGTAAGCTTTTTTATGTTCAAAATAAAGAACAGGATCATTACTCTCAATGGATGCGAGCAACAAACCTTTAGCATCATAAGGTGTTGAAGGGATTACAATTGTTAAACCAGGCGTTGAAGCAAAGACAGATTCAATACTTTGTGAATGATATAATGCACCGTGGATACCTCCACCAAACGGTGAACGAATTGTAATAGGACAATCCCAATCATTGTTTGAACGGTAACGCATTTTAGCAGCTTCACTCATAATTTGGTTCGTTGCAGGTAATATATACTCTGCGAATTGGATTTCTGCTACTGGTCTTTTACCTAACATCGCTGCACCAATACTTGTTCCTACTATATTCGATTCAGCTAAAGGCGTATCTAACACACGTGCTTCTCCATATTTTTGTTGCAAGCCTAATGTTACACCAAATACGCCACCTTTTTTCCCAACATCTTCACCTAATACAAAGACGTTATCATCTTGTTCCATTGACTGATCTATGGCTTGGTGAATTGCTTCTAAATAAGATAATTTAACCATTGTTTAAGCTCCCTTCATCATATACGTGCGTATAAGTTTCCTCTGCGGACGGGTAAGGTGCTTTTTCTGCTTCTTTTGTCGCTTCATTAACGAGCGCTTTATGTTCATCTTCTATTTCTTGTAACCATGTTTCATCGATGATTTCATTTTCTAATAAAAATGATTTGAATCTTAAGTTACAATCAAGTGTTTTGAGCTCATCGCGTTCTTCAATTGTACGGTATTTGTCATCATCATCAGAAGAGTGAGCTGTCATTCTTGTACACATTGCTTCAATTAATGTTGATCCGCCACCATTTAAAGCACGTTCTCTTGCTTCTTTCATGACTTTAAACATTGCAATTGGGTCGTTGCCATCAACGTGTTCACCATGTATACCATAACCAATAGCTCTATCCGAGAGCTTTTCAGCCCCATATTGTAATGAGTCTGGTACAGAAATCGCATACTTATTATTTTCTATCACACAAATAAACGGTAATTTATGTATTCCAGCGAAGTTTAAACCTTCGTGAAAATCACCTTGGTTTGAACTACCTTCGCCTACTGTTGTCATCGCAATGTTAGGTTTATTGTCCATTTTTAAAGCGAGTGCAGCCCCTACTGCATGAACGATTTGAGTGCCGACCGGAGAACTTTGTGAAAGAATGCCTTTTTCTTTTTTGCCAAAATGTGAAGGCATTTGCTTTCCGCCTGAGTTGATATCATCTCTTTTACCAAACGCAGCTAACATAGAATCTAGTGGTGTCATCCCTAGATAGGTTACTAAAGCTAGATCTCTATAGTACGGAGATGAAATATCTCCTTGTTCCATAGCATAAGCCATACCTATTTGCGCGGCTTCTTGGCCTTGGCAACTAATTACAAATGGTATCTTACCTGCCCGATTGAGTAACCACATACGTTCATCAATTTTACGGCCTAAATCCATCCATTTGTACATTGTTTTAAGATCTGATTTGTCTAAACCAGCTGATTCATAATCAAACATATATATTTCCTCCTAATCACACGTGAATCGCTCTATTTTCTACTTTTAATCCTAATTCCATCAAAATTTCAGAAAGTGAAGGATGCGCGTGTGTTGTTAAACCTAGTTCAAGAGTTGAACCATTCATAAATTGGAATAATGAGACTTCGTTAATGAGTTCGGTCACATGTGGGCCAATCATATTTATTCCGATGACTGCATCATTGTCCTTGTCAATGACTACTTCACAAAATCCTTTTTGTTGTTGTACATTTTCTATTACTGCTTTACCTATTGCTTTAAATGGTACTTTAATTGCTTTAGCATTAATGTTCTGTGCTTTAGCCTCATCAATATTATGCCCGATACTTGCAACTTCTGGTTCAGTATAAATACATTTAGGCATTTTAGAATAATCTATAGCAATTGGTGATGCATCGAACATATGATCAATTGCTGTAATCCCTTCTTTTGAACCAACATGCGCAAGCTGTAATTGGCCTATACAATCGCCAGCAGCGTATATATGTTTATCTTCAGTTTGTTGGAAATCATTTACAATAATGTGATTTTTTTCAGTTAATTTAATTTTTGTATTATTTAAGCCAATATCTGAAGTATTAGGGCTACGGCCAATTGAAACTAATGCTTTATCGAAAGTAATAGTTTCTTGGTTGAGTTGAAGTTTAATATTTGAGTCTTCAACAGTTACATCTTCTTCAGTCAGTTGTGTGTTTTCAAAGAAATTGACACCGCGCTCAGTCAGTTCACTTTTCAGTGTTTTAGCTATTTGCTTGCTTTCAGTTGGCACGATGCGTTCTCCTGCTTCAATCACAGTTACTTCCACATTGAAATCTGTCATTAGGGAAGCAAATTCTAAACCAATTACACCTCCGCCTATAATCGCCAATGATTGCGGAAGTTCGTCTATCGTTAAAATATCGTCACTTGAAAGCACAACGTTATGATCAAACGGTAAAAATGGTAACTCAGCAGGTGTAGAACCTGTGCTTATTAAGACATTATTATTAGGTAAGAGCTCTGATTCCCCATCTTCATATTCTACAGAGACTGTTCCACTTTGCGGTGAAAATATTGAAGGGCCGAGTATTCTACCAGTTCCGTTGAAGACATCTATTTTGTTATGTTGCATCAAATGGTTTACCCCTTGAAACATTTGATTAACAATTTCAGCTTTACGTTCTTGGATGCGTTTAAAGTTTAATTTGAAGCTATCCACATCTATACCAAAGTCACTTGCATCATTCACTGTTCTAGCAACCTCTGCTGATTTCAACAATGCTTTTGTAGGGATACAACCTTTGTGTAAACATGTACCACCGAGCAATGATTTTTCGACTAGAACTACCTTTTTACCTAGTTGAGATGCTCTAATTGCGGATACATAGCCAGCCGTCCCTCCGCCTAATATAACTAAATCATATTGTTCTTCTGACATTTTAAGTGACTCCTAACAATTTCTATTTATCATACATACTTCGTGTAAATTCGCGTATTAGATTTATTATAAAATTCTATTCTAGTCATTACAGTTCGAACTTTTTTTTGACTTTTTGTTTCACATTTTCAATTTTAATTCTATGATTTAATATTACATTTATCAAATGAATGCATTTTATTTAGCAATTAATTTTAAAAGATTATTACTCATTTTGATGTTGAATAAGCAGCTTATTCCATTTCATAATTGTACAAAATGATTGAGTTTCATGCTGACATTTTGTTTATTTATTTTGTTGAATCATTTCCTTGGCATTTTGTTTAGTGAGTTCTGTAACACTTGCACCTGCTATCATTCGTGCCACTTCTTCAATACATCCTTCACCCGTTAATTCCTTTACTTGTGTTGTTGTGCGATCATCCTCTGATGCTTTACTTATCAATAAGTGATGATCACTCATCGCTGCAACTTGTGGTAAATGAGAAATACATATAACTTGAATATGTTGCGATAAGTCTTTCATCTTTTCAGCCATTTTTTGCGCAGCTTGTCCAGACACACCAGAATCAACTTCATCAAAAAGTATCGCAGTCTGACCTCTCGTTTTAACGAAAATAGATTTTAACGCTAACATGATTCTTGATAATTCTCCGCCTGAAGCTATTTTGTTTAAACTTTTTAAAGGTTCACCTTTGTTTGGGCTGATGAGAAACTCAACAAATTCAATACCCTCACGTGTCGGTTGTTCTAGCGGTTTAAATGAAATTTCTAAATTTGCATCTTTCATTTGTAAATTATGAATTTCTTCTACGATATGATCACGTAACGACTGTGCTACAGTTCTACGTTCTTTCGAAAGTTTTTGGCCAAAATCCATCACTTTTTCATATAATTGATCAATTTGTAAACGTAAATCTGAAGTACTTTCTTCGTAGTTTTCTATTTTATTGATTTCATTTTCTAGCTTACTTTGATAAACGATTAATTCATTGATATTTTTACCATATTTACGTTTCAAGTTATTTAATAAATTCATACGGCTTTCTAGTGTATTTAAATATTGTTCATCGAATTCCGTATTTGAGAGTTCATCATACAACTGATGCTTTGCATCTTCTAACGTATAATAAAACTGGTCTACTTCCTCTTTCAATTGATCATATTGTCCTGGTATGATTTCATTAATAGTCTGAAGTTGCTGACTCAATTCATAAAGCCGATCAGTAATGGCATGCTCATCAGTTAACGTGACATGTGCACTATTTAGCGAAAGACTTAAGTTTTCAGAATTTTGAATGCGTTTAATATCTTTTTCTAATTGGTCAACTTCATTTTCAACTAACTTTGCCTCTTTTAATTCTTCGTGTTGGAATTTTAACAAATCCAATCTTTGTAAGAGTGCTTGATCTGCCGTTTCTAACTCTTCTAGCTCTTTCTTTTTAGCACTGTATGCATCAAATGTATCTTCATATTGTTTTAAAAATTTCGAATAACGATCCTCAGCATAATGATCCAATAAGCGTAAATGGTATTTTTGTTTTAATAAAGATTGCGTTTCATGTTGACCATGTATATCTAGCAACTCTTGCATTACTTTTCTCAAATCTTGTAAAGTTACGATTTGATTGTTGATACGGCAAATACTTTTTCCTGAACTAAATATTTCTCTTTTAACAAGTAGAAAATCTTCATCAATATCGATAGATAAATCGTGAAGTAATGAAATAGCTTCTTTACTTTCATCTATATCGAAAATACCTTCTATAATTGATTTCTTTTCTCCATGTCTAACGAAATCAGATGAAGCACGCATACCAATTAATTGACCTATTGCGTCTATAATAATTGATTTACCAGAGCCAGTTTCACCACTGAGCACAGTTAATCCATCGCCAAAATGAACTTCCAATTCATCAATAATGGCGAATTGTTTAATGGATAAGGTTTGTAACATTACGAAATCACTTCCTTAAAAACTTATAATAGATTAAAGATACGTGTCTTGATGCTTTCACTAGCTTTCTGGTCCTTACAAATAATTAAACATGTATCGTCACCACAAATTGTTCCTAATACTTCGTCCCAATCAATTTGGTCTAAAATTGCACCTATGGACTGCGCATTTCCTGGTAACGTTTTTAATACTAATAGATTATCAGTACCATCAATATTTACGAATGAATCCATTAAATAGCGTCCTAATTTTTCAAGTGGATGGTACTTTCTATCATTTGGAAGGCTATAAACATATTGACCTGTAGGTGTTGGCACCTTTATTAGTTGTAATTCTTTAATGTCTCTTGAAACCGTTGCTTGCGTAACGTTCAATTCATATTCATTTAAACGTTTTACTAAGTCATCTTGTGTTTCAATTTTTTCATTCGAGATGATTTCTCTAATTTTTATATGCCTCACAGATTTTTTAGCCATTTTTATACACCTCATATACGAATATTTATACAAATATTTTAACATATGGAGACTTTGACTACTACTAATCATAATGTATATATTATGAGATAAAATGCGTGACTATCGTTATATTAAAATTTTAACATTAACATTTTTAATATAACCATAATTCCATAGCTAAAAATTGAATATGTATCTTATGAATAAATATAAAAAAGTTACATATCATAGAAAAAATCACACTACATTACAGCAGTATGATTTTAACATTTTATTCTATTATTAATAACTTATAAATTGGATAATTAAGATTCGCGTTCACTAAATAATTTTACAATTGCATCTAAGTATTGAGTATCATATTCGGATGATAATTGTTTTAAACATTCATATGCTTCAGTTTTATGTTGTGCTAATTTTTCTTCAGCACCTTCGATACCTAGCAACGATACGTATGTACTCTTATCATTGTTGATATCACTACCTACAGCTTTACCTAACTTTTGTTCATCACCGTAAATATCTAATAAATCATCTTTGATTTGGAACATTAAACCTAAATGTTCACTATAAGTCTCTAGTAAAGATGCAATATTTTCGTTTGGTTGTGCGATATCGACTGCAGCCATAACAGCAAACTTTAATAATGCGCCCGTTTTTGCATGATGAATTTGTTCTAATGTTGTTAAATTTACTTGTTGAGATTCACTTTGCATATCTAATGTTTGTCCACCGACCATTCCAAGATGTCCACTGGCAAATGATAATCTTTGCAGGAGTCTCACTTTTATATCTGAATTAAGTGATTGATCATTAGCAATTAAATCAAATGCTTTCGTTAATAAAGCATCTCCTGCTAATATGGCTTTCCACTCACCATATACCTTGTGGTTTGTTAATTTACCACGACGATAATCATCATCATCCATAGCTGGTAAGTCATCATGAATTAAAGAATACGTATGAATCATTTCTAAGGCAGTAGCTGTTGCTAACCCTTTAGATTTGTCTCCTTCTAACATTTCTAAAGTTAGTAGTAGTAAGACAGGACGGATACGTTTTCCACCAGCATTTAAAGAGTAAGACATGCTTTCTTCTAAATCGGTACCTAAATTAGAATTGGGTATAGAATTTGCTAGCAAAGTGTTCATTTCTTCAGTCAAATTATGCATCTTTTGGTTCATCATTACTGTTTGTTTGCTCCTCATTGTTTTCTGTCATTAATTCGTTAACTTTTTGCTCTGCTTCTTTCAACGTTTCATCACAATTTGCTGAAAGTTTCATGCCACGTTGATATAAGTTGAGTGATTCCTCTAATGAAACATTCTCATTATCAAGCTTTTGGACAATATTTTCTAACTCTTTCATCATATCTTCAAAACTTTGATTTTCATTCGTCATCATTACACCTAACTTTCTTAACTTGTGCATCTACTGAACCATCTTTCATCGTCAACACAATATTATCATCTTGATTTAAATCATGTGCGCTTGTCACCACTTGATTACCCTTATTCACAATAGTATATCCACGTAACATCGTATTCGTTGGGCTTAAATTATTTAAATTCTCCAGCTTTCTTGCAAGTTGGTTTTTTAAATGATCGATATTTTGTGTCATCACTTTTGTTAGAGAAACATGTTGTTGTTGTAAAGAACGTTGCTCTCGATTGATAAAATGCTGAAAATCTTTGAGATTAATACGGTTATTTAATAATTGGAGTTGTTGTTTATGATTTTTCAACTTCAGTTCCATATTTAACTTTATTTGCTTCTCGAGATCATCTCTTCTTTGAATTTGTTGATCATATAATAAGGACGGTGTTTTAAATTTATAATAACTACTTAAGTGTTCTAATTGTTTACGTTGCTTTATAACGAATTGTTTTATAAAACGTGTCAATGTCAATTGCGTTTGTTGTAAATATTGTCTAATTTCATATTGATCAGGTGTGGCAATTACAGCAGCTTGAGTTGGTGTGGCAGCTCTTACATCTGCAACGAAATCACTTAATGTGAAATCAGTTTCGTGTCCCACTGCTGAAATGATGGGTGTACGACATTGGTAAATTGCTTGTACGACTGCTTCTTCATTAAAGTTCCACAAATCTTCAATCGAGCCACCGCCTCTACCAATAATAATCGTATCGACGTCAAGCTGATCCGCCTGTTTGATATTTTCCACGATATTATCTTTTGCTTGTTCGCCTTGTACGAGCGTATTGATTTGTATTTGTTCCACAAGCGGGTATCTACTATTTATAGTACTATGTATATCACGAATTGCTGCACCAGTCCCCGCAGTTAATATAGCTATTTTTTTAGGGAATTGAGGTATCGTTTTTTTAATATTTTGATCAAAGTAGCCTTCTTTAGTAAGCTTCTTCTTAAGTTGTTCTAACTTTTGGTATAGGTTACCTACACCATCGATATGCATTTTATTAACGTAGATTTGATAATTTCCTCGACGTTCATAAACCGAAATACGTGCTTCTATTAAAACTTCGTCCCCTTCTTTTGGTGAAAAATCAAGTTTTGAAGCATTCCCTTTAAACATCATCGCTTGGATAACACTATTTTTATCTTTGACATTAAAGTATAGATGTCCGCTACTATGTTGTTTAAAGTTTGATAATTCGCCTTTAATTAGCACTGATTGCAAATGGGGATCCTGATCAAACTTATACTTTATATATTTTGTAATTGCAGAAACACTTAAATATTCAGTCATTTATCTCACTCTTTTAATCAATATTGCTTAGAACACCGTTAATAAATTTATAATGGTCTTCATCGCTAAATTGCTTTGTTAATTCAACTGCTTCATTTATAACGACCTTATGAGGTGTAGAACCATGTTGTAATTCATATGTAGACATACGTAAAATAATACGATCAGATTTCAATAATCGATCCATTTTCCAATCCTTTAAATGTGGCTCTATTTTTTTATCTAATACGGCTTCGTGATCTTTCACTCCAGTTACGAGCCAATGTATAAAATCAAATTCTAAATCTGGATTATCATCCTTAATAAAGCTTATTGCTTCTTCGATTGTTAAATCACTATTAATCATTTCTAATTGAAATAGAGTTTGAAAGGCTTGAATTCTTGATTCTTTTCGACTCATTTTATACTCCTTCAAATGGTTATTTTATTGAACAATAAAGATGTGAGAGCAGTTGTCAATGATGCATTTTATATCAATGCAATCGGCAACGTGTACTCTCTATTTCTTTAAAGTTGAAATTACTATTAATTTATAAATATTAAGAAGTATGTTCTATATTTGTAATGTGCACATTAATTTGACTTGGCTGAATCTTAGTCATATTAACAATTGAATTAAATACGGTCTCTTGTATTTCTCTAGCTGTTTCTGAAATATTTACATTATATGAGATAGGGCAATATATATCTATTTTAATACCGTCTGATTTAGTTTCAATCTTAACTCCTTTGTTGAGTTGCTTTTTACTAATTTCTTCAATACGGCTATTTTGAATTTCTTTAAAATGCCCTCGTATCCCTTTTACCTCTGATGTTGCGATACTTGCTATGACAATTAAAATTTCTGGTGCAATTTCTATATTCCCTAAATTGGAATTAGTAGTTTCAGATACTTTGACCATGGACAACATACCTCCTAATAAATTAATCTTCCATAATATTGTATGTTTCTAAGAAGTTTGTGTTAAATTCTCCACTTCTGAAAATATCATTATTTAACAGTCTTATATGGAATGGTATCGTTGTATCGATGCCTAAAACTAGGAATTCACCTAGTGCACGTAAGCCTGCTAAAATAGCTTCGTCCCTAGTCGGCTCGTGAATAATTAACTTAGCGACCATAGAATCATAATAAGGTGGGATTGTATAATTAGTATAACATGCTGATTCAATTCTGACTCCATATCCACCTGGTGCTAAGTATTGAGATATTTTACCTGGTGAAGGCATAAAGTTTTTATACGGGTTCTCTGCATTAATACGAAATTCTATTGCATGGCCTTGTATATTAATATCTTCTTGTTTATAAGGTAAAGCTTCTCCCATTGCAATTTGCAATTGTAGTTTCACTAGGTCAATACCTGTAACCATTTCGGTAACAGGATGTTCAACTTGAATACGTGTATTCATTTCCATAAAGTAGAAATCATTACTATTTAAATCATAAATAAATTCAATTGTACCTGCATTTTCATAATTTACTGCTTTCGCAGCTCTGATAGCCGCATTTCCCATTTCCTGACGTTGAGCTTCAGAAAGTATAGGTGATGGGGCTTCTTCAACTAGTTTTTGCATTCTACGTTGTATTGTACAATCACGTTCACCTAGATGAATCACATTACCAAATCTGTCCCCAACGATTTGGATTTCAATATGTCTAAAGTTTTCAATAAATTTTTCTAGATAAAGTCCACCGTTACCGAATGCAGTTTCAGCTTCCTGTTGCGTCATTTTGAAACCAGTTTCTAATTCTTTCTCGTTACGAGCAACACGAATTCCTTTTCCACCACCACCTGCAGTAGCTTTAATAATAATTGGGTAGCCAATTTTTTTAGCTAACGTTTTCGCTGCTTTAATATCTTCAACTAAACCTTCACTACCTGGAACAACAGGCACATCGGCACGTTTCATTTCTTCTTTTGCAACGTCTTTAATCCCCATTTTTTGTATAGACTCATGACTTGGTCCGATAAATTTAAGTTGGCAGGCTTCACATAATTCTGCGAAATCACCATTCTCTGCTAAAAATCCATAACCTGGATGGATACCATCACAACCTGTTGAAGTTGCAATAGATAAAATATTCGGGATATTAAGGTACGAATCTTTTGAAAGCGTTGGTCCGACGCAATATGCTTCATCAGCAATTTGAGTATGTAATGCGTCTTTATCTCCTTCTGAGTATATCGCTACGGTTTGTAAACCTAAATCGTGGCACGCTCTGATAATTCTTACCGCAATTTCTCCTCGGTTAGCAATTAATATTTTCTTCATTATTTCACCTTAAATAACGGTTGGCCATACTCTACCATTTGACCGTCTTCTACTAAGATTTCAGCGATAACTCCTGAGACTTCAGCTTGAATTTCATTGAATAACTTCATTGCTTCTAATATACATACGGTTGACTCGTTAGAAACAGAATCGCCTACTTCTACATATGGACTTTCTTCTGGTGAAGGAGATTTATAGAATGTACCTACCATTGGTGCATTGATTGTTTGTAAATTATCATCAATTTCAGTCTTAGATTGACCTTCATTAGCCGGTGCATCTGCTGGTGCAGAAGCTGCATTTTGTTGTGGAGCTACTTGTTGAACAGGTTGTTGTTGTCCGATTTGTGGAGTGATGATTTCAGTTTCTTTTTCTTTTTTTAATTTAATATGATTTCCTTTATCCTCAACATTAATCTCAGTTAGACTTGATTTATCTAGAATTTCAATCAATTCTTTTATTTCTTTAAAGTTCATATTACAGACTCCTTTAGATTGTTATCATTTACCTATTGTATTTTACTTTAGCAAAATATTCAATTCAAGCATATAATTACTTAAAAATGAATTATTACAATTTTGATGGTCGAATAACCTCCGTCAAAACAAATTCAGCCTGAGACAATTTGGGGTCCCAGGCTGATTTAAAAATTGCAAAGTAAATTGCACGATATGTTTACGCTCTTGAAATGTAACTACCATCACTTGTATTTACTACAAGTACGTCGCCTTCATTTACGAATAAAGGTACATTAAGTGAATAACCTGTCTCAACTGTAGCAGATTTTGTAGCTCCTGTAGCTGTATCACCTTTAATACCAGGTTCCGTTTCAGTTACTTCGAGTTCAACAGTTTTTGGTAATTCAATACCAATTGTTTCACCTTCATAGCTTTGGATTTGAACTTCCATATTTGCTTTTAAAAATTTCAACTCATGTTTAAGGTAATCTTCTGGTAATTCTGTTTGTTCGAACGTTTGATTGTCCATAAACACATGCATTTCACCATCTGCATATAAGTATTGCATACGACGATTTTCAATCATTGCTTGTTCAACTTTTTCACCAGCTCTGAATGTTTTTTCTTGAATCGCACCTGTTCTTAAGTTACGTAATTTTGAACGCACAAATGCTGATCCTTTACCTGGTTTAACATGTTGGAAATCAATAACTTTCCAAATACCATTGTCTACTGAAATTGTTAATCCTGTTTTAAAATCATTCACCGAAATCATTTAGTTTCCTCCTAAATTGTAAGGTCTTCTATAAAATAATAAGATTTTTTGAGGATTTAGTAAAGCGTTGACAGCCATTTTCTGTGACTAGTACATCATCCTCGATTCGAACGCCACCTAAACCTTCGACATATATGCCAGGTTCAATTGTAACACAATTATTGATGGTTAATTCATTCTCAAATCTTTTTGAAAGCATTGGACCTTCGTGTACATCTAAACCTATACCATGCCCTAATGAATGTCCGAATAATTCTCCATACCCTTTTTCAGCAATATAATCTCGTGCAATAGCGTCTAATTGTTTACCAGTCATTCCTGGTTTTATTGCTTCAATAGCCTTTTCATTAGCGTCAAGTACAATTTGATAAATTTCTTTCATTTTTGGATCAGGTTCACCAATTGCAAATGTTCTAGTGATGTCAGAAGCATAACCTTTATAATATGCACCAAAGTCTAGAGTAATCATGTCACCTTTTTCAATGACTTTATCACTCGCCACGCCATGAGGTAATGCGCCTCTATAACCAGAAGCTACAATCGTATCAAATGATGTTCCTTCTGCGCCTAACTCAAGCATTTTACTTTCTAATTTTGCTTTAAGTTGTTGTTCTGTCATACCTGCTGTAGCCACAGTTAATATATATTCAAATGTTTCGTCTACGATTTCTGCAGCTTTTTGTATAATTTCTATTTCAGAGGCGTCTTTCACTTCTCTAATTTTTTCAACTAAGCCTGAGACACTTGTTAATCTTGTTTGACTTTGATTGAGCGCTTCATACATATCATAACTTAGTAAATTACCTTCAAAACCAATATTTTTAATATTTAACTGTTTGAATTGGTTCAGTATTTCATTTGTTGGTGTTTCTTGTTGGTTAACGATTTCAAAATCTGGAGCTTGTCTCGTTGCTTGATCAATATATCTAAAGTCTGTAATTAATCGCTTATCATTTTCAGTAATAATTAATGCCCCGCTCGTTCCAGTAAATCCAGATAAGTATCGTCTATTAAAATCTGATAAAATGACAACACCTTCAATTTCTTTTGAAGTTAATTCTGAAATTAATTTATCTATTCTTGACATTGCGCTCCCCCTATACAATTAATTTGTACATTTTCTTTATATACTATAAAATGATAGCATAATATATATAGAAAATTACAGTTTTTGAATTAGGAGAAAATAATGAAGAAAAAAATTGTAGCATTTTTAGGTGCATCTTGTCTTTTAGCCGGGTGTGGGAGCCAAAATTTAACGCCGTTAGAAGATAAATCGACTAAATTACAAGAAGAAAACCATAAATTAAAAAGTAATATCCAAGACTTAAAACATAGCATTAATAGTGAAAAAGAAAAAATTAGTGCATTAGAAAAAGATAAAAACAATGAAAAGCAAGCAAAATCTAATAAGAAGAAATACACTAATTTAAAAGCATCATCAGCTTACTATAATGAAGTCACAAAAGCCCTTTCTCAATATAATAAAATAGAGGGCGATGTCTCTAAAAATAAAGGGAATTCCAAAATTCAAGATAAATTAACTGATGTATCTAATAAAATGGAATCCGCGTACAACAATTATAAAAGCGACATCGACAATGAAAAAATGAGTGATGATACAAAAGATGAAAAGAAAAAAATTGGTAAGTTAAATAAAAAACTAAGTGATGCTATGAATGATATTCGAGACGGATATAACGGCAAAGACAAGAAGAAATTAAAAAAAGGACAACAAGCCTTGTCAGAAATTAGTTTAAGTAACTTACAAAGTTGACGTTGTTTTGGGAGTGTTAAAGCATGTTTAAACAAATATTATTTTATATTGTTCTGGCCGTTGCTGCGGTCGGTTTAATATTAAATATAAATCATTTTCTATTTAGCTTTGTTTCTATGTTAATTAATTTAGCAATTATCGTAGGTATCATATATTTAATTTATTATTTCTTCTTCTTAACAGAAGATCAGCGCAAATATAAAAGAGCCCTACGTAAACACAAACGACAAAATCGTAGAAGATAAGTAATTATAATAAAAAGCAGTCGTTACTTTTGAAAAGTAACGACTGCTTTTTTATTTATTTACGATAATTCCACTCGTCTGATTTATATTTTTCAATTAGCTCATTAACTTCTTGTTGCTGTGCATCAGTTAATGTTAATGGTTTGAAATCAATATTAAGGCCTTGCTTAAAACCTTGCTCGAAAGCCTCTTCCATTTCATCAATGGTAATATGTCGATCAGAAATATCATTAATAGCTACCGCTTTTTCAACAAATGCTTCTTTCATTTTTGCTTTAAGACGGTCATTTTTAAATTTAAACATATCAAACAAATCTTCTATATCTATATCTTGAAGCAGAGAACCATGTTGTAAAATAACGCCCTTTTGTCTTACTTGTGCACTTCCAGCAATCTTTCGGCCTTCAACAACGAGTTCATACCAACTTGGTGAGTCAAAACAAACTGCACTTCGTGGCTGTTTTAACTTATCTTTTTCTTCTTTAGTACGAGGTATCGCAAAATGTGCATCAAAACCGAGCGATTTAAATCCTTGAAGCAAGCCTTCAGAAATAACTCTATACGCTTCTGTTATAGTTGAAGGCATTTCTGGGTGAGATTCCGGTACAATCACGCTATATGTTAACTCTTTATCGTGTAAAACGCCTCTCCCACCAGTTTGACGTCGTACTAAACCATATCCCTTTTCGTTTACTTTATCTATATCTATTTCTTTCGTTAATCTTTGGAAGTAACCAATAGATAAAGTAGCGGGATCCCATGTATAAAAACGTATCACTGGGTCAATTTCCCCACGAGATACAAAATTGAGTAATGCTTCGTCTAAAGCCATATTATAAAACGGGTCTCGACTACCCGTATTTATAAAATTCCATGTTTCAGTCATGCGAAAAACTCCTAACAAAATTAATAAATACAAACATCTACAATGAGACCGTTTACAATTCATTGTAACTATGCGTAATTTATTTCAATTTAATAGTAAAAAACTTTTGATAAATATGTTTAACAGTCTTATAATATATAATATCGGTATTTTAGGGAGGATGCAAGATGAGTAATCTTTGGTTTATAGCGCTAGCTGTTCTCATTGCCATTATAGCTTACATGTTATATTATTATCTTGTTAATAAAAGATCAGTAACGGAATTAAATCAAAATGAATTCCATAATGGATTAAGGAAAGCTCAAGTCATAGATGTGAGAGAAAAAGTTGACTATGATTACGGTCATATCAATGGTGCAAGAAATATTCCAATCACTATGTTTAAGCAACGTTTCCAAGGATTGAGAAAAGATCAACCTATCTATTTATGTGATGGTAATGGTATTTCGAGCTATCGCGCTGCTAGAATTTTAAAGAAAAATGGTTATACTGACGTTTATATGTTAAAAGGCGGATATAAAAAATGGACTGGTAAAATTAAGTCGAAAAAATAAAATCTAGCTTTAATAATTACAAAACCTATAAATCATTTTACACAACTGTTCGATTGTGCACATTCGTCTCACACTCGACAGTTGTTTTTTATTTTCTGACACTACAAAATAAGCACATGAAATACATCTATATTGATGTTATTCATGCGCTTATTTTTATTTTTGTTAGTTCAATTTTTTAAAGTTGAGGTTTATTTATTTTTCGCTTTTTAATCCTTCAAATTTTAATACTGGTTTACGTGCTGCTTGAGTTTCATCTAAGCGATCAATAATTGTTGTATGCGGAGCTTCTAATACTTTATCTGGATCTTCTTTAGCTTCATTTGCAATTTGTATCATTGTATCGCAGAAGAAATCTAACGTTTCTTTAGATTCAGTTTCTGTTGGTTCAATCATCATACCTTCTTCGACATTAAGTGGGAAATAGATTGTTGGTGGATGGAAACCAAAATCTAGTAAACGTTTTGCCATATCTAGTGTACGCACACCTTCAGCTTTTTGTTTAGAACCACTTAATACAAACTCATGCTTACAAAATTGTTCGTACGGCACTTCAAAATGATCTTTTAAGCGAGCTTTAATGTAATTTGCGTTGAGGACTGCTGCTTCTGATACTTCTTGTAAGCCCTTATTCCCCATAGAACGGATATAAGTATATGCTCTCAGATAAATACCAAAGTTTCCGTAAAATGGTTTTACACGTCCAATAGAATCTTTGATGTCATTATCATATTTATAAACATCGTTGTCTTTAACGACCATTGGTTTAGGTAAGAAACTTGCAAGTTCTTTAACTACACCAACAGGACCTGAACCAGGGCCACCGCCTCCATGTGGACCGGTAAATGTTTTGTGTAAGTTTAAATGAACAGCATCGAAGCCCATATCTCCTGGTCTAACTTTATCCATAATTGCATTTAAGTTTGCTCCATCATAATACAATAGCCCGCCAACTTCATGTACAATATTACGTATTTCCATAATATTTTTTTCGAAAATACCTAGCGTATTTGGGTTAGTTAACATAATCGCGGCTGTGTTACCACTTACCACACGTTTTAAATCGTCAATGTCAACTTCGCCTCGTTCATTCGATTTAACAGTTACAGATTTAAAACCAGCGAATGCTGCAGAAGCTGGGTTCGTTCCGTGTGCTGAATCTGGCACAATCACTTCGTCACGATGACCTTCTCCGTTTTTTTCATGATATGCTTTGAAAATCATGAGTGCTGTCCACTCACCGTGGGCGCCAGCAGCAGGTTGTAAAGTGACTTCATCCATACCAGTAATTTCTTTTAACTCTTCTTGTAAACTGTGAATAATTTCTAATGAGCCTTGTATTTGAGATTCATCTTGAAGAGGATGAGACTCTGCAAAGCCAGGAATACGTGCTACTTTTTCATTGACTTTAGGATTGTACTTCATCGTACATGAACCGAGTGGATAGAAACCTGAATCAACCCCAAAGTTTTTATTAGAAAGTTCTGTGTAATGGCGTACTAAGTCTAATTCTGCAACTTCAGGTAATTCTGCTTTATTTTTTCTGACAAATTTATCATCTAATAAGTCTTCAACTGCATTATTATCAATTTCTTTTTTTGGCAATGAATATGCAAAACGATCTTTTTTTGAACGTTCAAATATAAGTGGACTAGATTTACTTACCATTGATTTCACCTGCTTTCTTAACGAATGTATCAATCTCATCTTTTGTTCGTAATTCAGTAACTGCAATGAGCATATGATTATTAAACTTTGAATCAGCTTCTCCTAAATCAAAACCACCGATGATACCTTCTTGAATTAAAGCATCATTGATATCTTTAATTGGTGAATCGAATTTAACTACGAATTCATTAAATGATGTTGCATCTGATACTTCGAAACCAGCTTGTTTGAATTGTGTTTTTGCATAATTAGCATTTTCAAAGTTGCGCTCTGCTATTTCATAAACACCTTGTTTACCTAAAGCAGACATACATATAGATGACGCAAGCGCATTTAATGCTTGGTTTGAACAAATATTTGATGTGGCTTTATCACGGCGAATATGTTGTTCACGTGCTTGAAGTGTTAAAACAAATCCACGGTAACCATCTTTATCTTCTGTTTGGCCTACTAGACGACCTGGTATTTTACGCATTAACTTTTTTGTAGTAGCAAAAAAGCCACAATGTGGACCACCGAATTGTGTAGGAATACCGAAAGTTTGTGTATCCCCTACCACAATATCTGCGCCGAAACTTCCAGGTGGTGTAAGTAAACCGAGCGCTAATGGATTAGCATATACAATAAATAATGCTTTTTTGTCTTTAATGAATGATTGTATTTTTTCTAAATCTTCAATTGAACCATAGAAATTCGGATATTGAACCGCTACTGCTGCTGTATCATCATCAATTGCATTTTCTAATTTAGTGAGGTCTGTAATCGTACCATCTAAATCCACTTCTACAATTTCAAATTCTTTACGTGTTTTTATATAAGTTTTAAGGACTTGTAACGCTTGATAATGCATCCCCTTAGAAACTACTATTTTATTTTTCTTAGTTTGATTAAATGCTAAGATACATGCTTCGGCAAAACTCGTAATCCCATCGTACATAGAAGAATTTGCAATATCCATATCAGTTAATTCACAAATTAAAGTTTGAAATTCAAAAATAGCTTGAAGCTCACCTTGCGAAATCTCAGGTTGATAAGGTGTATATGCAGAATAAAACTCTGAACGTGAAATCATAGCATCTACAACAGATGGTGCATAATGATCATAAACACCTGCACCTAAAAATGATGTATGTGTTTCTTTCGTAACATTTTTTTGAGCGACTCTACTTAATCTTTTTGTTAAAGTAGTTTCTGATTCTTCATCCGGTATAGCTAATTCTCTATTCAGACGTACATTTTCTGGTACATCACCAAATAAATCTTCAATTGATTGCGCACCAATGGTACTGAGCATTTCTTTTTTATCTTCTTCTGTAAGTGGTATATAACGATGACTCACAATAACACCCCTTTGTTTTATTCAGTTATATGATTTTTCTTTACAATTTTTGCTTTTACTTTTCTTTTTCTAACTTGAATAATGATTTCTTTACCCATTTCAAATGCTTCACGGTCAATTTGAGCTAAACCAATTGATTTTCCACTTGAAGGTGACTGAGTACCTGAAGTGACTATACCAATTTCATTTTCATCATTATCAAATATAATATATCCCGTTCTTGGGATACCCTTATCTATCATTTCAATACCGATTGCTCTCACTTTTGAACCATGTTCTTTTTGATCTTTCAACACAGATTTTCCTATAAATTCAGCTTCAATTAAGGGTTTAGCTGCAAAAGCTATTCCTGCTTCATATGGTGTAACTTCTTCTGTTAAATCTTGGCCGTGCAATGGCAACCCAGCTTCAAGTCTTAAAGTATCTCTTGCGCCTAAACCACATGGTTGAATATCAAATGATAATAATTTTTCCCATAAGAATTCACAATCTTCAGAATTACAATAAATTTCAAATCCATCTTCACCAGTATATCCAGACTGGGAAAGAATCACTTCTTTATCAAAAAATGAAACATGTTGTTTGAAATCAAACGGCTTCATTTCATCGATGTCGGTGTCGACATGCTCTTTTACGAATGCTCTTGCCTCAGGACCCTGTAAGGCTAATTGACCGTATTTATCTGATACATTCTGTACTTCAACGTCAAATTGTTCTGATTGTTGTTGAATCCATTCAAAATCTTTTACAGTATTGCCTGCATTCACAACTAACAAATAAACATTTTCATCTAATTTATATGTGATTAAATCATCAATGATACCGCCCTCATCATTACATAAAGCAGTATATTGAGCTTTGCTTGTAGTAACTTTGTCAGTATCGTTCGTCAATAAATATTGAACATACTTTGATGCATCTTTACCTTTAATGAGTACTTCACCCATATGACTTACATCAAATAAACCCATGCTGTTTCTGACTGCGTTATGTTCTTCTTTAATACTTGAAAATTGAACAGGCATTGCCCAACCACCAAATTCAACAATTTTAGCACCAGCATCAACAAAACTTTGATATAAAGGTGTTTTCTTTAATTCACTAGACATTCATACCCCTCCTACATTTGATATTAAAAAAACAGAGTAGACAAAGCCTACCCTGTTAATAATTTTCAGGTTTGCGTCACAGTATTATCCTTTTTGCCTGAGAGTTTCGTATAACTTGCACCTTCGGCGATGGGTATTGAACAAAATGATAAAACCTAAAATACAAAAAATTTAGGGATATTTTGCCCAACCACATTCTCTCTAATACTGATCAATCGCTATTAATATGATTCATCACAACTTCATATAAGATTGAAATTGGATTTGCACTATCTAATTTCGTGAATGCGATTTCATTATATCTTGAAACCCTTTTCAAATACAAGTCATTTAATTCTGAATAACTTTTATTGTTAGCATTGGGTCTATTAGAATCATTTTTAATCCTGTCATAGATAATATTTAAATCGCAATCTAACCAAAATACATATTGCTGTGATGCAAGTAATTTTAGAGCAGTAGCGCTTTCAATAATACCCCCACCTGTAGCTATCACATCATATTTGTTAATACATTCTTCTAAATACTTTGTTTCGAGCTTTCTAAAACCACTTTCACCACTATCTGAAAAGATTTGAGGTATCGATTTGTTTTCTTTTTTTACAATATAACTATCTAAATCAACAAATGAAAGTTGTTCATTGTTCGAAATATGTTTTGCTAAAGTGGATTTACCAGTTCCCATAAATCCGATGAAAATTAATGGATGTCTACTGTTATTTGCCAAATATATCTTCCTCTTTGATTAATATATGAAGTCGTTTTTCATATGATTTTTCTAAATTATCTAATGTTTTTTGTTGCATTGAAAATTGATAAATATTCGATGTAATTAAAGATAAATATAGCATAAAAAGAACTGTGACAAAAGGATACATGTAGGCTTTACATTTAAAAATAAATAGTTTTTTCAAATTTATGTCCACTTTCTAATAATTTAAGATGTACAACGATTGTTTTGTTTTTAATTTCATATCTGACATTCAATACATTATTAAGCATAGTAATATTTCCACCACCATTTATCGTTTTGACGATTTTAAAATTTTTAAATTCATAACGTGTTATTCTGTGCTTAGTTTTCATTATAAGTGTGTCATTACTAATGTTTGTATGAAATTCTGCATTTTTTGCTGACTGCAAGTCTTTAGTCATATCATATGCATAAAATTCTAATTCAACAAAAGCTGGATTATTGTAAACCTGATGGATGGTAGATGATGTTTTTATTAATATAGGTACTACTGATAATATTAATACAGTGATAAAAAGTGTAAAAATAGCTTCTATATACGTAAAAGCATTAATTCTTCGTATAACATTTTTCATCCTTTGTTCCCTTTTTAGCAATACATAATTTTTTGGCGTCTAGTTTTATTTTATATTCATCTGTTGAAATACCTGATTTTAATTGATTTTTCGAAGAGTTTTGAATAATCGTAATTAGGCGCCTTTTCATTTCAATATCATTTAATTTATTTAGTGTAGTCATATTTTGCTGTTTTAACATGGGTATAAAAATAGTGCATATTGTCATTATTAGTGCAAACGAAAGTAAGGCGTCTAAACATAATGAAGCTTCACATTTTAACTTTTTCAAAACGCATACGCCCTTTTTCGATATGAAATATGATTCGATATAATTTATTTTGAATTGAAATATAAAATGAACCAAATTTATTAATATGTCCTCGCTTATCAAAAGATACATAATTTAAATTTGTGCGAGGATGAATATAACTTTCTTGTCCTAGCTCAATTGGTGGATGTCGGTGTTCCAGTTCCATTATTTTGATTTTATTTGAATATTTATCGAAAATGACTGATACATAATGTTGATTACGTATAGCTTGAGACTTAAGATAAGTAAAATGTGCAATAATGTTTTTTAATTTATGTTGATGCATTTGATTTTCGTTGATGTCGCCGTGTAAAAATTGCGTTTGTATAAAAAGTAAAATACTAATAATACCTAAAACAAAAATCATTTCTAAATAAGTAAAGGCTTTAAGAACTCGCAACTACTTCACCATTATTTATAGATAAAGTTGAACCATTTTTACATTGTTTTTGATTACTCTTAATATAACCTTCTGATACGAGGATTTCGATCGAATCTGGCTTTTTATTATGTTTCAATGTGTAAGCTTCGATTTGACTCTCAACCATTTTTATTTGAGCCTCACACCCTGTAGATTGAATATGTTTAGATTGTTTCGCTATATTTGGAATGATTAAAATAAGTAACAAACTTATAATTAAAAGCACGAGTAACATTTCAATCAAAGTAAATGCTTTAGTTTTAATAACTTTTAAATTTTTCTTCATAACTTTGCCTCCTAAAATTATTTTATTGTCTGCATCAAATCGAACATTGGTAACATGATAACGAGATATAAAGATACGATTAAAAATGCTAATAATAGAAATACACATGGTTGTATGAATTTAATAAGCGTTTGAAGTTTTCGTTCGATTCTTGTCATGATCATTTCACTAAATAGTTTTAATTCAATATCAACCTTTCCTTTTTTCTCACCTTCTTCAATAAAGGTAATTAAATCCTTATCAAAACAAGAAATATTGATTAATATTTCACTGAGACTTTGCCCTTGGTGAGTACCAAACTTTATTTCATTTGCTAAAAATAACAAGTAAGGGTCGTCATTTTGCTTGGAATAAATATCTACGATCTTTTGTAAATTTATCCCATTCTTGTAAAATAATGAAAATTCTGATGCAAGACGATAAGTTTTATATAATTTAAAAAATTGACGAATGATTGGGATGAATAATAAAAAGCGATGTTTATTATAGATTGAAAGTTTGCGAAATATGAGGAGTAATAGTAAAGAAAGTATTAATAGGAGAATAAATGTTAAAAATAAATTTCTAGGTAAAGTCATAATAAAAAGTGATAAATATAGTTGTAAATTTGAAACCTGTACATCCATATTTTGATATAAACTTTCAAACTCAGGGATAATAGTTTGATTTAAAACAACTAACATTGTGAGGAATAACCCTAATAATACGAGAGGATATTGAAGATTCTTATATAGTGCTTTCTTAGCTTTATAGTTTGCTAACATATAGTCTTCAGCATGTGCTAGACTAATCGTTAATTCACTAAACATTTCAGAAAAATATATGAGCATTACAATTGTCTTAGGGTAATTTAATATCTTTAAAATGTCAGAACAATTCGCACCGTTCTTTAATTCATTTAAAATATTTTCAGTCAAACGGGGAGAACAAAATTTAATATTAGATAATAAGAACGTAAATGCTTCCGATAGAGTAAAACCATGGCTTATTAAATTGCGTAGTCTTTGTAGTATCTCTATCTTTTCATAATCATTTAATTTACGATAGCGAAAGAAATTATAAATATCTTTCAATCGTTGATTCACAAATCACTCCCTCCTTCGACATTTGTTTTAGGTAATATGTTAAGTTTTGAAAATCATTAGGTAATGATAAACCATTATCGAAGAAGTATTTAATATCATTCTTTGTGAGATGCTCATAAATTAATTTTCTTTGTTGATCAGATGTTGTTACTAAACGTTGACTAAGCATGCTTATAATAGATTGGCATATTTCTTGTTTACTGATTCCCATTTCTAATAATCTTAACAATGCTCCTTTACAATCACTGGAATGTAAGGTAGATAAAACGAGGTGACCGCTAAGACTAGCTTGGATAACATATTTAGCAATTGAAGCATCTCTTATTTCACCAATTAAAATCACATCGGGATCACACCTTAATATCGCTTTAAATGAAGAAGCATAATTAATCCCTGCCTTTTCATTTATTGAAATTTGAGTTATGCCTTTCACTAGTCTTTCAACAGGATCTTCTACAGTTATGATATTGAGATTTAAATGTTCTTTCGCATACAATACCATGTTATACATTAAAGTGCTCTTACCTGATCCAGTAGGCCCACTAAATAATATCAATCCTTGTTTCTTATTCATTAACCGGTATAAATTATCAATATTATTTACTTGGCTTTGCTTTTGAAAATATTGGGGAATAATGCGGATAACACAACTTTCATTTCCAAGTGACAAAGGTAACGTTGATATACGTAAAAAATACAATTGCTTTAATTTATACAAGTGTCTACCACTTTGGGCACTGTTATGATTTGAAACATCTAAACCAGCTTGATATTTCATAAAGGTTAATAATTTCTTATAAAGCTGTAATTGTATCGTCTCTACATCAATAAACTGGTCATTTACACGAAATTTGAGCGCGACCTCTTGTTCTGACGGGATAAAATGAATATCACTCGCTTCTTGTTCAATGGCTTTATTAATTATATTACGAAACAACTGTTTCAAAAAAATCACCTCCTACATATATACACGTAGGAGGTCGTTGTTTTACTTTAATTTATCCATTTATAAAAGGATTGTTTTCTTCTTCTGCCGCTGTAGTATATTCACCATGGCCTGGGAATAATGGCAAATCGTCTTCAAGTTCAAATAGTTTATCTTTAATTGAATCAATTAAAGTTTCGTAATCACTTTTGTATAAGTCTGTACGCCCAATACCTTGTTTAAATAAAGTATCACCGACAACTGCAAAATCGTCAAATACATAAGTTAAACTTCCTGATGAATGACCTGGCGTATGAAGTACTTTAAATTTGAAACCTTCAATTTCAGTATTCCCTTCATCTAAAGGCTTTGGTTGAACTTGGCTAGTTACTTTTTCAAAGCCACGTGGAACCAATTTAGCCGATCCATTTTTCTCTGGGTCTGTTAAGAAATCGAATTCCTCACGATGCATATAAACTGGCACATCATAATGCTGAGCAATATCATCCAGTGCACCGATGTGGTCGAAGTGTGCATGTGTTAATAAAATTGCTTTTACCGGTTTATTAATTTGATTGACCTTTTTAATGATTAAATCGCTGTCACTCGCAGGATCAACTATAATTAAATCTTGATCATTTTCTATAAAATACGTATTTGTATCTGCAATACCTAATGTTAATTTTGAAATTCTCATTATTTATCTACACCTTTATTTAAATGACTTTCTACTGCTTGAATTTTATCATCCATTTTACGAGATTTATCACGTCTATCATCAATTCTAATATTTGTGCATACACGGTCAAGTCCTTTATTGAATGGTAACTCATGAATTGCTTGTACCACTTCGAATAAATCCTTTAAATCCCCTTCAATTAACGTGTTCATAGGTGTAAGTTGATAATCAATTTTACCTTCTGCTTTATATTCCTTTAACTTTGTTTGAATTTCTGCAATATACTGACTAACACTTGGACCTTCAGTACCTACTGGAATTACAACTACGTCTACAATTGCCATTATTTAACACCGTCCTTCTCTAATATATAAGTATATATGAGTCCTGCTGCACCTGTTATTCCGGCATCGTTACCTAGCTCGGCTTGAACAATTTCCGTTCCTTCTTGCGCTGGAGAAAATGTGATATTTCTATATTCTGTTTTAATATTTTCGATTAGAATTAACCCTGCTGTTGACATTCCACCACCGAGCACAATATATTTAGGGTTACTCGTAACGCTTAATATACTACATAAGTATGCAATATAGTTTGCCACGCGCTCAGTTATGAAAATACAAAATTGATCGCCCGCTTTAGCAGCATCAAAAACAGCTTTGGCTGTAA
Source organism: Staphylococcus hsinchuensis (assembly GCF_038789205.1). Taxonomy (NCBI): domain Bacteria; kingdom Bacillati; phylum Bacillota; class Bacilli; order Caryophanales; family Staphylococcaceae; genus Staphylococcus; species Staphylococcus hsinchuensis. The sequence continues at coordinate 1,783,770 of NZ_CP128355.1, forward strand.
CTTTATTTTCTTTGATTAAATGTAGTATAGATGATTTGAACGTTAATTTTGGATAGTAGAAATTAACTAAATTTACAACACCGGTAGCCGATGCAACAGTTTCTATACACCCTGATTTGCCGCAGTTACATTTAAAACGTTGATCTTGGTCTACTCTAAAGTGGCCTATTTCAGCTCCAGAACCATTATGTCCGTGGACGATTTCACCATTTGAAATAATGCCTCCACCTAATCCTGTTCCTAAAGTTATTGCGACAACATCATCTGCACCTTGTCCAGCACCTTTATGTTTTTCACCTAACGCAGCTACATTGGCATCATTGTCTACAAAAACGGGACAATCGACAAATTGTTCATATATGTTACGCACATTTACTACTTCTTTCCAGTATAAATTTACTGCACCGTAAACTTCACCTGTTGCAAAATTGACAGGACCTGGCACCCCAATACCAACACCTAAAACATCACTCATCGTATAGTTAGATTTTTCCACATGTTCAACGAGTGAATCGTGTATATTTTTCAATAATTGATAACCTGTCGAATCTGAAGTATCTGTATCTATGGACCACTTAGATAATCTTTCTAAATTTTCATCAAAGATACCTAATTTACAAGTCGTACCACCTATATCTGCTGCTAAAATAATTTTCTTCATCAATTACTCATCCTTCTTGAATTAAGATTCAAACATACAATTATAGTTGCAATAATACATGTTAAAAAGCATTTCAAATAATATTTAAATGAAACAATATGTAATATTTTTACTTATTAAATAAAAAGACAAATTGCTCTATAATTGAATGAAAAAATCGAATATGGTTTTTCTATTAGAATTACAATAGAATCTGTATTTATACCTATTTTAATATTAATACTTTATCAATTGCAATTATAATCAACTTGTTTAACTACGATAAGTCGCATGAATATTAATAAATCATATACACATAATTAAATAAAAAAGAGGAAGGAATTACCTTAGTAAGCTCTGAACATTTACTTAATGGTTAATGTCTCAGGTACCTTGGATTCCTACCTCTTCAGTGAATCATTATTTTTCTTTTTGTCGTTGATTAATAATTAATATACATTGTAAGTAATCATTTTTTGAGATTAAATCATATTGGTAAAGTGATTTAATTTCTTGTTTCATCATCTCATACATATCATCTTTATCCTTGAAATAAATAATAAAGCCGAATTGTTTCAATAATTGTTGCACATCATAAAATGTTGCAAGCTTTTGTTGCTTCAAATTAATCGCTCAACTCTTTTTGTAAATCTTTATAGTCTGAATTGTTTGGATCAATTTTTACTGCTTTTTTAATGTACTTTTTGGCTTTATCATTATCGTTTAAGGATCTATTCGCAACTGCAAGTTGATAATTGAGTAAACCTGAATCAGGATAATGATCTAAGCCTCGTTTCCAACTTGCCATGCCTTCTGATTTAGATGAACGTTCTGAAGTAATTAATCCACTTAAATAATACGTTTGCGCATCTGCATAGTTTTTCTTGAAAGTTTGATCAACCATTTTGTCTGCTTTAGAATAGTTACCCTTTTTCATTTCTTTTGTAATGATGGCATTATAAATATTTACTTCCTTAATTGTAAACAAACGTATTTGTGCAGCAATAAAAAGTAATAAAATGATAATTACTACAATCCAAAATCGGTTACGATCTTTATGAAAGTAATACCCCATTAAAGTAATTAATGCACCACCAATAAAACCACCAATATGCGCTACGATATTCACGTTACTCATTAATAAAGATAATAATATTAAAATTGCGATTACAACGAGTAATTGGATAATCAATTTACGATCGTATTTTTGACTCAAATACATAAATACAATTATTGCACCGATTAAACCAAATATCGCACCACTTGCTCCAACCGACACTGTATCGGTATTAAATGAAAGTGAAGCAAAGTTAGCAAAAATCCCAGAAATAATAAAGATGCCTAACATTCGCCATGAACCAATAATCGATTCAACAATCTTACCAAAAATAAATAAACTCAACATATTCATGAATATGTGTTCAAAATTGTAATGTAAGAAGATTGAGCTAATTAATCGATACCATTCACCATGTACGACATTAAAGTGTACAAGTCCTCCAACATCTAGCAGTTTAATATCTGAAAAATGATTTAAATAAACAATCATAAACAGCCATATAATGACATTAATCGCAATGAGACTATATGTAACGGGCGCGAATTTAATCATATGTTTTTCTAATTCACCATTATGTAATACACGATTTTTATAAAAAGTTGGCGTTTGCTTTTCACGTCTAGAATATAGCTGTTTTATAGCGAAATTAGGTAGTAACTGGTCAATTTGGTGTTCTTCTCTTATTACTTTAACTTTTAATTTGATCGGGTCAGTTTCATCTAAATGTTCATCGGCAAAGGTTTTTTCTGTAAATATATATAAATTAAAATGCTTCGGTTCGAAATCTAAATAAGAAGTAATATCTTCTTGATGATCAATAATACGTTCTTTAGAGAATCTTACTTCTTGTGTTGTATTGGCGCCATTTTTAAAAACGACGACGCTTTGTTTACGTTTATTTGCTAACCATATTTCATCATCCTGTTGATTTCTATGGACAACTTCATAATTAAGATACTTTATCCATGTGTATATTGTTTTCCAATAATGTTTTTCAGTATACATCTTTACCTCCATTATTTTGTTGTAGCGACCAACAATTTACTCACTGGTTGATCATGCGATTCTGGTTCAAAATCACTAAGTTGAAAATCATAAATTAAACTGAGTGTTGTAGGGTTAAATTGATGTAAAAATTTATCAAAATAACCGCCACCATAACCGATTCTATAACCAGTTTGGTTAAAAACTACGCCAGGTACGACGACTAAATCTAATTGATTGGATAATTCAGTTTCTCCCATTACTTGATATATACCTTTTTCGTCTTTATCAATTTGTTGGAGGTTGAGTAATCTTTTAAAAGTCATACTTTTTTCTTGATAATTAGTATTGGGTACAAATACTTGTTTTCCATCATCTAAAATTTGTTTAATAATTGAATATGTATCTACTTCGTGAGACATCGAAAGCACAATTCCAATTCGATGAGCATTCAAGTATTCCTCAGTATCAAATAAAAGGTCAGCTAAATAAGCGTCTATATCCGACTTATTTGAGTTATATGAAAACTTTTTCATTTTATCAATCATTGATTTACGTAAACTTTTCTTATCCAAGTCGTCACCTTCCTGCATTCCATACTAATCTTATTATAACGTTTTAAGTTTTTGATGTCATCAAACTTTGATTTATGTATTTTTCATGATTACTTTTACTATCAAAACAAAACTTAACACAAAATAATTCAAAAGTTATACATATTAAAAATGAGTCTGAGACAAAAATAGATGTCTCAGACTCTTAATCAATTTGGCAATATATAACTGAATTGAAAATACGCTTTTATCAAGCTTTTTCAATTTCTAGTCATCCTTGCCGAGGAGGGACAGCGAATACTCTATTAGAAAATTCGATTTCTGTTCCACTCCCATTTTTATTAATTAGTTATATACTCGAATAAATGTGATATTGAGCAATAAATTTACCTTAAGTTAAGGTTATTATTTCGTTTCACGGTGAAGTGTGTGCTTATTTTCTCTAGCACAGTGTTTTTTCATTTCGATACGTTCAGGATTTGTACGTTTATTTTTTGTAGTAATGTAATTTCTTTCTCCACATTCTGTGCAAGCTAATGTAACATTTACGCGCATGTTATTTCCTCCTTACCTTTTAAAATACGACCTATTTATAATACCATTTACAATTAAAAATGAAAAGTACTATTTGATTAAAATCGTATGATTGCAAGCTTTATTAGTTATTATTATTCACTAGATTATTTTGTGCGTTCGCTCCGTTTTGTACGTTTCTATTATTTTGGTTAATGGCTTGGTTGGCATTTCGGCCGTTATTTTGTGGTTGTTTATTTTCTTGTTTATTTTCTTGCTTATTTTCTTTTTCTTCTTTATCTCGTTTGAAATAATAATTGATTACATCGCGACCTAAATCGCCACCGTTTAACCATGGTGGTGGAACAGGTTGGTTTGTATAAACAATTGAGAAAGCAAGTTTCGGATTTTTCTGTGGTGCATAGCCTATATAAGTTTGGTTAACACGTGATTCTCCATCTTGATAAACCTCAGCAGTACCAGTCTTACCAGCAGATGGAACGACAGTATCTTTAAAGCTTTGATAACCCGTACCTTCTTTTTCATTAAATGCCATCTTGAACCCTTCTTGAACTTGTTTTATTTCTGAAGGTTTATTATTGACTTTATTTAATACGGTACCTTTGATTTTATTTTTTACTGGTCCAAGGCTATCTTTGTTATTTGCTTTTCTAATTTCTTCACCAATGTGTGGTTGAATTCTGTAACCATTATTTCCGATAGTTGAAACATATTGTGCAAGTTGCATTGGTGTATATGTGTCAAACTGACCAATTGCTAAATCTAAGTAATTACCTGGGTTGTTCGTTAATGGTTCTATTTGACCAACTGTTTCATTTGGTAGATCAATACCTGTCTTAACACCTAAACCAACTTGATTTAAACCTTTACGTAATTTCTTACCAGCATCAGAAATATCTGGTGGTAATGTCATATTTGGCGAGAATGGTTTACCTGCTAATTTCAAGGCTGTTTTAAACATGTAAACGTTTGATGAGTGCATTAACGCTTCTTTATCGTTAATCTTTACTTTGCCTTTTTTGTTAAAGTAAGAACGTTTCGTTAATCCACCAGCAAATTTTAATGGAGTATCGATCATTTCATCACCGACATCTATAGCATTGTTTTGATAACCAGCTAGTAAAGTACCACCTTTTACTGATGATCCAACTGCAAATTGTGAAGTAAACGTACCGATATCATAATCTTTCATATCTCCGTCCTTATCAATTTGCTTACCTGCCATTGCTAAAATATCACCGTTATTAGGATTTTGTACCACAATCATGGCATTATCCATATCTTTGGCACCCTGACTACGTAATTTTTTAATTTGTTTTTCAAGATAGTCTTCAGTTTTTTTCTGTAAATCAATATCAATGCTTAATACAAGGTCATCTCCTCGTGAACCTTTACTAATCACTTTAGAATCAACCACATTACCTGATTTATCCGTAGTGTATTTCATATTTTTCTTTTTACCTTTTAAAACATCATTATATTGATATTCTAAATAAGACTTACCTACACGATCATTACGAGAATAACCCTTAGCTAAATACTTATCAACGAGTTCTTTCGGTATACCTTCTTCAGGAGTTGATACATCACCAAATATACTTCTTAGAGTATCTTTATAAGGATATTTTCTATCCCAATCAGTAGTCGTATTCACGCCTGGTAAATCAGGTAATTTTTGTGCTACTCTAGCGTATTCTTCATCAGACACATCATCATTTTTAATCGTTTGTGGATCCATTGGAGATCCTGACATCATTTGTCGATAAATCGCAAGTATTTGTAAGTCTTTATCTGATAACTTGTCAGTTTGCTTTGCAGTTATCTTTTTATAAAGCGTCTTATCGTATTCTTCTTGAGAAATACTACCATCATTGAGCAGTTGCTCTTCTTCCTTCATTAGCGCTTTGGCTTTTTTAGGGTGTATTTGAATCCAATAGTCCTCTTTATCTCGTGGTGTAATTTTTTTAGTATCCATTTTGATTAATTTTGATAAATCTCTTGCTGTTTTTAAAACTTCTTTTTGTGAGGTTTTCTTACCTCTCGTATATGTAATTGCTTTCTTTGAAGCATTGTCAACTAGGACTTTTCCATTTCTATCTAGAATGCGTCCTCGCGGTACAGCTTCGTTCATTGTTATGTTTTCACTATTTTTTATTTGTTGGTTGTAATGAGAACCTTGAGCAATTTGTAAATACCCTAACCTGAGAACAACTACTGCAAAGATAAATACGATGACGCCAAATAAAAAACCAATTCTTTTATTCATCGTATTTCTAGCTTTTTCTTCTTTTGTTTTTTCCTTTAGTCTTTTTAACACATTAACATACCTCTATTCAAAAGTTCTCAATACAAATGATATATTAAATCACTAAAGATTTCTATTATTTTAATTAAAAAAGTGTGTAGATTGGAAATCTTACTGATATAGTAGATTTCAAAATCTCACACATAATAATATAAATAAGAGAAGGCTGGGGCATTATCATGTCCCAGCCTTTACTGACGCTTTATTTAATTATTTTGCAGCGTTATATAATTCGTCAACTTTTTCCCAATTAACTACATTCCAGAATGCACTGATGTAGTCAGGACGTTTGTTTTGATATTTAAGGTAATAAGCATGTTCCCAAACGTCTAAGCCAAGGATAGGTGTTTTACCTTCAGTAATTGGATTGTCTTGGTTAGGAGTTGTAACGATTTCTAATTTACCATCGTTAACTACTAACCATGCCCAACCTGAACCGAAACGAGCTGCAGCTTTGTCTGCGAATTCTTTTTTGAATTCATCTAAAGAACCCCATTGTTCTTTAATTTTATCAACTACAGTACCTTTTTCTTCAGAGTTAGGAGTTAATAATTCCCAGAATAATGAGTGGTTTAAGTGTCCGCCACCATTATTACGAACAGCTGTTTGAATATCTTCTGGTACACTATCTAAGTTAGCAACGATTTCTTCGATTGACTTAGATTCTAAGTCAGTACCTTCGATTGCACTATTTAATTTAGTTACATAAGTGTTATGGTGTTTGTCATGGTGAATTTCCATAGTTTCTTTATCGATATGTGGTTCCAATGCGTCGAAACCATAAGGTAAGTTTGGTAATTCAAAAGCCATAATTAATCATCCTCCTAATTAATGTTAAATAAAGCATAACAACTAATATAAATGACAACAATCAATATGCTTAACAAACTATCATGCATGTCAATTAAAATTATGTGTCATCTTTAACTACATTTATAGTATATCTCAAATAGCGATGTTTTAAACATTTACGGCTCATGATCATTAGAATTCAGACTAATGGCCTATGTTTTAACTTCGTTTGTTCGACTTATACTGTCTGGCAATGTTCACAAACACCATAAACCTCTAATTTGTGAGTATTGATACTTACTTTTGGAAGTTGAGATTTTACTTCTTCTAACGGACAGAAATCAATAACTTTAGTTTCTCCACAAGTTTCACAAATAAAGTGATGATGATGATGGTTTGTACATGCAATTCTAAATTTCATTTCACCATCAAATTCAGTACTTTCTACAATACCTAAATCTTTAAATAAATGTAGATTACGATAAACTGTATCAAATGAAATACCTGGAAAATGTTTATCCATTTTTTGCTGAACATGTTTCGCATTGATGTATTTATCTTCAGAAACAAAAATGTCTAATATTGTACGTCTTTTATCAGTGTACTTATGCCCTTCTTGTTTAAGAATATCAATTGCTTCATTTGTTTCCATCAATAACAGCTCCTTTATTTGATCTCAATTTTAAACGTTGATAAACCATCGTTATTGCTAATAATAATACTAGTAGTACGACGATAACGCCACCAGGAGAAATATTCATATAGAAAGATAAAATTAAACCACCTACTACAGAACATTCTCCAATTACAATACTAGTGATAATCAATTGTTTAAATCCTTTTGTAAATCGCATTGCAATTGCGACAGGTAGAGTGATTAAAGCACTTACTAGTAAAATACCTACAACGCGCATTGATGCAGAAATTACCATTGCTACGATTATAATGAATACGAATTGAATCCATTTAGGAATGCCTATAACTTTACTATATTCCTCATCGAAAGATAAAATGAATAATTCTTTATAAAATATTAAAATAAATGCAACTGCAATAATCACAATCACGATAATCGTCAACAAATCACTTTGAGTTACTGCACTAATCGAACCGAATAACAGTCCGACGATTTCTTGGTTAAAACCATCCGATAAAGATATAAAAATAGCACTTAAAGCTATGCCAGCACTCATAATGATGGGGATAGCTATTTCTTGATAATTACTATACATACTTCTTAAGTTTTCAATTAACAGTGCACCGACAATTGCAAATAAAATACCGAACCACATTGGATTAAGGAAAGTTAAAGCAGGAAAGATGGTTAAAACAAACATTCCGAAAGAAATACCACCGAGTGTCACGTGGCTCAGTGCATCAGCAATCAATGATAACCTACGCACCACAATAAATGCTCCAATTAACGGAGCTAGAAAACCAATTAGCATCCCACTTAATAAGGAATACCTCATGAAGTCGAAATTCAATAATGCCTCAATCATGATGTACAACACTCCCTATCATGTTGGTGATCGACAAATTGGATTGGATGTCCATATATTTTCGAAATTTCAACCTCATCCAACGATTTAAAGGCTTCTGTAGTCCCATGGAAATGTAAATGTTTATTTAAACATGCCACTTCTGTAGCTGTATCTGCCACCACACCTATGTCGTGTGTAACTAAAATAATAGTTACACCTTCATGCTTTAATCTTTCTAGCGTTTCGTAAAATTCACTTACATGTTTTGCATCTATACCGTTTGTAGGCTCATCTAGTACAAGCACACTTGGATCGCTTATCAAGGCTCTGGCAACGAGTACACGTTGTTGTTGACCTCCTGATAGTTCGGCTATATTTTTATCAATTAAATGTTCAATATTCAATCTTTTAAGTACAGTTTGAACCTTACGTTCGTCATTTTTATTGAACCATTTACCTAGCTTTTTACGTTTAGTTAAGCCACTTATTACGACTTCTTTAACACTAGCTGGGAATCCCGCTTTAAATGCTTGAGCTTTTTGAGAAACGTAACTTACTTTCAAAGACGACTGTTTACCGTTATAGTCATTGCCATCGACTAATATTTCTCCATTTTGTAAAGGTAGTAAGCCCAGTATAAGTTTCAATAACGTAGATTTACCGGCACCGTTCGGCCCTACAATTGCAAGAAAGGTACCTCTATTTATTTTAATATTGATGTTCTCTAACACACGTTTGTTATCAAAATGATAATTTATATTTTTTAATTCAAAAACTGGTGTAGTCATGTTTTCACCTCGTACTATACTATACATGGGTCATACAATTATGTAAATAGTAATCTTTACGAATTATAAAAAGAGTAGAACGTCAAAAACTGCTTTTAAACAGATTTAACATTCTACTCTTACTTTATTTATGAAAGTTTAATTAATTAATGAAAAAACGTAAGGTCAATTATTCATTCAACAATTTGTTTTTTAATTCTGAATCAAATTGTTGTTGTTTAAGCATTTCTATTTCTAGTTTGTATGGTGGCTTTTTGCTTTTCTTATCTTCACCAACAAATGGTGTCTCTAATATTTTTGGAATATCTTTAAATGTATCGTGATGTACTACGTAGTTTAATGCATCGAAGCCGATATAACCGAAGCCAATATTTTCGTGTCTATCTTTATGAGCACCAATATCGTTTTTACTATCGTTCACATGAACAACTTTAATTCGATCGACTCCAATGATTTTATCAAATTCATTTAATACACCATCGAAATCTTCTTTTACATTGTATCCAGCATCATGTGTATGGCATGTATCAAAGCATATTGATAAACGTTCATTATGATTTACACCATCGATAATTCTAGCGATTTCTTCAAATGATCTTCCGACTTCTGATCCTTTACCCGCCATAGTTTCTAACGCGATTCTAACATCATTATCTTTAGTTAATACTTCATTCAAACCTTCAATTATTTTTGCAATACCTTTATCTGCACCTTCGCCAACGTGGGAACCAGGATGAAGTACGATGTCTTTCGCGCCGATCGCTTGCGTTCTTTCAATTTCACTTTGTAGAAACTCCACACCTAAATCAAATACATGTGGTTTTACAGTATTTGCGATATTAATAATATAAGGCGCATGAACAACAATATTTGATAAACCTTGTTCTTTCATGACTTCTTGACCTTTTTCAATATTTAATTCTTCAATAGGTTTACGGCGCGTATTTTGAGGAGCCCCGGTATAAATCATAAAGGTAGATTCACCTAAACGGGCAGCTTCTTCTGCAGAACCTTGTAACATTTTTTTGCCATTCATAGAAACGTGAGATCCTAATAACATATCGTTCACCTATCCTTTTCTATTTTTACGTCGTTGTTGCTTACTGTATTGTTTACGCTCTTTTTGTTTTAATTCTTCTAAATTACGCTTGAATTTCTTTTTATAACCAGGCTTAACCTTTTTATTATTTCGTTTAACTTTGTGTTTAAGTTGATTTGTAAGGTGGTCATCTTTTTTCTTACGTGTTTGGCGTTTATTATGTGCATTTATTGCTTTTAATTCACCATTTTTAATATCGACATTTTCAAATTTGTATCCACGTTGTTCAATTAATGATACATTTTCTTCTTCTTCAGGACTATATAATGTTATGGCAACACCTTTATATTGACCTCTACCTGTCCTGCCGACACGGTGAGTAAAGAAATCTATATCATTTGGAACATCAAAGTTTATTACATGACTGACTCCTTCTATATCAATACCTCTGGAAGCTAAATCACTGGCAATAACAAACTGAAACTCTAAATTCCTTATGCGTTTCATTTGTTGCTTACGTTCACGTGGTGTTAAACCACCATGTATCATTCCTACTTTTATCCCTGATTCATTTAACTGCTTTGCTAATTCGTCTGCATTATCTCTACTATTACAAAATATGATACATAGATAAGGGTTTAATATATCTATAAGTTTTAAAGTCTTCTCAACTTTAACCGTACCTTTAGTAGGAATTAGATAAAATTCAATATTCTTTTTATTCTGGGTTGTATTCTCTATTTCAATGAACTCAGGGTTTTCTAAATATTTATTTAAAAATGGATGTAATGATTTAGGAATCGTAGCACTAAATACTGCAATATGGGCACTATCTTCTAATCTTGTTGCAATTAAATCCACTTCATTAATAAGACCTAAATCTATCATTAAATCGGCTTCGTCAATAACTAAATAAGATGCTAAATGAACATGAAGATCACCATTTTTCGCTAAATCATTAATACGCGTTGGCGTACCAATCACGAGTTGAGGTTGGTTTTTTACACGTTGTCGATCTCTTACAATGTCTGTACCACCAATAAATAATTTGACTGAAACATCTTTTTTGTACTCAACTAAGTGACTTGCGACATCAAATAATTGTTGAGCTAATTCTCTTGTAGGTGCTACTACTACTGCTTGTGGTTCTTTAATATCTGGATCAATCATGTGCATTAATGGTAGTAAAAACGCGTGTGATTTTCCTGTACCAGTTTGAGATTGTCCAATTAAGCTTAATTCTTTAATAATCTTTGGAATAACTCTTTGTTGAATTTCTGTTGGTTGATTAAAATTCAAATCTTTAACAGCTTCAATCAGACTTGGTTCCAAATTAAAACTTTCGAATGGGTGATTCGCCATGATTTAGCCTCCTTAAAACTTCATCTTATCCATTATAATGGATTACTAATTAATTTTGAACTAAATTTCAATTTATTAATAATTACTTGAATGCTTACATATATTCAAAAGGATCTGTGTTAAGTTCTGATTCAATGATATTCAGTGAACTGTCTTCGCCATCTAACCAGAGATACAATAAATCTTTGAGTCCTTGTTTCATTACATATTCACTGTAATGATTAATATCGAGCAAGTTAACACCAGCTATTTTTGCATCTAAAGCATCATGATGTTTAATATCACCAGTTACAAAGATGTCTGCACCTTGCTGAGCAGCTTGATATTCGAACCCAATGCCAGAACCACCAATAATAGCTACTTTTTTAATTTGCTGCTTATTATCACCAACAAATCTTACACTAGGCATTTTTAATGCATCTTTAGCATGATCAACAAATTCTTGTACTGACATACTTTCTTCTAACTCACCTATCATACCTAGACCGTAATCAGCTGTTTTTTCCATTTTAATAAAATCATAAACAGGTGTTTCGTACGGGTGGTATTTTTCAACTAATTGTTGAGCTGTTTGTCGTTGATGTTTGTTAATCATAAATTCAACTTTATATTCTTCAACGTGTTCAATTTTTCCTACGTCTCCTAAATACGGCTGAGCGTTTCCAACTGGCTTAAATTGACCTGTTCCAGAACTTTCAAAGAAACAATATTCGTATTCACCTTCTTGTGCTAAACCATGCTGAGAAAGATTATTTTTAAACGTTTCAAGGTGTGTTTGAGGGATAAAAACATGCACTTTATAGTAATGTATTGTTTCTGGATTTAAAATTCGTTGTTGTTGTAGTTTTAAATGGTTGGCTAACATGGCATTTACGCCACTTGGATAAACATCTAGATTAGTGTGTAGCGCAATTAAATTGATTTGATGTTCAATCAATTTACGAATAATTGCACCATACCCGTCTTGTTCGACAATTTGTTTTACGCCTTTAAAAATGAGTGGATGGTGACATATAATCGTGTTGCATTTTTTAGAAATCGCTTCATCCACGACCTCTTCAGTACAGTCGAGACCCGTTAAAATTCCGGTTATTTCTGAATCATTATCACCAATGAGTAATCCTACATTATCCCAAGACTCAGCAGTATTTAATGGTACATGAGTATTTATAATATTTAATAATTGATTTATTTTCACTTAAATCACCTCTTGTATCATTTCAATTTCTCTATTAATTTCTGTTAAACGGTTGGCATGTTGTTGTGGATTTAAATTAGCTTTTATTTTAAATAATGCATCAAGCTCACGTTGCCATTTTTTATAAAATAAAGCATCTTTATTTTCAAGCAAATAAGGACCAAATTTAATTTCTAATGCAGAAAGATTATGCGACGTGGTAGTTGGATCACATACTAGAATTTCATAAATATGGCCTTTTTCTTCTAATATTTCTTCTGCTACTAATTGGTAGTTGATTTCAGGTAATAATTCTCGAATTGCGCTGGATTGTATATTACTTTGTAAAATCAAACGCGGTTGATGCGTTAATTTTTTGGCACCTTCATTTAAGATTTTAGCAATTAATGGGCCACCCATTCCACAAATTGTAATTGATGTTACCTTTTCATCACCATTCAAAACGGAGAGACCATCACCTAAACGAACATCTATTACATTAGTCATCTGATTGTGTTTCACGTTTTTCTGCGAAGCTTCATATGGGCCAGTGATTACTTCACCAGCGATAGCTTTTTCAATCATTTGATTTTCAATTGCATAAATTGGCAAATATGCATGATCTGAGCCAATATCGACAAGAAAATCACCTATAATATAACGACTCACATGCGTTAACCTTTGATTTAAAGAAATCATTTTCGTATCTCCTCTTTAATATATGTAAAAAGCTCTTTTGTACATCATCGTACAAAAGAGCTTATATTTTAGTCCATGAAGTCTTTTAGGCGTTTACTTCTGCTAGGATGTCTTAACTTTCTTAGTGCTTTTGCTTCGATTTGACGAATACGTTCTCTTGTTACACCAAAGACTTTACCAACTTCTTCTAATGTACGTGTTCTACCATCATCTAAACCAAAACGTAAACGTAGCACGTTTTCTTCTCTATCTGTTAATGTGTCAAGAACATCTTCTAATTGTTCTTTTAACAATTCATAAGCAGCATGATCTGAAGGGCTTTGTGCTTCTTGATCTTCTATGAAATCACCTAAATGACTGTCATCTTCTTCACCGATTGGTGTTTCTAATGACACAGGCTCTTGTGCTATTTTTAATATTTCTCTTACTTTTTCAGGTGGTAGATCCATTTCCTCACCAATCTCTTCTGGTGCTGGATCTCTACCTAAATCTTGTAATAGTTGTCTTTGTACTCTAATTAACTTATTAATCGTTTCGACCATATGCACAGGTATACGAATTGTACGAGCTTGGTCGGCAATCGCTCTTGTGATTGCTTGACGAATCCACCATGTTGCATATGTTGAGAATTTAAATCCTTTATTAAAGTCGAACTTTTCAACGGCTTTAATAAGTCCCATGTTACCTTCTTGAATTAAATCAAGGAATAACATACCTCTACCTACATATCTTTTGGCGATACTTACTACTAAACGTAAGTTAGCTTCTGCTAATCGGGACTTCGCAACTTCATCGCCTTGCTCTATACGTTTTGCTAATTCAATTTCTTCTTGTGCGCTTAATAAATTTACTCGACCGATTTCTTTTAAATACATTCGAACAGGGTCATTAATTTTGACACCTGGAGGCGCACTTAAATCATTGGGATTTAATTTTTCATCAGTATCAGAACTATCTTTTTCATTTACTAAACTTATGTCATTGTCTGCGATTTGGTCAAAGAATTCATCCATTTGGTCAGAATCCATATCGAAATTTTGCATTTTTTCAGCGATATCTTCGTGACTCAAATGACCTTCTTTTTTACCTTTTTCAATCAATTGTTTTTTTACATCGTCTAAAGTTAGAGATGGGTCTATTGTTTGTTTCTTTACTTTAACTTTATTTCCTGACATGAAATGGCCTCCCGAATATAATATCAACATGTAAATAATAATTGAAAAGTAAAATTGTCAATTTTCATAATATATTACATTGAACATGTTGTATATTGCATTTATATACACATATATTCATTATCAATTTAATTTTTATTGTTTTTATTGTAGTTAACTATCTTTTCTAAATAATACTTCTGCAGTTCAAAATCACCTAACCTATTTGCCTCCCGTAGCTTGTGGTTAAGCGTCTCAATCGTTTCTTCATTTCTATTCATCGTCATAGTGTTGATATAATCATCGATTTCATTTTCAAATGGTTCATTATTTATTACATAATTATCTAATGAAAACATTACTTCTTTAACTTCGTTTGAATCGATGTATGGTAACACGTCGCTTAAATTGAACATATCATGTTCAGAATAGAAATCACATAAAACATTAAATATACGCTTAAAATACTGATTTGTAAAGTCTTCTAACTCAATTAATTTATGATTATTTAAAAATATATCTTTATCATTCATAAAGTGTTTCAAGAGTGCTCGTTCTGCTTTCTCCTCTTTAGATAAGTTAGAAAATTGCGGGACAGTAGGTGTTTGATTGTATGAATTGTAATCTGTGTGATTATATCCTACTTCCTTATTTAGACTATCAATGCTTACTTTAAACAATTCTGACACGTCTTGCAATATCTTTTTGCGAAGAATATTAGATTTCATGTACGAAATATCATTGATAATTTCTTTTAAATATTTTTCATAAGCTAAATCATTATTTTCAATTTCATCTTTGTGTAAAGCAACTTTATATAGGATAAACGATTTTTTCTCATGTTCCACGAAGTAATTGAAGGCTTCTGCACCATGCTTTTCAATGTATTCATCCGGATCCATACCATTGGGTAATGAGATAACAAATACATTCAAACCTTGTTGCAATAATAATTGACCTGTCTTTAGCGTTGCTTCACTACCGGCACGGTCACCATCAAACATAAGTGTCACATTGGAAGTGAGTTTTTTTATGAAAGTCATATGTTCTTGAGAAAGGCTTGTTCCCATACTAGCGACAACTTGTTTAAGGCCTGCTTGATCAGCCTTAATAACATCCATAAATCCTTCTAATAAAATAATTTCGTCACTTTGTCTCACAGATCTTCTCGCAAAGTCTAAATTATAAAGTAATCTTCGTTTTTGGAAAATCGGTGTTTCAGGACTATTTAAATATTTAGGTTCTTGATTCGTATATGTTCTACCTGAATATCCTACTGTACGACCTTGTGCATTATTTAAAGGAAACATAATCCGATCCCTAAAACGATCATAGTAACTGAAATTCTCTTCGTTACGGGATAACAAACCAGACTCATATGCGAGTTGTATGTCATAACCTTTCTGCTCTAAAAAGTCATGACAAAATTTAGCACTATTCGGTGCATAACCTATTTTACGTTTATCAATTAATTCATCAGTAAAACCACGTTGTTTCAAATAGTTTAAAGCTTGTTCACCTTCTACTGTCTTTTTTAAAGCATAATGATAATATGCTTGCATAAGTTCATGCATTTCAATCATCTGTAAATCTTCTGAAGCAACTTGGTGAGAAGGATTGTTGTGACTGTCTCCTATGTCTACTTTAACATCGACACGT